>NZ_WNKT01000003.1 GCF_009720725.1 Allochromatium palmeri
ACGCTCACCGTCGGCAGCGCGCAGCACGATCTGCGCCCGCTGCACCAGGCTGTGGGCGGTTTCACGGCTTCGCGCCAAACCTTCCAGGACGGTGCGTGGTTCAGGGGGTAGCTCAATCAACGGGGCAGGACGGGCCATGGGAAGCGACTCACAATCAGGCTGTGGGAGAATGATGAGCGATTATCCCGAAAATTCACAGTGCGCGGTACTAGCTCGAATCCGCGCCGATGGCATCAGTCGCGGTCGAGAATATAGACCTCGACCCGGCGGTTCTTGCCACGCCCCTCGGCGGTCGTGTTGTCGGCGATCGGGCGCGTCGGTCCCAGCCCCTCGGCAGTCAGACGCCCTTCATCCACGCCGCGTTCGACAAGTGCCTGACGAACCGCCTCGGCACGCTGGAGTGACAGGCTTTGGTTCAGCGCTGCACTGCCGAGACTGTCGCTATGCCCCTCGATGCGCGCAGTCAGCTCGGGATGGCTCTTAAGGAGTGCGGCGATGCGGTCCAGACTCTCCAGCTCGCCGGCCGGTAGCGTCGCCTGGCCGATGGTAAAGCTCAGATCGGATTCAGCCAGATTCAGGAGCAACCCGTGCTCGGTGAAGGTGCCATTGAGCTGGGCGAAACTGGTTTGCAGAGCGCGCAAACGGGCCAGTTCATCCGCCGCCTCACCCTGATCGGCTGACGGCGCCGACTGGCGTGCCGTCTCCAGCTCGGTTTCGAGCGCGGCGATCTGCTGCTGAGCGTCAGCCAAGGCCTGATCGGCGCTCTGAGCGCGTGCCTGCTCCAGTTCGGCTTCAAGCGACGTGATCTGTGCCTGGGCTTCGTTCAGCGCCGTATCCAGCGCCGGATCGCTCTGAGCCTCGGTACGCACGGTCTGCAACTCAGCTTCGAGTGATTCGATCCGCGCTTGCGCCTCGACCAGCGCCTGACTGTCGTCCTGCATGGCTGTCTCGGCCGCCTGCTGGAGTTCAGCCAAACGCGTGCGCGCCTGCTCCAGTGCTTCGTTCAACGCCGCTTGTGAGTCTTCGGCCTGGGAGCGCGCTGTCTCCAGACTGGATTCCAGCTCCTGGATACGCGCCTCGGCAGCGGTCAACTGCTCGGCAGCTTGGGCCTCGTCGTTGGCCTCGGTACGGACCGCCTCCAGTGCTGTCTGCATCTCGGCCAGGCGCTGATCGCGTTCGGCCAGTGCTGCATCGCGTGCAGCGGCGGTCTCTGCATGCTGCTGCTCCAGAGCCGCGCGCGCCTCGCGCTCGGCGTTCAGCTCGGCTTCGAGCGCGGCGACCCTGGCCAGTGCTTCGCGCGCCTGTCCAGCCTGAGCGGCATCATGCTGGCTCAACTCAAGATCCATGCGCACTTGCTGCAGTTCAGTCTGAGACTCGGCCAGACGCGCGCGCGTGGCCTCCAGTTCCTTATAGTTCGTCTCGAACTCGGCCTTGGTGGTGGCGAGTTCGTCGGCGAGCGCCTGAGCCTCGGCGATACGGCCAGCGGGCGTGCCCAAGGGGCCCAGTTCCTGGATGGTCCTGAGCAGTTCAGCGTCTTCGGGTGTGGTACGCGCCAGGGATACACGCTCGTTGAGATGGCGCTCCAGCTCGGCGATGCGCTGCTGATGACTGGTCGCGGCCTCGGCGATGGTGTCATTGACCCGGCTCAGATCCGCCTTCAGCCCCTGCACCTTGGCGCGCTCGGCTTCCAGTTGCGCCCAGATCTCGTCGTGTATCGCCGCGAGACGTTCCTGCTCGGCGATGGCTCGGGCCGTTTTTTGACGCTCGTCGGCCAGCACCGCCGCGTGCGCGGCCTTGATGCCCTCCATGTCCTGACCCAGACCGACCTTGATCTCTTCGAGCATATGGATCTGGTCGTTCAGATCCTGCTTCTCGTCCTTGAACTGCTCCTTGAGCGCATTGATATCGGCGCGGCTGGCGTTCCAGCCCTCCTCGGCCGCCAGACGCCGTGCCTCGGTCTCCTTGACGCGATTGCTCAGTTGAACGATGAGGCCGTCCTTCTCAGCGAGCTGCGCGTTGAGTCGGTCGTCGTACCAGTCATAGAGGATGTAGACGCCAACCAGCGCCAACATCAAGGCAAAGGCAATCAGTTTCCAGAAGGATTGACTACCGGACTGAGGGCGGCTTGGCTCGGACATCATCGTCTCCTGAAAATTTGCACCGGGCGATTATCGCGTACTTGCGCGGCTGATCCCAGCACAGCCGTGGCGATCTGGCAGCGCTTCGATCTCAGGCATCGCCCGCGACCGTCCGCAGCGCCTGCTGGGCGATCTCCAGTTCTTCATTGGTCGGGATGACCAGGATCCTGACGTCGCCCCCGGGCACGCTGATGCAGCGCTCACCGCGCAGGGCGCGTGAATTATTGAGTTCGCTGTCAATCAGGATGCCCAGACGCTCCAGTCCCTCGCAGGCGCGACGGCGGATCTCAGCAGCATTCTCGCCGATACCGCCGGTAAAGACGATGGCATCGACCTGACCCAGCTCGGCGTAATAGGCGCCGATATATTTCTTGAGCCTGTGGGTGGTGATGGCGATGGCCAGCTCGGCGCGCTCATCACCGGCGGCGGCCAGTTGATCGATCTCGCGCATGTCGTTGACACCGCACACACCCAGCAGTCCGCTCTGACGGTTGAACAGCCGGTCCAGCCCGTCGGCATCCAGCCCCAGATGCTTGCACAGATAGATAACGACGGCCGGATCGATGTCGCCACTGCGTGTGCCCATGACCAGCCCTTCGAGCGGCGTCAGGCCCATGGACGTATCGACGCACTGTCCGGCGCGGATCGCCGTGGCGCTCGCACCATTGCCCAGATGCAAGGTAATCAGATTGCACTGATCGAGCGGCTTGCCGAGCTGTTCGGCGGCGCGCTTGGCGACATAGTGATGCGAGGTGCCGTGGAAACCATAACGGCGGATGCGATGCTCGCTATAGAGCGCCTCGGGAATGGCATAGCGATAGGCCGCCGGCGCCATGGTCTGATGAAACGCCGTATCGAAGACCGCCACCGAAGGCACGCCTGGAAAGTTCGCGCGCGCCGCCTCGATGCCGGCCAGATGGCCGGGGTTGTGCAGCGGAGCGAGCGGAACCACCTCGCGGATAGCTTCGATCACAGCCTCATCAATGGGCGCCGGCTGCTTGAAGCGCACCCCGCCATGGACCACGCGATGCCCGATGGCCGCCAGCTCGCTGACCTCGACCAGCACCCCGCTGTCACGCAGCGCACGGATGATGTAATCGATGCCCTGCGCGTGACTCGGAATCGGCAGTGACTCCTGGCTCGAATGCGACGCCTCATCAGCGTCGAGCCAGTTGAGCTTGACCTCGCCTTCCGGCTCACCGATGCGCTCGACCAGGCCCGAGGCCAGCGCCTGCCAGTCCTCGACGCGGAAGAGTTGATATTTGATCGAGGAACTACCCGAGTTGAGAACCAGAACCTTCATTAAGCCGTTTCCTCGTTGGTCGTCATGGTTGCGACGGATTCGCTCTGCGCCTGGATGGCGGTGATCGCTACAGTATTGACGATATCCGTGACGGTACAGCCACGACTGAGATCATTGACCGGCTTGTTCAGCCCCTGAAGCACCGGGCCGATGGCCACGGCGTTGGCGCTGCGCTGCACGGCCTTGTAGGTATTGTTGCCAGTATTGAGGTCGGGGAAGATGAGCACGGTCGCATGACCCGCGACCTCACTGTCTGGCATCTTGGAGCGCCCGACCTCGATGTCGACGGCGGCATCGTACTGAATCGGTCCCTCGACCTTGAGATCGGGCCGACGCTCGCGCACCAGACGCACCGCCTCGCGCACCCGGTCGACGTCCTCGCCCTTGCCCGAGCTGCCGCTCGAATAGGACAGCATGGCGATGCGCGGCTCGATACCGAAGGCCAAAGCCGTTGAGGCCGAGCTGATCGCGATGTCGGCCAGTTCCTCGGAGTCGGGGTTAGGATTGACCGCGCAGTCGCCATAGACCAGCACCCGATCCGGCAGACACATGAAGAACACGCTGGAGACCAGCTTGACGTCCGGTTTGGTCTTGACCGTCTCGAACGAGGGCCGGATGGTGTGCTGAGTGGTGTGGGTCGCGCCCGAGACCATGCCATCGGCGTCGCCATGATAGACCATGAGGGTGCCGAAATAGCTGACATCCTGCAGCACGTCGTGCGCCATCTGCTCGGAGATGCCCTTGTGCTTGCGCAGCTCGTAGTAGGTCTGGGCATAGCGGAGGCGATCGGGCGAATCGACCGGATCGATGATGCGGATGTCGTCGAGATCCAGACCCAATTCAGCGGCGCGGCGGTAGATGCGCTCGGGATTGCCAAGCAGCGTCAGCTCGGCGACCTTGCGCAGACTCAGGATCTCGGCGGCGCGCAGGATGCGCTCGTCGCCGCCCTCGGGCAGCACGATGCGCTGGCGCCTGGATTTGGCGCGGCGGATCAGCTCGTACTCGAACATCAGCGGCGTGACCCGCTCGGAGTGATGCACGGCCACGCGCCCGCGCAGCTCCTCAAGATCGACATGCGCCTCGAAGACACCGAGCGCGGCGGCGATCTTGCGCTCGTCGCCCGGCAGCAGGCTCGATTCGATCCCGCTGACGTGCATGGCGGTGGTGAAGGTATCGGTCGGCACCTGGAGGATGGCAACCTTGGTGCGGCGCAGACCATCGATCAGATCGCGGACCTTTTCAGCAGGTTGCAGACCGCCGGTGAGCAGCAGCCCGGCCACGCGCGGAAAGGCCGAAGACACATCAGCGGCCAGACTTGCCAGGATGATATCCGAGCGGTCACCGGGCGTGATGATGAGACAGCCGTCCTCGACATAGCGCAGGAAATCCGGGATCTCCATGGCGGCGATCTTGTAGTTGGTGACGACCTGATGCAGGGCATCGCCCTCGCCATAGAGACATTCAGCGCCGAGTGCCTGACGGATCTCGCCCATGGTCGGCATGCCGAGCGCCGGCTGTTCGGGCAGCACATAGATGGTCTCGGTCTCAGTGAGCAGATGCTGGACCCGGCTACACACCGCCTCCAGATCGTCCGGCGCCACGCCATTGAGCACGCTGGCCAGAAAATCCGCGCCGCGCTCGCGCATCAGCTCGTGTGTGATGTGCAGCGCATCCCAGGCTTCCTGTGGTGTACGCCCGAAGCCCTTGACCACGGCCACCAGGCTGCAACCGAAGTTGTTGGCCAGATCGACGTTGAAGCCGAACTCCAGCGAGGGGATGAGACCGTTGTAGTCGGTGCCGGCACAGACGACCAGATCGCACTGCTCTTCGAGCATCTTGAACTTGTTCATGATGAGCTTGAGCAGCTCGTCATAGCGCCCGCTGCCGATGAACTGACGCGCCGTCTCCACGGTGCAGCCGTAGAGCATCTCGGGTGGAAAGGGCAGTTCGTAACGGGCGCAGATCAGGGCGGTGAGATTGTCCAGCTCAGCGCCCCTGGGCGCGAAGGGACGGAAGAAACCGACCTTGCGGCCAACCGCTGACAACATCTCCATAAAACCCAGGACGACGACCGACTTGCCGCTACCGGCACCGGCGCCAGCGATATAGATGCTTTGCATGATGTCACTCTAACGAAAAAAAGATCAGCCGCGCGTCTGGCGCGGCTGCTGAAATGCTGCATTGCGCAAAAATACCAGATTCTCTGCGGCAAGGGGCGACCGGGATATGACACCGGCCTCAGGGCGCCTCAGGTTGACGCAACGCCCGCGAGTCGCTGTCGCCCGGCGTGCGATCGGAGTGCGAGTGGATATCGTCGAGCACCTCACTCAGACGATAGAAGTCGACGACCGCATCGAGCCGCTGCAACTCACGGCCTCGTTCATCGAAGAACAGGAGCGCCGGCGCATGCTGGAGTCCAAGTTCATCGGCCCAGGCGCGCGCCGTGGTGCGCTGGCCGTCTGGCGTGATGACGGGCGTATCGGAGCGCCTGTCGAGCTGGACCGCATCGAGTGCCTCGAACCCTCGCTGGATCTCGGGCGCGCGCCGCACCTGACCGTGAAGCAGGTCGCAGGCGTGACAGTCGCCGCGCTCGAAGAAAACCGCCAGCGGCCGTGCGGACGGAAGACGTCGGTCGAGTACATGGGGCGGCGGACTGAAGAACGGCTGATCGTTGAGATCCTCGCTGTCGAAGACCAGACGCTCGTCGCCGCGCGCCAGATAGTCGTCGAAGGACTCGCGCTGATAGTGACCGTCGGCGACGTATTCGAGCGCGGCCCGGAATTGATAGGGCGGATAATAGCCGCGCAGCCTGAGCGCCAGCCGACCCTCGGCGTCATAGAACAGGAGCGAGGGCGTGAAATCGGTCTGCTCGCGCCGCGCCCAGGTGTGTTCGTCGAGTCGTTCGCCGTCGAGCGTTCTGACCTCGGCGCGGCCCTGGATGTCGATGGGTACCAGATCGAAATGATGGCGGAGATAGGCGAGGATATCCGGGTCGGCGAGGTTCACACGCATGAATCGTTCACAATGGACGCAGTGGTTCTGGCCGAAATAGACCATGAGTCCGCGCTTGCCGGTGGCGATGGCGGCTTCGAGGTCGGCGCGAATGTCGAGCCGATCCGACAGGAACCAGTCCGGATACGCCGCCGTCTCACTGACATGCTGAGCTAGCGTGCCACCCTGCGGTTCCAGGTCGTCGGGTCGATCAAACGCCGGCAACGCTGAGCTGAACACGATCAGCACTGAAATGAGGTTCTTTCGAGCCAGGGCCGAAAGCTCAATCGTCCAGGCCATATTGGTGCATCACCACTTGCCGCAAGCGGCCTGTCAAGTCCCCGGAGATTGTAGACGCGCTTTTTGAAGAGTTCGGGGCGTTTTCATGCCATCCGAGCGCAGGTGCGGCGAACACCTCCAAGTAGCGTCGGGCGGGGCCATCATGACGCCGCGCGATGGCTCAATCTTTCATCAGGCGGCCCTGGCCTCCGTCTCGGCCCACAGGCCCCGAATCTGTTTGAGCGTTTTTTCTGCCGACTGAAGTGCCTCCACAGCATCACGTCGATCCGGGTGACGCTCGACCTCTTCACGCATCGTTTGACAAAACGCCTCCCAGTCAGACACGCGGAGACTACCCGGCTCTTCGTAGATGTAACGCATGTATTCATCGCTCATTCGATCACCTTCCGCGCCATCGCTAAAACCGACTCGCTGTTGAGAGCGTAGCGGATCGCACCTTGTCTTTCCAATAGCAACGCCATGACGACTTGCCATAGCCCGGCTTGTGCCGACTCCTGGCTGACGTGGCCACGGCTCACCGCGCGCATGGTCAGCATCTTGGCTTGAGAAGAAGCGTCCTGAACAAGGATCTCGGCGACAGGTACCGGCAACGCATCGCCATTTCGTTCGGCACTCGACCAGCCGCCAAGGTGTCCATGGGCATCGACTCGCGCAAGATCAGGCCGCCCAAGCAGTAGGCGGAGGTCAGGGCGGCTCAGACTATCCCCTGTTGGGTGGTTGTGGTGCAGGATCACCCGGGCATTCGAGGAATCAAATTCCGGCACTTTCAGCGAGTTCTGAAACTCTCCGCCAAAAGAAACCGTGGTCCCATCGGCCAATACTGCCATGCCATGTTCTTTGCCGGTCGCGATCCCTTTGCGCATGACTTCATCACGTGCACGGTTGTGGATCGGCCCGAGATCAACAGGCAACAGATCACGGCCAAGGCTCCTAATTCTTAGGATCGCATGACCGGCGAGCTTACCACAGCACCCAGCGTCCCAATCCGATGTACCTCTGGCGGCCCATCGAAGATGTCGATCAGGCGATCATCCTTGGGCGCCGCGTTGCGCTCGGCCTATCCGCCCGACCGGGGCGGGTGGCGGATCGAATCAGGTGGCCTGAGGCTCCTGCACATGAAAGACCAGCCCTTGCTCGACAGCGTACTCAATCATCTGATACGCCATCAGGCGACAGGCTCGTGGGCTGTACTTGTCACGTTCATCGATCTGGATCTCGGACACCTGATAACAGGTGCCGAAGTCCGCGTTTGCCAAGGCCACCGCTTCCTGAACCACAGCGGCAACCGGGCGTAGATCATTCAGCGGCTCGACGCCAAAGCGCAACCCAAGATAGTGATCGTTCAAACCCGTGATCCTGGCGGCTTTCAACCAATCGCCTTGCTGTACGATCTGCATCACACGGACTCCGGGCATTAAGCCGCATTGGACTGCGGCGCCTCCCAAGCTTGCCTGATGCCATCGAGCATGAACTCCGCGAACCGAAGCGCCTCGATGGCGTCATCACGATCAGGATGTTGAGCCACTTCTTCGCGCATTGCGGCGCAAAAATCTTCCCAGTCAGCTATGCGCAGACTAGAGGGTTCTTCATAAACATAGGTCATCATTCGACACTCCTTCATTTCAAAATCTTTCGCGCTATCTCTCTGACGGACTCGCTATTCAAAGCGTAGCGGATCACGCCCTCGCTTTCCAAAATGAACGCCATCACCACTTGCCATAACCCGGCCCCAGCCGCGTCAGCCTCAAGCTGCTTCCTGGAGACAGCCTGTTCAACCAGCCGATTGGCGCGCGAAGCGGCATCCTGAATCAGGGTCAGTGAGACGATTTTTGAGGCTGGACCAGCCACACGCTCACAACTGGCCCATCCTCCCGCGTGTCCGTGAGCATCAACCCGTCCGATATCGCGGCGTTCGAGTAGCAGACGGATATCCGCGCGGCTGAAACTGTCCCCGCTGGGGTGATTATGATGGATGGTCACCGAACCTTGCGGTGCGTCAAACTCCGGGACATCGAGCCGATTTTCATACTCGCCGCCAAAGGATAGCGTTGTTCCGTCCTCGAACACCGCCACACCATGCTCCTTACCTGTGGCTTTCCCAAGACGCACAACTTCATCGCGTGCACGATTATGGATCGGCCCGAGATCGACCGGCTTGAGGTCTCCGGCCAGTGCGGCTAATTCTTCTGATCGCATGACAGGAAAGCTTACCACGCACCTCTGGCCGCTTGACGTTGATCACCTGGATCAGGCGCTCGCCCTTTGGGTGTCGCATCGTGCTCGCCCTATCCGCCCGACCGGCTCCCGGCCATCCGGTAGTGCTCTCCCTCGCGCTGGACCAGGCCCAGTTCGGCCAGGGCGGCGAGGGCGTCGGCGATCAGGGGCGCGGTCTTCTTCGGGTCTTTGAAGCCGGCGACCAGGGCGTCCAGGGTCAGGGCTTCGTCGTTCAGGGTTTCGCGCACGGCGGCGATCTGGTCGCGCATTCCTTTCGGCCAGGGGCGTTTTTTGAGCTTGGCGGGGGCGGTGGCGTCGGTGCGGGGCGGTGTCTCGGTGTCGGGCGCGAGGTCGGTCTCCGTCTCCAGTGGCGCGGCTGTTTGCTCGGGGGTGGGAGCGGCGTTGGGGTTCTGATAGTCGGGACGGAGCCAGCGGATTTGGCCGCGTGCTTCCTCGGCGGCGCGTTCGGCGTTGAGTTCGACGAGGCGTTGCAGCAGGTGTTCTTCGGCCTCGGTCTGGGCTTCGGGTTTGTCGGGAGGCGGGGTGGTGGCTCCGGGGCGACCGATCAGCCGTTCGGCCAGGTCGTCCCAGCCATAGGCGGCGAAGACGGCGCGGTCGAGGTCGTCGTGGAGTTCGGCGAGCAGTGAGACCAGTCCCTGTTCATGGATAAGGCGCTCCTTGGCGAGGAGCGCGGGCGTCCCGCCCGCATGCGGGCCAGAGGCCCGCGCTCCCAGGGTCCGGAGTTTTTCGAGCACGTTGTACATCCCGGTCAGGGTCAGTTCGGGATGGGCGGCCTGCTGGCGTTTGCGGTGGGCGTCGAGCCGTTCAGCCAGATCGCGGATGGTGGCGGCTTGCTCGGGTGTGGCGTCGGGAAACGGGAAGGTCTCAAAGCAGGTGGTTTTGACGTAGACCGGATCGTTACCGACACCGAGCCGACTTCCAGCCGCCAACGACCAAGCGACATGCGGACGGCTCGACAGAATGCCGAGCATCAAGGCATCGTCGCTGGCGATGTTGACCAATTTGTTGTCGGGCAGGATCGTGGCATCGAGGAACTGAAAGATCCGGTGCTTCATCGTTTCGACGGTAGCGATGAAGCGCGGCAATCCGGCGAGTTGCTGGCGTAGCTTCGGATTCGGTTCGCCGAACAGCCACCAGTTCCGACGACGCACCTCGCGCTTGTTCTGATCGCGCTCGGGCTTGACGCGGTCGAGCACACGTTGATAGGTCGCTGGATACCGTTCACGCGCTTCTTCTGCGGTCAGCCCGAACAGGTCGATGACCATGACGCCACGCGGCTTGTCGGTCAGGTCACGCCCGTTGCGATAGTGTCGGATATGCTGCTCCAGCCCTGAAACCTGGCCCAGCCCGAAACTCTCAGCTTCTTCCGGCGTGATGATGAATCCAGCGCCGAATAGGCAGAAACCGCGATTGCTGATGTCACCGTTGGCGCGTAATGGCGTTGCTCCCGCGACATTCACGCCGATCTTCAAATCCGCAAAGATCCGCCCGACCCGCTCCTGCAACTCGACCTGCACGCCATCCTGATCGCTTCCAAGTTCCTCGCGCACCTGAAGCAACCGCCCCTCGCGCTCCCCGGCCACGCCCACCGTCATCGCAATCCGCACCTGCGCCCCATCCGCCGCATCCACCCAGGGATGATCGGGAATGGCAAAGGCCAGCGCCAGCGGCGGCTTGGCTGCCATCTGAGCCTGGATCACCCGCCGATTGAAGGTCTGCCGAATCGAATTGGTCGTGATGAAACCAAAGCCCTTCACCCGCCCCGTCCGCACAGTCTCCGCCGCAATATGCCACCAGTACATGACGAAATCCGCCGACTCCGGCACCTCCGGCCAGGTCTGACGCACTGCGTCCACATAGCCATCCCCAAGCGCACGCCGCATGGTCGCGGCCCCAATAAACGGCGGATTCCCCACAATGAAATCCGCCTCCGGCCACTCCGCCCGACGCGGCTCGACATACCGCACCTGCGCCACCCGCGCCGACTCGTCCGGAATCGCCTCGCCCGTCACCGGACTGACCCGCATCGTCACTCCATCCCAGCGCGTCACCGCCCGACCATCCGCGTCCGCAACCGGCTCGACCGCCGCATAATCGATCAACGCATCCCGATGCCGGATATTGTGGAAATCCCGCAACACCGGCTCCGGCGGATTGACGTTGCCATAGGTGCGGAAATGCCATTGCAGATAGCCGATCCACAGCACCAGCTCCGCGATCCGCGCCGCACGCGGATTGACCTCCAGCCCCAGAAACTGATGCGGATCGACCGTCAGCCCAGCCAGCTCGAACGCCCCGGATTTGACCAGACCGCCCAGCACCTCCAGCACCTCGCCTTCGAGCCGCTTCATGTGCTCCAGGGTCACATAGAGAAAATTCCCGCTCCCGCACGCCGGATCCAGAATGCGCGTCGAACACAACTGATGATGAAAGGCGCGGATCTCCGCCACCGCCTCCGCCGTCTTGCCGCGCGCGTGATAATTGAGCGCCGCCGCCTGCACCTCCGCCCACTCGGCGCGCAACGGCTCGATCACCGTCGGCAACACCAGCCGCTCGACATAGGCACGCGGCGTATAGTGCGCCCCCAGCTTGTGCCGCTCGCGCGGATCGAGCGCCCGCTCCAGCAGGGTACCGAAGATCGCCGGCTCGACCTCGCGCCAGTCGGCCTCGGCGGCCTGGATCAACAGCCCGATCTGCGCCGCCGACAGCGCGATCACCTCCGGCTCGGCGAACAGCCCGCCATTGAAACGCGGCAGCGCCGCATCGAGCGCCGGCGCAAACCCGCCGCTGTTCATGGTCTGCCACAGACTGAGCAACTGCGGCGCGAAGGACTCGGGCCTGGCCTGCAACCGCTTGAGCAGTTCGGTGAACCCGCGCTCAGGCAACAGCCCCACGTCCTCGGCGAACATGGTCAGCAGACAGCGCATCAGAAACCCGGCGACCCGCTCGGCGGCCTGCCCATCGGACTCCAGCGACTTGGCCAGCCCGGCCAGCCGATCGGCGATCTGGCGCGTGACCTGTCCCGCGCGGCGGCTGGGATCGAGACTGAGCGGATCGAGCCAGAGCGCGCGCAGACGGGCGCGGATCTCGGGATCGCGCAACTGCTCCAGCCGGATGGTGTGACGGCGCGCGTCGGGAAAGGCGACATAGTGCCCGCCCGAGCGGCTGAACTCGGCATAGAGCGTGAACGCGCGCCCGACATCGACGATGACGATGAAGGGCGGACGCCCTTCCTCGGGCGGCAGACAGCGGATGTAGTTCTCCGACTGCTGACGCGCCTTGACGATGGCCGTATCCCAGCCGCCGCTACCCGTCCGTTTGCCGGTGTCCTTGCCTTCGAGGATGAAGCACCCGCGCCGATAACAGTCCACCGCGCGCGTAGTCTGACCGCCATCGGCGAAACGCTCGATCAGCTTGCGCTCGAACACATAGGCATTGTCGCCATGCTCGGACCCGGCGGGATCGGGCGACGGCAGGTCGAGCAGCGCGCAGAGTTCCAGAATGAACATCTGGAGATTGGCCCGCTCGTTACCGCCGTGGCTGGCGCCGCTGCTCCAGCGGGCGATGAAGGCGGCGACGGCCGGTTCGATGTCTGGGTCAAGGATTGGCACGAAAAGCGTCCTGAATACTCAAAAACCTGTCTACAATCCGCGGCAACTTGACGCCTTTCGAGCCCGATGCCGTATGACCACGACCAATGACCCCATCGACTGGACCCAGATCGACACTGTCTTCCTCGACATGGACGGCACCCTGCTCGATCTGCATTTCGACAACCATTTCTGGCTCGAACACGTTCCGCGTCGCTATAGCGAGGCACGTGGCCTGTCGTTCGAGGCCGCCCGTGCCGAACTGCTGGCTCGCTATCGCGACATCGCGGGCACGCTCGAATGGTACTGCGTCGACCACTGGAGCCGCGAGCTGGGCCTGGACATCGTGCTGCTCAAACGCGAGGTCGAACATCTGATCGCGGTCCATCCGCATGTGATGGATTTCCTGGAATTCCTGGCCGCGCTCGGCAAGCGGCGCGTCCTGGTCACGAACGCCCACCAGAAAGCGCTCGCGCTCAAACTCGAGCGCACGGCGCTCGCCGGTCATCTGGAGCGCATCGTCTGCGCGCACGATCTCGGTCTCGCCAAGGAGTCGCCCGACTTCTGGCCCGCCTTCCAGCGCATCGAGCCATTCGACCCCGAGCGCACGCTCTTCATCGACGACAACCCGAGTGTACTGCGCGCCGCGCGCGCGCATGGTTTCCGCTGGCTGCTGGCGGTGGTGGCGCCCGACTCCAGGCGGCCACCGCTCACGACGGCGGACTTCCCCGCGATCCACGACTTCTCGGCGCTGTTGGGGAACCTCGCGGGCGCAGAAAAATAGAGAACGCCGGCGCGGGGGATGCACCCTGTGTTGCGTCCTGTTGCTTCTGGGGCGGTCGCCGGCGTAGGCGACCGCGCAGACGGTTCAGTCCACGACCTCCGGGGTCTCGGACGGGTGGCCCCCGGCGTTGCCTGAACCGTCCTCCCCGACCGGTTTGCGTCGACGACGACGACGCTTGGGCCGGGTTTCGGACTCATCGGCCTCGGACTCGGCGTCGATAACGGGCCGCGGCGTTTTGGACGGTGCCGCGACTGGCTCGACCACTGCCGGTTTAGTCGGTTTGGTCGGTTTGGTCGGCTTGAGCCGCAGCGGGCTGGTCAGCGCCGCCGGTTCGAGCTGACCGCGCGCGCGGCGGACGCGGCGGATGATCGGCATATCGGGGATCTCCAGCTCCGGCCCGATCCGCTGAGGCCACTCGTCGACGAGCTGGTCGAGAATGCTCTCGTCGAGCGTCTTGAGCCGGATCGATGCCGTCGCGTCCGGGCGATTAGGCGCCACCGGCTCCTCGGGCTGGACGAGCGGGGCGGCGGGTGTCTCGATGCGCGCCGCGATAATTTCGACGACCTCGACGACTTCAGCCGTGATGGCCGGTTCGATCGGGCTGACCGGCGTCTCGGCCGGACGCTCGCGTACTGGACGCCGCTCACGCCCGCGCGTGCTGCCGCGTCCGTCACTGCGCTCGCGTCCACCACGTCCATCGCGCCGTTCCTCGCGGTCGGCGCGATCCGGACGGATCCGACTGCGCGGATCGATGTCGGCAAGCAGGGCCGGATCAACGGGCGCGACCGGCACCTTGGCCTCGATGTACTGCTCGATGTCGAGCAGACAGAAGGCATAGGTCTCGCAGACGAAGCTGACCGCATCCCCTGTCGCCCCGGCGCGCGCGGTGCGCCCGATGCGGTGCACATAGTCCTCGGGATCTTCCGGCAGGTCGTAGTTGACGACATGGGTCACGTTCGGGATATGCAGACCGCGCGCGGCGACATCGGTGCCGACCAGCACCGGCAGGGCGCCGTTGGTGAAGTCGCGCAACAGCTTGAGCCGCTTGGGCTGGGGCACGTCGCCCGAGAGCACGGCGGTGTCGATGCCGTTGCCCTGGAGATAACCCCAGACGCGGTCGGCCTCGCGCTTGGTGTTGACGAAGACGATGATGCGCCCGTCCGGCCAGCCGCGGATGAGCCCGAGCAGCAGCGGGATCTTCTCCTCGTTGGCGGTCATGTAGCAGACCTGACGCACCCGATCGGCCGTGACCTGCTCGGTCTCGATCTTGACCAGACGCGGATGGTTCATGTGCTCATAGGCCAGTTCCGTGACCCGATAGGAGAGCGTGGCCGAGAACAGCATCCCGAGCCGCTGCTCGACCGGTGGCATCTGGCGGAACAGATAGCGGATGTCCTTGATGAAGCCGAGATCGAACATGCGATCGGCCTCGTCGAGCACCACCACCTCGATACTCCGGAGGTTGAAGACGTGCTGCTTGTAGTAGTCGATCAGCCGCCCAGGCGTGCCGATCAGGATGTCGACACCGGCGGCCAGCTCGTCGCGCTGCTGCTGATAGCCGGTGCCGCCGAAGACCACGGTCGAGCGCAGACCCGTGTGCTTGGCCAGCGACACGGTATCCTTGTGGATCTGCACCGCCAGCTCGCGCGTCGGGGCCAGCACCAGCGCCCGTGGATGACGGCGTTGCTCGACGGCTTCGGCGGATTCAGGCGCGTCAGGCGTCGGGTTCAGCAGACGCTGCATGAGCGCCAGCAGAAAGGCCGCCGTCTTGCCGGTGCCGGTCTGGGCCTGTCCGGCGACGTCCTGGCCGTCCAGAGCGATCGGCAGGGTCTCGGCCTGGATAGGCGTGCACTGGGTGAAGCCGGCGTCGGTGAGACCGGCGAGGATCCGGGGATCGAGCGCGAAACTGTCGAAACGGATCGAGGTCAGATGTGTATCGGTCATGAAGCTATACGAACGTCCGGGTTGGCCTGCTGAGCGGTTTCGAAGCCTCGCGGACGGCAAGGCTTGCAAATTACCTTCGCTTTGGATCAAATAGCATCTTACTCAAGGGCCGATATCAACGCCAATTCGCCGGCCCGCTCCTCGTCCCGATCCGCGCGACGCCGCTCCGGCGAGCCTTCACGCCCTTCACCAATCCATAAAATCAAATAAATATTAATGGGAGACGACTTCAGTGAGCGATAGCATCGTCCATGTGACCGATGACTCTTTCGAAGAAGAGGTTCTGAAATCCCCCGATCCAGTGCTGGTCGACTACTGGGCTGACTGGTGCGGACCCTGCAAGATGATTGCTCCCGTGCTCGACGAGATCGCCGGTGAATATACCGGGCGCGTCAAGATCGCCAAGCTCAATATCGATGAAAACCCCAACACCCCGCCTCGCTACGGCATCCGCGGCATCCCGACCCTGATGCTCTTCCGCGGCGGCGAGGTCGAGGCCACCAAGGTCGGCGCTGTCTCCAAGTCCCAGTTGACGGCCTTCATCGACAGCAATCTCTGAGCCTCGCACTCAACGGAACCCTGGCGCGGCCCCGCGCCACAGAGGACACTCACCCGAAATCGAATCCACCCTGGGCGTCCATCCGGACGCCTTCTCTCCGGCCGGCACGCCGCCCACCCGCCGCACTCCCCAGTGACATCGCTTCCACAGGGAGGCGCGGCCCGCCAGCCACGACCTCTGCCCCAACGAACAACCGTGATGAATCTAACTGAACTCAAGAAGATGCCGGTGCCCAATCTGGTCGCCCTGGCGCAATCCATGGACATCGAAGGTGTCGGCCGCTCGCGCAAGCAGGATCTGATCTTCGCGATCCTCAAGGCCCAGGCCAAGAAGGGCGAGGATATCTGCGGCGATGGCGTGCTCGAGATCCTCTCGGACGGGTTCGGTTTTCTGCGCTCGGCCGATGCCTCCTATCTGGCCGGCCCGGATGACATCTATGTCTCGCCGAGCCAGATCCGGCGCTTTGCGCTGCGCACCGGCGACACCATCTCGGGCAAGATCCGCCCGCCCAAGGACGGCGAGCGCTATTTCGCGCTGCTCAAGGTCAACGACATCAACTTCGACCGTCCCGAAAACGCCAAGTCGAAGATCCTGTTCGAGAACTTCACGCCGCTGTTCGCCCAGAAGCGTCTGACGCTGGAGATCGGCAACGGCAGCACCGAGGACATTACCGCCCGCACCATCGATCTGGTCGCGCCTATCGGCCGGGGTCAGCGCGGACTCATCGTCTCGCCGCCGAAGGCCGGTAAGACCATGATGTTGCAGAACATCGCCCAGTCCATCGGTCACAATCATCCCGACTGCTATCTGATCGTGCTGCTCATCGACGAGCGTCCCGAGGAAGTGACCGAAATGGCGCGCTCGGTGCGCGGCGAGGTCATCTCCTCGACCTTCGACGAGCCGGCCACCCGTCACGTTCAGGTCGCTGAGATGGTGATCGAGAAGGCTAAGCGTCTGGTCGAGCACAAGCGCGATGTGGTCATCCTGCTCGATTCGATCACACGCCTGGCGCGCGCCTATAACACGGTCGTACCCTCCTCCGGCAAGGTGCTCACCGGCGGTGTCGACGCCAACGCCCTGCAACGGCCCAAGCGCTTCTTCGGCGCGGCGCGCAATGTCGAGGAAGGCGGTTCGCTGACCATCCTCGCCACGGCGCTGGTGGACACCGGCTCGCGCATGGACGATGTGATCTACGAGGAGTTCAAGGGCACCGGCAACATGGAGATCCACATGGACCGCCGGATCGCCGAGCGGCGCATTTTCCCCTCCATCAACATCAACCGCTCGGGCACCCGGCGCGAGGAGCTGCTGATGGGCGCCGCTGAGCTGCAGAAGATGTGGATTCTGCGCAAGATCCTGCACCCGATGGACGAGCTGGCCGCGATGGAATTCCTGCACGACAAGCTCAAGGCGACCAAGACCAACGATGAGTTCTTCTCGTCGATGAAGGGCTAAGCCGTCGGCTCAGCCGTTGGGACGTCCCGGCCCTCGGAGGCGCCGCCCCGTGGCATGGCAATAATCTGGTTGCGCCCGGACTCCTTGGCCATATAGAGCCGACGATCGGCAACATCGACAAAGGCGTCGAGGCTCTCGCCGCAATGCTGAGCCACGCCGCCGCTGATCGTCAGTTCCAGACCGGGCATCGACCACTCGATGCTGGCGACCGCGTCGCGGATGCGCTCGGCGACCTCGGTGGCTTCGGCCAGGTCGGCATGCGGCAGGATCACCAGAAATTCCTCGCCGCCATGGCGCCCGGCCACGTCGACCTCGCGGACACAGGATTGGAGCACGCCGCCGACACAGACCAGCACGTCGTCGCCCACATTGTGACCGAAGGTGTCATTGATGCGCTTGAAGAAATCCAGATCAAAGAGGATGGCCGAGAGTGTGTGATGGTAGCGATCGGCCAGTTCGATCTCATGATTGAGGCGCTGATAGAGATAGCGCCGATTGTAGAGTCCGGTCAGCGTATCGGTGAAGGAAGCCGTGCGCAATTCCTCCTGGACCGTTTTCAGCTCGCTGACATCGGCCAGACCGATGAGCCGGCTCGTTCTCCCCGAAAAGCGCAGCGGCACCGAAGAGGCCAACGCCCAGTGTGTCCGGTCATGCGTCAATCCATCGAAATTGACCTCATGCGTCTCGCCGGCCTGGGTCGGGAGCGTCAGGCCGGCTAGCGCGCGCCAGGCCTCGCTGTCGAGGCAACCCTCGACCGTTTCATGCAGATCCAGATAACGCTTGGCCGCCGCGTTGGCACGGCGCGGGAACGGCTCATCATCGGCCTGGAGCAGCATCGGGAAGGGCGCGGCCTCGAAGACCGCACGCAGGTTGTGCTCGCTCTCGCGCAAGCGACGCAGGAAACGCTGAGCCTGAAACCAGGCATAGCCGATCGACAGCAGGATCAATCCGGCCACCCACAGCAGGGTGCGGCCCAGATCGCCGGTCAGATCGCGCAGGAAACGGGGGCTGGAATAACAGGTCGCCACGCCGATGAGCAGGCGATCCTGGGGATGATAAAGCGGAATGCGCGACACGAAACAGCGATCACAGGCCGTGGTACCAAGATCCAGATCCAGACTGCCCGGCGGGACACGGAACAGATCATAGTCGAACATCAGACTGATGCGCTGGATGAAGTGCTCCTGCGTCGATCCGTCTTTGAAGAGCAGGATCGATCCCAGCGCCGACACCAGTTCACGCTGCAAGTGCTCCGGATCCTGGTACTCACCGAGCACACGTTCCAGACCCTGGACCTGCGATTGGGCCAGGACGGCCGCCCGACTCTCGGCCTCGGCGCGCAGCGTCGGCTCCAGCACCAGAAACCAGTGCGCGGCGACCACCAGCATCAACATCACGCCGAGCAGGCCGAAGATCAGCGCCAGATAGCCCTCCAACCGTGACGACAGATAGCGCGCGATCTGGTGCAGGCGTTTAATGACCATCATGGAGGCGCGCCACATCGAGAAAGAAGGGTTTGAAGCGAATCCCGGCCCGACGCGCCTGCGTCGGGCTGACAAAGGGTAGAACACGATCAGCGACATAAATGCCCGCAACGGCCCCGCCCTCGACCGCACCGGCGAAGGGCGAGAAGACGAGCGTGCGATAGCGCTCGGACCAGAGGCGCTGCTGTCGTGGCGGCAGATCGACACTGGAGACGAAGACACCGACCGGTCTCGGACCGGAATAGGCGTCGAGTTCAGCCGCTGACACGGCGCGTATCTCCAGTGGATAGTCGCGAATCCGCTCCACCGACTCCAGATTCGCGACCACTGGGCGCGTGCTGGCGCTCGATCCGGTGTAGACCACCAGCACCAGCAGCGAACCCCTGGGCGTCAGCCAGGTCTCGATCGCTTCGAGCGCGCCGACACAGGCCGGGAACAGCTTGAGTCCGACGCGCACCCGCTGCTCGTCCTCGCGCCAGAGTGTCTGGCCCTCGCCGGGCGCGCTGTGCAGGACGAGCAGCGGCATGAATCCCAGCAGCAATCCCAGCAGCAGTGGGCGGGTGTCGGCGGCGTTCATCGGCGAGTGCCGGCTCAGAAAGCGTAGCTCACGGACAGCCACCAGCGACGTCCCGCCCTGGGATAGCCGTCTGGATAGATCAGATCGACCCCGCCGAAGCTGGTAAGGATCTGCGGATAGTACACACGCGTGTTACCCAGATTCTTCACGCCGGCATGCAGCGACATCCCCTTGGCCAGCGTCTGATAATTGAGCGTGAGATCGAGCGTGGTCGAATCGTCCAGATCCGAATACACGGCCTCATCAAGGCGATGACGCTTGCCGACATAGTGCAGTTGCAGCGCGGCCAGCCAGCGCTCATGTGGACGCCACAGCAGGCCCAGATTGCCCAGCCAGCGCGCACCGCCCGGCAGGGCCGTGTCGCTGCCGGGCCGCACCGCATCGACATAGGACAGATTGGCGTCGATCTTGAGCTGCGAGCCGAGTCGCTGAATGTATTCGAGTTCGACACCGCGCAACCGGACATCCTCGGCGTTGACATACCCATCCTCGGTGATTTCGTCGAACAGCACGGGGTTGGTCAGATCCGAGTGGAAGGCTGTCGCACGCGCTTCCCAGTTCGGCTTGGTCAGGATATAGCCGAGTTCGAAGGTATCGATCTCGCTGGCGTCCAGGTCGACCTGGGCGGCATATTCGAGTTCGTAGAAGGTCGGCGGACGGAAGGCGCGCGCGTACTGAAATTTCAGCACATTGGCGTCGTCGATCCGCCATACGGCCGCCGCGCGCGGGCTGAGCAGGGAACCGGCGTCACTGTAATCGTCGTAGCGCAGGGTGGCGGTTAGGGTGAGCTGATCGCTGGCGCGGTATTCATCCTGCACGACCAGACCGAGGATGGTGCGGTCGTGGTCGGTGTCGAGCCAGGTCGAGGAGATCTCGAACGGGAGATTGGTCCACTCCCACTTGGCCTGATCGATGCTGATCCGGCTGAGTTCCAGGCCGAACAGCGCCGTATGGTCGGGATTCGGACGCCAGAAGATATCCGCTAAGCCACGATGGCGCGTCTCCTGATAGTCCTGGTCCATATAGATCGGCTCGTCGGCCAGATAGCTGGCCGGGAAGACATAGAGCTGGTCACGGTCGCGCTCCTGACGCAGGAACTCCAGTCGCAGCCTGGCGCTGAGCGTTGCGGACAGACGCGGGTCATAACCGAGCTGGGCCAAGACGGTGTGCTGAAGCGAGGCCAGATTGTTGTCGGCGGGGGGCAGGAAGTGATTAACGCCGAAATAGTCGCCGTAGCTGTTCTCGATCAGCTTGAGATCGAGAAAGAGGCCGCGCCACTGGAGATTGGTGAAGGCGGCCTTGTAACGCTGGGCCTCGTTGGAATGGCCGGGGGCGTTGGAGAGATACGACTCACCGAGCGCGGCCAGCGCATCCTCGTTCACCCGCACGCCGGCATCATTGCTCTCGAGTCCGGTCAGATTCAGCGACAGGCTCAGGTCGCGTTCCGGATCGTCCCAATACCAGATGCCGCCCAGGCCCGATCCGCCGTCCTCGCTGGCCTGGAGACGGAGCTGGCGCTCGCCTGTGCGGGTGATGACGTTGACGACACCGGCATAGGCATACTCGCCATGCACCGAGGAGCCGGGACCACGGATGACTTCGATGCGCTCGACCTGTTCGATCGGGATGTTGAGCACGCTGTTGGCGGTTGCAAACAGCGAGGAGTTCATGGAGACGCCATCGAGCATGATCTTGATGTTGCCCGAGGCATAGCCATGCCCGACACCACGGCTGAGCACCTGGCGCTCGCCGGTCATCTCCAGCCCCAGACTCAGTCCGGGCACCAGGGCCAGCGACTCCCAGACCGTGCGCGCGCCCCGCTGCAGGAGGTCGTCGCCGTTGAGGATGGTGACCATGCCGGGAACGAAGTTAGCGTTCATGCCGCTCTTCGTCGCCAGTTCGGTTGCCCCCTCCAGCACGTCCAGCAGATCCTCGCGCTCGGCCGCATCCGCAACGGACACGCTTTGCATGAGTGCTGACAGCGCTACAACAGTTGATAGGCGGCAAATGGGCGCGAATGGGCGTTCATTTGCAATCATAATGTGAAATTTCTAACGATCAGTGGGCCGATTCCATGTGAGTTTATACACCTCATGGCAATTTCACAGATACCGTTCGTCCGATTAAGGACTGAAACAGACGCCCAAAACAACGATAAAAAACAATTTAAAGAATTGATAAAAAGCAGTGAACGATACGGCCCGCACGCTCAATGCATCCTACGAATAGGCTGTTTTTTGGACATCAGCGGACGACACAACGGCCGAGACAGTTGACGTCGGCTCAGACAGCGCGCACTCGGCCTTCTGGATCAGCAGACGCGCCTCGCGGCCATCCTGTGGATAGACCGCTTGGCCAATCCTCACATCGAGCTTGACTGAATGCCCTTCCACTAACAGCGGAGGGTTCAACCGGTGCCGAATCCGATCGGCGATCAGAGACGCCGTGTGCGACGCATCGACCGTTTTGAGGATCACGGCGAAGCATTCACCACCCTCCCACAGCACCGTGTCGTAACGGCGGATTCCATCCTTCAGTCGCGCGGTCAGTACCTGCGGCCAGGACGGCTCCGGCGGGCGAGTGCTGTCGTCATCGGTTATCACGCACCTCAGCCGGAGCAAGGCGAATGGCGTGCGTTCATGACAATGCACGGCAACGGCCGTTTCCAGTCGGGGCCTATCCGAGGCCGATTCGGTTCTGGAGCCCGTCGTGGGGGCCGCCATGCGAACCGTCGGCTGCATTCGTGGCATACGTTTGGGGAAACCCGTCGGCTTTGACTGGTTTTCAGGCAGAATGAAGAACGTATGCAGGGGCATGGATTCGAACATTGGCTTAACCAGGGTCAATTCTTTGCGTGGAGATCACCTTACGTCTTGATTTCACGCTGCAATGACCCATGCCTTCAACCTGTGAAATGCGACTAAATCTGACAGGATCTGACAGCATACCCACAGAATGACGACCGTCATCTCAGGGAAGGAGGACTGGATGTTCTGCCAAACCGTGTTTGTTATCCCTGGCGCCTGTGTGGTTCACATGGCGGGATGTCGGTCAACCGGAAAAGAGCCGCTGTGGATCAGGTCGGCGTTTCAAGCGTCCTGTCGGGATCGATCGAGCAAACAGGGCACGACGAGGGCATAGCCCAGACCATGCTGGGTCAGGATGGGACTGGGGCCGGGATGATGGTTGGCAATCTTCTGACGGGTGCGGCGCACCAGCGTCTCGAGGGCGCGTGCGGCGCTCTCGTCCACACGCCCATAGAGTTCGGTGAGCAGTGTGGACCGTGGCACAGGGTCGCCATCGCCCCTGGCCAGAAGTTCGAGCAACTGACACTCCTTGGGTGTGAGTTCCAGCAGCTGACCATCGGGCCGTTGGAGCCGATGCTGACGAATGAGCAGCCGCCAGGCCGATGCATCGGCCTGATTCGAGGACAGCCTGTCTGAGATCTGTTCGCGTCGACTGGCCAGACTGGCGATGGCGGCGGCCAACTCGCGCCCATCAAACGGTTTGCCGAGAAAGAGATCCGCGCCGGTCTGATAGCAGTCGACGCGTGTTTCGAGCGTATCGCGCGCGGTGATGACGATGATGGAACTGGTGGTGTTGTGACGGGTGTAGTCGACCAGGATCTTGCCCGACTGGTCGGGTAGACCCAAGTCGATCACGGCCACGGCGAAGTCGCCTTCGCTCAGACAGCGGTAATAGGCAAGACTGTCGCCCACGGCAGTGACACTATACCCGACGAGTCCGAGATAGCTCTCCAGGCTGGCGCGCAGCATGGCATCGTCCTCGACCAATAGCACCCGCGTGTGCTGGCTCATGAAACGACCTCGGCTTCCGACTCGGCGATGGCAAAGCTTAGACGAATCTCGAAGTAATCCGGTTGGTCGAGCCGCACCTCGACCTGACCCTCCTGATTTTCGACCAGCTTGTTGACCAGATACAGTCCCATGCCGAGTCCGGATCGGCCCTGGCTGTTGGCTCCACGCACTGATTTTTTCAGCAAGGCGGCGCCTTCGAGCTGCGGACTGGCCGTGCAGTGGTTGCCGACGACAAGGCGGGCGTGCTGCTCGCCGCGCGTCAGGGTGACCTGGATCGGTTGCTCGGGCTGGCCGTACTTGCGTGCATTGTCGAGCAGATTGATCACAACCGTCTTGAGGAGTGCTGGATCGGCGAGGATGGTCGCGGTTCCTTCGGCGCCCCAGTCGATACGCGGGGCTGGATCGGGCCAACTGGCGCGGATGGCGTCGAGACACGAATCCAGCCACGCCACCAGTTCGAGCGGTTCGAGATGGAGGCGTCGATGCTCGCCCCAGTTATCGCGGCGCAAGGAGCCGTCGAAGACCTCGGCCAGCCGTTGGATGGCGAGATCCATGTTGCGCAGGCTATGGCGCCAATGATTCGGGTCCTGGGTCAGCGTCAGGATGTCGAGATTGGTCTTGAGGATGGCCAGCGGGGTGCGATATTCGTGGGTGACGAGGTCGATGAAGCGACTCTGCTGATCGCGAATCTCGCGCTCGCACGCCGCCATCTCCAACGCCTGTTGCACCTGGTCGAGCGCCGTGCGGTGGGCGTCGTGCAAGGCCTGGTTGCGCGCGTCGACTACCGAATGCAGCGCGATCAGACCACCAAACGCGGCCAGACGCAGACTCTGGAGCAAGGGGACGTCATCGCCAACGCCACCCAACAGTTCAACCACGCGCTCGGCGGCAAAGACCGCGCGCAAGCGCCGATTCTCCAGCATCAGGAAGGCGCTCACCCGCCCTTGAACCATCACCGGCAGCCCCAGGAGCGCGCACAGCGGCAGGTCGGTGAAATACGGATCGGCGGCGAAGCGGCTGTCGAGCACAGCATCGTCGGAGACCACCGGCTTCTGAGTCTGGCTCCCTAAGCGCAACACGCTGGACGAGACGAGTCGCTGATCCACGGCGGCAGCCAGCGGCCAGCGCCCGATTGGCTCCCCGTTCGACAACCCACCTTCCAGGAACCAGTGCCCCTCCTCATCCAGGGCCAGAAACCGCACGTCGGTCGCCCCGGTCAATTGCGCGACCAGCTCCATCACCCGTGTGACCAATCCAACACCCGAGGTCTCGGTGGACAACAGCTCCGTGGTGCGCAGAAGCGCCGTCTGATCCAGGTTTCCCGGCTCCAGCCAAGATGGGGTGATCGCCTGGCTGGCGTTGATGAAGGGCCAGAGGCGCCGCATCGCTTGGGCCTTACCCGTCGCGCCCCACTGGAAGTAGAGCTGGTGGGCACGGATCAGCAGCGCGCGCCCGGTGTGCTCCAGCCCATAGCGCATGTGACAGAGCCCGGCGCGCTCAGTGATGAACGCCTGGTGCCAGAGTCGTTGGTGGGCCTGAGCGTTCCGCATCGCCCGTTCGAACACCTGGAGTGCCGACCAGGGATCACCCAACGCGGCGAGACGCTCGGCCTCGATCAGGTCATGCAGATGACCGAAGTTCACCGGGGCCTCCTTGGCGCGGGCTGCGAGCCACCCCTGACTGATGCTCAATAGCTCCAGACGCTCCGCGCGCTCGCTCTCGCTGGCGTTCGCGAGTCCCTGGATCAGCGTCAGCGAGAGCAGCAGATTGAGGAGTGCCGTGGCGTAATGGCAGGCAATAGGTATATAGAGCGTCCCGGCTATCTCGGCATGGCGGGCCAGTGTCGCCTCGTCCTGGAACAGACAGGCTGTCAGGGCGCGATAGAGATGGAAATAGGCGAGCGCCATGGGATCGCCAGCCGCCGCCGCCTGGTAAGTCGTCTCATCGAACTCGGCGTCGCCGAACTCTCCGGGCGACCGAGTCTGCCCCTTCAACGCCCGCACCAACTGGCGCACGGGCAGATAGGTCTGCTCGACGTGCCGACCACCGATCCGGCGCGCAAAATCCAGAGCCATCGTGTTCTCGGCGTCCAGATCGTCGAGTTGGGTGCCGCTGTCGAGGATGGCCGACTGCGTGGCATAGAAGGTCAGGGCGGCGAATTCCAGGTCGGCGGCGCGCATCAGCGCCTCGAAGGCCGCGCGCGTTTCGGGAAGCGTCTGCTCAAGTGGGTGGTGCCAGTGCGCGATGCAGTTAGCGTAAACGAAGCGGCTGCGTGCCGTCTCGCGGCTGTCCTCGCGCGACGCGCCCACCATCAGCGCCGTACGCGACAACTGTTCGGCCTGGGTATAATCGCCACGGAAACTGATGATCGTGATACCGAGGGCCACCAGTGGGAAAAGGCTGGCTTCGCAATAGCCGTCTTCAATCCACAGCCGACCGAGCCGCAGCAGCAACCAGGGAGAGAGCAAAAAGTGGCCGGTGGAGTTGACGGCGTAGACCATTCGGTTCATAAGTTTGGCGATGCTCGCGCGCGCCGGGTCGACCTGCTTCTGGCACTTGGGCAAACGCTCCAAGGCGCCCGCCGCCAGATGCCCGCAAAATAACGACAAATCGTGTTCAATAATGCTCTCGGAACGGATCTCCAAGTGCTTGGGCACATAGCAATTTACCCCATAGTAAAGCGCTTGCAACTGGCAAACTTTTGACAAAGTGGCGAGGAATTTCTGGAAACTCTGATCGAGATCAGCCAGGGGAACCTGCACCCCGAGCCGCTCCAGCAGTGAACAGCCGAGCATGACGGCCTCCTCGTGCCGGACGCGCTGCGATAGGCTGGCGATCTGGATACAGGTGGGATCGACCAGTTGCAGCGGTGCGTCGGCCTGTTCACTGAGTCGCTGATAGACCGCATCGGCCGCGTCGGAGTGGCCCTGACTGTAGAGCACCTGATGGAGTTCGGCGTTCAGGACGAAGGCCAACTCGGGATCATGCTGGTGGTCATCGGCGTCCAGCAGATCGAGCGCCAGGCGCAGGAAGCGCTCGCCCGTTGCCAGCGCGCCGGCATCGATCGCCTGATAGGCCGCCTGGAGGAACAGTCGACGCGCTTGGTCCCGCTCGGCAGGGTCTCGGATCAGCGCCACGGCCACCGCATAATGCTCGGCGGCGCTCAAGCGATGCGCCCGGACCGTCCCGCTGTGGATGAAACGTCGCGCCATGTTCAGGTGCAACGCGGCCCGCGCCTCCGGGTCGCGGAACTGATAGGCCGCCTGCTGCATGCGGTCATGGCAGAAGCGCAGCACAACGTTCGGTCGACCGGCTTGCAAGGCGCGGGCGTCGGCCGTGACCAGAATACCGCGCTCGATGGCCGGCATCAGGGCGCGGGCGAGCGTCTCGGCCGACTGGCCGGTGGCGAGCGCCAGACGTCCCAAACCGAAGTCGTTGCCCAAGGCGGCGGCCGCGACCAGGGTCTCGATCGTCCAGGATTCCAGCGCGCGGAGTTCGGCACTGAGCAGTTCGAGCAGATTGGCGCTGACCGGATGGGTCAGCAGCTCGGCCTCGTTCCAGTGCCAGCGCCCATCCTCGGGGTCGAGCCACAAGAGGCCGCGCCGATAGAGTCCGTTAATCAGCTCAACCAGGAAGAATGGATTGCCCCCGGTCTTGCCCTGAAGCTGAACAGCCAGCGGATGCACCGCCTGGACCGGCTGGCGCAATATCTCGGCGATCACCGCCGCCAGATCCTCCAGCGTCAGGCTCTCCAAGGTCAGCACAGACGGTGGTGTCGCCAGGCGGCTCGCACGGTGCAGCAGGGCGCTGAGCGGATGGATCGCCTCGACCTCGTTGTCGCGGTAGGCGCCGATCAACAGCAGCCCGCCAATCGCCTCGGCGTCCAGGAGTGCGCCAATGAACTCCAGCGAGGGCGGGTCGGCCCATTGCAGGTCGTCGAGAAAGAGCACCAGCGGCTGTTCAGCCGAGGCGATCTGGCGCACCAGCGCCACCAGCAGGGCACGACGCCGCCGCTGGGTTTCGATGGGATCGAGTGGCGGCGCGGGCGCTTGCTCGCCCAGCAGGGTCGCCAGCTCGGGGATGACATCGAACAGGGCGGCCACGTCCGGCCCAACGCCCGTGAGGATACGCCGGCGCCAGGCGTCGCGCCGGGTGTCCGGTTCAGCCAGTAGCTGCTCGCAGAGACGGCCCAGGGCGCGCGCGGGGGCCAGGAAAGGCCGACCGCTCTGGAATTGCTCGCTCTTGCCATGGACGAACAGCCCTCGGCTCAGGGTGACGGGCCGAATGATCTCCTGGATGAGCGCGGTTTTGCCGACACCCGAATAGCCGGCCACGAAGAGCGCGCGCGTCTGCCCCTCGGTGACGGCGCGAACCTGCTCCATCAGGGTGGTCAATTCCTGGTCGCGCCCGTGGAGACGACGCGGCGGACGCGGCGACAGGCGCGGATCGCGGGTGCGCAGCCGGATAGCCGCCAGTGGTTCCTGCCGGGCAACGGCTTGGCGTAGTCGCTGTAGGTCATGGGCCAACCCCATCGCGCTCTGATAGCGATCGTCGGGTTCCTTGGCCAGCAGGATCAGGATAAGGCGTGAGAGTAGGTGAGGCAGCCAGGGGGCGCGCTCGTGGGGTGGCTGTGGATCGCGCGCGAGATGGGCGTGCATGAGTGCGAGCGGATCCGCTTCCTCGAAGGGCGGTGTACCCGTGGCCAGGGCATAGAGCACCAGGCCCAGCGAATAGAGATCAGTTCGATAGTCGACCGGCCGGTTCATGCGCCCGCTCTGCTCGGGTGAGCGATAGGCGGGATGGCCCGCCAGTCGGCTCGGGCTGGTGAACTCCAGCGGCCTTTCGACGAAGGTGGTGGCGTGTGAGAAATCCAGGATCCAGACGCGCCCGTCTTCAGGATGAACGCGGATGCAGGCGGGTTCGAGTGCCTGATGGATGACCCCGCGCTCGTGGATGGCGCCCACAAGACGCGCCAGCGATTCGGCGATGGCCAGAAAGCGACCGAGATCGACCTGCCCCAACAGATCGGAGCCATCCAGAGCCGATGCGTCAGGATCATCCACCCGCCAGCCGCCCGTGGCTCCCTCCTGGAACCACAGACGTGGACAGCCGCTGAGGCCCTGCACGCGCTCCAGCACCCACCGCTCCGTGTCTGAGGGCACACGGTTGCGGGGCATCGGACCTGAAAAATCCGTCGTTGGGGGTGTGGCGCTCTGTTCAGACATGGGCGTCATCTCTGTGGAAGTGACTGATTTTTATGCGCCGTCAGCGCCTATCTCTGAGAATATGCGCTGATTGGCTAAAAACATACGCTGACAACTATCGCAT
Organism: Allochromatium palmeri; assembly: GCF_009720725.1. Taxonomy (GTDB): domain Bacteria; phylum Pseudomonadota; class Gammaproteobacteria; order Chromatiales; family Chromatiaceae; genus Thermochromatium; species Thermochromatium palmeri. The sequence continues at coordinate 28,507 of NZ_WNKT01000003.1, forward strand.
CCGCTGAGTTTATAGATTTTCTCGATACGCGGATATTGTTCGTCGAATCCCTCTGAGCCTCGTTCGTGCCGCAACGTTCAGTGTTCGATACGCGCCTCGCTGTCAGCCGATCAATCGAGCCGAACACGCGTGCGCGCCGACGCGCCCTGCCCGTCCACAACGACCAGAGTCACATAACCCGGCCCACTTGGCGTCCAGCGTGAAGTCCGCGAAAAGGGTTCCTGTCCGATCGGAGCACCATCGGCAAACCAGGTAAAGGGCGGCGTGCCGCCACGGACCTTGAGGACCAGCGGGGCGGCCTTGGCGGAACCAAGTCCCAGCTCGATGCGCGCCGCTGGTGGCGGGTAGGCGATCTCCAATCCCGAGCCGCTTGCCGTTGATCGACCACTGTTTGGTACTCGGCGCAGCGATGCCGGTAGATTGGCGTTGCTGGTCATGTGGAGGCCGGGCGGAGGCGCATGCAAGGGGACGCGCGGACCGAGTTGGGCGAAGACGTCGATCAAGACCGGCGCGGCCGCATCGATCCCGGCCAGACCGGGTACAGGTGCCCCGTCCGCCCGACCGGTCCAGACGCCCACCACCCAGCGTCCATCGAAACCGATGGCCCAGGCATCGCGATAGCCGTAGGAGGTGCCGGTCTTGAAGGCGATCCGCTCGGCCGTGGCACGATCCGGGGCCGGCACCCCGGCGAGTATTGAACCGACCAGCCAGGCCGCGCGTGCGTCCAGCACCGGGCGTGCCGTCTGGGTGCGCGGTGTGTGAGCGGGATCAAGGCCCGTTGCGTCGCGTTCGAGCGATTCGCGCAGCACGACCCGCGAACCACCGCGCGCGATGGCGGCATAGAGCCGGACCAGATCGGTGAGCGTCACGCCCACACCGCCCAGACCGATGGCCAGACCGGGCGCGGAGAGTTCCGGCAGCGCCGGCTCGACCCCGGCGCGACGCAGACGGGCCACCAGACGCGCCGGTCCCACGGCGTCCAGCAGCTTGACCGCTGGAATATTGAGTGAGGCTTGCAGGGCGCGGCGCACCGAGACCGTGCCCTGGAATTCGCGGTCGAAGTTGGTCGGGGCATAGCCGGCGAATCCGGTTGGGCGATCCTCGATCAGACTCTCGGGATGGGCGATACCGTCCTCGAAGGCCAGACCATAGATCAGCGGTTTGAGCGTCGAGCCGGGCGAGCGGATGGCGCGGGTCATGTCGACATGGCCCCGGCGCGCTTCGTCGAGCGGATCGGGTGAGCCGACCGACGCCCAGACCTCGCCGGTGGTGTGATCGGCGACCAGGATGGCGAGCGAGACCCGTTCGCCCAAGGCGCGGGCGCGCTCAGCGGCCAGTGTCTCCAGGCGCTCCTGGAGTCGCGCATCGAGGGTCAGGCGCTGGACGGGGCGTTCGGGGTGGGCGCGATGCTGGCGCCAGGCCAGATGGGCGGCGAGCATGGGAAAGGGACGGCGCGCGCTCGGTACCGGCTCGCGCAGGGCGCCGGCCAGCTCGATGGCGTCGATCAGACCGGCGGCGTGGAGACGCTGAAGGATGGCCTCGCGCGCGCGGCGCAGGGTCTCGGGGTCGCGGTCGGGGCGGCGCGCTTCGGGAGCCTGGGGAAGCGCGATCAGCAGTGCCGATTCCGCCGCGGTCAGCCGGTGCGGTTCATGGCCGAACCAGGCGAGCGCCCCGGCGCGCACGCCTTCGAGGTTGCCGCCCTGGGGCGTCAGATTGAGATAGGCGCTGAGGATGCTGTCCTTGTCGAGCCGTCGCTCCAGTGCTAACGCCAGACGCATCTGATGCAGTTTGCCCGCCAGATCACGGGTCGAGCGCCCGTCGAGCAGTCGCGCCAGTTGCATGGTGATCGTCGAGCCGCCGGAGACGATGCGCCCGTGTCTGAGCCATTGCCAGGCCGCGCGCACGAGCGCCAGCGGATCGACCCCGGCGTGGTCGCGAAAGCGCCGGTCCTCGATGGCCTGGAGCCGGGCGAGATAGCGCGGATCGACTGCATCGAGCGTGACCGGCAGCCGCCAGCGCCCGTCGGCCACGGCAAAGGCACGCAGCAGCCGCCCCTCGCGATCGAGGATCTCGGGCGAGGTGGCGAGTTCGATCTCAGGCAGCGGGGCGGTGTCGATCCAGTCGTCGAACCACAGCCAGGCGCCGACCCCGGCACCGATGGCCAGGGCGATGAGCAGGATCGAAACTGGAAAGATCTTCAGGAACTGAAGCCGCAATTATGACAATGGCAACAAATTGATGAACGGATGATGATTCTTCCAGCGATAGGCGTGAAAATCACGCTGATCGGTGGAAACAATGCGTCCATGTCCCAGGTGTTCGGCCAGGATCAGAAGCGAAGCATCGGCTAAATCCATCGGTAGATCGGCATATTGACGCATCCGCCGTAGCATATCCGGGTAAGCTGTTGGTTCCGGATCAAAAATCGTGACGCCTTGAGCCGTGATCGTTTCCAGCCACGCGAGTGTCATCGGGACGCCAATTCGATTGAACAGCAGATGCGTGGTCTCGACCAGAACCTGGCAAGTGGTGATCAGGGACTCGCGATTGCGCTTGAAGAAGGTCCGGCATGCTGGATGGTATTGGTCACGCCGATTTGCCAAGCCGACCCAGGCACCGGTATCGACGATGATCAAGGCTGTTCTCCATGCTTGCCCGAAAAATCAAGCTGCGTTTTATAGTTTTTCGCAAGCGAGACCTCCGCCTCGATACAGCCGACAAAGCCAATGTCTTCCAATGCCGCATACAGCGGAGAGGGTTCTTCCGCGTCCTCGTCCGGCTCCGGAAATAGCTCCTGTCCCAGATCAATGAGTGCCGCCAGCACTTCCGGTAACGGCTTTTGCAAACGTCGCTGAATGTCCATGAGACGTTGCCCGTGAATCTCGTCCAGTTTGGCCTCGATATACATTTTGCTTACCTTTGCTCACTGACTGCGACCATACCAGTCTCGGTCCAGGCGCGCAGACTGGGCCGGTACATGTCCTCCACCGTCGCGGCCGGATGCGCGAAGACGCCCGGAGAGACGGCGCGCAACCGATAGGCGAGCTGGAACTGGGCCGAGTCGTCGGCATCGCGGTCGATGGCGGCGATGAAACGATCGGCGCGGAACTCGGTATGCTTGGCTTCGTTCTCCAGACCCAGCCAGGGGATACCTGAGATGTCGCCGGCGCGGATCAGGTTGGGGTTGTCGATCTCCAGCCCCGCCGGCAGCGGATCATTAAGGATCAGCCGCGCCTGACGCGGCTCGCTCGCGTTGACTGTGAGCACGGCGATCAGACGCTCACCCTGCTCGACCTCCGCCAACTGAACCCGCCGTCCCTCCAGATCGTAATAAGCGCGCTCGATGCGATAGCCCTGACCGCCAGCCGGTTCAGGCACGCGCGGTACACCGCTCACTGTCACCAGCGCCTCGACCGGAGTCGCGCCGCGATTGATGATCGACAGCGGGCGTGCCGCCAGTTGCGTGTCATCGACGCGACGATGGAAAACACCCGCCTGCGCTGCACCATCGATACTCAAGCTCGGCTGTTCGCTCGACTGCATCAGGGCGTTGGCCGCGAGCAATAGCCACGCCTGTTCCTGGGTGCTGGTGTAGGACTCGCCCACCCACAGCGCCTGGAGCCGCTGCGCGAGCGACTGGAGATTCACCGCCGACGACTCGCTCTCGGCAGCCAGCGTCAGCAGTCCCGCGCCATCACGCAACACTGAGCCGTAGTCCGAGCGCCAGCGTTGATTGTCGTGGCTCCGAGCCAGCATGCCGAGCGCGTTCCTGAACAATCCATCGGCGCGCGGGCGGTCGCCCTGGATGGCGAGCGCGGCGGCGAGCTGGGACACGGCCAGCGGGGTGGCGAAGGCGTCGAGCTTGGTGTCGGCGTAATAGCGCAGATCGCCGATCGCGGCGCGGCCGTTGCGGGCCAGCACATAGAGCGCATAGGCGATGTCCTCGCCGCCCGAGCTGAAGTCCGGGGCGTAGCTAAGCGTATTGCGCAGATTGTCGAGCGCCATCTGGAAGGGCGCGTCCGGCACCGCGTAGCCCTTCTCGCGCGCACGGGTTAGGAAGTCGGTGACATAGGCATCGAGCCAGGTATCGCCGCCGCCGTCGTTGCCCCAGAGACCGAAGCTGCCGCTGCTGTCCTGCTTGGCCAGGATCTCGACGATGGCCGTGCGCACCCGCTCGCTCGCCCCGCCTTCACCCGCGAGTCCGGCGCGCTCGGCGACGGCGTTGAGATAGAGCAGCGGCAGGGCGCGGCTGGTGAGCTGCTCGGCACAACCATAGGGATAGCGGTCGAGCGCCATCAGCAGTCCGGCGACATCCAGCCGCCCGGCGCCGCCGATCGAGACCAGCAGCGAGCCGGTTCCAGGCACACGGTCGGCCAGCCGTCCAGCGTCCAGACTCAGTTCAGCGCCCGGCTGGAGCGTCACCACCTCGGTGCGACTGGTGCGCGGCGCGTTGGAGCGCACGGGTACGCGCAGCGTCTTGCGCAGGGTCTGCCCATCCGGGGTCAGCAGATCGATGTTCAACCGCGCATCGCCGACCGACTCGGCCTGAAGCGCGACGCTGGTCCGTGCCCGCTCGCCCTCGGCCAGGGTCAAGCTGGAGCGGGCCGACTCGGGCGCGACCTGTATCTGATCGCCTTCAGCGACCACCGAGAGTCCGATCTCACCGCCCGGCCCCTCGACCGCGTCCAGACCCAGCAACAGCCGCGAGCGGTCGCCCGGCGCCAGGAAACGCGGCAGCGTCGGCGTGACCACGATGGGATCGCGCACCACCAGATCGCGCACCGCATGGCCCACGCCCTCGGCGCTCCAGGCCATGGCCATGACCCGTACCGTGCCGTTGAAGTCGGGAAGCTCCACCGAAACACTGGCGCGACCGCGCGCGTCGAGTTTGATGATGCCCGAGTAATAGGCGAGCAGTTCCTCGGTCGGCGGCGGACCTTCGATATTCAGGCTCAGTCCGTCGCCGCCGGTGCGCACCACACCCGGCACGCCCTGCATCCGGTCGATGAGCCGGCCATAGAGATCGCGGATCTCCATCCCTAACCGACGTTGGGCGAAATACCAGTCATCCGGCGCCGGCGGCTGATAGCGTGTGAGGTTCAGAATCCCGAGATCGACCGCCGAGACCGTGACATAGACCGCCTGTCCGGCCTTGGCGCCCTCGACCTGGACCGGAATCTCAATCGTCTGGCGCGGACGTACCGTGCCGCTGAGCTGGGGCGTCTCGGGCAGCGCCAGCGCCAGCTTGCGCGCACCCGGATCGACGCCCGCCCAGGTCAGACCGAGCGCGCGGCCCGGCATCCGGCGTGCCTCCAGATCCATCGGGCGATAGAGCGCGGCCGTGACATAGGCGCCCGGCCCCCAGTCGGCGGTCACCGGCAGTTCGACGGTCGCGCCGTTTTCGGGCACCTTGATCGCTTTCATTGTGATCAGCCGGTCATCGATCACCATCAGCAGCGCCAGACCGGCGAAACGCGGTTCGAGCCGCACCCGCGCCGTCTCACCGACCCGATAGCTGGGCTTGTCGAGCGAGACCTTGAGCAAATCGGGCGTGTCCTGTGTCTTGGGATGAACGTACCAGCCGGCCTCGAATTCCAGGTCTACCGGCAGCACCGCACCATCCGGGGTCGAGAGCGTCAGCCGATAGCGGCCCCAGTCGACGGCGGCTTCGATCCGGCCGGCATCGAGCGCGTCCAGATCCAGGCTGCCGTCGGCCACGCGCTCGGTGGTGGTGATGGGCTCATAGTTCCAGTGGCCGTCCGAGGCGTACCACTGGAAGCTGGTCTTGAGCCGCGCCAGGGTCCAGCGCACGCCGGACAGCGACTGGCGCCGACCATCGGGATCGATGGCGATGGCCTCGAACCGGGCATTACCGCCCTCCTCCACCGAACCCTCGAACAGTGGCTTGAGTCCGATCCGCGTCTGTTTGGACGCGACCGGACGCTTGAGCTGGCGCTCGACCGGCCGTCCGCCCTCCTCCAGCACCCGCACCTGGATGTCAGCCTCCAGCAGCTTGGTGGTCGGCGGGATCTCGGGCAGATCCAGTAACACCTCGGCGTGCCCGGCGGCATCCGTGCGCCCGCTCGACAGCGGCGCGCCGAGCGGTTCGAGTTCCTCGCTCGCCAGACCGAAACGATAGCCGGGGAAGGCCGCCAGGGTCTCGGTCGGTTTCAACTGGATCTCGCCTTCCAGCGCTAGTCCGCCCGCCGGTGCGCCATAGAGGAAGCGCGCATCGAGCGTGAGCGACGGCGGATCGACCGGATCGATGGTCGGACTGGAGGAATCCAGCTCGAAGGTCAGCCGCTCGGGTAAAAAGTCCTCGACCAGAAACGCCAGCTCGGCCAGCGCCGGCCCCTTGGGATCGGCATAGACCGCCGCGCGCCAGGTACCGCGCGGCGCGGTCTTGGTGAGCTGGACATCGGCGGCATGACCGCCCTGCCCCTGATCCTGAGTGAGGGTGCGCAGATATTCCATGCCGTCCGGGCGCTTGACGATCAGCGTGATCGGCAGATCCGTCACCGCCCGCGCGCGCGAGTCACGCACCAGCGCCGTGAGATGCACGGTCTCGCCCGGTCGATAGGCGCCGCGTTCGCTGACCAGATAGACATCGAGCGGCTTGGGCGGGGGCCGGCCCTCGACGCCCCGGTCGCTCAGATCGAAAGGCGATTGGGTCAGATCGAGAAAGGCATAGTCCCCGACCGACGACTCAGCCACCAGCAGCGCCGGGGCATTGCCGCCGGTGCCGCGCAGCAGGCCGGGATCGAAGCGGGCATGGCCTTCGTTATCCGTCACGGCGCGGCCCAGGATCTCGTTGTTGACCGCCACCAGCCGCAAGTCGACCCGTCCGAGTGGCTTGGCACTGGAGAGCGAGCGCACCAGGGCATGCAGTCCGTCGTTACCGGCCAGCGTGGTCAAACCCAGATCCGAGACCAGGAACCACTGAGTCGCCAGCGAGTCGCCATCATCAGGCGCATTGCGTGGGCGCACCGTCAGGACATGGATGCCGGGTTTGAGTTCGGACACCAGGGCGCCAACCGGCACCGCCGTGGTCACCTCGCGGTTGAGTTCGGGCTTGACCTCGATGGTGCCTTTCCAGATCGACTCGCCGGTCTGCCCCTGGATGCGCTCCAGATTCCAGCGCCCGAGCTGTTGTTCCAGCAGACCTTCCTCCAGCACCTGGGTCAGGACGCGATCACCGAGCCGATGAACTTCGGCCTCCAGCGTGTCGGTGTTCACCGAGACCACCGGAATCGCCGCCTCGCCGCCCTTGGGCAGCACATAGGCGCGTCCGAGGAAGCGAGCCATGGGCGCGCGGTCGCGGACATAGATGTCGAGTTCCGAGCCTTTGCTCAGCGTCTCGCCATCGTCGGCGGGCAGTCCGGGACGCACCAGCACCTGATAACGCTCGCCGTGGCGCACGCCGTCGATACAGATCTGCTTGGACTCCGCCTCGATCGGCAGGTCGGTGCGGGCGACGACGCGCACGAAGTCGGTGAGATTGGGCCGGCGCAGATCGAGCGGGTCGCTGAACTGGATGCAGATGCGCGGACTGGCGGCGTCTGACTCGACCTCATGCCCCGTGACCCGGAAGCCATGCTCGGCGATCTGCTGGTCGAGGATCTGGCGCAGATTGGCCGCATCGACCAGGGCGAGCGAAGCCCGATTGGCGCGGATCGCGCCGCGCCACTCGTTGCGCTGGGCCAGGGTGCGGGCGATGAGCGCCAGCGTGGCGGCCCGTTCGTCAGCCGATCGGACCTGTGGATAAGCATTGATGGCGGCGGCGGTCGCCTGCCGACGATAACGCTGGCGCGCGTCCCAATCGCCACTCTGAGCGGCCGCGAGCGAGGATTCGGCCAGCGCCGTCCAGAGTTCTGAGTCGTCGGGCGCCAGACGCAGCGCCTGGGACTGGAGCGCGGCGGCCTGGGCGGGTTGGTTGGATTGCAGCGCCGTGCGCGCCTGGGCCGTCAGGGTTGCGAGCGTGGTCGTTGGCGGAGGTGCGCTCGCCAGCTTGGCCGACAGCCGGCGTGCTTCAGCCAGCTCGCGCGGCGGCAGAAAGCCGAGATCGGCCAGGCGCGCGGCGGATGAGGCCGGGCGTGGTGGCGTCCCGTCCGTACCCGCGACCTGACCGGTCCGCTCGACCACATATCCGGAGACCGCTCCCGCAAAGGGACGCGCGTCCTCGTGGCTCTCCTTGAGGAAACACCATTCGGCCTTGGTGTTGTAGGTGAAGGCCCGGCAGCGGCTGTCGTTCAGACAGGCGGTCTGGCAGTCGTCCAGGGTCACGGATTTCAGGGTCGCATAATCCCGACCGAAATAATCCACGCCGGGCGAGAGCTCGATGGCGCGTTCGGCGGCCGGCGTCGTGGCAAGCGGCCAGATGAGGGTCAGGCAGAGCAGGAACGCAAAACGCGCGAAGGCGGAGACAGGCACGGGAGCGGACATGGCGGCGACCCCATCGATGGTGGACCGGAGGAGCTGGATCGACTCGCAGTCTAACGCCAGGTGCCAGACGTGGAGAAGCTCAGTGTATCTTTCTGCTCGAAGTCCCAGAGCGCCACGGTTTCCAGCCATACTGCGCCTGGCTTCAGCGAACACTTTTCGTCAAAAGCCAGGCATCCGCCCTCGATGAGTTCGCGTTCAACGCTTAACACGCAGTTTCACTAAGGTTACTATCGGCAGGCTTGACCGATTCGGTGGTCTCGCTCGCAGTTTCACACAGGCTATCGGTTCATCAACCACAGCAACCCAAACATCAGGAGGGTTCGTCGTGACAAAATCCGCAAAATCTCAAGGCTCGTTGATGCTTGCCCTGTTCCCGCTCATCATCCTCTATGCCGGCACCGTCGCGCTCTTCGCGCTCACCCGCGAAAACACCAGCGACATCGCGACCTATTGGGGCTACTTCGTCCCGGTGGTCGGACTCATCTCGCTGGTCACTGCCTGGGGCAACGCTTACGCGCGTGGTGACTCGCGTCTGTTCTATCTCATCAAGCAGATCATCATCTGGGGCGCCTTCATCTGGGTGCTGACCATCCTCCAGAAGATGGGCATCGACTCAGCCATCGGCGGTCAGAAAGCCGCCGTCACCCTGATCATGATGACCGCCCTGGTCGCGCTGCTGGTCGGCCTCTATCTGGACACCAAGATGGTGTTCTATGGCGCCTTCCTCGGCTTCTGCGGCTATCTGCTGGCCGATCCGGGCCATTCGGCCATCCTGGTCAAACTCGGCGAGCCCTTCAAGGTCGTCGATCCGGCCAACAAGCCTTTGACCATGGTCATCGCGCTGGCGATCGTCGCCTTCCTCGTTGCGGCCTTCCTGATGCTGAGCACCCGCGGCTCGGTCGCCGCCAAGCGCTCTTCCTGAAGCGCGATCGGGCACGCCGGGCGATATTCGGGTTCGGATTCGCCTGACGGAATGCCCAGACACAGGGATGTGTCTTCCCAAACCGGCTCAAGCCAGTCGCCTCAGCGCCAGATCCACGCTCAGATGCAGTAACGATGGCTCCGGCGTGGCCCTTGACTCGTAATAACATTTAGGATTTGCTTTTCGGAAATCCAATCAAGTCGATTCAATGAGTCAGCTATGGCAGAGCCTCCGGGGATCTCATCTGATCTTCCCAACCTCGATCAGTGCGCGGCTGAGTCCATCCATCTCGCGGGCGCGATTCAGCCGCACGGCGTCTTGCTCGCCATGCATGAACCGCATTGGCGCATCGTCCAGGCGACATCCAACTGTGCCGAGCAGCTCGGAATCGCGCTGGAGTCGCTGCTGGAACGCACGCTGGACAGCGCGCTCGGCGCGGAGCTGCTGACAGCAGCTCAAGCCGGATTGGCGACTTACCGCGAGCAGCCCAGCACCCCCGTTTCGTTCGCCTGGCGCTCGTCGCCGGATGGCCGCGCCTTCACCGGTTATGTGCACGAATCCGACACACTGGTGATCCTGGAGCTGGAGCCGGCGCCCCGTGCTGTCCCCGACGACATACTCGCCCGGGCTGTGCGCGGACTCGTCGGGGTCCGCGCCCAAAGCGATCTGCAGGTGAAACTGCAACGTGCGGCGACATTGCTGCGGGAACTCACCGGCTACGATCGGGTGATGTTATACCGCCTGGATCCAGTGGACTGGCACGGCGAGGTCGTCGCCGAGGCCCGTGAGCCTGACCTGGAGCCTTACCTGGGACTGCACTATCCGGCGTCGGATATTCCAGTTCAGGCACGGCGGCTCTATCAGATCAACCGTACCCGTGCGATCGTCGATATCGACTATGCACCCGTACCGATCGAGCCCGAGCCGAATCCCGTCACGGGCAAGCCACTCGACCTCTCACGCAGTCTGCTGCGCAGCGTCTCTCCGGTGCATGTGGAATACCTCCGGAACATGGGAGTACGCGCCACCCTGACTCTGTCCCTGTTTCACGATGACCGGTTGTGGGGATTGATCGCGTGCCACCACGGCTCTCCCTATCAGGTCTCGGAAGAGATCCGCCGGGTGATGGACTGGATGGCGCAGGATCTGGAAACACAGATCCAGATTATCGAAGAGCGACGCAGTCGCTCCTATGAGCATCAATTGAAAACCTGCCGTGAACGATTGATTGCGGCGATGCGTCAGGGGGTGCGGCTTCCGACCTTGCTGACAGGTCAATATCAATCTGACCTGCTCGGCGCGGTCGGGGCCGAGGGTGTGGCCCTGATTAGCGGTTCTCAGGTGTATACGGCCGGCGCGACGCCCGAGGCTGCACGGATCTCCAGCCTGGTTGCCGACCTCCACCGGCACGACGATGACGACAGCTCGCTGCTGTTCGCCACCGACTGTCTGAGTGACCATCTCCCCGAGACGCTCGACCTTGGGGAGACGGCGGCCGGACTGATGTTCCTGCGCTTGGCGTCCACGCCGGATCTCGCGCTGCTGTGGTTTCGGGCCGAGCAGGTGCGCCATGTAATCTGGGCCGGCAACCCGGATAAGGCGGTCAACATCGGACCCGATGGTCGCATCGGTCCGCGCCAGTCATTCGCTGCCTGGCAGCAGATGGTGCGGTTGCGCAGTTGGCGCTGGACACCGGAGGAACGGGTCTCTGCAACCAGGCTGGGCGCCATCATGGATATCGAACTGCGCCATCAGGCCGAGGCGGCCTCCCAGGCTAAATCGCTCTTTCTCGCCAACATGAGCCATGAGATCCGCACCCCCCTCAATGCCGTGCTTGGCATGGCGCATCTCATGCGCCAGCAAGCCCTTCTCCCCACTCAAGCCGAGCGGCTGGACAAGATCGAGGTCGCGGGACGCCATCTGCTCGATCTCATCAACGCCATTCTGGATCTCTCCAAGATCGAGGATGGCAAAATGGCCCTGGAGGAATCAGCCCTGCGCGTCGAGGCGATCATGCGCAATCTCGTGGCCATGCTCTCCGATCGGGTAACGCAGAAGGGCTTGAAGCTCTGCGTCCAGCTCAAGGCCTGGCCATCGGATCTGCTCGGTGATGCCGCGCGTCTCCAGCAGGCGCTGCTGAACTATGCGGGCAATGCCATCAAGTTCACGGAGACGGGTTCTATCACCCTGCGTGCCTTCCCCGAAGCGGATCTGGGGGACAGCGTGCTGGGACGCTTCGAGGTCGAAGACACCGGCATCGGGATCGCCGCCGAGCATCTGCCCCGTCTGTTCACCGAGTTCGAGCAGGCGGACAACTCGATCACCCGTCAGTACGGCGGCACCGGACTCGGGTTGGCGCTGACCAAACAACTCGCTCAGTTGATGGGCGGTGAGGTCGGGGTCAAGAGTACCCTGGGTGTCGGCAGTACCTTCTGGTTCACTGTGCGCTTGCGGCGGGGGACTGCAACCACCACCGGGACCGTCCCCGTCCCTGCCCCGGCGTCCCTGGATCGAACCACGCTGATCCGGATTTGTACAGGACGTCGTCTCCTGCTCGTCGAGGATGAACCGATCAACCGCGAGATCACCCTGGAACTCATCGCCGACCTGGGACTCTGCATCGACACCGCCGAGAACGGGGCCGAGGCACTGGAGGGCGTGCAACGACACCGCTATGACCTCATCCTGATGGACATGCAGATGCCCGTCATGGATGGACTGGAGGCCACGCGTCGGATTCGCCAACTGCCGACGGTCCCCCAACCCCCCATCGTCGCCATGACCGCCAACGCTTTTGCTGAAAACCAGGCCCAGTGTCTGGAGGCGGGCATGAACGATTTTCTCACCAAGCCGGTCGAGCCGGAACGGCTTCTGGCCGTCATTCAGCACTGGCTGTCACGGCCGGAGCCGGTTTCCTGATGTGAGCGAGCGTTTCTTGCCGACGAGTCCCTTCCAATACGCGCTCCGCATCCGGTTGCATGACACAGATTCAGCCGGGCGGCTGTTCTTCGCCCATCTGTTCCGGCACGCGCAGGACGCGCTCGAAGCCTTCATGGAACACATCGGCTATCCGATCGATGCCATGCTTCGCGACGGCGATATCCTGCTGCCCCTGACCCATGCCGAGGCCGATTACCGGCGTCCGATGCGGCATGGTGACCGGATTCGGGTCGAGGTCCGGGTCGAGGATCTGCGCCGGCGCTCGTTTGCGATCGGCTATCGCTTTCTGAACGAAGCCGGCGAAGAGATGGCGACGGCCAAAACCATTCACGTCCTGGTCATCGACGAGACCCAGGTCGGCGAGTCGCTGCCCGAGGCACTGCGCGCCGGGCTGGCAAACCATGTCATGGCCCACACCCAGCCGCCGGAATGACGCGCCGGACAGCCGTCAGACCAGGGATGGCTCGGCGGTAGGCAGCGGAATCTTCCGCCCCTGCTCGTCGAGCCGCACGAAGGTGATGCAGGTCGAGAAGATCGGCACCTCGCGCCCGGTCTCCAGGTCGTCGGCGTAGACGCTCACGCCATAGGTCAGCGAGGTGCGCCCCCGACAGCTCTCGGCGGCCCCGAAGCGCAGCACGGTGCCTAGCTCGACGCCGCGATGGAATTCGACGCGGTCCATGCCGATGGTGACGAAGCGACAGCCCGGATTGTCGCGGCTGGCGGCGATCCAGGCAATCTCGTCGATCCATTTGAGCAGACAGCCGCCGAACAGATGACCATAGTGGTTGAGATGCTCGGGACGGACGACGGTGTAACTCTCCATGATGGCTCCAGGCATTGTTGAGTTTTTCTTTTGGATAACGGTCTTCTTTAGCGGCTCGGCTTAGGCTAGCATCCGGCCCTCGGAAACGCGGTTTCAACGTCCGCGCCAGACGCGGCCTGCACGAGAAGCGATTGATGTTCACCAACCTCCGTCTCTGGGTCAACTACATGATCGGTGCCGGGACCGCGATCCTGCTCGCCGTCTCGGTGTTGTCCTTCTTCAATCTGCGCGCCATGGACAGTCTGGCCCTGGAGGCGGAGCGCACCGAGCTGCGCCAGTATGCCGAGCGCATCCGACTCGACGTCGAGGCCGAGACCCGGCTCGCCGAAGCCCTGAGCGCCCTGGTCGCCAACATCCCGGAGGTCCAGCAGCGTTTCGCCGCCGGCGATCGCGCCTGGCTGAGCGAGCAGCTCCTCGCGCCCTACGAGGTTCTGAGCAAGCACTATGGCGCGGTTCAGTTTCAGTTCCACACCCCGCCAGCGACCTCCTTCCTGCGTCTGCATAAGATTGAGAAATACGGCGACGATCTTTCCAGCTTCCGTCATTCGGTCGTCGACACCAACACCCGCCGCACGCCCCATCGCGGTCTGGAGTCCGGCGTGGCCGGTCTGGGCGCACGTGGCATGGTTCCTGTCTTCGATCAGGGGCGTCATCTCGGTTCGGTCGAATTCGGCATGTCGTTCGGTCCCTCTTTCTTCGAGGGCTTTAAGGCGCGTCACGGAGTCGAGGCGGCACTTTATCTAACCAGCAACGGCCAGATCGAAACCTTCGCCAGCACAGCCGGCGAGCGCCCGCTACTTGATGAAGCCACCATCGCGGCGGCGGCCGCCGGCACACCCCAATATGCTCAAATGATGATCGGCGGCGTTCACATGGCCGTCTATGCCGAGCCGATCCAGGACTATGCCGGCCAACCGCTCGGGGTGATCGAGGTCGCCAAGGATCGTCAGGTCTACAGCCAGATCCGGGCACGGGCGATCGGGCAAACCTGGATGCTCGGCGCCCTGGTGCTGGCGATCGGTCTGGCGCTCGCCCTGGTCTCGGCGCGCGTGCTGGCCCGACGCATCGAGCGCCTCACCCAGGGCGTCGACCGCGTGGCCGCCGGTAATCTGGCGCGCGAAGTCGCCCTGGGCGGACGCGACGAGCTGGCCGAGCTGGCGGGCGCGACCGACCGGATGCGCCAACATCTGCGCGATCTGGTCGCTGAGGTTGAGCGCAACGCCATCTCGGTCTACGAGGCCGCACGCCAGATCGCGCAAGCCGTCGACGGTCAGGCGGCCACCTCCAGTGAGATGTCCAGCTCGGTGGCCGAGATCACCTCGACCATGGAGGAACTGTCCTCGTCCTCGGCGCAGATCGCCGAATATTCAGGCTCGGTGGTCGAGATCGCGCGCCGCACCTATGACGGCAGCCTCCAGGGCGAGGACGCGATGCGCCAACTGGTCGACAAGATGGAAGAGATCCGTCACGACAATCAGGTCTCGCTCAAGGAGATCGTCGATCTGGGCGGCAAGTCCAAGGAAATCACGCGCATCATGGAGATCATCGACACCGTGGCCGACCAGACCAAGCTGATCGCCTTCAACGCTGCGCTCGAAGCCTCATCGGCCGGCGAGGCCGGCAAGCGCTTCGGCGTGGTCGCCGCCGAGATCCGCCGGCTGGCCGACTCGGTCAGCGAGTCGACCGCTGAGATCGCGCATAAGATCGGCGAGATCCAGGAGACCATCAGCCGGTTGGTCATCACGTCCGAAAAAGGCTCGGTCGGCATCGAACAGGGCCTGGACGCCTCGGCGCATACCGCTGACTTTCTGCATGAACTGGTACAGACCGCAAGCGAGACGACCAGCTCGGCCCAGCAGATCAGCCTCTCGACCCAGCAGCAGCGCACCGCCAGCAATCAGGTGGTGGTGGCGCTCAAGGAAATCGTGACCGCCAGCTCCGACACCGCCGAATCGGTGCGCCGCATCTCGCAGGTGGCCCAGAGCATGACCCAGCTCTCGGCCACGCTCAAGAGTCAGGTCGACCGCTTCGTGCTCGATGAACGGCCTGCCGAACCGGATCAGCCCACGGACGACACACCGGCGCGGAGCCATGCATGAAGCCAATCCGGGTGCTGGTGGTCGACGACAGCGGCTCGGCCCGCGCGCTTATTCGCGCCCTGCTTGAATCCGAACCCGCCTCCGGTCTGCATGTCTGCGGCGAGGCGGCTAACGGGCGCGAGGCACTGGAGCTCACGCTCGCGCTCCAGCCAGACATCATCACCCTGGATCTGCAAATGCCCGAGATGGACGGTTTGACCGCCATCGAGGAGATCATGGCCACGCGCGCCACGCCGATCCTGGTGCTCTCGGATCTGGCCGATTCGCGCAATGCCATGTCGGCGGTAGCGCGCGGGGCGCTGGAAGCAACCGCCAAGCCGACGCTCGATGATGACGGCGCGCTGGCGCGACGTCTGCGGATGCTCGCGGGCGTGCCCGTGATCCGGCACATTCGACGCCAGTCGAGCGGCACCGCGCTGATAGCACCGTCCGGGCTGGAACCTCCCTCAACCTCGACCGCGCCGACCGTCAGCGAGCGCGCCGACGGTCAGGAGACACGCCTGATCGTCATCGCCTCCTCCACCGGCGGACCCCAGGCGCTGGCGGCGCTGCTGCCCCAGCTACCGGCGACACTCGCCGCCCCGGTTCTGATCGCCCAGCATCTTTCGGTGGGCTTCGCTGAAGCCATGGCCGGCTGGCTCAATGACCTCTGTCCACTGCGGGTCATGGTCGCCCAGGCCGGCGAGCGACCGCGAGCCGGGCATGTCTATCTGGCCGATCCGGCCAGGCATCTGATCCTGACCGCCGACCGACGCCTCGGCTATGTCGAGCCGGAGGAACGCGACATCTATCATCCGAGCTGCGACCGGCTGCTGTCCTCAGCCGCCGCGTGCTACGGTCGACAGGCGCTGGGCGTGATCCTGACCGGCATGGGCCGCGACGGAGTGCGCGGTCTGCTCGATCTCCGCGCCGGCGGCGGCCAGACCCTGGCCCAGGACGAGGCCAGTTCGCTGATCTTCGGCATGAATCGCGAGGCCATGCTGGCCGGCGCCATCCAGCAGGTTTTGCCGCTGAGCGAGATCGCCGGTGCCCTGTGTCGCTTTGGGGGTCAGACGCCATGAATCTCGACGCCATCCAGCACTTCATCAAGGAGCACCTCGGACTCAATGCCGGCACCTATGGCAACGATCTCTGGCGCGAGCTGCTCGTCAAGCGCATCAGCACGGTCGGCGCTCACTCGCCCGCAGATTATCTGGCGCGGCTGCGCGCTGACGAGACCGAGCTGCATACGCTCACCAGTCTCATCACCATCAACGAGACCTATTTTTACCGCGAGTCCCAGCATCTGGAGCTGCTGACCGAACATCTGTGTCCCGAGCGGCTGGCACGCCGTACTTCCGACACGCCGGTGCGCCTGCTGTCAGTCGGCTGCTCGACAGGCGAGGAGCCGTATTCGATCCTGATGGCGCTGCGTGAACGCTATGGCGATCTCGCCGAGCGTTTCTTTGAGGTCAATGCTGGAGACGTCGACCGCGCGGTCCTGGAGCGCGCGCGCGCCGGCGTCTATGGGCGCTTCTCCTTCCGCGCGCTGAGCCAGTCGCTTCAGGAGCGTTATTTCACACCCATCGATGCCAACTCGTTTCGCATCGACGAGTGTCTGCGCCGGCAGGTGCGTTTCCAGCCATTCAACCTGCTTGCTCCCGAGTATCCGTCGAATCTCGCGGGTCAGGACGTGATCTTCTTTCGCAATGTGTCGATCTATTTCGATGCCCCGACCCGACAGCGCGTGCAGGAACAGCTCAAGACGCTGCTGGCACCCGGCGGCTATCTGTTCGTCGGCATCTCTGAGACGCTGGCCAATGATTTCGGCCTGCTGACCTTACGCGAGCGTCATGGCGTGTTTCTGTTCGTCAATGAACCGCCGGCTGGAACTCAGGCACCGATCACGCCGGGTCTGCTCGCGAACCACCAGGCCGGACGGGAGCCGGGCGCGACACGCACTCCAGTCACGACCACACGCGAACCGCCGCCACGCCCGAGCCGATCCGGTGTCCGCCACACCCGTCGCACTGACTCAGCGGTCCGTCCATCTTCTCCAAGAACTCCGGCGGCCACGCCCCGCCCACCTCGCCGTGACGGCCCCGCGCTTCTGGTCCCGCTGGACGCCGACGCCCTCCATGACGAGGCGCTCGCCCTGGCTCAGTCCGAGCGAGTCGAGGCCGCACTCGAACGGCTCGCGCCACTGTGCGACCGCGCCGAACCGCGTCCCGAGGATCTGGTGCTCAAAGCGCATCTGTTGTTCGAGCAGGATCAGATCACGGCGGCGATGGCCCTGGCTCAGCAGGTGCTCGACCGCGACCCCTGGAGCCTGGAAGCCCTCCTGCTGCTGGGACGCGGCGCCCAGCGTCAGGGCCGCTCAGCAGAGTCCATCGAATATCTGCGCCGTGCCATCTATCACCAGCCCGAGTCCTGGCCGGCGCATTTCCAGCTCGCTGAGGTCTATCGCGAGACCGGACAGGCGCCACTGGCACAACGCGAATACCGGATCGTCCTGCGCCAGCTCGAACGCGACGCCTCGCCCGTTCCGCCTCAGGTCGCCCTGATCGGCGCACCGGCCCTGACCCTGGGCGACTTGCAGCAACTCTGTCAGATTCGTCTGGACCGACTCACGACGAATCTCTGATCCGATATCCGCCATGGCCCTGGACATCAAAAAATTCTTACCCAGATTCACCGGCGAGGCTCGCGACCATCTGGGTCGACTCGCCTCGGGGCTGGCCCCCCTGGCAAGCGGCGCGAACCTGGACCCCGAGACGATCAACGAGCTGTTTCGCGCCGCCCACACCATCAAGGGCTCGGCGCGGATGCTCAAGCTGACGAGCATTGCCGAGACCGCGCATCAGCTCGAAGAGGTGCTGGGCACACTGCGCGAAGGGCGGATACAAACCAGCCCCGAGCTGGGGGCACTCCTGCTGCGCGCCCTGGATGCCCTCGGCGCCCTGGTCGAACAGGTGGAAGCGACCGAGGGCCAGCTTCCGCCGGCCGACGACGCACTCTGTGCGGCGCTCGCCGCGGCGGCGCAGGGCGAGAGGCCCGTACCCGATGCAGCGCCAGCCTCCACGCCGACAGCGAGCGCCGATCCGCCCGCGCCCCTGTCGCCGCCTGAACCGACTGCCGAAGCGACAGCGCCGACCGTGCTACGCACTCCAGACAGCGTGCGGGTGCGCATGGACAAGCTCGACGAGCTGATCAAGCTCATGGGCGAGGTCGTCTCCAATCAGGCCAAGCTGCGTCAGAAGCTGCTGGAGGTGCGCGCCCTGGATGTCGGTCTGAACGCGCTGACAACACCTGGAGCCGAGCTGGAACACGCGCGGCTGACGGCACAGTCCGAGGCCCTGCATCAGTTCACGCTCGGGCTGCGCGATCTGATCCAGGAGCAGGAGCGTCTGACGACCGATCTCAACGACCGCGCGCTGGTGATGCGTCTGCTGCCGCTGGCCATCGTCTTCGATCCGATCGCGCCCCTGGCGCGCGAGCTAGGACGCGAACTTGGCAAGGAGGTCCAGTGTGAGATCAGCGGCGGCGAGATCGAGCTGGACCGTCAGCTCATCGACCATCTGAGCGATGCCCTGGTACACCTGCTGCGCAACGCCATCGATCACGGACTCGAACCCCCGGAGCAACGCCTGGCCGCCGGCAAACCGCGGATGGGGCGCCTGCGGCTCAGCGCGCGTCAGGACGGTGTCGGTGTCCTCATTGAGCTCGAGGACGACGGACGCGGTCTGGACCGCGAGCGCATCCTTGCCAAGGCGCTGCAAAAAGGGCTGATCGATCCGGCGCGCACCCCGACCCTGGACGAGGACGCGGTCGCCGAGCTCATCCTCCAGCCCGGATTCAGCACCAGCGCCATCATCACCGACATCTCGGGGCGCGGCGTGGGACTGGACGTGGTCAAGCGCGCCATCGTCGAGAATCTGCGCGGCTCCCTGTCGATCACCAGTCGCGCCGGGGCCGGCACTCGCTTCGGCCTCCAGCTCCCGATCTCGCTGGCCGTGATGCGGGTGCTGCTGTTCGAGGCCGGCGGATGCGCCTTCGGGCTGACCGCGCACCAGATCGTCGAGCTGATCCGCCTGCCTCGCGATCAGGCGATCCAGATCGGCGACCGCCCGGCGATGGTGCTGCGCAACGAATTTCTGCCGCTGGTGCGCCTGACTGATCTGCCGCGTCTGCAGACCGTTGCCCAGGCCGATGCGGAACACGGCTGGCTGGTGGTGGTCGTCCAGGCCGGTCAGAGCAAGCTCGGGCTGATCGTGGATCGGCTGCTCGATGAGCGCGACATGGTCATCAAGCCGCTGCCGGCACACATGCGCGCCAGCGGGCTGGTGGCCGGCATGGTCGTGACCGGCGATAACGCCCTCGTCAGCGTGCTCCAGGCGCCGGCGCTGCTGGAGCTGGCGCGCCAACTGCGCGGCGAGCGCTCCATCGTGATCGCCGATCACCCGACCCAGCGTCCGACCTCGGGCGGCCAGCATCTGCTGGTCGTCGACGACTCGCTCAACACGCGCGAGATCGAGCGCGAGATCCTGGAGGCCCACGGCTATCGTGTCACCCTGGCCGAGGACGGACTCGACGGCTGGCAGAAAGCACGCGGCGGACACTTCGATGCCGTGATCACCGACGTCGACATGCCGGGCCTGGACGGGTTCTCGCTGACCACGCGCCTGCGCGGACACGAGCAGTATCGTTCCACACCCATCGTGATCGTCACCTCGCGCCAGAAACCCGAGGACAAGCAGCGCGGCATCCAGGTCGGCGCCGACGCCTATATCGTCAAAGGCGACTTCAATCAATCGAGTCTGGTCGATACACTCATGAATCTGTTAGGTTAGATCCCAGCTCGTGCCTGGATCTGGTTTGGAGGTCGAAGAATTCTCATGCGCATACTTATCGTCGACGATGATCCGCTGGCCGGCGAACTGACGCTGGCCGTACTCGAAGAAGCCGGGCACAGTTGTCACCTCGCCGAACATGGCCTGGAGGCATTGGAGCGACTCAGCGAGGACGCCAGTTTCGAACTGGTGGTCTCGGACCTGCACATGCCGCTGCTCGACGGACTGGAGTTGTTCCAGGAACTGCGCGAACGCGGTCTGGAGCAGCCATTCGTGCTCCTGACCGGAGACGACCCCGCGCCACTGCTGGAGCGCGCACCCGGACTTTATGCCTGTCTCGCCAAGGACGGTTCCCTGGAGCAGCACCTGTCGGCGCTGCTCGACCAACTCTGAACCGTATCCGACTGGAGCAGACACGAGGCACCATCGACATGCCGGCCGGCCCCCAGAACTCCTTCCAGGAGCGTAAGCAGCGTCTGCGCGCGTCCTTTATCGAGCAGCTTCCGGATCGCTTGCGTCAGGCGCGCACGCTGCTGGCCGCCCTCACGACCAGCGAGCGCCAGGACGAGCCGCTCACGCAGCTCCATCTGATCTTCCACACGCTCAAGGGTTCGGGCGCCTCCTTTGGTTTCAACGCCATCAATGCCTCTGCCAAGGAAGCCGAGCAGACCCTGCGCGAGGTGCTCGACGGCGATCGGCATCTGTCGTCACATCTGCTGGCTGACCTGCGCCGCCACGTCCAAACGCTCGAAGAACTCGAACTCAGCGTCGACCAGGCCATGGCGCAGGACGGCCATCCGTGCTTCAACCTGCAAAGCCAGCGCGCCGACTCCAGCGAGGCGACAGACGCCAACCGCCGTCTCATCTATCTTTGCGACGACGACGCTCTGCTCGCCCAGGATCTGGCCAGCCAACTCAGTTGCTTCGGCTACGAGGTCCGACCCTATGTCGCACTGGAGGCGCTGTGCGAGGCGGTGCAGGCCCGACCGCCGGCCGCCATCGTCATGGACATCATGTTTCCGGAAGGCCGTGACGCCGGACCCACGACCATCGCCGAGCTGAACACGCACCTGGACCCGCCCATCCCCTGTCTGTTCATGTCGATGCGCGACGACTTCCAGGCCCGTCTGCGTGCGGTCAAGGCCGGCGGACACGCTTATTGCCGCAAACCGGTCAAGGCGGTCGAGATGGCCGAACTGCTCGATCAGCTCACCAGTCGCGGCGCAACGGAGCCGTATCACATCCTGATCGTCGACGACGATCCGGACGTGGCGCAGTTCTATGCCATGGTGCTGGAGTCCGCCGGGATGACGACCCGGGTCGCCAGCGAGCCCGCGCGCGTACCCGCCATCCTGGAAGACTTCGATGCCGATCTGGTGTTGATGGATCTCTACATGCCCAAATGCTCCGGGCCTGAGCTGGCGCGCGTGCTGCGTCAGATTCCCGGCTATCTGGGGCTGCCGATCATCTATGTCTCGTCCGAAACCAATGCGCAGCGCCAGTTCAAGGCGCTTGAGGTCGGCGCCGACGGGTTCCTGACCAAGCCGATCGAGCCGGAACGTCTGGTGACCGAGGTCCAGCTACGCGCCGAGCGCATGCGCACGCTGCGTTCGCTGATGATCCGCGACAGTCTCACCGGACTCTTCAACCACAACACCATTCTGCAGCTGCTCAAGGTCGCCATGGCCTCCTGTCAGCGCACACAGCGTCAGCTCTGTCTGGCCATGATCGACGTCGACCACTTCAAGGCCGTCAACGACACCCACGGACACCCGACCGGCGATCAGGTGCTGATGGCGCTCGGACGCACGCTCAGGCTGCGTCTGCGCGAATCCGACATCGTCGGGCGCTATGGTGGTGAGGAATTCGCCGTCATCATGACCGGTCTGGAGGTCGATCAGGCCAAGATCATCATGGACGCTCTGCGCGAGAGCTTCGCGTCCGTGAACTTCCTGGCCGACGGGCGTGAGTTCCACTGCACCTTCAGCGGCGGACTGGCCGCCTTCCCCGAATACAGCGATCCCTCGGCGCTGATCGAAGCGGCCGATGCGGCGCTCTATCGCGCCAAGCATGCCGGACGCAATTGCATCCTGATCGCCCACCCGAACACCGCCCAATGAGCCACGCGATGGACTCCAGCCCGGACCACCCGAATCAGGATCCACTGAACGAAATCCTGGCGCGGCGCCGCACCGACGACACCGATTGCGTCGTCGTCGATGCGCCCAGCGTCAAGCTGGTGATCTTCGACATCGGCGAACGGCTTGCGGCCTTGCCGGGGCGTCAGGTCAGCGAAATCCTGCCGCTGTCGACCATCCATGTCGTCCCTGGCTGTCCGCCGGCGCTCGAAGGGGTCATCAGCGTGCGCGGCGATATCACTTCGGTCATCCGGCTGGGGGATCTCCTGGGGATCACGCATGGCACGCCCGGTCGTCAGGGCGCAATCCTGCTGGCCCAGGGCACGCAGACGGTCGGCGGCGAGCCGATGCGCAGTGGACTGCGGGTCGATCGCGTGGTCGATGTGCTGGATATCGTCGAGGATCGGATTCAGCCGGTGCCCGAGACGCTGAACGAACCGCTGCACCGGGTCGCGTGCGGTGTCTTTCAGCTCGACGCATGCACCGTAATCCTGCTGGATCTCGATGCGCTGTTCCAGGATTATCTGAACGGAGCGGGCTGAGTGCGTCCGATCGAATCCGAGCGCGCCCCAACGTCGGCGCTGGAGACTATCGCGTTGGTTCGGTGCGAGAGCGCCGGCTTGTGTCTGGCGCTGGAGGCGGCCAAGATCGGCGCCATGCGCGATACCGGCGCCGACACCACCGCGCCCAGTCTCGCCGAGCTGCTCGAATTGCCCGAGGTATCCGTGCCCGAACGGCCACGCCAGCGTCTGCTCGAAATCGTCCATCCGGACTGGCGGCGCCTGGTACGCGTCGACGAACCCATCGTTCACTTCGAGTTGGCGGCGCGCGCAATCCAGCCGCTGCCGCCCCTGCTGGCCGCGCGTCTGCGGCCCAATGGGGTCCGCGCTCTGGCCTGGATCGAAGAGCCGACTGGAGACAGACTCCTGATTTTCATCGATGCCTGGCACCTGCCGCCTTGAACCACACCAACATGCACGCGCTCGACAACGTACATCCAGGATGGCTCGGCCGGTTTCTGGGACTGGCCCTAGTATTCGGTCTGAGCGGACAGGCGGTCGGTGCCCAGCCGGCCGATGAGTCGTCGGCTTCGGCCAAACCGACCAAGCCCGCCCTGACCGTGACCACCACCCGTCCCGAGATCCGCGACTGGCCGCGCACGATCGCCGCCACCGGCAATCTCGCCGCCTGGCGCGAGGTCGTGGTCGGTGCCGAGATCGGCGGCGAGCGGCTCGTCGCGATGCCGGTCGAGATCGGCGATCAGGTCGAGCGCGGCCAATTGCTCGCCCGCATCGACAGCGACAGCGTGACGGCGGACCTGGAACAGGCCCGCGCCGCCGTGGCCGAGTCTGAGGCCCTGCTCGCCGAGGCTCGCGCCGACGCCGGGCGCGCGCGTCAGTCGCGGGGCACGCCGGCGCTCAGCGCCCAGCAGGCCGATCAGTACCTGAGCGCCGAACAGACCGCCCTGGCCCGGCTCACCGCCGCCCATGCACGGGTCCGCGCCGAGGAACTGCGGCTGTCTCGCACCCAGGTGCTGGCGCCGGTCGCCGGGATCGTCGCGTCACTGAGCGCCACGCAAGGCGCACTCGTCCAGGCCGGAGATGAGCTGCTGCGCCTCATCCGCGACAATCGACTGGAATGGCGCGCCGAGGTGCCGGCGACTGAACTGGCCCGACTGCAACCGGGCGGACCGGCCCAAGTCCTCGCGCCCGACGGAACGCCGGTGAACGGCCAGATCCGGCGCATCGCCCCGACCGTCGACCCACGCACGCTCACCGGACTGGTCTATGTCGACCTGCCGACAGAGACGACCGGCCGGCCGTTGCGCGCCGGGATGTTCGTCCGTGGCGTGCTGGATCTTGGCGCGTCTCCGGCCCTGACCCTGCCCCAGTCGGCGGTGCTGATGCGCGAGGGCTTCGCCTATGTATTCCGGCTGGAGCCGGACGGCACCGTTGCTCAGACCAAGGTCGGGATCGACCGACGTCTGGACGATCGGGTCGAGATCACCACCGGACTGGAGGCCACGGCGGAGGTCGTCGACAGCGGTGTCGGTTTCCTCGCCGACGGTGATCTGGTACGCCTCGTCGAATGAACGTCTCCGCCTGGTCGATCCGCAACCCCATCCCGGCGATCCTGCTGTTCACCCTGCTCGCCTTCATGGGCACGCTGTCGTTCATGGCGATGAAGGTCCAGCAGTTCATGGACATCGATCTGCCGAGCGTGCGCGTGGTCGCCAGTCTGCCCGGCGCGGCGCCGGCCCTGCTGGAGACCGAGGTGGCGCGTAAGATCGAGAACGCCATCGCGACGCTCCAGGGCCTCAAGCACATCTACACCAAGGTCCAGGACGGCACCGCGACCATCACCGCCGAGTTCCGGCTGGAGAAACCGACCCAGGAGGCCGTCGACGACGTGCGCGACGCGGTCGCCCGTATCCGCTCCGATCTGCCCGGCGATCTGGAAGAGCCGATCGTCGCCAAGATCGATCTGACCGGACTGCCGATCCTGAGCTACACGGTCGACTCGCCACGTCTGGACGAGGAGGCGCTGTCCTGGTTCGTCGACAACGATCTGGCGCGGCGTCTGCTCAGCGTGCCGGGCGTCGGGGCGGTGAGCCGCGTCGGTGGGGTGGACCGCGAGGTGCGGGTCGAGCTGGACCCGGACCGGCTACTGGCGCTGCGGGTCACGGCTGCCGACATCTCGCGTCAGTTGCGCCTGATCCAGCGCGAGGACTCGGGCGGACGCGCCGATCTGGGCGGGGCCGAACAATCGGTGCGCACCCTGGCCACGGTCCAGACCGCCGCCGAGCTGGCCGAGCTGGACATCAGCCTGTCCGACGGGCGACGCATTCGGCTCGGTCAGGTCGCGACCGTGACCGACACCGTCGCCGAGCGCCGCTCGGCCGCCCTGCTCGACGGACGCCCGGTGGTTGGCTTCGAGGTGGTGCGCAGTCGCGGCGCGGGTGAGGTCGAGGTCGCCGAGGGCGTGCGGGCCGAACTGGCGCGGCTCCAGACCGAGCGCCCGGACATCGAGATCGTCGAGTCCTTCAACTTCGTCGATCCGGTGGAGGAGAACTTCACGGGTTCGATGTCGCTGCTGCTGGAGGGCGCGCTGCTGGCAGTGCTGGTGGTCTGGGCTTTTTTGCGCGACTGGCGCGCGACCCTGATCTCGGCCACGGCGCTACCGCTGTCGATCCTGCCGACCTTCGCCGCCATGTATCTGCTCGGGTTCACGCTCAACACCGTGACCCTGCTGGCGCTGTCGCTGGTGATCGGCGTCCTGGTCGACGATGCCATCGTCGAGATCGAGAACATCATGCGCCATCTGCGTCAGGGCAAGACGCCCTATCAGGCGGCGATGGAAGCGGCCGATGAGATCGGGCTGGCGGTCGTCGCCACCACCTTCACTTTGATCGCGGTGTTCCTGCCGACGGCCTTCATGAGCGGGGTGGCGGGCAAATTCTTCGTCCAGTTCGGCTGGACGGCGGCCATCGCGGTGCTGGTCTCGCTGGTGGTGGCACGACTGCTCACGCCGATGATGGCGGCCTATCTGCTGCACCCGCCGCGCCGGCTCCACGATCGCCCGCGCTGGCTCGACCTCGTGGTGCGGCTGAGCGGCGTCTGCGTGCGCCACCGCTGGCTGACGCTGCTGGGGGCGGCGGCCTTCTTCGTCGGCGCCTTTGCCCTGGTGCCGCTGTTGCCGACCGGCTTTCTGCCGCCGGACGATATGTCACAGACCCAGGTCAATCTCGAATTGCCGCCCGGCAGCACGCTCGAACAGACCCTGGACGCGGCCGAGCAGGCGCGAGTCCTGATCGCGCGTCATCCGCAGGTGCGGCTGGTCTATACCACGATTGGCGGCGGCTCGGCCGGCAGCGATCCCTTCATGAGCACCGGGGCGCAGCAGGTTCGCAAGGCGACCCTGACCATCAGCCTCACCCCGCGCCGCGCGCGTCGGGGCCTGAGCAAGCAGGCCATCGAGCGCGAGCTGCGCGAGGCGCTGACCGTCATTCCAGGGATCCGGTTCACCGTGGGTCTGGCCGGGGCCAACGAAAAATACATCCTGGTGCTGGCCAGCGAGGATGGCGAGCGGCTGGCCGAGCACGCACGCCGGGTCGAGCGCGAACTGCGCACTATCCCCGGCATCGGCGGTGTCACCAACACCGCCGGCCTGGTGCGGCCCGAGCTGGTGGTGCGGCCCGACTTCGCCCGCGCCGCCGAGCTGGGCGTGACCTCGGCGGCCATCGCCGAGACCCTGCGCATCGCCACCAGCGGCGATTACGCCCAGTCGCTGCCCAAGCTCAATCTGTCCCAGCGTCAGGTGCCGATCGTGGTCAAGCTACCGCCCGAGGCGCGCCAGGATCTCGCGCTGTTGGGCCAACTGGCCGTGCCTGGACGGGATGGCCCGGTGCTGATTGGGGCCATCGCGAGTTTGACGCTCGACAGTGGCCCGGCTGAGATCGACCGCTACGACCGGCTGCGCAACGTCAATTTCGAGATCGAACTCAACCAGCAGCCGCTGGGCGAGGTCGAGAAGCAGGCGCTGGCCCTGCCGAGTCTGCGTCAACTGCCGCCGGGTGTGTTCCAGACCGCCGTCGGTGACGCCGAGATCATGGGCGAGCTGTTCGCCAGCTTCGGTCTGGCGATGCTGACCGGGGTGCTCTGCATCTATGCGGTGCTGGTGCTGCTGTTTCGCGACTTCGTGCAGCCGGCGACCATCCTGGCGGCGCTGGTGCTGTCGATCCCCGGTGCCTTTCTCGCCCTGTTCGTGACCGGCAGCGCGCTGTCCATGCCGTCGATGATCGGGCTCATCATGCTGATGGGCATCGCGACCAAGAACTCGATCCTGCTGGTCGACTACATCATCCTGGCGCGTCGCGAGCATGGTCTGAACCGCTGGGAGGCGCTGCTCGATGCCTGCCGCAAGCGCGCGCGCCCGATCATCATGACCACGCTCGCCATGGGCGCCGGCATGTTGCCGATCGCGCTCGGCATCGGCACCGACCCGAGTTTCCGCGCGCCCATGGCGGTCGTGGTTATCGGCGGACTCATCACCTCAACCTTTCTCAGTCTGCTGGTGGTGCCGGTGGTCTATACGCTGGTCGACGATGGGATCGAGCGGATGCGGGGACTCTTGGGGCGACATGAACGACACGTGGCGTCCTGATACCAATCTACTAATCGTGCTTTTGTGCTCATCCGATTGGATTGCGAGACACCGCTGAACGTCCTATATTGAGTGCTTTTAAAAACACTCTTAAACTGTCATGACACATCGAATCCTAGCCGAAACGACGGCGAGCATCTCAGAGCTGAAACGCAATCCGATGGGCACAGTAACGGCCGGTGCCGGCTTCCCGGTAGCTGTTCTCAACCGCAACGAGCCGGTCTTTTATTGCGTACCGGCGCAAGCCTACGAGGCCCTGATGGATCGTCTCGAAGACCTTGAACTGAACGACATCGCCGATGCCCGCCTGAGTGACGGCAAGGCGCCGCTCAAGGTCTCCCTGGATGAACTATGAGTTGCAGTTCCATCCGGATGCCTGGAATGAGTGGAGCAGACTGGATAAGAGTGTCAGAGAACAGCTCAAGAAGAAGCTCCTGGAACGTCTGAAGGAACCTCATATCCCCGCCTCCAGGCTCTCTGGACGCCAAAACCGTTACAAGATCAAACTGAAGACAGTCGGCTACCGGCTCGTATACGAAGTGCGGGACGATCAGCTGATCGTCCTGGTCGTTGCCGTTGGCAAACGCGAGCGAAATGCCGTCTACACCGCCGCCGCCAAGCGACAGACGCACGTCTCCGGTTGAAAAAAGCGCCCTCTGATGGGGCAAGGCTATAACACCCGCACCGCAAATCGGGTTATTTTCCCCCGCCCGTATTTCGAACGCATGACGGTCGAACGCGGGCCAGGTGGCATCGAGTCCACATCATTCCAATAACAGGGGGAAACATGCCCGATCATGCATCGGTGGGCTGGATCGACATCGTCGTCATCCTCGCCTACCTCTCAGTCACGGCCTATCTGGGCTGGCTCGGCTACCGGGGCACACGCTCGGCGGCCGACTTCCTGGTCGGAGGGCGCTCGGCCCATCCGGTCATCATGGCGGTCTCCTATGGGGCCACCTTCATCTCCACCGCCGCCATCGTCGGCTTCGGCGGAGTCGCCGGACTCTTCGGCATGAGCCTGCTGTGGCTCACCTTCCTCAACATCGGCGTCGGTATCCTGATCTCCTTCATCGTGCTCGGCGAGCCGACCCGCCGGCTCGGGCACCATCTCGGCGCCCACACCTTCCCGGAGCTTCTGGGCCAGCGCTATCAAAGCCGGGCGATCCAGATTTTCGCCGGAGTCCTGATCTTTCTCTTCATGCCGCTCTACGCCGCCGCCGTCATGACCGGCGGCAGCGTCTTCGCGGCCACTCAGTTCGGCATCGACTTCGAGGTCGCGCTTCTGATCTTTGCGCTCATCACGGCGGCCTATGTCATCCCCGGCGGCATCAAGGCGGTGATGTACACCGACACCTTCCAGGGCTTCGTCATGGTGCTGGCCATGATCTTCCTGCTGGTCTTCACCTATTCGAGCCTGGGCGGCGTGACCGAGGCCCATCAGTATCTGGACGGCATGGAAGACATGGTGCCCGCGCCCCTGGCCAAGATCGGCCATCAGGGTTGGACCGAGATGCCGGTCTTCGGCTGGGGTGCGCCGACCTATGATCTGTGGTGGATCGTGATCACGGCCATCATCCTGGGCGTGGGCATCGGCGTTCTGGCCCAGCCGCAACTGGCGGTGCGCTTCATGACGGTGCGTAGCCGGCGCGAGCTGGATCGGGCGGTGCCGATCGGCGCGGTCTTCATCATGCTGATGACGGGCACGCCCTTCCTGGTCGGCAGTCTGTCGAATGCCTGGTTCGCCCAGCATGGTCCCATCCTCAATGGCAAGGTGGTCCAGGAACTCGACGCCGAGAAGAATCAGGCGCTGGTCGAGCTGATGCAGAAGACCGACAGCGGCGCCTGGACGGCGATCATCAGCCCCAAGACCCAGGCCCCGGCCACGGCGGCCCTGATCGTCAGTGAACGCCAGAAGGCCGAGGACACGAACGGCAACAGCTTCGAGCTGGTCGGCGGTCGCTCCTCGGTCGTCACCTATGTCAAGGGCGACGCCGACAAGATCATCCCGACCTTCATCTCGACGGCCCTGCCCCACTGGTTCGGCGCCATCTTCTTCCTGGCGCTGCTGGCGGCGGCCATGAGCACCATGTCGAGCCAGTTCCACACCATCGGCACGGCGGCCGGGCGCGACCTCTATGAGCGCATCGGCACCAAGGGGCAGCAGCGCGAACCGAGTCTCCTGGTCATGCGTCTGGCGATCGTGGTCGGTCTGCTGATCGCCGTGACTATCAGTTACAGCATTCGTCAGGAATACATCGTCGCCCGCTTCACCGCCATCTTCTTCGGACTGTGCGCAGCAGCTTTCCTGCCGGCCTATATCGGCGGACTCTTCTCACGCCGGGTCACCAAGGCCGGGGCGCTGGCCTCGATGACGGTCGGTCTGGTGGTATCGCTGTTCTGGCTGTTGCTGGTCAAGGCCAAGGAAGCCAGCGCCATCGGGCTGGTGCAGCTCGTCACCGGCGGCAAGACCAGCATTCTGGCCGACTCGCCCAACTGGCCCTCGGTCGATCCCATCGTGGTCGCCCTGCCCGCCGCGCTCCTGACCCTGATCCTGGTCAGCGCCTTCACCCGTCCGCCGGCGGCCGAACATCTCGACCGCTGTTTCCCGGAGAAGAGGTAAACATCATGCTGGGTCTCGACGATCCCCTCGTGCTCACCGCCTATCTGGGCATCATCGCCCTGGCCATCCTGAGCATTCTCTACGGACTGCTTCGCCGCAACGCCGCACGCGACGAGGTCAGCGACGAAGACCGCCAATGGGCGCTCGACGAAAAAAAGGTGGACGATGAATTCTAAGAAAACCAGCCTTCTGGCTGCCGGACTCGGCGCCACACTTGCCTGCTCGGTGGTCTCGGCTGAACAGGCTGAGCAGAGCAGCGGTCCCTTCAAATGGGGCGCGGACCTGCGTCTGCGCCAGGTGTGGATCGACAACGTGGGTCTGAACGCCGACTCGGCCACTGCTGATCGCAACTTCGAGCGCTATCGCGGGCGACTCTGGGGTTCCTACTCGCCCGATGATCAACTGGAGGCCAGCGCCCGTCTCATCTGGGAAGGGCGCCACTATCAGGACCCCGCCGCTTCCAGCTGGCCGGTGGCCGGTTTCGAAACCTGGTACAGCGGCGGTCTGTTCTTCGATCAGCTCAAGGTCGACTTCAAACAGATCGGCGGCTCGCCGCTCTCGCTCCGACTCGGACGCCAGGATATCGTCCTGGGCAATGGCTGGCTGGTGCTCGAAGGCACGCCGATCGATGGCTCGCGCACCATCTATTTCGACGCTGCTCGTGCCACCTACAACCTGGAGTCGCTCGGCACCACGCTCGATCTCATCTACCTCGATCAGAGTGCCAACACCGGGCGCTTCCCGCAGCCGCTCAACGGTACAGTCGAGGATCAGATCGAGCAGTACGAGACCGGCGTCATCCTCTATGGACGCAACAAGTCGCTGATCGAGGGCACGGATCTCGACGGCTATTTCATCTACAAACACAATCGGCCCAATCTCACGCCGGGCAACATTCGCGTCAACAATGGCGCGCCCTTCCCCTCACCCAGCGACTCGGGTGACATCTACGCCGCCGGCATGCGCGCCGACTCCAAGCTCACGTCCAGCTGGGCACTGCGCGCCGAGACTGTCTATGAATGGGGCACGCGTAACGACCGCGACCTGAGCGCCTTCGGCTTCAACAGCCGGCTGACCTACAGCTTCAACGATGCGCTCAAAAATCAGCTCCATGCTGACTTTGAGTATCTGTCCGGTGACGATCCGGACAGCGCCGGCGATCAGGCATTCGACCCGCTCTGGGGCCGCTGGCCGCAGTGGAGTGAGCTGATGGTCTATCAGTGGCCACTGGAATCGCGCGTGGGCGAGGCGACTAACCTCCAGCGCTTCAATGTCGGCTGGATTTCACAGGTGCATCCGACGACGCAGCTCCTGGTCGACTACCACGCGCTCTGGGCTGACGAGCAGAGCACCCGCACCGCCGCCCAGATGGTCAATCTGAGTGGCGACGGCAATTTCCGTGGACATCTGTTCGCCGCCTGGCTCAAGAGCAAGTTCAGCCAGCACGTCTCGGGGCATCTGGTCGCCGAGTATCTGCTGCCGGGTGACTACTATGCCGACAATCGACAGAGCGACTCGTTCTTCGTGCGCGCGGAAGTGGTCCTGACCTGGTGAGGTCAATCGGTGGCCGGGCCGGATTGGTCCGGCTCGGCCACCTGATCCGGGGACTGGGCGCTAGACGACCTTGACTTGAAAGGACTCGCCCGATTCAGGATCGGCCAGATGCACCGCGCAGGCGATACAGGGATCGAACGAATGGATGGTGCGCAGGATCTCGATCGGCTGCTTGACGTTGACGAGCTGATGGTTGTCCTGGAGCGCGGCCTCGTAGGCGCCGGCCTGACCCCGGTTATCGCGTGGTCCGGCATTCCAGGTCGAGGGCACCACAGCCTGATAATTGGCGATGCGTTCGTTCTCGATAACGATCCAATGCCCGAGCGCACCGCGCGGGGCCTCCATGATGCCGACGCCCTGGGCCTGTTTCGGCCAGCTCGACGGCTCCCACAGGGTCTCGTTGAACGTCCTGGTGTCGCCTGACTTGATGTTGGCGATCAGCGCGTCGTACCAGCCCTGCATGGTATCAGCCAGGATCTTGCTCTCCAGCGTGCGTGCCGCCGTGCGTCCCAGGGTCGAGTAAAGCGCGTCGACCGGCAGTTCGAGCCTGGAAAGCGCGCTGTCGACCAGCTCCCGGGTCTGGTCGTGGCCGGTGGCATAGAGCATGAGGACGCGCGCCAGCGGCCCGACCTCGACCGGGCGCCCCTTCCAGCGCGGCGCCTTGAGCCAGGAATAGCCGTCGCTGACGTCGAGCTGTTTGTAGGGCGGCGCGACACCGCCGCGACGGTCGTACTCCAGATTGGTCTGACCCTCGTAGGGATGCAGTCCGCGATCATTGCCGACGCTGTATTCGTACCAGGAATGGTTGACGAACTCCTGGATCTCGCCGGCGCCCTCCAGATCGATCTCGTGGATGGTGGAGAGATCGCGATCGAGGATGACTCCGCGTGGAAAGAAAAAGGTTGCCGGATCCAGGCTCGTGCCCGAAGGCAGATCGCCATAGCAGAGAAAATTACCCAACCCCTCGCCGCGTTTGCTCCAGTCCTTATAGAACCCGGCGATGGCCAGAGTATCGGGCACATAGACCTGATCGACGAAGGTGCGCATCGACTGGATCAGGTTCTGGACCTCGGCGAACCGCGTGGCATTGAGCGCCGAGTCGGAGTCCAGATCGATCGGTGAGGGCATACCGCCGACGAGGAAGTTCGGATGCGGGTTCTTGCCGCCGAAGATGGCATGGAACTTGGCCACGTCGCGCTGCCAGGCGAGCGCCTCCAGATAGTGCGCGACCGCCATCAGATTGGCCTCGGGCGGCAGCCGGTAGGCCGGATGCCCCCAATAGCCATTGGCGAAGATACCGAGCTGGCCGGACTCGACGAAGGTCTTGATCCGCTTCTGGGTGTCGGCGAAATAGCCGGGCGAGGACTTGGGCCAGGCACTGAGCGACTGGGCCAGTTCCGAGGTCGCTTTGGGATCGGCGCTCAGGGCGCTGACCACGTCGACCCAGTCGAGTGCATGTAAGTGATAGAAGTGCATCACATGATCGTGGATGTATTGCGCACCGATCATGAGATTACGGATAAGCTGGGCGTTGAGCGGCAGCTCGATCTTGAGCGCGTCCTCGACGGCGCGCACCGAGGCAATGCCATGCACCAGGGTGCAGACACCACAGATGCGCTGGACGAAGACCCAGGCCTCGCGCGGGTCGCGGCCCTTGAGAATGGTCTCGATGCCACGGACCATGGTGCCCGAGCTGTAGGCCTGGGCGATGCTGGCGCCGTCCATCTGGGCCTCGATGCGCAGATGGCCCTCGATACGGGTGACGGGGTCGACGACGATGCGTTCACTCATGTTGGCGGATCTCCGGCACGGGGCCGCCAACGCGGCCCGGCACTAACGCAGGTGATTCGGGTGATGGGGATCAGTCGCGCTCGACCAGGTGCTCGGCGATCATCTCGGTCAGCCCGACCACTGGAATCTCCATGTTGAAGGTTTCCAGGCCCTCTTCGAGCTGAGTGCGGCAGGTGGCGCACATGGTGACCATCCGCTCGGGGGCGACCTCCTCGATCTGGGCCTTCTTGCGCTTGAAGGCGGTCATCTTGAGTGCCTCGGCGCGCTCGTTGGAGCTGACACCGCCGCCGGCGCCACAGCACCACTGGTACTTGCCGTGTTCTTTGAGGTCGACGAAGTTCTCAGCCACCAGCGCCATCAGGTTGCGCTGTTGCTGGATTACGCCGCTCTTGCGCGCCAGATTGCAGGGATCGTGCATCGAGAGCCGGTCGCCCTCCTTGCCCTCGGTCCGAATGCGCCCGGCGGCGCGCAGTTCATCGAGCACCTCGACGATGTGGAAGACGCGGAAGGAATAGGGTCGACCGATCAGATTCGGGCCTTCCCAGCGGATGGCGGTATAGGCGTGACCGCACTCGGGACTGATGACCTTGGGCACCCGGAGTGTTTCCGCCGCTGCCACGACCCGCTCGACCAGTTGCGCGGCGATGTCCTTATTGCCGATCTGGATGCCGGCATTGGTGGCCTCGAAGCACTGAGTCGAGAGCGTCCAGGTCACGCCCGCGTGATCGAAGATCCGGGTGATGGCCTCCAGATACTCGGGGAAGTTGATGACCTCCATCGAGGAGAGCAGGACCAGATACTCGGCGCCCTCCTGGTCGACCGGTACGGTCAGCCCGCTGCTGGACTCGACATGCTGGATCTGCACCGCGAGCGTCTTCCATTGCAGACCCATCGGGCTGCCCGTAGTGATCGCGCGCACCGAGGCACTGACCAGCCCCTCGGGCGCATGGCCCGACTGGACCATGCCTTCGCGGGTCTTGCGGATCATGTAGGCCAGATCGTTGCCGACCGGGCAGACCATGGAGCAGCGGCCGCACATGGAACAGGAGTCGTAGAGCAGCTCCTCCCATTCGGCCAGCATCGCGTCCGTGACCTTCTTTTGGAGACCGAGCAGCCCCTTGATCCGACCCCAGAGGGTGAACTCGTTCTCCCATACCCGACGCAGGGGTTCGAGCTTCAGGATCGGCGTGTATTTGGGATCGCCGGTTTCAAGATAGAAGGGACAGGACTGGGCGCAGAGTCCGCAATGCACGCAACTGGAGAAGAACGCCGCCGTCGGCGCGTCGATCTCGGCGCGAAAGGCCGCGAGACCCCGTTCAAGTGTCAGCTCGCTCATGACTGAACCCCCTTGCGACCGAAGGCGGCGCCGTTGTACCAGCGCGCGATGAAGGTCGTGAAGATATGGGTGAGCTTAGTGAAAGGGAGGATGATCAGCAGGATCTCGGCGCAGAGAATATGCATGCCGAGCGCCAGCGGATAGGGTTCGACCAGACGGTGATAGGCCAGATAGCCGGTGAGCACCACCATGAACACCACGGCCCACACCAGATAGTCCTCGATCGTGCTGATGTGCCGCTTCACCGGATGCGTGAGCCGATGCACCAGGGTCGCGATCAGGGCCAGAAGGGTGATGGCGGTGGCGAAGTCGACCACTGGATTCGGCAGCGCCGGCCAGGCGAACCCGAGCACGCCCTGGATCAGCTCGACATGTGGCACGAAGAACAGCAGCGCGGTCAGAAACCCGAGATGCCAGACCCAGCCGACCACTACGTTGAAGGGCGCGCGCTGGAAGGTGCCCGGATCGGCGACGGTGCGGGTCAGCATGGTGCGCAGTCCGGCCGGCCATTCATGGGCGCGCGGCTCGGCATAATTGGGCGCGCGCCCGAGCATGAAGATTTCGACCAGACGCGCCATGAGACCGATGGCAAAGATCGCCAGCGCGATATTGAAGAGCGGACCCTTGGTCCACAGCAGGAATTCCATCGAACCGCTCATAGCTTTTGCTCCAGTTCGTCGACGGTGACGGGTTGGCGCGTGGCCGCATCCTGCTTGACCTGCTTGCGGGCCATGGCCGCGAGTCCACCGCCGATGACGCCACCCGCTGCCCCGGCACCCAGGAGGGTCGTGGGACCGAGTGTGAGCGGCACCGACACCGGCTCATAGAAACCGCCGGCATCCCAGAACTTCGGCTCCGAGCAGCCCAGACAGGGATGACCCGCCTCGATCGGCCAACTGGTGCCGTCGTTCCATTTCATGGTGGCGCAGGCGTTGTAGGTCGTCGGCCCCTTGCAGCCGAGTCGATACAGACACCAGCCCTGCCTGGCCCCCTCGTCGTCGAAGCGCTCGGCAAAGAGTCCCTTGTCGTAGAAGGGCCGGCGATAGCAGCGGTCATGGATCGACTGGCCGTAGAAGGCGAGCGGCCGATGGTAAGCATCCAGCTCGGGCAGCCGGCCGAAGACCAGATAGTGCGCGACCACGCCGGTGATGACCATGGGGATCGGCGGACAGCCGGGGACATTGATGACCGGCTTGTCCCGAACCAGATCCATCACCGACATGGCGCCGGTCGGATTGGGTCTGGCCTGGGGCAGACCACCGAAGGCGGCGCAGGTACCGACCGCGATCACGGCTGCGGCATGTTCGACGGTCTCCATCAGGATGTCGTAATTGCTGTGGCCAGCGACGGTCGAGAAGCCCGGATTGGCGTCCGGTCCGGGGATGGAGCCGTCGACGATCACCAGATACTGGCCCTTGTTCTCTTCCATCGCCTGGAAGCGCGCGGCCTCGGCGGCCTCGCCGGACGCGGCCTGGAGTGTGTGGTGATAGTCCAGCGAGATGAAATCGAAGATCAGATCTTCGAGCGTCGGAGCATGGGAGCGGGTCAGCGATTCGGTACAGCCGGTGCATTCCTGGAACGACAGCCAGATGACCGAGGGGCGGCGTGCCTGTTCCAGCGCGGCGGCGATGGCCGGCGCCAGGCTCGGCGGCAGGGCCATCAGCGAGGCGGTCGTGGCACAGAGCTTGAGGAATCCGCGGCGCGACAGGCCGTGATCGCGCAGGCTCTCGCCCAGGGTCTTGTCGGGTCTCTTGCGCATGGTCCCTCCTTTCGGGTGTCAGGACGAAGATGGCGAAGCGTTCGGCGCAGCGGCGTCCAGGCCGGACTCGGAGAGTCGCGCATCAAGCGCGGCGAGCGACTCGGCGAGATCCTCCGGGCGTGGGCGCAGGATCTCAGGCAGGGTGGCGATCTCGATCTGATAGCTCAGACGCTGGTCTTCGAGACTGCGGTAGTCGACCAGCCAGACGCCGGGGATGGCGGTCTCCTGGATCAGGGTCGGACCCAGTGCCTCGACGCGCGCCTGCACTTCGCCCTGGCCGAGCACGGCGGTCAGGCGTTCCAGATCGCCCGGACCGAAGGGCATGGACTGGAGATCAATGCGCGTCTCCTCACCGCTGGCGAGCAAACGTTCCAGGGCGTGGCGGATTTCGTGCAGGATCGGGAGCGCGTGCCCATGCTCGCGCGCAGACCGGGCACAGGTCGCGCCCGGCGCCGGATGCGCCCTGGCTGGATCGAAGACTGACATGACCACTCCAACTCAACATCGATGAGCGAAGAGTTTAGGCCGATCCGTCGATTTTTGATTTGACCTAGCGCAGGTAATCCTGAAATGCAGCAGATACTGAAGGACTTTCCACGGCTAATAGCCCCGGAAATACCAGAGATTGTTCCAACCGGGAGGATAGAGTCCGGGCGGCTCGGGCCGAATAAAGGCTTCGC
This sequence comes from Allochromatium palmeri, assembly GCF_009720725.1. Lineage (GTDB taxonomy): Bacteria > Pseudomonadota > Gammaproteobacteria > Chromatiales > Chromatiaceae > Thermochromatium > Thermochromatium palmeri. The sequence goes on from NZ_WNKT01000003.1 coordinate 65,606, forward strand.
GGTCCTGCTCGATACGCTCCTGGCGCTCGGCGCGACGACGGCGCAGATCCTCTTCCCAGGTCGCTTGCTGAGCGGCGCTGCGCGGATGATGGAGACGCCGGCGCTGTTCATGCTGTTCGCGCGCGGCTGATCGTCGCGCCTCCCAGGCCTCGCGCTGGGCGCGCACCTCATCGAGCCAGGGCGAAATCTGATCCGGCTGAGTGTCACCTACGGCCGGATCGGACGCCATAGCGGCCGATCCGGCAAGTGCTGCTCCGCTGAGCACCAGCAGCCCGCACCAGAGCAGCGCACGCCCGGACTCAAGTCGCCTGCGGGGGTTCGAGTCGATCATGGATCTCGCGTCTCAGGCAGGACAGTGCCTGCTCGCAGGTGATGGGCGTCTCTTCGCTGGTGGTGATGAAGAATACGTCGTCGACCTCAGCCCCGACTGTCGCGATTTTGGCATTCTGCAGCCGGATGCCGCACTGCTCGAACACAGCGCCGACCTCGGCCAGCAGTCCCGGTCGGTCAAGGGTCGTCAGACGCATGACGGTGCGCTGGTTCGACTCATCGACCGAGAAGCAGACGCGCGTCTCGATCGGAAAATGCCGATGCTGGCGCGAAACCGTGCGCGTGACCCGGATATGGGTGCGATTCGGCTCGCCAAAAAGCGCGATGAGCTGATCGCGCACCTCCTCGACCCGAGTGGAATCATCGACCGGGGTGCCGTCCTGGTCGAGCACCTGGTAGCTGTTCAGCACCATGCCATCGCTGGTGGTCATGACCCGGGCATCCATGACGTTCAGTCCCATCCGATCGAGTGCCGCCGTGGTATGGGCGAACAGATTGTCGCAGTCATGCGAGTAGATGAAGATCTCGCTGCCGCCACGCGCCGTGATCGGACGGATGTCGATCAGCGGTCGATCCTCTGGATCGCTCTCCAGAATGCGCCGCGTCTGCCAGGCGATCTCATCGGGCGAGTTATGCAGAAAGAAATCGCGGTTGAAGCGCTGCCAGAGCGCCTGGCAGGCCTCCGCCCCGATACCGCCGCGCGCCACCAGCCGCAAGCCCTCGGCCTGCTTCTGGGCGATCAGCTCGTCCTGAGCCTGGGGGTTGTCGAGACCACGCAGCAGGGCGCGACGGGTGCCGGAGTAGAGTTCGCGCAGCAGGGCGTCGAGCCAACTGTTCCAGCGCCCCGGATTGGTGGCGCGTGCATCGGCCACGGTCAGCAGATAGAGATAGTCGAGCCGGGTCGGATCGCCGATCAGGGCCGCGAAGGACTGGATGACCTCCGGATCGCTGATGTCCTTGCGCTGAGCGGTCATGGACATGACCAGATGCTGCTCGACCAGCCAGCAGACCAGACGGCTGTCGAACTCGCTCAGACCATGGAGCCGGCAGAAGTCCCAGGCATCGCGCGCGCCGAGCGTGGAGTGATCCCCGCCGCGTCCCTTGGCGATGTCATGGAAGAGTCCGCCCAGATACAGGAGTTCGAGCTTGGGGATGCGCCGCGCCACGGCACTGCACAGCGGAAATTCCTCGTCGTGCTTGGGGATGACGAAGCGGCGCAGATTGCGCAGCAGCATCAGGGTGTGCTCGTCGACCGTATAGACGTGCAGCAGATCGTACTGCATGCGCCCGACGATGTTGGCGAAGGCCGGGATATAGGCCGGCAGCACACCATAGCGGCTCATGCGGCGCATGGTGTGGGTGAGTCCGACGCATTCGCGCAGGATCTCCATGAACAGCGAGCGCGCGCGCAGATCGGCACGGAAGGCGTCATCGATACGATGCCGGTTCTCGCGGATCAAGCGGATGGTGCTCGCGCGCACGCCCTCCAGTTCGGGATGGGTCTGGAGGATGTGAAAAACTTCCAGCAGCGCGATGGGCGTGCGCCGGAATACGCCCGGCGAGGTGACTTCCAGATAGCCGCTGCGTGACTGAAAGCGCTTGTTGATCGGCGCCGGCGGGCCGATATCGTCGTGCAGCAGGATGGCCTCGCCGAAGAGCTGCAACAGCATTTCGTTGAGCTGGTTGAGCTCCTGGACGGTGCGGTAGTACTGCTGCATGAACTGCTCGACGGCCAGATTATTCTCGCCGTCGCTGAAGCCGAACTGATGCGCCAGGGTGCGCTGATAGTCGAACAGCAACCGATCCTCGCGCCGTCCGGCCAGACGGTGCAGCGCGAAGCGGATGCGCCACAGCAGGGTCTGGCCGCCGATCAGAGCCTGATGTTCGGATTCGGTCAAAAAGCCATGATCGACCAGCTCGTGCAGGGTCTCGGCCCCGAAGTGGCGCTTGGCCACCCAGCCGATCATCTGGATGTCGCGCAATCCGCCGGGGTTTTCCTTGATGTTGGGTTCGAGGTTGTAGGCGGTGTCGCCATACTTCTGCCAGCGGGCGCGCTGCTCCTGAGTCTTGGCGGCGAAGAACTGCTCACTATCCCAGAGGTACTCGGGGCCTGTGACCTCGCGCATGCGCTGAAAGAGCGGTTCGGAGCCGATCAGCCAGCGTGCTTCCAGCAGGTTGGTCATGACCGTGACATCGGCCTGGGCCTCGCGCACACAGTCGTCGAGGGTGCGCACACTGTGGCCGACTTCCAGACCGATATCCCACAGCAGGGTCAGCAGCCGTTCGATGGCTTCGATCAGTGGAGGCGTGGGTTCGGAATCGATCAGAACCAGGATGTCGATGTCGGAGGCCGGATGGAGTTCGCGCCGCCCGTAGCCCCCGACCGCTACCAGCGCCGCCCCGGACGCTTCACCGAGATGCAGATTCCAGACATCGCGCAGGACGGCGTCGATGAGTCCGCTCAGTTCCTGAACCAGGCGCGTAACCGGAACACCCTGATCATAGTGCTGGTAGAGCGCCTCCTTCCCCGCTCTGAGCCGTTCCTTAAAGAAGCGCAGCGAGTCCGACGGCGAAAGCCGCGTATCGACCGGCGCGGTGGCGGCGAGCAGGGAGGCGCCGTGACTCATGCAGTGCCCAATGCCTCGCGCTCGGCGGCGCGCAGGGTCAGGATTTCGTACCCTGATTCGGTGACCAGGATGGTGTGCTCCCACTGGGCCGAGAGACTGCGATCCTTGGTAATCACGGTCCAGCCATCCGGCAGCACCTTGATGAAGCGTTTGCCGGCATTGACCATCGGCTCGATGGTAAAGCACATCCCGGGCTTGAGCCGCAGGCCCTCGCCCGGCTTACCGTAGTGCAGGATCTGCGGGTCTTCGTGGAATTCCTCGCCGATGCCGTGTCCGCAGTATTCGCGCACCACCGAATACCCCTGAGTCTCGACGAAGCGCTGGATGGCATGTCCGATGTCGCCGAGTGTGGCCTCCGGCCGGACGGCGGCGATACCGAGCATCATGGCCTGCTGGGTGACAGTCACCAGCCGGCGCGCCAGCACCGATGGCTCACCGACGAAGAACATGCGGCTGGTGTCGCCGTGATAGCCATCCTTGATCACGGTGATGTCGACATTGACGATATCGCCCTTCTTGAGCCGCTTGCCGCTCGGGATGCCGTGGCAGACCTGATGGTTGACCGAGGTACAGATCGACTTAGGGAACCCACGATAGTCGAGCGGGGCCGGAATAGCGCTCTGATGGTTGACGATATAGTCGTGACAGAGCCGGTCGAGTTCGTCGGTGGCGACTCCGGGCTGGACATGTGGCTCGATCATGTCGAGCACCTCGGCGGCCAGACGACAGGCGACGCGCATCTTTTCGATCGCCTCGGGCGTCTTGATCCGCACATTCATCTTACGGTTGGAAGCATCCACGGTTTTTTAATCGATTCGACTCTCAAGCGTTCCGGGCATTTGCCCCTGTGTAACCGGCTATGGTATAAAACGCGGCGCGCTGTCGCAATTGACGCTGAGCCGGTCTGGTTCATAATTTAGGGTCTTGCGGCACCGGCACCAAGGCGGAAATAGTGATTTCCGCTCTTTTTCGTTTGGCCCCCTGGCCAGGTCCGTCTCGACACTGGGCCGATCCGTCCACACACGCGCCGTCACAGATGACTGGGTGCCCGTTCACTCGGGTTGTCGCCTGGGGCGCGTGGAGGCCTAACCCAACCATTCAGATTTCAGGAAGTGAAGATCGTGAGCGAAGTCACCATGCGTCAGATGCTGGAGGCCGGAGTCCATTTCGGCCACCAGACCCGTTACTGGAACCCCAAGATGGGGGCCTTCATCTTCGGGCAGCGCAACAAGATCCACATCGTCAACCTCGAAAAGACCCTGCCACTGTATCAGGACGCGGTCAACTTCATGGGCACCCTGGCGGCCAACGGCGGCAAGATCCTGTTCGTCGGCACCAAGCGCGCCGCGCGCGATGCCATCCGTGAGGAAGCCGAGCGCTGCGGCCAGCCCTTCGTCAACCACCGCTGGCTCGGTGGCATGCTCACCAACTTCAAGACCATCCGTCATTCGGTCAAGCGTCTGAAGGAACTGGAAGCCATGTTCGAGAGCGGCACCATCGAGCGCTTCAACAAAAAAGAAGCCCTCGGCCTGTCGCGTGAGCGCGCCAAGCTCGAACAGAGCCTCGGCGGCATCAAGAACATGGACGGTCTGCCGGATGCCATGTTCGTCATCGATGTCGGTCACGAGAAGATCGCCGTGACCGAGGCCAACAAGCTCGGCATCCCGGTCATCGGCGTGGTCGATACCAACAACGACCCGAGCAACGTCGACTACGTCATCCCCGGCAACGACGACGCCATCCGCGCCGTGCGTCTCTACATCGCGGGCGCGGCTGATGGCATCCTCGACGGTCGCAGCACGGCGGCCGCCATGGTCGGTCGTGGCGCCGGCACCATCCAGGAAGAGAGCCAGGCCGAGGCCTAATTGCTCACGCGCGCCCGGCTCCAGGCCGGGTGCGCCCCCTGTCATCACTCCAGATTTTTCTGAGGTGCGGCCCAGCGCGGCGCCTCATCATACGAATTCAAGCAGACCCCGAGCGGGTCGACGAGGTGTTCTAGTCATGGCGATTACAGCCGCATTGGTCAAGGAACTGCGCGAGCGCACCGGCGCTGGCATGATGGAGTGCAAGGCCGCGCTCGTGGAAGCCAACGGAGACATCGAGGCCGCCATCGAGGCCATGCGCAAGTCCGGTCAGGCGAAGGCGGCCAAGAAGTCCGGCCGCACCGCCGCCGAAGGCGTGATCATGATCGAGATCGCCGACGATGGTAAAAACGGCGTGATGGTCGAGATCAACTGTGAGACCGACTTTGTCGCCAAGGACTCCAACTTCCTGGCCTTTGCCGAAGCCGTGACCGCGACCGCACTCAGCAGCGGTGTGACCGATGTCGAGTCGCTGGCCACGCAGCCGCTGGCCGGCGACAGCGCCACCACGGTCGATGGCGCGCGCGAGGCCCTGGTCGCCAAGATCGGCGAGAACATCCAGGTGCGCCGTCTGCAACGCTTCGATAGCGCCGAGGGTCAGCTCTACAGCTACCTGCACGGCGTGCGTATCGGCGTAGTGGTCGAACTGGCCGGCGGCGACGTGACGCTCGGACGCGACATCGCCATGCATGTGGCCGCCAGCAACCCGATGTGCGTGAACGCCGATCAGGTGCCCGCCGCGACCCTGGACAAGGAGCGCGAAATTTTCAAGGCGCAGGCGCTCGACAGCGGCAAGCCCGAGGCCATCGTCGAGAAGATGATCGAAGGCCGCATGCGCAAGTATCTCGAAGAAGTCACGCTGCTCGGTCAGCCCTTCGTCAAGAACCCCGACCAGACCGTCGCCCAACTGCTCAAGCAGGCCGGTGCCGAGGTGCATCGTTTCGCGCGCCTGGAAGTCGGTGAGGGCATCGAGAAGAAGGTCGAGAACTTCGCCGAAGAGGTCATGGCACAGGTTCGCGGCAACTGAGCCATTGCTGTATCCTGCCCCCATTCGATGACATCACCACGAGGCCAGCGGCCATGACGGCTCCCGCGTATCGACGCATTCTGCTCAAACTCAGTGGCGAGGCGCTGATGGGTACGGGCAGCCACGGCATCGATCCCGATGTCCTGGAGCGGCTCGCGGGCGATGTCCGCGATCTGATCGCCTCGGGCGTTCAGGTCGCGCTGGTGATCGGGGGCGGCAACATCTTTCGCGGCGCTGGACTGGCCGAGCGCGGCATGGATCGGGTCACGGGCGATCAGATCGGCATGCTGGCCACGGTGATGAACGCCCTGGCCATGCAGGACGTGCTGGAGCGGATGTCGGTCCCGGCGCGCGTGATGTCGGCCATCAAGATCAATCAGGTCTGCGAGGACTACATCCGCCGCCGCGCCGTGCGTCATCTGGAAAAGGGGCGCGCGGTCATCTTCGCCGCCGGTACCGGCAATCCCTTCTTCACCACCGACTCGGCGGCCAGTCTGCGCGCCATTGAAATCGGTGCTGAACTGCTGATCAAGGCCACCAAGGTCGACGGCATCTATTCCGCCGATCCGGTGAAGGAGCCGTCCGCCACCTTCTATCCCCGACTCAGCTATGATCAGGCGCTGCGCGAGGGACTTCAGGTGATGGACGCCACGGCCATCGTGCTGTGCCGGGATCACGCTATGCCCCTGCGTGTCATGAACATCAACGAACCCGACGCCCTGCCCCGCCTGATGCGCGGCGAGGACATTGGTTCACTGGTCGTAAGCGGAAACTGACATGATCGACGATATCAAGCAAGACGCTGCCGAGCGCATGGCCAAGAGTGTCGAGTCGCTCACCCACGAACTGGCTAAGATCCGTACCGGTCGCGCCCATCCGTCGCTGCTCGACCACATCATGGTCTCCTACTACGGCTCGGACATGCCGATCCGTCAGGTCGCCAACATCAACGCCGAGGACGCACGCACCCTGCTGGTTACACCCTGGGAGCGCAGCATGGTGCAGGCGATCGAGAAGGCGATCATGCAGTCCGATCTCGGACTCAACCCCAACACCGCCGGCACCGCGATTCGCGTGCCCATGCCGCCGCTGACCGAAGAGCGCCGGCGCGATCTGATCAAGGTCGCGCGCAACGAGGCCGAACAGGCGCGCGTGGCGGTACGCAACATCCGTCGCGATGCCAATCACGATCTCAAGGAACTGGTCAAGGACAAGATGATCTCCGAGGACGACGAGCGTCGCGGTCAGGAGATCGTGCAGAAGCTCACCGATCAGTACGTCAAGGAGGTCGATGCCGTGCTCGCCGAGAAGGAACAGGACTTGATGTCCATCTGATCCGAGTCCGCGCGCCAAGACCGCCTTCGATTTATCGTGGATACTGATTCAGACGTCGCACTGGAGCGCACACACGACCCGCGCGTGCCCCGGCATGTCGCCATCATCATGGACGGCAACGGCCGCTGGGCCAAGCAGCGTGGTCTGCCGCGCACGGCCGGTCATCGCGAGGGCGTCAAGAGCGTGCGCGCCGTGGTCGAAGAGAGCGTGCGCCGGGGTGTGGCGACCCTGACGCTCTTTGCGTTCAGCAGCGAGAACTGGCGCCGCCCGCGCACCGAGGTCAACATCCTCATGGAGCTGTTCATGGCGGCCCTGCGCAGCGAGGTCCGGCGCCTGAACGAAAATGGCGTCTGTCTGCGCATCATCGGCGAGCGCGGCGCCTTTCCCGACAAGCTCCAGCACCGCATCGCCGAGGCCGAGACGCTGACCGTTGCCAACACAACGCTCAATCTTCAGGTCGCGGCCAATTACGGCGGACGCTGGGACATCGTCCAGGCTGCACGGCGGCTGGCGCTCGAAGTCCAGTCCGGCCGGCTCGATCCGGGCCAGATCGACGAGCAACTCCTGGCCGACCAGCTCTCCTTCCCTGATCTGCCCGAGCCGGATCTGTTCATCCGCACCGGCGGCGAACAGCGTCTGAGCAACTTCGTGCTCTGGCAGTCGGCCTATTCCGAACTCTATTTCTCCGACGTGCTCTGGCCGAACTTCGATGCGGCGGCCTATGGTCAGGCGCTCGACGACTATGCCCGGCGTCAGCGGCGTTTCGGTCGCACCGGCGATCAGGTCGAGCAGACGGCTTCAGCTCTGGTGGATACCTGTGCCGGATAAATCAGCGCCCAGCGTGAGCAATCTGCGCCGCCGCGCCCAGACCGTGCTTTGGCTTGCGCCACTCGTAGTCGGTGCCGTGCTCCTGCTGCCGACCTGGGCCTTCGCGCTCTTTCTGGGAGCGGCCATGCTGATCGCGGCCTGGGAGTGGTGCGGGCTGGCCGGCATCGACGGGCGGAGCACGCGCCGGTTCTATCTGGCCTTCATGGCCATGGTTCTGGCCGGTCTGTGGCACTGGTCCGAGTCGAGCTGGCCGTCGCTGCTCCTGGCGAGCCTGATCTGGTGGATCGCGCAGAGCCTGATTATTCCGCGTATCCAGCAGATCGAGCCGGTCGCCGGACCGCGGCCCATGCTGCTGATCACCGGCCTGCTGATCCTGACTTCGACCTGGGTCGCCCTGCTGAGCCTGCATCAGATCGCCTCCATCGGCCCCGGACTGGTGCTGTCGCTCCTGATCCTGATGGCGACAGCCGATTCAGCGGCCTACTTTGTCGGGCGCCGCTGGGGCCGGATCAAGCTTGCCCCGGCGGTCAGTCCGGGCAAGACCCGGGCCGGTGCCTATGGCGCTCTGGTCGGTGCCGGACTCGTCGGCCTGCTCATCGCCGGCTGGCTCGGGCTGGCGCCCCTGGGCGTGCTGGCCGTTGCAGTGCTGTGCATTCTGGTCGCCATGCTCTCGATCATCGGCGATCTCTACGAGAGCCTGCTCAAGCGCCGGCGTCATCTCAAGGATTCGAGCCAACTCTTGCCCGGCCACGGCGGTCTGCTCGATCGTATCGACAGCCTGACGGCGGCCGCCCCACTCTATGCCCTGGGCATGACCTGGGCCTTGACCTGACGGGAGTAGGACACTGTGATTGGCGTGACCGTACTCGGGGCCACCGGCTCCATCGGCGTCAGTACGCTCGACGTGCTGGCGCGTCATCCGGATCGTTTCCGCGCGGTGGCGCTGACCGCCAACACCGACGCTGAGCGGCTGGCCGAACAGTGTCGCCAGCATCGCCCTCAGTATGCGGTGATGGTCGATCCGGCGGCGGCGCAGCGTCTGGGCGAGTTGCTGGCCGACATGCCTGACCGCCCCGAAATCCTCACCGGCGTCGAGGGACTCGAACAGGTCTCGTCCCTGCCCGAGGTCGGCTATGTGATGGCGGCCATCGTCGGCGCGGCCGGTCTGCGTCCGACCCTGGCGGCGGCTCATGCCGGCAAGCGCGTGCTCCTGGCCAACAAGGAATCGCTGGTGGTCGCCGGGGCGCTGCTGATACAGGCCGTGGCCGACAGCGGTGCGGAACTGCTACCGATCGACAGCGAGCACAATGCCATCTTCCAGTGTCTGCCGCCGAACTTCAGTGATGGGCTGGCTCAGGTCGGGGTGCGGCGTATTCTTTTGACCGCTTCGGGCGGTCCCTTCCGCGACTGGCCGCTTGAGCGTCTGTCCTCGGTCACGCCCGAGCAGGCGTGCGCGCATCCGACCTGGGACATGGGGCGCAAGATCTCGGTCGACTCAGCGACCATGATGAACAAGGGCCTGGAAGTCATTGAGGCCTGCTGGCTGTTCGGCACGGATACCGATCATGTGCAGGTCGTCGTGCATCCGCAGAGCGTCATTCATTCGCTGGTGCAATACGACGATGGGTCGGTGCTGGCCCAGCTCGGCAATCCTGACATGCGCACGCCGATCGCGCATGCGATGGGCTGGCCGGAGCGCATGGACTCGGGCGTGACGCCGCTGGATCTGTTCGCGGTGGCACGGCTGGACTTCCAGGAGCCGGACTTTGCGCGCTTCCCCTGTCTGCGGTTGGCCTTCGAGTCGGCGCGCGCCGGCGGCACGGCACCAGCGGTGCTCAACGCGGCCAACGAGATCGCGGTCGCCGCCTTCCTCGATCGGCGCATCGACTTCCCCGGCATTGCTGCTGTGGTCGAGGGTACGCTGGAAGCACTGCCGCCTGAGTCGGTCGCAGGTCAGGGGCTGGAGTTCCTGCTCGATATCGACCGGCGCGCGCGCGAGCAGGCTGAACGGCTGGTTCTTGAGCGCCGCTGAGGTTGCATCTACCAGCGGCCCGACGCCATGACGCGCGGGCCGTTGTATTTTGTGACGATCGATCCCCATATCCCACGACATAACGCCGAACACCAACCGGCTCCCTCCCGCGACTGCGATCATCCCCATGGACATGCTCTTCACCATCGCCTCCTTCCTGGTCGCTCTGGCGATCCTGATCACCGTGCATGAGTTTGGTCACTTTTGGGTGGCCCAAAAACTCGGCGTGAAGGTGCTGCGCTTTTCCATTGGCTTCGGCCGGCCGCTGCTGAGCCGGCGCTTCGGGGCCGACCAAACCGAATACGTCGTGGCCGCGATCCCGCTCGGCGGCTATGTGAAGATGCTCGACGAGCGCGAAAGTGATGAGCCGATCCCCGAGGCCGAACTCGATCGCGCCTTCAACCGTCAGGTACTCTGGAAACGCTCAGCGATCGTGGTCGCCGGTCCCTTGTTCAACCTGATGTTCGCCGTGCTCGCCTACTGGGGCCTGTTCATGGCCGGCGACACCGGACTCAAGCCCGTCGTCGGTGACGTGGAGCCGACATCGATCGCCGCTGAAGCCGGTTTTCGTCCCGGCGATGAGATCCTGAAGATCGGTGAGCGCTCGGCCCAAAGCTGGGAGAACGCGCTACTGGCCCTGACGGTCGCCGCTATGGACGGCAACGACCTGATCGTCCAGGTGCGTGATGCCGCCGGACAGATCCGCGATCGGTTGATCTCGCGCGACGCCATCGCCGGGCTGAGTGATGAACCCGATCTGCTCGGGCGTCTCGGCGTCACACCACGCCGACCAAGCATCCCGGCCGTCATCGGCGAGATCCTGCCGGGCGAACCGGCCGAGCAGGCCGGCTTGCAGATCGGCGATCGCGTGGTCGCCGCCGATGGCGAGCCGATCAGCTCCTGGCGCGATCTGGTGGCACTGGTGCGCGAGCGGCCTGAGACGCCGATTGCCCTCGACATCGAGCGTCCAGACGCTGGAACACAGCGGCTGGAACTGATTCCACGCGCCATGGAGACCGATGGCGAGACGGTCGGACGCATCGGCGCCGGCGTCGAGTCACGCGCGGATCTCATGGACGACTATCTGGTGCGCGTCAGCCATGGCCCGGTCGAATCGCTCGGACTGGCCTTCGACAAGACCTACGAAATGAGTGCCTTGATGCTACGCGTCATGGGTCGGATGCTGATCGGCGAGGCGTCCATCAAAAATCTGAGCGGCCCGATCAGCATCGCCGAGACCGCCGGACGCACCGCCAGTTACGGCCTGGACTCCTTCATCAAGTTCCTGGCCGTCGTTAGTATCAGTCTGGGCGTCCTCAACCTGCTACCGATTCCGGTGCTCGACGGCGGACACCTGATGTTCTATCTGATCGAGTGGATCAAGGGCAGCCCGGTGTCCGAAGAGGTCATGATCCAGGGTCAGAAAGTCGGTTTCCTGCTGCTGGCCGCGCTCATGACGCTCGCCGTCTACGTTGACCTGTCGCGACTATTGGGCTAATCACGGTGCATCCCTTATACTAGCGCGCCTTGGATGCCGGCCGCCCGGCAGATCCGGCTTCAATCAGGGGAAACCGTCTTGCGCGCAAACACTCAGTCACTCCGCCACGGCGCCTGGCGAGCGCTCCTGTTGTGCGTTCTCGCCTTGACCGCACCGGGCGCCGCCATCGCGGAGGTCTTTCAGGTCTCGGACATCCGGGTCGAGGGCTTGCAACGCATCGCTCCCGGTACGGTCTTCAACTATCTGCCGGTCCAGATCGGAGATACCGTCGCTGACGATGTCACCGGCGGCGTCATTCGCTCGCTCTATCAGACCGGATTCTTCGATGACGTGCGCGTCGAACGCGACGGCAGCGTGCTCGTCATCCAGGTGCGCGAGCGTCCGGCCATCGCCGAGATCGAGATCAGCGGCAACAAAGACATCGAGACCAAGGCGCTCGAAGCCGCTCTGGCCGACATCGGCCTGAAGGAAGGGCGTGTCTTCAACCGCTCGGTGCTCGATCGCATCGAACAGGAACTGGAGCGGCAGTATTTCGCGCGCGGCAAGTATGGCGTGCTGGTCCAGTCGACCGTCTCGCCGCTGGAGCGCAACCGGGTCGCGATCAATATCGTGATCATCGAGGGGCTGACGGCGCGCATCAAGCAGATCAATATCATCGGCAACCAAGCCTTCGACACCAAGCAACTGCTGGCGCAGTTCGAGCTGGGAGCGACGCGCTGGAACTCCTTCTATACCAAGAACGACCAGTACTCCAAGCAAAAGCTCGCTGGTGATCTGGAATCGCTGCGTTCCTTCTATCTCGATCGCGGCTACATCAAGTTCGATATCAAATCGACCCAGGTCTCGATCAGCCCCGACAAAAAAGACATCTATGTCACGATCACCATCGAGGAGGGCCAGCCCTTCCGCGTGAGTGACATCAAGCTCGCCGGCGATCCCTCGGTGCCTGCTGAACAGCTCTTTCCGCTGATTCATCTCAAGCGTGGTGAATTCTTCTCGCGCAAGCTCACCACCGAGAGTGCCGAGCGCATTTCAAATCTGCTCGGCGACGAGGGTTACGCCTTCGCCAACGTCAACACCATCCCCGAGGTCAACGAGGAGCAGCACGAGGTCGCCGTGACCTTCTTCGTCGATGCCGGCAAGCGCGTCTATGTGCGTCGCGTCGACATGAATGGAAACACCCGCACCCGCGACGAGGTGCTGCGCCGCGAGATGCGCCAGCTCGAAACATCCTGGTTCTCGGCTGATCAGACGCGCAAATCGCGCGAGCGCTTGCAGCGTCTGGGCTATTTCGACGAGGTCGCGATCGAGACCCCAGCCGTGCCTGGCTCGGCCGATCAGGTCGATGTCAACGTCATGGTCAAGGAAAAGCCCGCCGGCAACCTGGCCGCCGGTATCGGCTTCTCGCAGTCCGACGGCGTCCTGCTCAACGCCAGCGTGACCCAGAACAACTTCCTGGGCACGGGCAAGCGGGTGGCGGTCGCCTTCAACAACAGCAGCTCGACCACGCTCTATCAGTTCGGCTACACCAACCCCTATTACACGGTCGACGGTATCAGTCGCGGCTTCAACCTGTCCTATCGCGAAACCGACTTCGACGAACTGATCGGTGCCGACTACTCGACCAATATCGGCATCGTCGGCCTGAACTTCGGCCTGCCCATCACGGACGTCAGCCGCGCCGGACTGGGATTCAACTATCAGTATACTGATTTCACCGCCGGTGAGTCCGAGATCGCCGAGGAATTCGTTGCCAACAACGGCAATATTTTCAACGACTTCTCGCTCACGGCCAGCTACACGCGCGACACGCGCGACACGGCCGTGTTTCCGACACGCGGTTCACTGCGCATCCTCCAGGCCGAGCTGACCGTTCCCGGCAGTGATCTCCAGTACTACAAGATCCGTTACGACGAACAGCTCTACATCCCGTTGACCTCGCGCTTCATCGTGTCCATGAGCGCCAACCTGGGCTATGGCGACAGCTATGGCGAAACCAACTATCTGCCCTTCTTCGAAAACTTCTATGCCGGCGGTCCGCGCTCGGTGCGCGGCTGGCAGGCCAACACGCTCGGCCCACGCGAAGTCAGTAGCGACGACCCTGTGGGCGGCAACCTCAAGCTCACCGGCAGTATCGAGTTTTTCGCGCCGGCCCCGATCGGCGGCCAGTTCGAGAAATCCCTGCGTCTGGGCGCCTTTCTTGACTTCGGCAACGTTTGGTCGACCTATGATTCAGATCTGCTGACCTACAGCGGATTCGATATCGGTGACCTGCGCTACTCGACCGGTATCTCTGTCACCTGGCTGTCACCGGTCGGCGCGCTGTCGGTCAGCTTCGCCATCCCGCTCAACGAGCAGGAGGGTGACGAGACCCAGGTCTTCCAGTTCGGATTCGGCCAGACCTTCTAACCCATGGAGGCGCCCGTGAAGACGCTTGTCCTGCCGCTCATGGTGGCCACACTGCTCGGAGTTGCGGCTCAAGCCGCCTTGGCCACTGACTCCGACTATCGCATCGCCGTGGTCGACCCCAACCGGGTCGTCGAGCAATCGCCCCAATACGAGGCCGCGCGCGATGCGCTCCAGCGCGAGATCGAGGATCGCGAGCGCGATCTGCGCGAACAGCAGGAACAGATCGCCGCCCTGCAACGTCAGCTCGAACGCGATGGCTCGCTGATGAGCGAGAGCGAACTCCAGCGGCTCCAGAACGATATCCGCAGCCGCACGCGCAAGGTCAAGTATGCGCGCGACGAATTCCAGGACGATTTCGCTCTGCGCCAGAACGAATTGCGCACCAAGCTCAGCCGGCAGGTGCAGGAGGTCGTAGTCGAGCTGGCCAAGGAGCAGAAAATCGATCTCATCCTCAGCGACGGTCTGGTCTATACCAATCCGCGCATCGATATCTCGGATCTAGTGATCGAGCGGCTGAAGCAGGAGTTCGACAAAAGCGCCGCTCAACGCTCCGACAGCGCGACCTCTCGCTAGGCTCGTCCTCGCCCTCGCCCCCCTGGCTTGGAGACCAAACCCGTGCAAATTCGTCTCGGTGAACTCGCCGCTCGACTCGGTGCGTCCGTGCGTGGCGACGCTGATGTCGTGCTGACTCATATCGCTCAGCTCGACAGCGCCGGAGCCGGCAGTCTGAGCTTTCTCGGCGATCCGGCCTACCGCGCGCATCTGGCCACGACGGGCGCCTCGGCGGTGATCCTCAGAGCCTCCGAGGCCGCCGTCGTCCAGATGCCGGTGCTGCTCAGCGACAACCCCTATCTGACCTTTGCGCAGGCGGCGCGTCTGCTGCACCCGGACCCGGAGGTGGTCGGGGGCCGCCATGCATCCGCCGTGATCGACCCGAGTGCTCAGGTCGATCCGACGGCCTGGATCGGGCCGCTGACAGTGCTGGAGGCCGGGGTGGTCGTCGGCCCGCGCGTCTTCGTCGGCCCCGGCTGTATCCTCGGCGAAGGCGTCGAGATCGGTGCCGACAGCCGGCTGGTAGCGCGCGTGACCCTGTGTGCCGGCACCCGTGTCGGTCAGCGCGCCCTGATCCATCCGGGCGCGGTGATCGGACGCGAGGGCTTCGGCTTCGCAAAGGATGGCGAACGCTGGGTGCGTATCCCCCAGATCGGGTGTGCCGTGCTCGGCGACGATGTCGAGATCGGCGCCAATACCTCGGTCGATCGCGGTGCCATCGGTGATACCGTCATCGGCAACGGCGTCAAACTCGACAATCACATCCAGATCGGACACAACGTCATCGTCGGCGACAACACCGCCATGGCCGCCAACACCGGCATCTCAGGCTCGACCCGGATCGGTCGGAACTGCACCATCGCCGGCGCGGTCGGCATGGCCGGACATCTGGACATCGGCGACAACGTACACTTCACCGGCATGGCCATGGTCACCCGGTCGTTCAAGGAACCTGGTGTCTACAGCAGTGGGATACCAGCCATGCCAAGCGCGGATTGGCGACGTAATGCGGCGCGTTTCAGGCATCTGGATGAGCTGACGCGCCGAGTCAAGCAACTCGAAACTCTTATTGCCAACATGAACGCAACACACGAGCGGGAGGAGTCCTGATGGATGGATCAGATCCGAATCCACGGGATTCCGAGCGACACGCGGGTCGTTCGGAGGATGTCGTGAGCACGATGGATATTAATAAGGTGTTGAGCCTTCTGCCGCACCGTTATCCCTTTCTACTGGTCGACAAGGTCATCGACTACAGGGTCAACGAGTATCTGACCGCGCTCAAAAACGTCTCCTTCAACGAGCCATTTTTCACGGGCCACTTCCCGGTGCGCCCGGTCATGCCGGGCGTGCTGATCGTCGAGGCCATGGCGCAGGCGACCGGACTGCTGGCGATGGCTTCGCGTCCGGATCTGGTCGGTGAAAAATCGCTCTATTATTTCGTCGGTATCGACAAGGCGCGTTTCAAGCGTCCGGTCGAGCCGGGCGATCAGCTCATCATGGAGGTGCGGCTGGGTCCGGTGCGCCGCGGCATCTGGAAGTTCGACGGCGAGGCGCGCGTCGATGACAAGGTGGTCGCAACCGCCGAGATCATGTGCACGGCGCGGGACTACGACGCTTGATCCACCCCAGCGCCCTGGTCGACCCAGGTGCTGACCTCGACTCAACCGTCGAGGTCGGACCCTTTGCCGTGATCGGCGCCGGGGTTCAGATCGACGCCGGCACGCGCATCGGGCCGCATGCCGTACTGCGCGGGCCGATGCGGATCGGGCGCGACAACCGCATCTTTCAGTTCGCCTCGGTCGGCGAGGATCCGCAGGACAAGAAATACAGCGGCGAACCGACCCGGCTGGAGATCGGCGACCGCAATCAGGTGCGTGAGTTTACGACCCTGCATCGAGGCACCGCGCAGGACCAGGGCGTGACCCGCATCGGCGATGACAATCTGTTCATGGCCTATACCCATGTCGCGCACGACTGCTGCATCGGCAATCAGGTGATCCTGGCCAATGCCGCCTCGCTCGGCGGGCATGTCGAGATCCAGGACTGGGCCATCCTCGGTGGCTTCACCATCGTGCATCAGTTCTGCCGTATCGGCGCCCATGCCTTTTGCGCCATGGGGTCGGTGCTCACGCGCGATGTGCCGCCCTATGTCACGGTCGGCGGTCATCCGGCCGAACCGCATGGGATCAACAGCGAGGGGCTGCGGCGGCGCGGGTTTTCGCCCGAGGCCATCCGCGTCATCAAACGCGCCTATCGCGCGCTCTACATGGCCAATCTCAAGCTCGACGAGGCCCGTGCTCAGATCACTGACATGGCCGCTGACACGCCCGAGCTGCAACCGCTGCTGGACTTCATCACCTCAGCCGGGCGCGGGTTGGCGCGCTGATCCATGCACGTTCGAATGGAGGCGCCTGAACCGCTGTTGATCGGCCTGGTTGCCAATGAACCCTCGGGCGATCTGCTCGGGGCCGCGCTGGCGCGGGCGATCCGGGCGCAATGTCCCGAGGCGCGGTTCGTCGGCGTGGCGGGTCCAAGGATGCGTGAAGTGGGCTGTGAGACGCTGTTCGACATGGAACGGCTGTCGGTGATGGGGTTGACTGAGGTGCTGGCCCATCTGCCCGAGCTGCTGGGTCTGCGCCGCCGGCTTCGGGAGCATTTCATCGCCCATCCGCCGGCGGTCTTTATCGGCGTGGATGCGCCCGATTTCAATCTGGGACTGGAGCGTCAGCTTCGCGAGCGCGGGATCAAGACCGTGCATCTGGTCAGCCCGACCGTTTGGGCCTGGCGTGCAGGACGGGTCAAGGGCATCCGGCGTGCAGTCGATCGGATGCTGTGCATCTTTCCGTTCGAGGAAGACTTTTTGCGTCAGCACGGTGTGCCGGCGACCTATGTCGGTCATCCGCTGGCCGATGAGATTCCGCTGGCGGTCGATCGTGCTGAGGCGCGCGCCGCGCTTGGACTGCCGGCGGATGCGCCGATCATCGCCCTGCTCCCTGGAAGCCGGGCCGGCGAGATGCGTCGGCTGGCGGCGCCCTTCATTGGCACCGCGCGGCGTTGTCTTCAGTCGCGGCCTGAACTGCGTTTCGTCGTGCCGCTGGTCAATGCACGGCTGCGGGCGCTGTTCGAAGCCGAGTTGCAACGGCTCGATCCCGACTTGCCAATGACGCTGGTTGACGGACACAGCCGTGAGGCCATCGCCGCCGCCGATGTCGTGCTGACCGCTTCGGGGACCGCGACCCTGGAGACGCTGCTGCTCAAGCGCCCGATGGTCGTGGCCTATCGGCTGCATCCGCTGACCTATCATCTGGTCAAGTGGCTGAAGCTGGTCAAGGTGCCCTATGTCGCCATGGCCAATTTGCTTGCCGGCCGTGCGCTCGCGCCTGAGTTTTTGCAAGACGACTGTCGGCCCGAGCGTCTGGCTCCGGCGTTGCTGGCCTATCTGGACGATCCAGAGCGCGTCGCCGAGATTCAAGCCGAATATGATCGGATTCATCGCGAATTGCGCCGCGATGCGGCGGCGAGCGCCGCGCAGGCGGTGCTGGAACTGATCGACTATCGACTGTCGCCAAGCTGACCATCGCAGCGTACTATCTGCATCCACCCCGAGGATATCTGACAAAAAACTCAGTCGATGCCTGAAATCTGCCGTTTTTATGGAATCGTCATCAGGATGTATTTGATTGACCGCGAACATCCACCACCGCATTTTCACATCAAATATGGTGAATATCAGGCCGTGATGGAGCTTGCAAACCTGAATCTAATCGAGGGTCTCCTGCCAAAAAAATGCCGCCAACTTGTCCGAGAGTGGGCTGAGCTGCATCAAGATGAATTGATCGAAATGTGGAAAACGCAACGTTTTTATCCTATTCAGCCCTTGGAGTGAGATTGATGAAACTTCGGCTCATTGAACACCAAGAAGCCTATCGTTTTATGCTCACCTTCGAAAATGGTGCTCGTCGAGAAGTCGATTTACAGGGGTTGATCGGCCAGCATGTTGCATTAGACGATGTGAAAACCGCGCGTATCGATCCAGAGTGGGGATGTCTGGAGTTTTTGGATGGCCGCGTGGATATCGAACCCAAGACCCTGTTTCGCTATGCCGGTCTCACTAAGGACAAGCAAGCGGCTTAAGCCGTTTGAATCACATGCCTGCTGTTCAAACCTCTCGATTCTTTGCTGAACACACCTTGATCGCCGGCGTTGACGAAGCCGGACGCGGCCCGCTCGCCGGTCCGGTGTGCGCGGCAGCGGTTATCCTCGATCCGGCGCGCCCGATCGCTGGCATCGATGACTCCAAGAAACTCAGCCCGGCGCGCCGTGAGCGCCTGGAACCGCTGATCCGCGAACAGGCGCTCGCCTGGTCGGTCGCCTGGGCCAGCGCCGAGGAAATCGATCAGATCAACATCCTGCAAGCGACGCTGCTGGCCATGCGCCGGGCGGTTGAGTCACTTCAGATCCGCCCGGAGCGCGTGCTGATCGACGGCAACCGCTGCCCTGAGCTGGACATCGCGGCCGAGGCCATCGTCGGGGGTGATGGGTCGGTGCCGGCCATCGGCGCGGCCTCGATCCTGGCCAAGGTCGCGCGCGATCGGTTCATGGTCGAGCTGGACGCCGAGTGTCCGGGCTATGGCTTTGCCAAGCACAAGGGCTATCCGACCCGCGAACATCTCGACGCCCTGGCACGGCTCGGACCCTGTCGCTGGCATCGGCTCAGTTTCGCGCCGCTGTCCAAGGCGCGTTCGTCGGCGCGCTGAATCTCCGGGGACTTGACACTGCTGGCTCCCGCTCCCGAATGCAATCGATCCCTGACCACGCTGGTGCAGCCATGACACGCCAAAAATCCCTGGAGCGGCACCCATGATCGTGACCTGCCTCAAGCTCAAGAACTGGCGCAATTTCCGTGAGGTCGACGTGCCACTCGGACCGCGCGCCTATGTCATCGGTGCCAATGCTTCGGGCAAATCGAACCTGCTCGATGTCTTTCGCTTCCTGCGCGCCCTGGCCCAAGCCGATGGCGGCGGTTTACAGAAAGCCGTCAAGGAACGCGGCGGACTTGGTAAGTTGCGCAGTCTGCACGCGCGCAAGGATTCCGAGCTACGCATCGAAGTCGAACTGTCCGAATCCAGCCGGGATGAGGCCCCGACCTGGGTCTATCAGCTCGCGTTCAACTCGGATGGCAAGCCTGCGCAACGGGCGATCGTGACCGAAGAGCACGTGGAGCATAACGGTGAGCTTATTCTCAGCCGACCTGACGACTCCGATCGAAAAGACCCGGAACGCCTGACCCAGACGCACCTGGAACAGATCAACAACAATGCCGAATTTCGCGCCATCGTTGAGTTCTTTGCCGCAACCACCTATCTGCATCTGGTTCCGCAACTGCTCAAATACGGCGGCGAAATCAGCCACCGCGTACTCGAAAACGATCCCTTCGGCCAGGGGCTCATGCAGCGTATCGCCAAGACGGCGAAACGCACCCGCGATGCGCGCCTGAGACGCATCGAACAAGCCTTGGGGCAAGCCGTGCCGCTGTTCTCTGAGTTACGCTTCGAGCAAGACAAGGTGACAGGACTCTGGCATCTGGAAGCCAACTTCAAACATTGGCGTCCGCACGGTGCCTGGCAGCAGGAAGATCAGTTATCTGACGGCACCTTGCGTTTGATCGGGTTGCTCTGGGCTTTGCTGGAGAGCGAAGGATTGTTGTTGCTGGAAGAACCTGAGCTGTCGTTGAACGATGGCATCGTCCAGCATATCCCGCTCTTGATCGACCGTGTCCTGCGCGACCGCAAAAAACGCCAGTCGACGGTTCAGGTGCTCATCAGCACGCATAGCGAAATGTTGCTGTCCAGGATCACCGATGCCGACAGCCTGCTGCTGATCGAGACGGGCCATGTTGGCTCCACTGTGCAGCCGCCCGATACCGAAGAGCGTCGCGCCATGGATCACGGTCTCAACGCGGCCGAGGTGCTGTTACCCAAAACAAGTCCGTCGGGACTGGAGCAGTTGGGATTGTTCGGATGAGGCGAGTGCGTGTCGTGGGCGAGGACGCGCTCTGCTGCGCGCTTGGTGAGCGCCTGGTCTCGACCTGTCTCCAGGGCTGGCAGTTAGCCCAAACGCCGATCGATACCAAAGGCGTCACCAAGCTGGCCGCAGCACTGCCCCGCTATCTCGAACAGGCGCGGTATGTTCAGCCGGTGCTGTGCATCGCCGATACTGACGGTCGATGCGTCGCGGAACTGTTGAGCCAATGGCTGCCACGTCCGGACGCGCGCTTGGTGTTACGCCTGGCCGTCCGCGAGGCCGAGAGTTGGGTGTTGGCTGACCGCGAGGGATTCGCCGAGGCATTGGCCGTGCCATTGAACAAGCTGCCGCAAGCGCCTGATGAAGAATTCGATCCCAAGCGGCTGATCCTTACCCTGGTGCGCCGCTCCAAAAAGCGCTTGCTGCGACAGGAAATGGTCTCGCCCGACGACCCGAGCAAACCGGGATCGGGTTACAACCTGCATCTGTGCGCTTTCGTGCACCAGCACTGGAACGCGCGGCACGCGGCGCAACGCTCACCGAGCCTGGCACGCGCACTCAGACGCATGGAAACTCTTGACGCCGATCATGGCTGAAGCGCCCGACGCCAGATGTTTTCTAATGCATCACGCCCGGACGGCGGCACCAAGCACACCGATCGGCGAATGAGGTTCTGCAAACGCAAAAGGGCCGAGGTCATTCCCCCGGCCCGTATAGCTCAACGTATCAAGCTAACCGTCGTGCGCGCTCAGGCCGCCTTGGCGGCTGCGGCGTGCTCGATGGCTGGATTGGTGCTGGAACCGCGAATCTCGATGCGCCGCGGCTTCATGGCCTCGGGTACTTCGCGCACCAGGTCGATGTGCAGCAGGCCGTTCTCAAGACGCGCCTCCTTGACCTTCACATAGTCGGCAACCTGGAAACGGCGCTCGAAGGCGCGATTGGCGATCCCGCGATAGAGGAAATTCCCCTCACTCTCGGTTGCCTGACGCTGACCGGTGACGGTGAGCAGGCTCTCCTTAGCTTCGATGGTCAGTTCAGCCTCGCTGAAACCCGCCACGGCGAGCGTGATGCGATAGCGATTCTCGTCGAGCAACTCGACGTTGTAGGGCGGATAGCCGCCCGGCTCGGTGCGATAGGCCGTCTCCAGCGCATTGGCCAGACGATCAAAGCCGATCATGGAGCGGAACAGGGGTGAGAAGTCGAGCGTGGACATGACATATCCTCCAAATGAGCAATATGAACAGACAGTTGGCGTTCGTTACGAACCGCCGGTTGGGCAATCCCCCGAGGGGCGATCGCTTGCGTGAAGAATATAGGCATCGATTAGCACTCTGTCAAGGGGAGTGCTAATTCTTGACGCCCCCGCCCCTGGTGGCCATCATGAGCAGCCGCTCAGCGCCGTTCGTCATCAAAGTGTCATGCGCGGCCTTTAGAGTTGAACCAGGGTGCTGTCCAGCCCACACAGCCATGCCTCGGTGCCCGAGTGCGCGCGACTTTCCGGCCCCCTCCCCACGAGTTTCCATATGTCGATGACAGACCTGGCTACCCCCTATTATTTGATCGACGAGTCCCGGCTCAAGCACAACCTTGAGATCATCCAGCAGGTGCGCGAGCGCTCCGGCGCCAAATCGGTGCTGGCGCTCAAGTGCTTCTCGACCTGGTGCGTGTTCGATCTGATGCGCCAGCACATGGACGGCACCACCAGCAGCTCGCTCTACGAGGCGCGTCTGGGTTACGAGGAATTCGGCGGCGAGGTCCATGCCTACAGCGTCGGGTTTTCGCGCGACGAAGTGCTGGCGGTGCGCGAGTTCGCCGACAAGCTCATCTTCAACTCGCTGTCGCAGTTGCGGCAGTTCCAGCCGGACGTGGCGGGCCTGAATCTGGGGTTGCGCGTCAATCCGGGCATCAGCTATTCGAACTTCGATCTGGCCGATCCGGCGCGGCGCTATTCGCGCCTGGGTGTCAGCGACAAGCGCGCGCTGGCCGAGGTCGCGCCCTGGCTCAAGGGGCTGATGTTCCATTTCAACTGCGAGAACCCGGACGTCGACAATATCCGCGCCTCGCTGGCGACCCTCGGGCGCGAGTACGGCGAGCTGCTGCATCGGATGGAGTGGGTGAGTCTCGGCGGCGGGCTGTCCTTCACCCAGGACGGCTATGCGCTGGATGCCTTCTGCGACGCCCTGCGCGCGTTCAGCCAGGCGTTCGACATCCAGGTCTATCTGGAGCCGGGCGAGGCGGCCATTACTCAGAGCACCGAGCTCGTGACCACCGTGCTCGATGTGGTGCACAATGAGATCGATATCGCCATCATCGACGCCTCGCTGGAGGCGCACATGCTCGACCATCTCGTCTATCGGACCAACCCCCGGCTTACCAGCCCGCCGCCCGGCGAACATCGGATGATGGTCGCCGGACGCACCTGTCTGGCCGGTGACGTCTTCGGTGACTTCAGACTCGCCGCACCGCTGCACGTCGGCGACGAGGTGCGTATCGCCGATGCCGGCGGTTACACCATGGTCAAGGTCAACTGGTTCAATGGCGTGGCCATGCCCGCGATCGTCGTGCGCCGGCTCGATGGCACGCTGGAGCGGGTGCGCGCGTTCGGCTATGACGACTTCAAGCGCAGTCTGTCCTGATCCGCGCCCGACCACCCTGTTTTCCGAGCCACTCTTCAACCACAGCAACGTCCAATCGAGAACTCCATGAAGAAAAACGTGCTGATCATCGGCGCCGGCGGCGTCGCGCATGTCGCCGCGCACAAGGCGGCGATGAACAACGATGTGCTGGGCGACATCTGCATCGCCTCGCGCACCCAGTCCAAGTGCGATGAGATCATCGAGAGCATTCAGCGCAAGGGCCACCTCAAGGATCCGTCCAAGAAGCTCTATTCGCGCCAGATCGATGCGCTCGACATCCCGGCGACCGTCAAGCTGATTCAGGAGACCAAGTCCGAGATCGTGATCAATCTCGGTCAGGCATTCCTCAACATGTCGATCCTGGAGGCCTGTCTCGAAACCGGCGTCGCTTATATCGACACCGCCATCCATGAAGACCCGGACAAGGTCTGCGAGGATCCACCCTGGTATGCCAACTACGAGTGGAAGCGCAAGGACCGCTGCGCCGAGAAGGGCGTGACCGCCATCCTCGGCGCCGGCTTCGATCCGGGCGTGGTCAACGCCTATTGCGCGCTGGCGGTCAAGCGTTACTTCGATAAGATCGAGACCATCGACATCATCGACGTCAACGCCGGCAGCCATGGCCGCTATTTCGCGACCAACTTCGATCCTGAGATCAACTTCCGCGAGTTCATCAAGGTCTGGACCTGGATCGACCGCCAGTGGAAGGAGTATCCGACCCACACGGTCAAGCGCGTCTACGACCTGCCCGTGGTCGGCCCCTCGCCCATCTATCTCAATGGCCACGACGAACTGCACTCGCTGTCGCAGAACATCGACGCCGAGAGCATTCGGTTCTGGATGGGCTTCGGCGATCACTACATCAACGTCTTCACGGTGCTGCGCACCCTGGGCTTCCTCGACCATCTGCCGGTCAAGCTCGCCGACGGTCAGGAGGTCGTGCCGCTCAAGGTGGTCAAGGCGCTGTTCCCCGATCCCAAGACGCTGGCCCCGAACTACACGGGCAAGACCTGTATCGGTAACTTCGTCAAAGGCACCAAGGACGGCCAGCCGCGCGAGGTGCTGATCTATCAGGTCTCGGACCACAAGGCCGCCTATGAGGAAGTCGAGTCGCAGGGCATCAGCTACACCGCTGGCGTGCCGCCGGTCGCCGCCGCCATGCTGATCGCCGACGGCACATGGGACACCCGGACCATGGTCAACGTCGAGGAACTCGATCCCGAGCCGTTCATCGCCATCCTCGACCGCATCGGTCTGCCGACCGAGGTCAAGGAGATCGAGCCGGGCAGCGCGGCGTCCTTCGACGGCGCTGTGCGCGATCTGGAGACCGAGATCGCCGAGTCGACCGCGACCGTCACGGTCTCGGCGGCCAATCCGATGATCGCCGTCGCTCCCAAGTCACGTTGATCCCGACCAGGGCGGCTCCGCGCGCGGGCCGCCCGGCGCTTCATTTCCCGAGGATTACGCGATGCGTTTCCGTTTTCCAGTCGTCATCATCGACGAGGACTTCCGCTCCGAGAACGCGAGCGGTCTTGGCATTCGCGCGCTCGCCAAGGCGCTCGAGAGCGAGGGGCTGGAGGTGCTCGGCGTCACCAGCTATGGCGATCTGACCTCGTTCGCCCAGCAGCAGAGCCGCGCCTCTTGTTTCATCCTCTCGATCGACGACGAGGAATTCGGCAGCGGCTCGCCCGAGGAGGCGCTCGAAGCGCTCGCGACCCTGCGTGCCTTCGTCAAGGAAGTGCGGTTGCGCAACGAGGACATTCCGATCTTTCTCTATGGCGAGACGCGCACCTCGCGCCATATCCCCAACGACGTGCTCAAGGAACTGCACGGCTTCATCCACATGTTCGAGGACACACCCGAGTTCATCGCCCGCTATGTGGCGCGCGAGTCGCGGGTCTATCTCGACAGTCTGGCCCCGCCCTTCTTCCGCGCGCTGACCCACTATGCCGCCGACAGCTCCTACTCCTGGCACTGTCCGGGACACTCGGGCGGCGTGGCCTTTCTCAAGAGCCCGGTCGGGCAGATGTTCCACCAGTTCTTCGGCGAGAACATGCTGCGCGCCGATGTCTGCAACGCCGTCGACGAACTCGGCCAGTTGCTCGACCACTCTGGCCCCGTAGCTGCGTCCGAGCGCAATGCCGCGCGCATATTCAACTGCGACCATCTGTTCTTCGTCACCAACGGCACCTCGACCTCGAACAAGATCGTCTGGCACTCGACGGTCGCCCCGGACGACATCGTGGTGGTCGATCGCAACTGCCACAAGTCGATCCTGCACGCTATCATCATGACCGGGGCGATCCCGGTGTTCCTGATGCCGACGCGCAACCATTACGGCATCATCGGTCCGATCCCGCTCGATGAGTTCAAGCCCGAGAACATCCGGCGCAAGATCGCCGCCAATCCCTTCGCCCAGGGCAGCCAGGCCAAGCCGCGGGTGCTGACCATCACCCAGAGCACCTATGACGGCGTGCTCTACAACGTCGATACCATCAAGTCGCTGCTCGACGGCGAGATCGACACACTGCTCTTCGACGAGGCCTGGCTGCCGCATGCCTCCTTCCACGACTTCTATACCGGCATGCATGCCATCGGCAAGGATCGGCCGCGCTGTCACGAGTCCATGGTCTTCGCCACCCAGTCGACGCACAAGCTGCTCGCGGGACTGTCACAGGCGTCGCAGATCCTGGTGCAGGAGTCCGATCAGCGCCAGTTGGACCGTGACAGCTTCATCGAAGCCTATCTGATGCACTCCTCGACCAGCCCGCAGTACGCCATCATCGCCTCCTGCGACGTGGCAGCAGCCATGATGGAGCCGCCCGGCGGCACCGCCCTCGTGCATGAGTCGATCATGGAGGCGCTCGACTTCCGGCGGGCGATGCGCAAGGTCGATGCCGAGTTCGGCGAGGACTGGTGGTTCAAGGTCTGGGGACCGGACTATCTGGCCGAGGAAGGCATCGGCGACCGCGAGGACTGGATCCTGCACGCCGACGACCACTGGCACGGCTTCGGCGAGCTGGCGCCCGGCTTCAACATGCTCGACCCGATCAAGGCCACGGTCATCACGCCCGGGCTGAACATGGACGGCGAGTTCTCCGAATCGGGCATCCCGGCGGCGATCGTCACCAAATATCTGGCCGAGCACGGCATCGTGGTCGAGAAGACCGGACTCTATTCGTTCTTCATCATGTTCACCATCGGCATCACCAAGGGCCGCTGGAACACCATGGTCACCGAACTCCAGCAATTTAAGGACGACTACGACCGCAATCAGCCGCTATGGCGCGTGCTGCCCGAGTTCATCCAGGCCTATCCGCGCTATGAGAAGATCGGTCTGCGCGATCTGTGCGACGAGATCCACGGCATCTACAAAGCCAACGATGTCGCGCGCCTGACGACGGATATGTATCTGTCCGACATCGTCCCGGCCATGAAACCGGCGGTCGCCTTCGCCAAGATGGCCCATCGCGAGATCGATCGGGTCAGGATCGACGATCTCGAAGGGCGCGTGACCAGCGTGCTGCTCACACCCTACCCGCCCGGGATTCCGCTGTTGATTCCGGGCGAGCGCGTCAACGCCACCATCGTGCGCTATCTCCAGTTCGCGCGCGAATTCAACACCCGTTTCCCCGGCTTCGAGACCGATATCCATGGTCTGGTCAAGGAAGCCGTCGACGGCGAAGTCGGCTATTTCGTCGACTGCGTCAAGCCGCTGTGAGGCGGGGGAGATCCAGGGTGATCCACACCGGGCAATGGTCGGAGGGCTTGTCCATGGCCCGGATCTCATAATCGATCCCGACGTCGAGCAGGCGCTCGCGCAGCGGGGCCGAAATCAGGATATGGTCGATGCGCAGACCATGCCTGGGTTCGCGCTCGAAGCCGCGTGAGCGGTAGTCGAACCAACTGAAGCGATCGGCGGACTCTGGATGGCGGGCGCGGTAGGCGTCGATCAGCCCCCAGTTGAGCAGTGCCTGGAACCAGTCGCGTTCCTCGGGCAGAAAGGCACATTTTCCGGTGCGCAGCCAGCGCTTGGCGTTGTCGGCGCCGATCCCGATATCCAGATCCAGCGGCGCGACGTTCATGTCGCCGAGCAGGACGATGTTCTGGTCCGGGCGGAAGGCGGTGCGCAGCGACTCCAGCAGCCCGGCATAAAACCGCTGCTTGGCGGGGAACTTCAGCGGATGGTCGCGGCCTTCGCCTTGTGGGAAGTAGCCATTGATGACCGTGACTTCATCACCGTCGGCGAGTCGATAATGCCCTAGGATCAACCGACGCTGAGCCTCAGCGTCGTCGCCCGGCAGTCCCTTGATCACCCTGTGCGGTGCCTGTTTGCTCAGGAGGGCCACGCCATAGTGACCCTTCTGGCCGTGGATCTGGACGTCATAGCCCAGTCCGCGCGCCCAATCGAGCGGAAACTGCGCGTCGGCGACCTTGGATTCCTGTAAGGCAATGATATCGGGGTCGAGTCCGGCCTTGAGCGCCTCGACCTGATGGGGCCGGGCGCGAACGCCGTTGATGTTGAATGAAACGATCTTGAGCACCTGCACGCTCCCGGCGGATTTCAGAACCAAAAACACATCTCTTTGTAATCGATGGAGGATCCTATGTCACTGTTACAGGCGTTCAAAGGCCATCGCGGCGAATATCTCGTGGCACTGCAATTCGTGCTGATGTTCGCCTTCATCCTGGCGCCGAACTGGAATCCGCTGGCCACCGCCGGCGTGCTCGCAGCCCTGGAGCCGGTACGCTGGATCGCGCTCGGCGGCGCGGGGCTGGTCGCGCTGGTGTTCGGCGCCTTCGGTTCGATCCACATCCGCGACTATCTCACGCCCCTGCCCTATCCGGTCGATCACAGCCAGCTGGTCAAGCATGGCGTCTATGCCTGGGTGCGTCATCCGCTCTACAGCAGCCAGCTCTTCGCCGCGCTCGGCTGGACACTCTACACCCTGAGTCTGACCCATCTGCTGATCCTGGCCATCGGTTTCGTTTTCTTCGACTACAAGGCCCGCAAAGAAGAAGCCTGGCTGACCGAGCGCCATCCCGAATATGCCGACTACGCGCGCGAAGTGCGCAAGTTCGTGCCCTGGATCTATTGAGGCCATCGACTAGAATCAAGGCTCTTGACATCATTCGCCATCCGTTGAATGCCATGACTGATCTTGCCACCCTCTACCAGACTGACTATGCCGCCTGGACTCGACGCAACGCCGAGCTTTTGCGCGCGCGCCGTTTCGATGAGCTGGATATCGAGCATCTGCTGGAGGAGCTCAGCGATATGAGCAAGAGCGATCGTCGCGAGCTCTACAGCCGTTTGTTGGTGCTGCTGTCCCATCTGCTGAAATGGGAGTTTCAATATCGCGCGCTGTCCGAGCGCTGGCGCGAATTCGATGGGCGCAGTTGGCGCTCGACCATCATCGAACAGCGCGAACAACTCGTCGAACTCCTGCGCCAGTCGCCCGGCCTCAAGTCAGCAATCGAGGACACGATCACGGAGGCGTATCCGGCCGCCGTGCGTCTCGCCCACAAGGAGACGCGGCTGCCCAGGTCGACCTTCCCCGAGACCTGCCCCTACAGCCGCGCGCAGATCTTCGACGACGACTTCTATCCCGAGGCGCAAGACGGATGAGCACCGCTTATCACGAAGACTTCTTTACCTGGACTCAGGAGCAGGCTGCCTATCTCCGACAGGGCCGCTTCGATCTGCTGGACCTGGAGCATCTCGCCGAGGAAGTGATCGACATGGGTAAATCCGAACAGCGCGAGCTGGCCTCCAGGCTTGCGGTCATCATTACGCATCTCCTGAAGCTTCAGATTCAGATCCAACGCACACCGACCAACGAAAAGAGCTGGCGACGCTCCATCGTCGAGCAACGCCGGGCCGTGACACGGCATTTGCGGGAGAACCCCGGTTTGAAGAATCCGCTGCAATCGCAGTCCGCACTGGAGACGGCCTGGGTGGATGGTTTGAGTGTCGCGCTGCGCGAAACCGGCCTCGACCCAGACCTCTTTCCCGAGGACAACCCCTACAGCCTGGAACAACTGCTGGACTCGAATTTCTGATCCTGATCGAAACAGCCGCCGCCTACAGGTCCGCCAGCGACGCGACCGGCGGCTCGCAGTGGGTACCGCGACAGCGATAGATCCGTGGACGCTCACCGGCGCGCATCGCGGCCAGGGTGCCAGGTAGCGTGGTGAGTTCGGACGGGATGGCAAAAACGAGACGATGCGGCCGATAGCCCTGCTGGGCCAGCTGCTGCCAGGTCTCCAGCCGATCATCGGCCGCGCGGATGACGAGCATTTCGGGCGGGTCGAGCCAGTCGTCGAGCGCCATGAGCAGACTGGCATGGGCGTGCGGCATCCGGCGCATGGACTCAGCCGCAAGCCGCAGCGTGCCGTCAGCGGCCTCCAGATAGCGCACCTCGCCAATGAGATGCCCGAGCCGTTGCAGCGCGAGCGCCGCCACGCCGTTTCCAGCCGGCATCGAATCGTCGCCGAGCGGCTTGGCGCGATGGATCAGCGACTCATGCGAGCGGCCGGTGAACCAGAATCCGCCGCGCTCGGCGTCATTGAACTCGTCGAGTAGCACCTCGGCCAGTTCGATGGCGAAGGCGAGATCCGCGCTCGACCAGCGTACCTGGAGCAACTCCAGCAGCGCCTTGATCAGGTTGGCATAGTCGTCGAGATAGGCGTTGAGATGGGCCACGCCGTCCTTGTAGGTGGCGAGCAGCCGACCATCGCGCCACAGCGTCGAGCGGATGAAGGCGAGCGCCTGCTCGGCTGACTCCAGATAATCGGGCCGGTCCAGCACCCGCGCCGCGCGCGCCATCCCCTTGATCATGAGCGCGTTCCAGGAGGTCAGAATCTTTTCGTCGCGTCCGGGATGAATCCGATGCTCGCGGGCGCTGAAGAGTGTGGCGCGGGCGCTGGCGAGCAGGGCTTCGGCCTGGGGCAGATCCAGGCCCAACGACTCGGCGGCCTGCGCTGGAGTGCGATAGCCGTGCAGATGCCAGCGGCCCTCGAAGTTGGGCGGACGGTCCAGACCATAGACCATCGCGAACAGCGGATACTCGGCGGCGCTCAGGCGCGCGCGCACCGCGTCCCGATCCCAGACATAGAAGGTGCCCTCGTGGCCCTCGCTGTCGGCGTCCAGGGTCGAGTAATAACCGCCCTCGGGTGATTGCATCTCGCGCATGACCCAATCGGCGCTGGCCAGTGCCGCATCCCGAAAGAGTGGGTCATTCGTGGCTGTGTAGGCGTCGCAACACAGCGCCAGCAGCGGGCCGTTGTCGTAGAGCATCTTCTCGAAGTGCGGGATCATCCATTCATCGTCGACCGAATAGCGGCAGAAGCCGCCGCCGAGCTGATCGGTCAGACCGCCCCGGATCATGCGCTCCAGCGTGAAGCCGGCCATCTGCAACGGACGCGGATCGGGATCACCGTCGTTCGCCGCCGACCGCGCCTGACGCCTTAGCAGCAGTTCGAGATCGGCGGCATGCGGAAACTTGGGTGCACGTCCGAATCCACCATGCTCAGCGTCGAAACTCAGCGCCAGTTGATGGAAAGCCGCGTCCAGCAGACCAGCCTCGGGCAGCTCCGCCCCGCCCTGGGGTTCGAGACTGGCCAGGACCTCCAGCAGACTCTGATTCTGCTCGCGGATGGCCGCGCCCTGTTCACGCCAGGCACGCTCGACCCCGACCAGCAGCTGCGCAAACGACGGCAGACCATGGCGCGGCTCGCGTGGAAAATAGGTGCCGGCAAAAAAGGGTGTGTGATCGTCGGGGGCGAGAAAGACCGTCAGCGGCCAGCCGCCGGCCCGCTGGCTCAGGAGCTGATGGGCGGTCTGATAGACCCGGTCGAGATCCGGGCGCTCCTCGCGATCGACCTTGATGTTGACGAACAGCCGGTTCATGAGTTCGGCGGTCACCGGATCCTCGAAGGACTCATGCGCCATCACATGACACCAGTGACAGGCCGAATAGCCGATCGAGAGCAGGATCGGCCGGTTCTGTTCACGCGCCAGCGCCAGCGCCTCCGGGCACCAGGGCCACCAGTCGACCGGATTGGCAGCGTGCTGCTGGAGATAGGGACTGGTGGTCGAGGCCAGCCGGTTGGTGCGCAGCGCGTCGTGGGTGTGGCTCGTAGGCGACATGGAGACTCACTCTCTGGCGGATCCTGGAAACCGAATTCAGATGATGGGTCCGGCCAGAAGGCTTTCCAGGCCCGGCTTCCGGCACAACCAAAAAACTCGCCTGGCATTCAGTGCTAGTCTTGACGGCCAACAACGAACACATCTATCCCAATCGAGACCCCTTTTTCATGCACACTCAGCCACTCATCCTGCGTAAAGACCAGGAGCGCCGCCTGCTCGCCGGTCATTGCTGGATCTACAGCAACGAGATCGACATCCGGGCCACCCCACTGAAGACGCTCGCACCGGGCCAGCCGGTCGAGATTCTGAGCCAGAGCGAGCGCTGGATCGGGCATGGTTACGCCAATCCGCATTCGCTGATCTGCGCCCGGATCGTCAGCCGCGAGCGCGCCCAGCCGCTGAGTCCTGCCCTGTGGCTCGCACGTCTGCACGAGGCGCTGGCCCTGCGCGAGCGCCTCTACACCACGCCCTACTACCGGCTCGTCTTCGGCGAGAGCGACGGACTGCCGGGCCTGATCGTCGACCGCTATGGCGATCGGCTGGCGGTTCAGATCACCACGGCCGGCATGGAGCGCGTGCGTGGCGAAATTTTGGCGGCACTGGAGCAACTGTTGCGCCCGACCTCGATCGTACTGCGCAACGACACCTCAGTTCGCGAGCTGGAAGGCTTGGAGCCGGGCGTGGAGTGCGTCCTGGGCGAACCGGCCAGCGACTGGATGCTGACCGAACAGGGCTTGGAGTTCGCCATCGATCCGATGCAGGGTCAAAAAACCGGCTGGTTCTTCGATCAGGCCGAGAACCGCGCGCGTCTGGCCCGCTATGGCGTCGGCGAACGGGTGCTGGATGTCTGTAGCTATATCGGCGCCTGGGGTCTGCGCGCCGCTGCGCTCGGTGCCTCCGAGGTGACCTGCGTCGATAGTTCAGCGGGCGCGCTGGAGCGTCTTATGTGCAACGCTGAGCGCAATGGACTGGCGGCGCGCATACGCCCGCTTCAGGGCGATGCGTTCGAGGTGCTGCGCGAACTGCGCGATCAGGGCTGGCGCTTCGACACCGTCCTGCTCGACCCACCGGCCTTCATCAAGCGCCGTAAGGACGAGAAAGACGGCACGGCCGCCTATCAGCGCCTCAACCGGCTCGGGCTGGAACTGCTGGAGCCGGGCGGACTGCTCGTCACCTCGTCCTGCTCCTTCCACATGGGACGCGACGGCTTCCAGCGCGTGGTGCAGCAGGCCGGACAGCGTGCCGGTCGACGGCTGCAACTGCTGGAGACCGGCCAGCAGGGGCCGGATCATCCGGTCCATCCGGCCATCCCGGAGACGGCGTATCTCAAGACACTCTTCCTGCGCGCACTGTCGGCGTCCTGAGTGATCGCCTCAAGGCGTGGTGAAGGATCAGCGAGGTTCGCGGAGCACGTTATCTGGCGCGAAATATGCATTTCATGCTGACGAGATGGCGTTTGTCCAGGCACTTGCCTAAGATTCCCGGCGGCGCCTCTGCCATCGTTCGACCGATCCGTAACATCTTCCAGAGATTCAGAATCATGCACGCCGACAGGTCGCTCACCCAACCCAATACGCTTTCCGAAGTCATGCCTGACGCCGCCCGGACCAACCGCCTGGCGGCCGCCCGAACCGTCCATGTCGCCATCTCGGGCCTCTGCCTTGCCTTGACTGTGTCTGGAATGCTGGCGTTGAACGGCTGTACCACCTCACCATCGTCGACAACACAGTTCAGTGGACCGGTCGACACGGTGGTGGTCAAGAAGTCACAGCGTCAGCTGGAACTACTCAGTGGCGGCAAGGTCGTGCGTCAATATCGCGTCGCGCTCGGCGGTGCACCGGTCGGGCACAAGTATCGCGAAGGTGACCAGCGCACACCCGAGGGACGCTACAAGCTCAACTGGCGCAACCCGAACAGCAACTTCTATAAATCGATGCACATCTCCTATCCCAGCGACAAGGATCGCGCCGTCAGTCGTCAACTGGGTCATAGCAATCCGGGCGGCATGATCATGATCCACGGTCTGCCCAATTACATCCAATCCGAGACCATGCGTCAGCAGTACGCCAATCGCGACTGGACCCAGGGCTGCATCGCGGTCAAGAATGAAGAAATGGACGAAATCTGGAGTCTGGTGAAAGACGGCACCCCGATTCAGATCATGCCCTGATGACGCGCCCGGTGCGCCCATCGCGGATCACGGATGGACGATCCGCTCCGGCGCAGTGTCCGGCGAGGATGTCATCCGGCGGGCTGTCGAGCGCCAGCCGCACGCCCAAACTGGTGCGAGCGGCCGGGCGTGCGGCCTGATTGGCGCTGGTCGAGACGATGGCGCCCCCATACGTCTGACAGAGCGCGGCCGCCAGCGGATGCGCGGTTACGCGCACGGCGAGCGTGTCGAAGCGTCCGGTCAGCCAGGCGGGCGTCGTCGCGCGTGCCGGCAAGAGCCAGGTATTGGGTCCAGGCCAGGTGGCGAGAATGTCGCGCAGACGCTCGGGCTCCAGCGGCTCGACGAAGGGCCAGAGTTGCTCGGGGTCGGACGCGATCAGAATCAGCCCCTTGGTGATGGAGCGACGCTTGATGGCCAGCAGATGCGCCACGGCCCGTGCATTCCAGGGATCGCAGCCGAGTCCATAGACCGCCTCGGTCGGATAGGCGATCACACCGCCGCGCCGCAGACACCGAACGGCCAGGCGCAGACGGTGGCAGGGTTGCCACGGTCCCGTGTTTCGTGGAGGCAAACCCGTTTGAGTCTCGTCGTCGAAGATAACAGGCGCGTGCATTGTCACGATTGAACTCCTGGCGATGACTGTTTCGATCCCGACCGGCGCGTCTACTGCTTGGTTCGACTTAGTTTAAAATGGATCGCGTCCGAGTCGACCGACCACTTCATCGAGCCAGTACACATTTAAGCATGACCCTGTCACCCAAAAACAGCTTGGAAGACTGGCTCGAAGTCATCCGCGACCAAAAGATGCCGATCTTCGAGCAGACCGTGCATCATATCGTCTCGATCTCGGACGACGACCTCGCGCCGGCCTCAGCCCTGGCCAATGTCGTCCTGCAGGATGCCTCGCTCACCGCCCGCTTGCTGAAGCTGTCCAATTCGATCGTCTACAACCCGAGTGCCACGGCCATCAGTACCGTCACGCGCGCCGTGATCGTACTTGGTTTCGATGCCGTGCGGGATATGTGTCTGACCCTGACGCTCGTCGACACCCTGCTCCAGGGACCGGCGAAAGTGCGTCTGGAATCCGAGCTGGCGCATGCCATGCACGCCGCGACCCAGGCGCGCGCCCTGGCGGCTGAGCGAGGTGATAAATCGCCCGAAGAGGTTTTCATCGCCACGCTGCTGTACCGCATCGGCGAGCTGGCCTTCTGGTGCTTTGGCAACGAGCATTGCGAGCGCGTCGAGCAACTGGCCAAACAGCCCGGCATTACGCTGGAGACCGCGCAGGAGCGCGTGCTGGGATTTCGTCTGAGCCAACTCAGTCGGCGCCTGGCTCACGAGTGGAGCCTGACCGACCTGTTGCAAGAGGCCATCGATCACCCGACACGCCAGGATGCGCGTATCCAGACCATTATGCTGGGTCATCAGGTCGCCCGCTGCGCCGAGCAACAGGGCTGGAATTCAGAAGAGATGGAGCGCCTGGTACGCCGCACCGCGCGCTTGATCGATGCCTCGGAGAGCGATGCCCGCAAACTGCTTCAGGAAAAAGCGGCGATCGCGGCGACCATGGCGCATGACTGCGGCGCACCGACTGCCGCCCGCCTGATCCCACTGCCCGACGAGTATCAGAGCCTGATCGCAGAGCCGGACGCAGAGTCCGAGGCCCCACCGGCCGGCGTGGAGACACCGCCGCCCGTCGCCCCCCTACCCCCTGACCCCAGACTGCAACTCAGCATTCTGCGCGAACTCAACTCAGCCATCGAGAGTGCTCGCTGCGATTTCAACGTCATCATGGAGCTGGTGCTGGAAGGGCTCTATCGTGGCGTCGGCATGGATCGCGTGATCTTTGCGTTGACGACGCCGGACAAGCGGCTCATCCGTGCCAAATATGCCCTGGGGTTACCCGAGGAGGCGGCGATCGATGCGTTCAAGTTCGCGCGCCCGACGACCGGAACGAACATCCTGTTCGAGACCCTGGATCTTAAGCTGCCGCGTCTGGTGACGCTTGCCGAACGTGAGCGCGATCCACGACTCACCCCCGAGGATCTGGTGGCGATCCTGGGCATCGCGCCCTTTATGATTGCGCCCATCACCATCAATCAGCAGAGTATTGGATTCTTTCTCGCCGATCGCGGCTTGAGTCAGCGCCCGCTCGACCCCGACAGCTTCGAGGACTTCAAGCATTTCGTGCAGCAGGCCAATCTGGGTCTGACCCTGGCCCAGCAGCGCCATCATCGCTGAACGGGCCGGGTGCGGACCGGTGCCGCGCGATCAGTCCGATGCGCCTGATTCGGCGTCTGAGTCCTCGATCGGCGCGCGATAGCCGCACTCCTTCTGCGGACAGACCTTGGCCGCGCCCTGGCTCTTGGTGACCTTGAGCGTCAGCACCGGCCAGCCGCAGCTCGGGCAGGGTTCGGCGAGCGGCTCGTCCCAGAGCGCATAGTCGCACTTGGGATAGGTCGAGCAGGAATAGAACACCTTGCCGCGTCGCGATTTCTTCTTTTGCAGTGTGCCCTTGCCGCACTTCGGACAGGTCACGCCCGTGTCCTCGGGCTTGTCGAGCGGCTCGATGTGCTTGCAGTTGGGATAGGCGCTGCAACCGATGAACTTGCCGTAACGACCGCGCTTGATCTCCAGCGCCGAGCCGCACAGCGGGCAGCTTCGTCCTTCGACGACCTCGGGCGCCTCACGCTCAGCCTTGTTCGGGTCGAGATCGCGGGTGTAGTCACACTCAGGATAGTGGGTGCAGCCGATGAAGCGCCCGTTACGCCCGAGCCGGATCGCGAGCTGACCGCCGCACTTGGGGCAGCTCTCCTCGATGCGCTCCTGGGTCACGTCACTGCGCTTGACATGCTCCTGGGTGTGATCGACCAAGTCCTTGAACGGGCGCCAGAAGCGCTCCAGGAGCGGAATCCAGTCGCCCTCACCGCGCGAGACGGCATCCAGATCGTCCTCCAGACGTGCGGTGAAGTCGTAGTCGACATAGGACGTAAAATAGTCGGTCAGGAAGCGGTTGACCACGCGCCCGACGTCGGTCGGCACGAAGCGCTTCTTGTCCAGGATCACATATTCGCGATCCTGGAGCGTGGAGATGATCGAGGCATAGGTCGAGGGCCGGCCGATACCGAACTCTTCGAGCGCCTTGACCAGGGTCGCCTCACTGTAGCGCGGCGGCGGTTCGGTGAAATGCTGTTCGGGACGGATCGCGACCAGCGCGATCAGCTCGCCGACCTTCATCTCGGGGAGCATCCGGTTCTCGTCATCGTCGGCGCCCTTGGCATCGTCGCGTCCTTCCAGATAGACGCGCATGAAACCGGGATCGACCACCATCGAGCCGGTGGCACGCAGGATGTTGCCCGCGCCGGCACTGAGATCCACCGCCACCTGATCGATGAGCGCATGGATCATCTGGCAGGCGAGCGTGCGTTTCCAGATCAGCTCGTAGAGCCGGAACTGCTCGGGGGTCAGATGCGCCTTGAGTGCGGCCGGATCGCGTCGGATCGAGGTCGGACGGATCGCCTCATGGGCCTCCTGGGCGTTCTTGGCTTTGGTCTTGAACAGGCGCGGCGCGTCCGGCAGATCCTTGGCGTCATAGCGCTCGGTGACATAGTCGCGGATCTCGGCGATGGCCTCCTGGGCCAGATTCACCGAGTCGGTGCGCATGTAGGTGATGAGACCGACCGCGCCCGAGCCGACATCCACGCCCTCGTAGAGCTGCTGGGCCACGCGCATGGTGCGCTGGGTGGTGAAGCCGAGCTTGCGCGAGGCCTCCTGCTGAAGCGTGGAGGTAATGAAGGGCGGCGCCGGATGGCGCTTGCGCTGTTTGCGTTCGACCTGCTCGACCCGGAGCTGACCATTAGCGGCCGTCTCGAGCGCGGTCTTGACCTCGGTCGCGCGCGCCTCGTCGGTGATCGTGAACTGCTCGACTTTCTCGCCGCCGAAGCTGGTGAGCCGGGCGACGAAGGGGCGCTCATCCTTGGCCGTGTCCGCCTCGATGGTCCAGTACTCGCGCTGAACGAAGGCTTCGATCTCGGTCTCGCGCTCGCAGATCAGACGCAGCGCCGGACTCTGCACCCGCCCGGCCGAGAGTCCGCGCCGGATCTTCTTCCACAGCAGCGGCGACAGATTGAAGCCGACCAGATAGTCGAGCGCCCGGCGTGCCTGCTGGGCATTGACGAGGTCATACGAAATCTCGCGCGGGTTGGCGATCGCCTCCTGGACCGCGCGCTTGGTGATCTCGTTGAACACCACTCGAAACACCGGGCGCTTGCCGAGCTGACGGCGGCTCTTGAGCAGCTCGTGGATATGCCAGGAGATGGCCTCACCCTCACGGTCCGGGTCAGTGGCCAAATAGAGCGCGTCGCACTCCTTGAGCTTCTTGGCGATGGCCTGGACGTGCTTTTCGTTGCGCTCGATGATCTGGTACTTCATCGCGAAGCCGTTGTCCGGCTCGACCGCCCCCTCCTTGGGGACGAGATCGCGCACGTGGCCATAGGAGGCCACGACCTCGAAGCTGGGTCCGAGGTACTTCTTGATGGTCTTGGCCTTGGCGGGTGATTCGACGATGACGAGATTCATGCGGAGCAGACGGATCTTGAGACGCGGTTCAATGAAGACGTGGAGGCTCGTCGGCGTAGAGCATCTCCTCGAGCTGATCGAAGGCCTCTTCGCGGCCCGGGCGGTTCATGAGCACCAGCAATGCGACCCACTTGACCTCCTCGACCAGCACCTGCGGATGGTCGATCGCCAGCAACCGGTCGATCACCAGCTCGCGGCTGACCGGGTCGAGAATGCCGCTGTGCTCCAGCGACATCAGCATGCCGCGTGCCTCCAGATCGAGCTTTTCACACTCGACCTCGTTGTAGACGCGGATGGCGCCCGGCGTGAGCGTATGATCATGCACCGCCTCGACACCGAGTGCGAGCTCGTCGAGCCAGTGCAGCGCTTTGTCGATCTCACCCTGGCTGAAACCAGCCTGGGTCAGTTCGTCCTCGAGATCGCTCTGCTCGACCGGCGGCTGATCCTCGCCATCCATATAGTTCTCGTACAGATAGATCAGTACATCGACCATGTTTTCGTTCATCGGCAATCTCGATGGAGGATGTCGGCCAGGGAAACCGACGAATCAGGACCGATTATGCACACGGGCATAGCGACCACCTGGCAGGGATGATACATGACCCTCGAGTTCCATGAGCAACAGCATGGACGAAATCCGCTCGACCGCCAACCCCGTGCGACTGGTCAGATCATCAAGTGTCACCGGATCGTGCCCCATCTCCGTCAGGAGCTGCGCCTGATCGGGCGGCAGCGTCAAGACCGAATCAGGGGTTCCGATCGCCGGCGCGCGCTCGGACGCGAGCAGGGCCGCGCGCAGTTGCGGGGCCAGCTCGGCCAGGATCTCATCGGGTTCCTCGACGAGCTTGGCGCCCTCGCGGATGAGCGCATGACAGCCGCGCGAGAGCGGATTGCGAATCGAGCCGGGTATGGCGAAGACCTCGCGCCCCTGCTCCAGTGCCTGGCGTGCCGTGATCAGCGAGCCGCTCTTGAGCGCCGCTTCGGTGACCAGCACACCCAGGCTCAGGCCGCTGATGAGCCGGTTGCGACGCGGAAAGCTGCTTGCCAGCGGTCCCTGCCCCGGCGGCAGCTCGCTGACCATCACGCCGCGCTCGACCAGGCGCCGGGCCAGATCGCGATGCACGGCTGGATAGACCCGGTCCGGCCCGGTGCCGAGCACCGCGATGCTGTGTCCTGTCTCCAGGGCCGCCGCATGGGCCGCGCCATCGATGCCGATGGCCAGACCGCTGGTGACGATCAGGCCATGACCGGCCAGACGGCGCGCAAAGTCGCTGGTGATCTCGCGTCCGCCCGGCGTGGGGTTGCGACTGCCGACGATGGCGATCTGCGGCTCGCTCAGCAGACGGGCGTCGCCGCGCGCATACAGCAGTGGCGGCGGGTCGGCGATCTCGGTCAGCGCCGGTGGATAGCGCGGATCGGCGAGCGTG
Organism: Allochromatium palmeri; assembly: GCF_009720725.1. GTDB lineage: Bacteria > Pseudomonadota > Gammaproteobacteria > Chromatiales > Chromatiaceae > Thermochromatium > Thermochromatium palmeri. Next base: position 105,096 of record NZ_WNKT01000003.1, read on the forward strand.
ATGAGATGGGCGTCGGGCTGTTCGGCCCAGGCGCAAATGGTATCGATGAGCTCGGCCTCGGGCTGACGCAGCGCCGCGACGGTCTCGGGCTTGAGGCCGATCTGTTCGAGTCGGGTGTCGCTCGCCGCCCGCACCGCGCTCGGTGAGCCGAAACCCTCCATCAAGCGCACAAAGGTGCGCGGCCCCACGCGCGGTGCCAGGATGAGCGCGAGCCAGTCCTCGATCGGCGCCTCCGATCCGTCGCGCGGTCGCCACATATGAAGGATCAGGACGGCGGTGCGGCAATCCAGTCGCCGACCTGGAGCGCGCGACTGGTGTTGAGGATAAGTCCGAAACTGACCCGATCGAACACCCGGAACACCATCAGGACACCGGCACGCTCGAACGGCTTGACGTATTCGGCCTTGTCGCGCCGATAGCCCGGATTCAGGGGAAAGCTCGCGTCCCGAGATGGCTCGTCGGCGCGCCAGCCCTTGAAGTCATAATCACGCCCGAGCCAGAACTCGCTCGAAAAGGGACTCTCCATCAACCAGTCGTTGTTGGCGATTCCGGCCCGCACCTGATCGCGCGCCTTCTCGCCGCCGACAAAGACCTCGAACACATGACCGGGTTCGAGCCCGTCGCGCGAGCCGCGATTGATGATGACCACGTCGAATTGGCCGATCTGCGAGACGCCGTTCATGACCGAGAGGATGCGTCCGCGCATCTGCGCGGGGGCTGGACGCGGCAGGAAGTCGACAAGCGGCTGCTCGGCGGCGGCTGGAATGACCCGGTCGCCGATCGCGACCTCGCGCTCCATGCGCGTCACCCGCAGCTTGGCCGGATCGCCCGTGCGCTCCAGTGCCGCGTTGGCGACGAAGGCGGCCTCATAGCCGAGCAGTTCGTTGGTGTCCGGGTCACGCAGCGGGTCGCCGGGTCGCAGCACCTGAAACTGGGTGACATCGCTTGAGCGGATCTTGCGCACATAGATCTCGTCATTGACACCGGCAACGATGTGCTCATCGGGAAAGCCGACGACATAGAAGGCCCGCTTGATGTCATCGGAATCGGCGACATAGGGCTGGGTCAGAAAGGGCGCGATCGAGCCGATACGGATGATCGGAACCGGCGCGCTGATCGCCTCGGAGCGCACCTGCGGACTGAGCTTGACCACACGCGGTCCACCGCGCCCGTCGGCGCGCCCGATCACCGGACGGCCGTCGATCATGACCAGTTCCAGCACATCGCCCGGATAGATGAGGTTGGGATTTTCGACGCCCGGATTGGCACGCCAGACCTCTGACCAGCGCCAGGGATCGCGCAGGAAGCGTCCGGCGATACCCCAGAGCGTGTCCCCTGGCCGCACGACATAGGTCTGAGGCGCTCCAGGCGCCAGTTCGACCGCGAACACTCCCGGCGCCAGAAGAGCCAGGGAGCCGATGAAAACGAAAAGAACGGCGAAACGGCGTTGCATGGCGCGCATGACCCTCCGCGCTGGTCGAAACGGGATGCTCCCGTCCCCACGATGGGATGTAGTATCCTGGAGATAGTAGCGCACACCGCTTCGTCTCGACCACCCGTTGACTCAAGCCAAATTCAGATTCGCATGGCCATACTCGATATTCTCACCTTTCCCGATCCGCGACTGCGCAAGCAGGCACGGCCCGTCGAGCAGGTCGACGACCAGATTCGCCAATTGGTCGACGACATGCTCGAAACCATGTATGCCGCGCCCGGCATCGGACTGGCCGCCACCCAGGTCGATGTGCAACGTCAGGTCATCGTCATCGATGTCTCCGAGGGACACGACACGCCGCAGTGCTTCATCAATCCGCGCCTCCTCGCACGCGAAGGCACCGAGCAGATGGACGAGGGCTGTCTGTCCGTACCCGGCTTCTTCGAGAGCGTCACCCGCGCCGAGCGCGTGACCGTCGAGGCGCTCGACCGCGACGGCAATCCCTTCAAGCTCGACGCCGATGGTCTGCTTGCCGTCTGCATTCAGCACGAGATCGATCATCTCAACGGCAAGCTCTTCGTCGACCACATTTCCCTGCTCAAGCGCCAGCGCATTCGTCACAAACTCGAAAAGCAGCGTAAGGAGCGCCAGTACGCCGAAGCGGCACGGGCGAATGCAGATGCCGAGCCTCAACGCGGCGTCATTTGAGCAATGAAATCACTGCGTATTCTATTTGCCGGCACGCCCGATTTCGCCGTCCCCTGTCTCGCCGCGCTGCTCGATGCCGGGCATGAGGTGATCGGCGTCTACACCCAGCCCGACCGCCCGGCCGGACGCGGGCGCAAGCTCCAGATGAGTCCGGTGAAGGCGCTGGCGCTCGATCGCGGTCTTCCGGTGTATCAGCCCGAAAGTCTCAAGCGTGATCCTGAGGCTGTCGAGCAACTGCGTGCGCACAGCGCGGATCTGATGGTGGTGGTCGCCTATGGTCTGCTGCTGCCGACAAGCGTTCTGGACGCCCCGCGACTCGGCTGTGTCAATGTGCATGCCTCGTTGCTGCCGCTCTGGCGCGGGGCGGCGCCGCTCCAGCGCGCCATTCTCGCCGGCGACAGCGAGACCGGCGTCTGCATCATGCGCATGGAGGCGGGGCTGGATACCGGGCCGGTCTACCACCGGGTCGCGACCCCGATCGCGGCGCACGAAACCGGCGGCACCCTGCACGACCGGCTGGCCGAGCTTGGTGCGCAGGCGCTCGTCGAGGCCCTGCCCGGCATCGCGGATGGTTCGCTCGCTCCAGAACCTCAGGACGACACGCACGCGACCTATGCCCACAAGCTCAGCAAGGATGAAGCCACGATCGACTGGAGCGCACCCGCCGCGGCCATCGAACGGCAGGTGCGGGCGTTCGATCCCTGGCCGGTCGCTCAGACGACGCTGGAGGGTGCTACGCTGCGGATCTGGTCGGCTGAAGCCGAGCCGGTGAGCGCCGAGACTGGCGCGATCACGCCCGGAACCGTGGTTCAGGCCGATCGCACCGGCCTGCGCGTGGCCACGGGCACAGGCCAGCTGCGCCTCACGCGCGTGCAGCCGGCCGGCAAAAAACCCATGAGCGCGGCGGACTATCTGAACGCGCGACATTTGGACGGCGCGCGTTTTGGCTGAGCGCAGATCCCCCCACACGCCCATGGCGGGCGCACCGGGCGCTGAGTCGCGCGCCGCCGCTGCACGCGCCCTGCACGCGGTGCTCGATCGCGGTCAATCGCTCACGCGCGTACTGCAAGTCGACCGGACACCGCGCTCGCCGGCCGATCAGGCGCTGGTGCAGGAGATGGTCTATGGCGCGCTGCGAATGCTGCCGCGTCTGCGGCTCATCGCCAGCCGCCTGCTCGACCGTCCGCTCAAGCCGCGCGACAGCGATCTCCAGGCACTGATCCTGATCGGGCTTTATCAGATCGGCTTCATGAAGACGCCGGCCCATGCCGCGGTCTCGGCCACGGTCGAGGCTGCGCGCCAGCTTGGCAAGCCGCGTCTGGCCGGTCTGGTCAACGCGCTGCTGCGGCGTTTTCTGCGCGAGCGCGAGACGCTGCTGGCCTGGACCGACACTCAGCCCGAGGCACGCTGGCTCTTCCCCGACTGGTTGCTCGAACGTCTGCGCGCCGACTGGCCGGAGGACTGGGAGTCGATCGTCCTGGCCAGCAACGCACGCGCGCCCATGGCGCTGCGCGTCAATCCGCGGCGACAGGAACGCGCGGCCTATCTGGCTGAACTCGACGCCGCCGGCATCGGCGCGCGCGCCATCGACGGACTCGACACGGGCGTCCTACTCGATCAGCCACGCGCCATGCGCGAACTTCCAGGCTTCAATGAAGGCCGGGTCTCGATCCAGGACAGCGGCGCGCAACTGGCCGCGCGACTGCTCGATGCCCAGCCCGGCGAGCGCGTGCTCGATGCCTGCGCCGCGCCCGGCGGCAAGACCGCTGCCATCCTGGAGCGCGCGGGGAACGCGCTGGATCTGGTCGCCATCGACAGCGACGAGACGCGACTGGCCACGGTCGGCGCGACACTCGACCGGCTCGGACTCGCGGCTCAGGTGCACGTCGACGATGCGGCTGATCCGCGCGGGGATTGGACCGCCCGCCCCTTCGATCGCATCCTGCTCGATGTGCCCTGCTCGGCGACCGGCGTCATCCGCCGTCATCCCGACATCAAGTGGCTGCGCCGTCCCGAGGACATCGCCGCGCTCGCCGCCACTCAGTCGCGGATGCTGGATGCCATCTGGCCGTTGCTGCGCCCCGGCGGACGGCTGCTCTATGCCACCTGTTCGCTGCTCGCCGAGGAGAACGAGCGTCAGGTCGAAGCCTTCCTCGCCCGTCAGCCCGAGGCGCATGCACTCACCCTGGACACCGATTGGGGTCAGGCACGCGCAGTTGGCCGTCAACTCCTGCCCCTGCCGGATGGACAGGATGGCTTCTTCTATGCCGTGCTCGCAAAGGCGGCCTCATGAGCACTGGCAAGGTCTCGGGCTTCACGCTGATCCTGGTCGTGATCGCACTGCTGGCACTCGCTGCCGACGCGCTGGCGCGTACCTCGAGGTTCAACGTCGAGCAGGCCCAGACGCGGGAGCAGGCGGGACAGATCCTCATGAGTGCCAACATCGGCTTTGATTTCAGCGAGCCGGTGCTGGAGGCGCTCGATCATGGCGTGCCCCTGACCCTTGTCGTTCATGTCCAGGTGCGTCGCACCAAGGCCTGGATGTGGGAGGACAGTCTGGTCGATGAGCAATGGCGCTATGCCATCCGCTATCGGCCGCTCTCCGAACGCTACGAGGTCTATCGGCTGCCGGGCAGTGAAGGGCGTGACTTCGTTACCCGCGATGCGGCCATTCGCGCCCTGGGCGAACTCACCGACCAGACGCTCATTAGCCGCGCTCGGCTCGACCCGGACGCGGACTATGAGCTCCAGATCAAGGTCTTCCTGGACATCGAGGAACTGCCCCTGCCTCTGCGTCCCATGGCGTATCTGACGCCCTCCTGGAAGCTGTCGAGCGGTTGGACGAAGTGGCCCCTAAACCACTGAACTGGCATCGCGGACTGGGAACCCTGCCGGTCGCACTCCTGATCCTCGGACTCTTCGTGGTGCTCGTGCTGATGCGCGATGCGGTGGAGAACTCCGAGACGCTCAGCCGCGCCTTTCTGCCGCTGCTGTCAGTGGTACTGGCCGGGCTGGCGGTGCTGGCGGTGCTGGTGGTCGTCAACATCGTCAAGCTGGTGCGCCGCTATCGGCGTCAGGCCGCCGGCTCGCGTCTGACAGCGCGCATCGTGGTACTGTTTTCGCTCATCTCCCTGCTGCCGGTGGGCGCGGTCTATTATTTCTCGCTCGGCTTTCTGCTGCGCGGCATCGATAGCTGGTTCGATGTCGAGATCGGACGCGCCATGCAGGATGCGCTGGTGCTCAATCAGGCCTCGCTCGACCTCAATCAGCGACTGCTGGTCAAGATCAGCGAGCAACTGCTGGCCGGGATCGAGGATCGCTCGGCTACGGCCATCGCGCTCAGTCTCAACGATCTGCGCCGCCGCGCCGGGGCCATCGAGTTGACCGTCTATGGCGCCAGCGGTCAGGTACTGGGTACGGCCAACGAGGATCCAACCCAGTTGGTACCGAATCAGGCCGAACGCGAGATCCATCAGAGCGCCCGCGCCGGCACGAACTATGTCGGGCTGGAGAGCAGACAGGGCAACGAGCTGGTCGTGCGCACCCTGGTCCAGGATCCGCGCGGGCGTCCCATGCTGATGCAGGCGATCTTTCCGACCTCGGCGCGCATCAGCGAGCTGTCCGAACGGCTGGAAGATGCCTACAACCGCTATACCGAGCTGGCCTATCTGCGCCAATCGCTCAAGCTGAGTTTCTCGCTCACACTGTCGCTGGTGCTCGCGTTCGGACTCATGGCGGCACTCATTGCGGCCTTCCACACCGCGCGCCGGCTGGTCGCGCCCATCGCCGACATTGCGCGCGCCACGCGCTCGATCTCCGATGGTGACTACGAGCAGCAGATCACCCTGCCCCGTCACGACGACGAGCTGACCTTTCTGGTCGCCTCCTTCAACGCCATGTCACGCCGGATTGCCAAGGCGCGCGACGCGGCGACGCGCAGCAGGCAGGCGGTCGAGACGCAGCGCAACTATCTGGAGACCATCCTCGGGCGTCTGTCCTCGGGCGTGGTGGCCTTCGACGAGGCGCAGCGACTGCGCACCGCCAATCCGGCCGCACTCCTGATCCTGGCGCTCGATCTCGACGAGGATCCGGAACCCGTCACACTCGAACGCCTGGAGCGCACTAATCCCTGGCTCACACCCTGGACCGAGACCGTGCGCCGCCATCTCGCCGAGGCCCAGCCCTGGCGCGCGGAGGTCACACTGCAACGCGACGAGACCAGCCAGACGCTCATGTGCCGTGGCAGCCCGCTGCCCCTGCCCGATGCCACTCAGCGCGGCCATGTCGTGGTCTTCGACGATATCAGCTCGCTGATCGTCGCCCAGCGCAACGCCGCCTGGGCCGAGGTGGCGCGCCGGCTCGCGCACGAGATCAAGAATCCGCTCACCCCCATCCAGCTCTCGGCCGAGCGTCTGCGTCACAAGCTGCTGGCCAAGGCTGATGAGAACGACGCGCGCCTCATCGAGCGCGCTACCGGCACCATCATCCAGCAGGTCGAAGCCATGAAGACGATGGTCAACGACTTCTCGGACTACGCCAAGAGTCCCACACTCAAAGCCGAGCCGCTGGTCTTCGATCAGCTCGCACGCGAGGTGCTGGATCTTTATCGCAGCGCGGGCGTGCCGGCGCTCAGGATCGCGCTCGGCGCGCCCGAGATTCAAGTCCGGGGCGATCCCTTGCGACTACGGCAGGTCATCCACAATCTGATCAAGAACGCTCAGGAAGCCCTTGAGGGGTGCGCCAACGCCGAAATCGGCGTAAGCACCGAACTCGTCCAGGCTGAGGATACGCCCTGTCTGCAATTCCTGGTGGCCGACAATGGTCCGGGGTTTGCTCCCCAGTTGCTCGACCGGCTTTTTGAGCCCTATGTCACCACGAAAGCCAAGGGCACGGGCTTGGGTCTGGCGATCGTCAAGAAGATAATCGAGGAACATGGCGGTATGATCGGGGTCGAGAATCGCAATTCCGGCGCCTTGATCAGGGTCCGAATACCAGTTTGGCAAGCGACCGCTACGGCGGTCCACGGTCGGGAGCAATACAAACCACTATGAGCGCAACCCATATCCTGGTCGTCGACGACGAACCCGACATTCGCGGCTTGGTTAAAGAAATCCTCGAGGACGAGGGTTATGCCGTCGCTGTGGCTGAGAACGGCGAGGCCGCGCGTCACGCCCTGCGTGATCGACGGCCCGATCTGATCCTGCTCGATATCTGGATGCCGGATATCGACGGCATCTCGCTGCTCAAGGAGTGGGCCGAGGATGATGAGCTGCCCTGTCCGGTGATCATGATGTCCGGTCACGGCACCGTGGAGACGGCGGTCGAGGCCACACGCCTGGGCGCCTATGACTTTCTCGAAAAGCCGCTGTCCATGGCCAAGCTCTTGCTGACCCTGGAACGCGCCCTGGAGGCCGACAAGCTCCAGCAGGAGAACATCGGACTCAAGCGCCGCGCGCCCCAGGTCCATGAACCGGTCGGACGCAGTGCGGTCATGCAGCGTCTGCGCGAGCAAGTCAAACGCATCGCCCAGCACGATACCTGGGTGCTCATCACCGGCGAGGCCGGCAGCGGACGCGAGACCTTCGCGCGCTATCTGCACTCACAGAGCGCGCGCCGAGAGCGCCCCTTCATCGATCTGAGCGTCTCCGCGCTGGCCGGCGGCAATGCCGCGCGCGAGCTGTTCGGGGTCGAAGAAGGTGAGCACACCCACTATGGCAGTCTGGAGAAGGCCGCCGGCGGCACGCTGCTGCTCGACGAAGTGGCCGACATGGAGTGGGAGGCGCAATCCAAGCTGCTTGGGGCGCTCGACAGCGGATCGTTTCTACGTGTCGGCGGTAGCGAGCCGGTGCGCATCGATGTGCGTATCGTCGCCATCACGCAGCGCAATCTGGAAGAGGAAGTCCGCGCCGGACGCTTCCGCGAGGATCTGTTCTATCACCTCAACGTGGTGCCGCTCAACATCCCGCCGCTCGAAGAACATGCCGAGGATGTGCCTGATCTGCTGAACTTCTATCTCGATTATTTCGCCACCCACGAGAAGCTGCCCTATCGGCGTTTCAGCGTCGGTGCTCAGAACTTTCTGCGCAACTACGGCTGGCCGGGCAATGTGCGCGAACTCAAGAATCTGGTCCAGCGCGTGCTGATCCTGGGCGCAGGCGATGAAATCAGCCAGAAAGAGGTCGAGAGCGCGCTCGGCGCGCCGCCGCCGGTCCAGGTCCAGACGCTCGACGGTCTGGTGTCCTTCGATCAGCCACTGCGTCAGGCGCGTGAGCAGTTCGAGAAAGCTTATCTCGACTATCAGCTCGAAAAGCACCAGGGCAACGTCAGCAAGATGGCCAAGGAGGCCGGGATGGAGCGCACCCATCTCTATCGCAAGCTGCGCTCGCTCGGCATCGAGATCAAGGAACGACGATGAACCCCTGGAAGCGAGCGGTTATATGAAAATCATCATCCTCGGTGCCGGTCAGGTCGGTTCCTCGGTGGCGGCCAATCTGGTCAGTGAGGCCAACGACATCACGGTGGTCGATCAGGACGCTGATCTTCTGCGTGATTTGCAGGACCGCTTCGATCTGCGCACGGTGCAGGGCCATGGCGCCCATCCAGACGTGCTCGTGCGCGCGGGCGCTGAGGACGCTGACATGATCATCGCGGTCACCAACAGCGACGAAACCAATATGGTCGCCTGTCAGGTGGCCTATACGCTGTTTCACACCCCGACCAAGATCGCGCGGGTGCGCGCCCAGAGCTTTCTCGATCAACCCAAGCTCTTCGGGAGCGAAGCACTGCCGATCGATGTCGCCATCAGTCCCGAGGCGCTGGTCACCGACTATATTCTGCGTCTGATCGAAAATCCGGGCACGCTCCAGGTGCTCGATTTTGCCAGCGGGCGCATCCGGCTGGTGGCGGTGCGCGCCTTCCATGGCGGGCCGCTGGTCGGTCAGGAGCTGCGGGCGCTCCATGAGCACATGCCGCATGTGAAAGCGCGCGTGGCGGCCATTTATCGTCAGGATCACGCCATCCAGCCCGAGGGCGACACCCGCATCGAGGTCGACGATGAGGTGTTCTTCGTCGCGGCGCCGGCGCATATTCGCACCGTGATGGGCGAGCTGCGCCGGCTCGATCCGTCCTACAAGCGGCTGATCATTGCCGGCGGCGGCAACATCGGCATGCGTCTGGCCAAGGCGCTGGAGCCGAACTACCGCGTCAAGCTCATCGAGCGCAATCTCAAGCGCTGCAAACAGATCGCCGAGGATCTGGAGCGCACCATCGTGCTGCATGGTGACGCGGCCGATCAGGAGTTGCTGCTGGAGGAGAACATCGAGAACACCGATGTTTTCTGTGCCGTCACTAATGACGATGAGGCCAACATCATCTCGGCGATGCTGGCCAAGCGGCTCGGGGCGCGTAAGGTGATGGCGCTCATCAACCGCCCGTCCTATGTCGATCTGGTGCAGTCAGGCGCCATTGATATCGCCATCTCGCCCCAGCAGGCCACCATCGGCAGTCTGCTCAAGCATGTACGTCGTGGCGACGTGGTCATGGTGCACTCACTGCGCCGTGGCGCAGCTGAGGCCATCGAGGCCATCGCCCACGGCGATCCGACCTCCAGCAAGGTCGTCGGGCGACGGATCTCGGAGCTGAAGCTGCCCAAGGGGACGATCATCGGCGCCCTGGTGCGCGGCGACGATGTGCTGATCGCGCATGGCGAGACCCTCATTGATTCTGAGGATCATGTCATCCTTTTTCTGCAGGACAAGCGCCGCATTCAGGAGGTCGAACGGCTGTTCCAGGTCGGCGTGACCTTTCTATGAAGTTCGGCGCGGTTCAGAAGGTTCTGGGGCTGCTGCTGGCCATCTTCAGCTTCAGCATGCTGCCGCCGGTGGTTGTCTCGCTGATCTACGACGAGGGCGGCACCTGGCCCTTTCTGGCGGCCTTCGGGCTGACCCTCGGTCTGGGGCTGCTGATCTTTCTGCCGGTGTCCCGCTCGCGCGAGGTGCTGCGGGTGCGCGACGGCTTTCTGGTGGTGGTGCTGTTCTGGACCGTGCTGGGACTGGCCGGCGCCCTGCCCTTCTGGTTAGCGCCCAACCCAGCCGTTTCGGCCACGGACGCGGTCTTCGAATCGATCTCGGGGCTGACGACCACTGGAGCCACGGTCATCATCGGCCTGGACTATTTACCCAAGTCGATACTCTTCTACCGCCAGCAACTCCAGTGGCTCGGCGGCATGGGTATCATCGTGCTGGCCGTGGCGGTGCTGCCGATGCTCGGGATCGGTGGGATGCAGTTGTTTCGCGCCGAGATGCCCGGCCCGATGAAGGATTCCAAGCTCACGCCACGCATCACCGAGACGGCCAAGGCACTGTGGTATATCTATCTGTGGATGACGATCGCCTGTGCGCTCGCCTACTGGTGGGCGGGGATGACGGTTTTCGATGCCATCGGGCACGCCTTCTCAACCGTGGCCATCGGCGGTTTTTCGACCCATGATCAGAGCATCGGCTACTTCGACAGCACCGCCATCGAGTTGATTGCCGTGGCCTTCATGGTGCTGGCCGGCATGAGTTTTACGCTGCACTTCATGGTCGTGCGGCGTCAGGATCCGCGTATTTATTTCCAGGACAGTGAATTCCGGCTCTATCTGCTCGTGCTCGGCGTCGTCATCGCGATCACGACGCTGGCGCTCTATGAGAGCCAGACCTACGCGACCTGGTGGGACTCTTTCATCAAGGGGATGTTCCAGGCCGTCTCAATCAGCACCACGACCGGTTTTGCGACCGCCGAGTTCTATCTGTGGCCGCCTTTTATCCAGATCCTGCTGTTGTTGGCGAGCTTTGTTGGCGGCTGTGCCGGTTCCACCGGCGGCGGAATCAAGGTCATCCGTTTTCTGCTGCTCATCAAGCAGGGCGTGCGCGAGATCAGCCGCTTGATCCATCCCAACGCCCAGATTCCGGTGCGCATCGGCGGCAAGACAGTCGATCATCGCGTGGTCGATGCGGTCTGGGGCTTCTTCTCGCTCTATGTGGCGAGCTTCATCCTGATGTATCTGATGCTCGCCGCGACCGGGCTGGATTTGGTGACGGCGTTTTCGGCGGTGGCGGCCTGTATCAACAACCTGGGTCCGGGCTTGGCTGTGGTCGGTCCGCATTACGCGGATCTCAATGACACGGCCAAATGGATTCTCTGCTTCGCCATGCTGCTCGGGCGGCTGGAAATCTTCACGCTGCTGGTGTTGCTGTCACCGGCGTTCTGGCAGCGCTGATTCCGGGTCGAGTGTCGCCGGCCGGCTCCTGATCATGCATGATTTCGTCATTTACACAAATCAACATCAAGCCCACAGGTGAAGATGACCATGGCCAGCCCACGCCTCGAACGTATCACTATCGAACCTGGAAAATGCGGTGGCAGCCCCTGCATTCGGGGGTATCGCCTTCGGGTCAGCGATGTTCTCGCCTTGCTCGGCTCCGGCGCGACCCATGCGGAGATTCTGGAGGATTACCCCTTTCTCGAAGAGGAGGATATTTTCGCGGCGCTTGAGTATGCGGCCATTCAAACCGGCCATCCGATCCTGATCGCGGCATGAAACTCCTGGTCGACAATCAGTTGCCTGCGGCACTGGCGCGTTTTCTGGAGGAACGTGGCTTGGTCTGTCGCCATGTTTGCGATCTTGGCCTGGACGCCAGCGATGACAGGGTGATCTGGGAGCTTGCCCAAGCCGAGCATTGGGTCATCGTCACCAAGGACGAAGACTTTACATTGCTCGCGAATCGTACCGGCCAGACCGCACCACAGGTCGTTTGGGTCAGAATCGGCAATTGCCGTAAAAGCGTTCTGTTGAACGCCTTTGACCAGGCACTCCCGGATCTGATCCGCCTTCTGGAAGAAGGTCGAACCGTGATCGAAATGCGCTGACAACCGGCTCATCCATGCGTGGATGACAGTCCGGCTCGCTTGAAAATGAATTCGACCAGCTCCGCGATATCATTCAGTGGCAGCACGGGCGGATGTGGCGTGACCGGCGGCGGATCGTCGCTGGCGAGTGCGATGATCTCTGGATCGTCCGGATAGAGCGGCGGCTGACCCAGCGCGGCGCGATAGACCTCGATCTTGGGATAGCGGGCGTGCTTGAAGCCCTCGACCAGCACCAGATCGAGCCGGTCGCGCTCGAAGCGCGCCAGCATGGCGTCCAGATCGGGATCTTCGCCCTTGTGGTCGTTCTCGACCTGCAAGGCCCAACGCTCGCGCGAGGCGAGCAGGGTCTGGGCAGCTCCGGCGGCACGGATCTCGTAGCTGTCCTTGCCCGGACGATCCAGGTCGAAACTGTGGTGGGCATGTTTGAGATAGCCGACACGCAGTCCTTGCGCCTGAAGCGCGGCGACCAAACGTCGCAGGAGCGTCGTCTTGCCGCTGCCGCTGGGCGCGACAAAGCCGAGTACGGGGACATCGGGCCGGCTCGGGGACGTGATCATCTTTGGCTGGAGGAACGCTCAGTGTCTTCGTGTACAGCACACGCCTGATCGACATAGCGATCGCGCGCGGCCTTGGCGCGGGCGAAGATCTCCAGCAGATGCTCGCCGTCGGCGTCGCGGATGCTCTCGGCCAGATCCGTCATCTCGACGCCAAAACGCGCCAGCATGGCGCTCAGCGCCTCGCGGTTGGCCAGACAGATGTCGCGCCACATGACCGGATTGCTGGAGGCGATACGGGTGAAGTCGCGAAAGCCGCCGGCGGCATAGCGGAAGATCTCGTCGTTCTCGCGCATCCGCGCCAGCGCATCGACCAGCCCGAAGGCGAGCATGTGCGGCAGATGGCTGGTGGCGGCGAGCACTTCATCGTGATGGGCGACCGACATCTCAGTGACCTCGGCCCCGCACGCCTGCCACATCGCCGTCACCCGCGTCACGGCCTCGGGGTCGGTCTCGGCCAATGGGGTCAGGATCACGCGGCGATCCCGATAGAGCTTGGCGAAGGACGCTTCCACTCCACTGTGTTCGGTGCCGGCGATTGGATGTCCGGGGACCAGACGCTGTGGCACGCGACCGAAGACCGCGCGCGCATCCTCGACCACACTGCACTTGACGCTGCCCCCATCGGTCACGATCGTCTCGGGTCGCAACTGATCGCGTATGGCCGCCAGCGTGCCGCGCATGGCCCCGAGCGGCACGGCCAGAAATACCATATCGGCTTCGCGCACCGCTTCGGCCGGGTTCTGGGTGATACGGTCGACCACGCCCAGTTCGAGTGCGCGCTCCAGATTGTCGAGCGAACGCCCACAGCCGACGATCTCGCCAACGGCGCCGGCAGCCCGCAGCGCACGCGCCAGCGAGCCGCCGATCAGTCCGACTCCGATGATCGCGAGCCGCTCGATCATGACGCCAACACGTCCTCGAAGGCGGCGATGAAGCGCGCGTTCTCCGACTCCAATCCGATGCTGATGCGCAGATGGTTCGGCATCCCGTAGTTACCGACCGGGCGCACGATGACACCACGCTTGAGCAGAGCTTCGTTGACGGGCGCGGCCGGGCGTCCGCAGTCGACCGTGACGAAGTTGCCGACCGAAGGGATGTAGTCGAGTCCCAGACGCTTGAAGGCGCTGGTCAGTTGCTGCATTCCGGCGCGGTTCAGCTCGACTGAGGCGCGCACATGCTCGCGATCATTGATCGCCGCGATCGCCGCCGCCTGAGCCAGTGCATTAACGTTGAACGGCTGGCGCACCCGATTGAGCAGATCGGCGAGGCGCGGATCACTGAGCGCATAGCCCACACGCAGTGACGCCAGACCATGAGCCTTGGAGAAGGTGCGGGTGACGATCAGATTGGGGAAGGTCTCGATCCAGTGGGTCGCGTCCGGGAAATCCGGCTCAGCGACGTATTCGGTATAGGCTTCGTCGACCACCACGATGCAGGTTTTGGGCAGCGAACCGATGAAGGACTTGAGCGATTCGGCGGCCAGCCAGGTGCCGGTCGGATTGTTGGGATTGGCAATCCAGACCACGCGGGTTTGTTCGTTGACCAGCCGCGCCATGGCGTCCAGGTCGTGTCCATAGTCACGCGCCTTGGCTACACGCGCGGTCGCACCGACCGACTGAATGGCGATCGGATAGACCGCAAAGGCATGCTCGGAGAACACCGACTCGGTCCCAGGTTGCAGGAAGACGTGCGCGATCAGATCCAGCACGTCGTTGGAGCCGTTGCCGATGGTCACCGCCATCGGCGAGAGACCGTGATACTCGGCCAGCACTCGGCGCAGCTCGAAACCGCCGCCATCGGGATAACGGCCCAGCTCGGCGAGCACGGTATCCATGGCCGCACGCGCGCGCGATCCCGGACCTAGGGGATTTTCGTTCGAGGCCAGCTTGACCGAATCGCTGATGCCCAGCTCGCGCTCCAGCTCGGAGACCGGCTTACCGGGAACATAGGGCGTGAGTCCGGCGATCCAGGGAGCGGCCAGTGACAGAAAGGGGTTTTCAGCTTGACTCATGGGGTATATCCAACAATACGTTCAATAGCGATAACGACGCGCGCGACCTCAGAGCACGGCGACCGGATAGGAACCCAGCACCTTGAACAGTAGCGCGTCCTGTTCGAGATTTTGCAGGGCATAGGCGACCTTGGGCTCCTGCCGGTGGCCGAGGATATCGACGAAGAACACATAGTCCCAGATACCGCGGCGCGAAGGACGCGACTCGATGCGCGTCATGCTGATGCCGTGCACGGCCAGCGGCGCAAGCAGCGTGTGCAGACCGCCTGACTGATTTTTGCACGAGAGCAGCAGACTGGTCTTGTCCTGGCCGCTCGACGGCGAGTCCTGCTTGCCGATCACCAGGAAGCGCGTGGTGTTACTCGGCTCGTCCTCGATGCGCTCGGCGAGCACCGCGAGTCCGTAGATTTCGGCGGCCTGGAGGCCGGCGACGGCGGCGGCCTCGGGATCGGACGCCACCAGCCGCGCCGCCTCGGCATTGCTGCCGACCGGCAGCCGCTCGGCGGTCGGCAGATGACGGTCGAGCCATTCGCGACACTGCGCCAGCGACTGCTGGTGCGAATAGACGCGCCGGATGCCGGCCAGATCCGCCGCCTTGGTCAACAGATGCTGATGGACGCGCAGACAGACCTCGCCGGTGATCATGAGCGGTGAGTTCATGAACAGATCGAGCGTATGGCTGACCACGCCCTCGGTGGAATTTTCGACCGGCACCACGCCGAAGTCGCAGGCGCCGGACTCGACCTCGCGAAAGATCTCGTCGATGGTGGCCATGGCCTGCGTGACCACCGAATGCCCGAAGTGCTTGATCGCCGCCGCCTGGGTGAAGGTGCCCTCAGGCCCCAGAAAGGCGGCACGCAGCGGACGCTCCAGGGCCAGACAGGCCGACATGATCTCGCGGAACAGGCGCGCGACCTCTTCGCCGTCGAGCGGCCCCGGATTGGCCTCCTTGATCCGGCGCAGAACGGCGACCTCGCGCTCGGGACGATAGAACTGCACCGATCCGCCCTGAGTTCCGGTCTTGATATGCGCGACCTGCTGGGCGCAGCGGGCGCGCTCGCTGATCAATTGCAGGATTTCCTGGTCGATGGCGTCGATGCGGTCGCGCACTGCCGCCAAGGCCTGCTGTTCCTGGTTGCCGCTCTCGCTCATGGCGTCTGCCCTCCCTCGCTCAACCGCCGAGACAGCGTACCGAGAGCACGCCGTCGATGGCCCGAAGCTGCGCGAGCGTGCCCTCGGGACAGGGCTTGTCGACGTCGACCAGGGTCACGGCTACGTCGCCGCGCGAGCGGTTGAGCATGTCGATGATGTTGAGCCCGGCGGCGGCCAGATCGGTCGAGATCTGACCGAGCATGTTGGGCACGTTGCTGTTGACGATGGCCATCCGGTACCCCTCGGTGCGCGGTAGCACGATGTCGGGGAAGTTGACCGAGTTGGTGACGTTGCCGTCCTCCAGATAGTCACGGATCTGATCGGCGACCATGATCGCGCAGTTGTCCTCGGCCTCGCGGGTCGAGGCGCCCAGATGTGGCAGGGTGACGACGCGCGGATGGTCCTTGAGCCGGTTACTCGGGAAATCGCAGCAATAGGCGTAGAGATGGCCCGAGTCAAGTGCCGCGATCACGGCCTCGTCGTCGAGGATACCCTGACGCGAGAAGTTCAGCAGTACCGCCCCTTTGGGCAGCAGACGGATACGCTCGGCGTTGATCATGTGGCGCGTCTGATCGGTGAGCGGCACATGGAAGGTCACGAAGTCCGAACGCACGAGCAGATCGTCGATGCTCAGCGCCTGCTTGACGTCGCTCGCGAGCTGCCAGGCACGCTGCACGGTGATGGTCGGGTCGTAGCCGATGACGTGCATCCCGAGTGCGCGCGCGGCATTGGCAACCTTGACGCCGATCGCGCCCAGACCGATGACGCCCAGGGTGCGCCCCGGCAGCTCGAAGCCGGCGAAGCGCTTTTTGCCGGCTTCGACCGCTTCGTTGATAGCGGCATCCTCGCCCTGTAGTTCGCGGGCAAACTGCCAGGCCTGGGCGATGTTGCGCGCCGACATCAGCATGCCGGCGAGTACCAGTTCCTTGACCGCGTTGGCGTTGGCGCCCGGCGCATTGAAGACGGCTACGCCACGTTTGGTCATGTCGGCCACGGGCACGTTGTTGGTGCCCGCGCCCGCACGCCCGATGGCCTTGACTGACTCGGGGATCGGCAGGTCGTGCATCTTGGCCGAGCGCACCAGGATGGCGTCGGGATGGGCGATCTCGGTGGCGATCTCGTAGCGCTCGCGCGGCAGGCGTTCCAGGCCGACCACCGAGATGTTGTTGAGCGTCTGGATTTTGAACATGTCGACTCGAACCCTTGTGGTGGATCTCAGAGGGCCTTGGGCCAGCGGCCCGCAGGAGATCAGGAGATGATGAGTGATAGCGAGCCGCCTCATTACAGAGTCGAGACGGCTCTTCCAGCGTCAACGTGTCTACGTCAGCCGTTGCGGCGTTCGAACTCCTGCATGAAGGCCACCAGCGCATCCACCCCCGCCTCGGGCATGGCGTTATAGATGCTCGCGCGCATCCCGCCGACCGAGCGATGGCCTTTGAGCGTGGTCAGCCCCGCCGCCTTGGCTTCCTTGAGGAAGACCTCGTCCAGCTCGGCATTGGCCAGGGTGAAGGGCACGTTCATCCAGGAGCGATCCGTCGGCGCAACCGGGTTGCCATAGAAGCTGGACGCATCAATGGTGTCATAAAGCTTCTTAGCCTTGCGCGCATTGACCTCAGCCATTGCCGGCAATCCGCCCATGTCCTTCAGCCACTTGAACACCAGTCCCGCCAGATACAAGCCATAGGTCGGCGGGGTGTTGTACATGGAGTCGTTGTCGGCGTGGGTCTTGTAGTCGAGCATGGTCGGCGTGCCCTGGATCGGCTGGCCGATCAGATCCTCGCGCACGATGACGATGGTCAGACCCGCTGGACCGATATTCTTCTGCGCGCCGGCATAGATCAGCCCGAACTTGGAGACATCGATCGGGCGCGACAGAATGGTTGAGGACATATCCGCGACCAGCGGCTTACCCCCGGTCTCAGGCACATAGGGGAACTCGACGCCCTCGATGGTCTCGTTCGGCGTGTAATGGACATAGGCCGCATCAGCGCTCAGGTTCAGCTCGTTCTGGGCCGGGGCGCGGGTGAATTTGCTCGACTCGCTGCTCGCCGCGACGTTCACGGTGCCATAGTGACGCGCCTCGGCGATCGCCTTCTTCGACCAGGAGCCGGTGTTGATGTAGTCCGCCCCCTCAGCCCCGCGCAGCAGATTCATGGGGATCATAGCGAACTGGAGCGAGGCGCCACCCTGCAAAAACAGCACCTTGTAATTGGCCGGAATCGCGAGCAGCTCGCGCAAATCGGCTTCGGCCTCGGCGGCGATGGACATGAACTCCTTGCCGCGATGGCTCATCTCAGCCACGCACATGCCGCTGCCGCGCCAATCGAGCATCTCGTCGCGGGCCTGAGCCAGGACCGCCTCGGGCAGCATCGCGGGACCGGCACTGAAGTTATAGACGCGAGCCATTCTGACATTCCCCATGGGTTGAGTGTTGTGCGGTGGACATCCCGCAGGATGTGGTGAGCGGAGCAAACCGCCTCGGTCGCGCCTGAGGCGGTTCAAGCGATTCTAGGCGTCATCCGTCACGGACGCCTCGTTGTCCTCGACGGCCTCCTCGTCAGCGTCCTTATCGCCCTCCAGGGCGGCAATGCGCTCGACAAAGACCAGTCGCTGGCCCTCGCCGAGATTGATCAGCTTGACCCCCTTGGTATTGCGTCCGACCACCGGGATCTGATCGACCGTGGTGCGGATCAGGGTGCCGTCATCGGCGATCAGCATGATTTCATCGCCTGGATAGACCAGGATCGCGCCGACCTGGGCACCGTTGCGCTCGGCGGTGTCGATGGCGATCACCCCCTGGGTGCCGCGCCCCCTGGTTGGGAACTGATCGACAGTGGTGCGCTTGCCATAGCCGTTCTCGGTGACGCTGAGCACGGTGCCGCTGTCTTCGGGCGCGACCAGGGCAATCACCCGCTGTCCCTCTTGAAGCATCACGCCGCGCACACCATGGGCCGCACGGCCCATCGAGCGGACATGGCTCTCGGAGAAACGCACCGCCTTGCCCGCCGAGGTGAACAGCATCAGATCCTGTTCGCCGCCGGTGATGGTCGCGCCGACCAGCAGCTCGTCCTCGCGCAGATCAATGGCGATGATGCCGCGCGAGAGCGGACGCGAGAAGTCCTTGAGCGGGGTCTTCTTGACCGTGCCGGCGCTGGTGGCCATGAACACGAAGAAGCCGTCCTCGTAGTCGCGCACCGGCAGCAGGGTGGTGATGCGCTCGCCCGCCTCCAGCGGCAGCAGGTTGACCATGGGCCGCCCGCGTGCGCCGCGTCCGGCCTGGGGCAGCTCATAGACCTTGAGCCAGTAGACCCGCCCGCGGCTGGAGAAGCAGAGCACGGTGTCGTGCGAGTTGGCGACGAAGATGCGGTCGATGAAATCCTCTTCCTTGATCGCGGTCGCGCTCTTGCCCTTGCCGCCGCGCTTTTGGGCCTGATAATCGCTGATCGGCTGGGTCTTGACATAGCCCTGATGCGAGAGTGTGACCACCCGATCCTCGGGCGCAATCAGATCCTCCAGGGTCAGATCCGTTTGATCGATCTGGATTTCGGTGCGGCGCGCGTCGCCGAACTGGTCGCGCACCGCGATCAGCTCCTCGCGGATGACGTCCATCAGCTGATCGGGATCGGAAAGGATCAGCAGCAGCGCGGCGATGGCTTCCAGGATCTCCTCGAACTCTTTGAGGATCTTGTCCTGCTCCAGCCCGGTCAGACGGTGCAGTTGCAGATCCAGGATCGCCTTGGCCTGGCGCTCGCTGAGCCGATAGCCGGCGTCGCTGAGTCCAAAGCAGGCTTCGAGTTCTTCCGGACGGGTGTGATCGGCCCCGGCGCGCTCCAGCATCGCGGTCACGCTACCCGGTGTCCAGTGGCGCTCCATCAGCCGTTCGCGTGCCTCGGCGGGATTCGACGCCGCCTTGATGGTGGCGATCACCTCATCGATGTTGGCGAGCGCGATGGCATAGCCTTCCAGTACATGCGCCCGATTGCGCGCCTTGCGCAGTTCATAGAGGGTGCGGCGCGTGACCACGTCACGGCGGTGGCGCAGGAAGTATTCGAGGATCTGCTTGAGATTCAGCGTCAGCGGCTGGCCGTCGACCAGCGCGACCATGTTGATGCCGAACACCTGCTGAAGCTGGGTGTGCTGATAGAGGTTGTTGAGCAGCACCTCGGAGTAGGCATCGCGCTTGAGTTCGATGACGATGCGCAATCCGTCCTTGTCGGACTCGTCGCGCAGGCCGTCCTGGGCGATGCCCTCGATCTTCTTCTCCTTGACCAGTTCAGCGATGCGCTCCAGGAGCCGCGCTTTGTTGACCTGATAGGGGATCTCGGTGATGACGATCGCCTCGCGTCCGCTGCGCTTCTGGGTCTCGGTGGTGGCGCGCGCGCGCATGACGCAGCGACCGCGGCCGGTGCGGTAGGCTTCGCGGATACCACGGACCCCATTGATAAGTGCCGCCGTCGGGAAGTCCGGCCCTGGGACGATCTCCATCAGTTCCTCGATGGTCACCAGCGGGTTGTCGATGATGGTCAGGCAGGCGTCGATGATCTCGCGCAGATTGTGCGGCGGGATGTTGGTCGCCATGCCGACGGCGATGCCCGAAGAGCCATTGACCAGCAGGTTCGGAAAGCGCGCCGGCAGCACCGTGGGTTCGTGTTCGGTGTTGTCATAGTTCGGCGTGAAATCGACCGTTTCCTTGTCCAGATCGTCGAGCAGGGTATCAGCGATGCGCGTCATGCGCACTTCTGTGTAACGCATGGCCGCTGGCGGATCGCCATCGACCGAGTTATGGACGAAGACACCGCACGCGAGCAGGAAATTGTGATGATGGTCGACTGTGATGTCGTAGGTGTCCGCGCGATCGGTGAGTCGACGTTGACTGACAACCCGATGGTTATAATGTCTGCCTGCCGTAACGAGCGCATCGAAGTCGCCGAAATACTCAACGGCCTTGTTCAGGCGCGGAATCCAATTCTGGCGACGATTCGATTCGTACAACTCAGGAGTGATATCAGCGTCAGGAAATTGCTTGCTCAGATCATAGACATAACCCGCGATCTTACGCCGCATCACCTGTTGTCGATATTCAGGTGTTCTCCAATTCGTTCGCAAGGACTCGACCGCTTTACGGTTGATATCCCGCATCAAACCAGGATTATCGAGTAAGCGGCGTGCATTGCTGTCGATGACAGCCTGCTTCTGAGCCTGAATGAATTCAGCGGACTCCCACTGCCTGGCGATTTTTTTGCGATGAATCTCACGCGCTTCCGGCTTGTCCCAGAACCTGTGCGCCATGCGCGAGAAATGATCGGCTGGAAATTTTGCTCGGTATTCAGGATTTTGCCACTGGCGCTTGACGGCCTCGCTGATTTTTTTACGAATGGTGTCGGAGGCCATGGCACGGCAAATCGCTGAAACGATCTCTTCACGCTTGTCGTCGTCAGCCCACATGCGCCGGCTTTTTTCCGCGATGATGGCACGGATGCTGGCCTGTTCCTCATCCGAAAGCGGGCGCTTTTTGATACCGGACAGAACACCGGACATTTTTTCGCGATAATCGGCATCCTGCCACAACAGGCGCATACGCTCGGAAATCGCCGCACGCGCTTCCGGGTGCTCGGCATAATAGTGCTGCAACCCTTCTGAGGTTCGAGCCGCATTGATCTGCCTGAAACTCTCGTCCTGATTTTGACGAATGAAGCGCTCGCGCCGACTCTCGGCAGCTTCAGGGTGTTGTGAATAATAGTTTTGCACCCCTTTTTTCTGTGCTTCACGGAACGCTGGATCTTGCCAGAGTTCACCGATTCGCTCAGCGTGCAGATGCAAGTGCTCAAGGAATGTCAGGCGCTGGATATTCGGCGGGGTATTATTCCAGCGATCGAAGTTCCGATGATGTCTAACGAATGGTCCCTGCACACCATCACATTGCCCTCGTTCGGCATTGAACTCGTCGGCTAGATGATGAACGAACTGATACTGCCCAAGATTCGGCTGGAGGATGCGCAGATACTCGTTCAGTCCGGGCTTGACGGGAGCCGTATCGAAGACCCCTGGCATGAGGCTGTCGTCCGGCGTCAAGTCCTGCGCTTCTTTGTAGGAGCCGTCGCGCAGCATGAAACGATGATCAGGCGTGCAGCGGACGACATCGCCGGTGTCGAGCGTGAGTTCCAGAAGCTCGGCGTCGGGGCGGGTCAGGCGCGCATGACGCCCTTCGGCGATCACGATCTTGCCGGTCTTGTCGACCGCATAGACGTAGAAGATTTCATTAGGCGGCAGTTGCGCCAACTCGGCGAAGGTCTTCTCGGTGCCGTCAGCCAGCTTGATGGCCGTATCGCCGGTGAAACAACCGAAGTTGCCCTGACCGTCGACGAGCAGATTACGCAGCGAGAACGGCTGGGCCATGCGCACCATTGTGTCGTAGATGGCTGCGTCACCGTGGGGGTGGTACTTACCCATGACGTCACCGACCACACGCGCTGACTTGCGATAGGCCCGATTCCAGACGTTGCCCTGCTCGTGCATGGAAAAGAGGACGCGCCGGTGGACCGGCTTGAGACCATCGCGGACGTCTGGCAGGGCGCGTCCCACGATCACACTCATGGCGTAATCGAGGTATGACTGACGCATCTCATCTTCGAGATTGATGGGCAGGACTTCTTTGGCGAAATCTGGCATGGGCGTGATGAACCGACTCTGAGGCGCGCGGCAGGGAGCGGGCGCGTGACCGCGCGGGCTTGGTGTTTAATGACGTAATTCTACCACGACAGCGGATCCAGACCGCGTTTCCGGGCCAGTATCAGTTGCAACTTGGCTGGAAATCCAACACCCGTGGCCCTGAATGTCTATCGCCAATCATATCGCTGCAGCTCAGGCGGCTTAGGCGCCGGCCGAGCAAACAGATAGCCCTGCACCAGATCCGCGCCTTCCCCCGCCACATAGGCCAGCTCGGCTTCAGTCTCGATGCCCTCGGCCAGTACCTGAATCCCGAGATCACGCGCGATGCCGACCAGTGCCCGGAACACCGACTGCCGCTGCGTATCGGCATCGATCCCGCGCACGATCTCCATGTCGATCTTGATGATATCGGGCTTGAGGGTAGCGAGCAGATTGAGCGAAGCATAGCCGCTGCCCACATCATCGAGTGCGACCCGATAGCCGGCACTGCGATAGAAGTCGAGAATGCGCTTGAGATGATCAAAGTCTCCGACCCGTTCGGTTTCAACCACCTCGAACACCAGTCGGCCCGGATCGAAACCCAGCTTGCGCGCCCAGCCGACCGTGGTTTGCAGGCAGTGCGCCGGATCATAGATGGCGGTCGGGATGAAATTGACGAAGAGCTGTCCCGAAATCCCCTCAGCCGCCGCACAGCGTAGCGCCGATTCGCGCGCCTGGCGGTCGACCTGGAACAGCAGATCGTTGTCGCCCGCGAGTGAAAAGATCTCGCCGGGGAACATCAGGCTGCCGTCGGGGCGCTGGCCGCGCAGCAGTGACTCATAACCGACCACAGCGCCATCGGCGACCGACAGGATCGGCTGGAACCAGGAGACGAACCGCTTGGCCTCCAGGATCTCGATCAGACCGCCGGCGTCGAGTAGGCTCAGCCACTGCTCCAGGGTGCGTGCACGGGTGAAGGCGTGAAAACTCAGCGCCTCGCCCGGCTCCAGCAGCAACGCCGAAATCCCCTGTCGTTCGAGCGCATTGAACGCGTTGGCGGCGCGCACCCGCTGCAGGAACTCAAACAGGTTGGACTCATGCAGACGCAGTTCCAGTCCGGCGTCCTCGAAGACTAGCCCCTCGATCTCCAGAAAACCGATCAGGATGTCGATGAGTTCGCGCACGGACCCCGTCAGGAGCAATGTGCCGCGCGTCTCGACTGAAAGTGGAAGGGTTTGACAGCGTGAGCAGGCCATGACGACGGGTCTCCATTGCAGTCCGGTCAGAAATGTCAGTCCATCAATGCGCGCATCTTCTCAACCGTCGGATTAAGCACGACGCCGCGCTCCGTGACAATGGCATCGATCAAGGCCGCCGGCGTGACATCGAACACCGGATTGCGCGCCACGCAGCCGGCTGGGGCGATGCGCCGCCCGCCGCAACCGAGCAGTTCGTCAGGATCGCGCTCCTCGATCGGGATCCCGGCGCCAGAGTCAATCGCCATGTCGACGGTCGAGGTCGGCGCCGCGACCATGACTTTGATGCCATGATATTTGGCCATGACCGCCAATCCATAGGTGCCGATCTTGTTGGCGACATCGCCATTGGCCGCGATGCGATCCGAGCCGACGATCACCCAGCCGATCCGACCCGTGGCCATGAGGCTCGCCGCCGCACAGTCGGCCTGGAGCGTGACCGGGATGCCGTCCTGCATCAGCTCCCAGGCGGTCAGACGCGCACCCTGCATCCAGGGGCGGGTCTCGTCGGCATAGACGCGCTGGATCTTGCCGGCGGCATAGGCACTGCGCACCACGCCGAGCGCGGTGCCATAGCCGCCGGTGGCCAGCGCGCCGGCGTTGCAGTGGGTGATGATCTCAGTCGGCTCGGTGATGAGCTCGGCGCCCAGATCGCCGATGCGTCGATTGGCGGCGCGGTCCTCTTCGTGGATGGCGAGCGCCTCGTCGAGCAGGGCCTGACTCGGGTCGCTCGCGTCCAGCCGCTCGATCAGCGCCCGCATGCGCCGGATCGCCCAGAACAGATTGACGGCGGTCGGACGCGAGGTGGCCAGTCGTTCCAGATCGGTCTCGATGGCCTGCTTCCAGTTCGCGCCCGCGCTGGCATAGGCCTCGCGTCCGGCCAGCGCCACGCCATAGGCGGCGGTCACGCCGATCGCCGGCGCGCCGCGCACCACCATGTCGCGAATAGCGGTAGCGACCTCGGCGGCCCGGTCATAGCCCAGGAATTCGGCGCGTTCGGGCAGGAGGCGCTGATCGGCCAGATAGAGTCGGCCGTCGTGCCAGAGCGCGGCGTCATCCGGGGTCGGGGTGGTGGGTGGCGTGGTTTTCATCGAAGGCTCCTTATGGCATGTTGGCGCCTATTGTCACCCATTCGCCCCCGCAACCAAAGGACCGCGCGATGCACGCCGAACTGCTCATCCATGCCGAGTGGATCCTGACCGTCGATCCCGAGAATCGCCAACTGACCGATCACGCCATCGCCATCGCCGACGGGCGTATCCAGGCGATCCTGCCCTACGCAGAGGCACGGCGCACGATCCAGGCCGAGCAGACCGTCGAGCTGCCCGGTCATGTCCTGATCCCGGGACTGGTCAACGCCCACACCCATGCCGCCATGTCGCTGCTGCGCGGTCTGGCCGATGACCTGCCGCTCATGACCTGGCTGCACGAGCACATCTGGCCGACTGAGGGGCGCTGGGTCGACGCGAGCTTCGTCGCCGACGGGACGCGGTTGGCGGTCCTGGAAATGCTGCGCGGCGGCGTGACCTGCTACAACGATATGTACTTCCATCCCGAGGTCACGGCCCAGGTCACGGCCGAGGCCGGGATGCGCGCCGTGATCGGGATGATCGTGGTCGACTTCCCGACCGGCTATGCCGCCTCATCTGATGAATACATCGCCAAGGGGCTGGCGCTGCATGAGCGCTATCGCGACCATCCGCTGATCCGGGTCGCCTGGGCGCCGCATGCGCCCTATTCGGTCTCGGATGAGCCATTGCAGCGGGTGGCGACGTTGGCCGATGAATTGGGCGTGCCGATCCACATCCATCTCCATGAGACTCGGGACGAAGTGGAGAACGCCGTGAACGCGCATGGCGAGCGGCCCTTCGCGCGGCTCGACCGGCTCGGTTTGATCGGTCCGTCGCTGGCCTCCGTCCACATGACCCAACTGGAAGACGCCGAGATCGCGCGCCTGGCCGAGACGGGCGCCAGTGTCGTGCACTGCCCCGAGTCCAATCTCAAGCTCGCCAGCGGTTTCTGCCCGGTCGCCAGACTGCTGGAGGCGGGCGTGAACGTCGCGCTCGGCACCGATGGCGCGGCCAGCAACAACGATCTCAATCTGCTCGGCGAGATGCGTACCGCCGCCCTGCTCGGCAAGGGCGTGTCCGGCTCGGCGTCCGCCGTGCCGGCGACCGAGGCGCTGCGGATGGCGACCATCAATGGCGCGCGTGCGCTGGGGCTGGACAGTGAAATCGGTTCGATCGAGCTGGGCAAATCGGCTGATCTGGTCGCGCTCGATCTGCGTGACCCGCACACCCAGCCGCTCTATCACCCGGTCTCGCAACTGGTCTATGCCGCTGGGCGCCATCAGGTGCGTCAGGTCTGGATTCAGGGCCAGCAGGTCATCCGCGACGGTGCCCCGACCACGCTGCATCTGGCCGAGGTGCTCTCGGAAGCACAGGTGTGGGGAGCGCGGATCGGAGAATAACGGAGCGGCTGGGCAACACGCTTCAGCGCTTCATCATTTCCATCAGGACGGCGGCCATGAGCTTGGCATCCCCGGAGCTGAGCTTGATCGGCGCGGTATTCGAGCGCGGCTTGGTGCTGGCCGGCGTCGCCGTGGTGGTTTGCGGTTTCTGGGGCTGGGCCGCAGGTCGAACGGGCGGTGTGGGCTTGGGCATGTCAACCTCCATACCGGGATTGGATTGATCGAACTCTACACCATGTCCGCAAAATGGACTGATCTTCAGTAACGCCCCATTGACCCTGACCCTGGGATAAAGATTTTCCGTGGCCCTCGGAAGGGTCTAGAATGACGGCCATGGATCACCGTCGACGACACTCAGAGGAGGACAGGACTCGTGTCCCCTGGGTCGAACCGGCGCCAACCGACAGGCGAACTCAATGTTGTGGCTGTACCTTTTGTTGTTCGTGCCGCCGATCCTGATGATCCTCTGGCGGTTCCTGAAGGGGCCTGACGCGGCCAATCGCATCCTGGCGCTCGACACGCTCACCGTGCTCTTCATCGCGCTGCTGGCGCTGCTGGCGCTCTTCCACGGACGCGCGATCTATCTGGATGTAGCCCTGGTGTTCGCCCTGGTCGGCTTCGCAGGCGTCATTCTCTTCGGGCGTTTCCTGGAAAAAGGGGTCTGAAAGGACGATGGATACCCTGCTCATCTATGTGGGCCACACCCTGCTGGCCGCTGGACTCTTTTTTTTCTGGGTCAGTGGACTGGGTCTGATCCGCATGCCGGATCTCTTCACCCGGATGCACGCCGGAACCAAGGCAACCACGCTCGGTTCACTGCTGACGCTGCTGGGTGCGGCCTGTCTGCAACCGGACTGGGCACCCAAGCTGCTGCTGCTCGCCGTCTTCATCCTCCTGACCAATCCACTGAGCGCCTCGGTGCTGGCGCGCGCCGGCTATCGCACTGGCACCGAGGGTATGGACCTGAACGTCGATGCGTGCGCCGAGCGTGACCGTGCTCAGGTCGCAAGCGTCGGTGCCAAGGCCGATCCCACCGAGGAGCCAAGCGCATGATCGGAGTCCTTACCCTGCTGCTCTATCTCTGGATGATCGCTGGGGCCATCCTGGCGATCCGCCACACCGATCTGCTTCAGGCCGTGGTCGGTCTGTCGCTGGTGAGTCTGGGTGCGGTCGGTCAGTTCTTTCTGCTGCATGCGCCGGACGTAGCCCTGACCGAGGCGGCGATCGGTGTGGCGGCCGGGAGCTTCGTGCTGCTGATGGGCGTGCGTCAGTTCGGACGCGATGAGGGGCGCGATCTGTCATGAGCCAGAGTCAACGAGTCCCTTTGCGCAAACGGGTGCGCGTCAAGACGCTGTTGCTTGCGCTGCTGAGTGTCTGGCTGCTGGTGCTGTTCCTGACCCTACTGCTCGATCAGGCGCGCGACTGGCCAACGGCGACAGTCGGCGATGCGCTGCTCGAACGCAATGCTGAGACCGCTTCGGCCAATGCCGTGACCTCGGTGGTGGTGAGTTATCGCGGCTTCGATACGCTCGGTGAGGTCACGGTACTGTTCCTGGCGGCGACCGGTATTGGGTTGCTGTTCAGTGCGCCGCGTCCGCCTTCCGAACCGGCCGCTGCCGAATCCGAAATCGCCGCCGCACCGCCAAACGAGATGATGATCACTGGCATCCGGTTGTTGTTTCCGGTCCTGCTGCTGCTCGGCGTCTATATCGTTCTGCACGGACACCTTTCGCCAGGCGGCGGTTTCCAGGGCGGCGTGGTGATCGCCACGGCGTTCTTTCTGCGCATGCTGGCCGATCCCGATTTTCGGCTGGATCACACCCGTCTCGGCGCGCTCGAATCGCTGTCTGGCAGCGGGTTCGTGCTGATCGGGCTACTGGGTCTGGCGCTGGTCTCGACCGGAACCTTTTTGGGGAATTTCCTGCCGCATCCGGTCGCGTCCATGGGCCAGCTCCTGAGCGCCGGTGTCATCCCGCTCGTCTATGCCCTGGTCGGCGTCAAGGTCGGGGCCGAGGTCGGAGCCATCTTCCAGGACATGCGGGAAACCTGACCCGCCACATCGAAGCTGTTACTCCCGGGAGCTGTAACCCCATGCTGGAATTTCTGGATAGCCCAAGCGTGCTGCATGGCCTGCATACCATCGGCAGCCTGACACTGTTCGCCGTCGGTCTTTACGGACTGCTCGGCAAGCGCCATCTACTCAAGGTCTTCATAAGTCTGGCCCTGATGGAACTGGCGGTCTATCTGCTGTTCATCGCGCTGGCGACCACGCCGGGCGAGACGGCCCCCATCCTGAGCGATGGCCTGACCGCGTTCGTGGGCATGGCCGATCCGGTCCCGCAGGCCCTGACGCTGACCGCGATCGTGATCGGCATGGCGGTGTTGGCGCTCGGCGTATCGCTGGCAATCCGCTATCACCGTCTCAGTGCCAGCGCGGACATCCGCACCCTGGCTGACGCCAAGGACTGACCGCATGGAGTTCTCCGCCTCGCCCGTCTGGTTTATCGCCCTGCCCCTGCTGGCCGCCTTCAGCGCGCCGCTGTGGACGCGCTGGCATCTGCTCGACCACCTGCTGTTCGGCGTGCCGCTGGTGCTGCTGATCCTGGCGCTTGGACTCTTTCCGACGGTGCATGAGGCACCGCTGCTGGAGACCATCGTCATCGCCCCGCCGCTCGGCATCCATTTGCATCTGGACAGCGCCTCGCTGCTACTGGTCACGCTCTTCTGCTTTGCTGTAACGCTGGTGGCAGCCTTTCTCTGGCTCGGCGCAACCGACTCCCATCTGCGCGGACGTCGGCCGTTCGTGCTGATTCTGCTGCTGCTCGTCGGCGGCAATGGGCTGGTGTTGACTGGGGATCTATTCAATCTCTATGTCTTTCTGGAGATTGCCGGGGTCAGTGCCTATGTGTTGAGCGCATTGCGCGACGACCGGCCGGCGCTGGAGGCGGGCCTCAAATATCTCATCATCGGCTCGGTGGCGGCGCTCTTCTTCCTACTGGCGGTGGTGCTGGTTTATCTCCAGACCGGGCAGTTGAATCTGGCGGCGGTGGCGCGCGAGTTCGCGGCCATCCCGCCGGCCATGCAGGGCCTGATCGCGTTACTGATGCTGATTGGACTGGGGATCAAGTCCGAACTCTTCCCCTTCAATTTCTGGGTGCCGGATGTCTATCGCGGCAGTGATCCAGCGGTGACCGCGCTATTCTCGGGGCTGTTGGTCAAGGCGTTCCTGTTCGTGCTGGTGCATCTGGCGGTACTGATCTGGGCCGATCCGGCTGTGGCGCGCGTCTGGCTGATGACGCTCGGGGCACTGACGCTGATCGTCGCTGAGCTGGCGGCCCTGCGTCAGGACGACATGCGGCGAATGCTGGCCTATTCGTCGCTCGGTCAGATTGGTCTGATCATGCTCGCGCTCGGGTTCTTCAGCGAGACGACCACGGCCGGCGCCTTCTTTCACATGATCAATCACACCCTGGTCAAGCTGCTGCTGTTCCTGGTCGCGGCGCTGTTGCTGCGTCGCTGTCTGTCGCTGCGGTTGGAGGATCTCGCCGGGGCGGCGCGTGTCAGTCCGCTGGCCGCTGGGCTGTTCGTGGTCGGGGCGCTGGGGGTCTTGGGGCTGCCGCCATTCGGTGGCTTTATGAGCAAGCTGTGGATGCTCCAGGGCTTTGCCGAGGCGCAGCGCATCTGGCCGATTGCGCTGATCCTGTTCGCGGCCTTGATCGAAGCGGGTTACTACTTCCGCTGGATTCGGGTGCTCTATGCGCCGGTCGCTCCAGCCGCGTCCGCTGACACCAAGACCACGCCTGAACCCTGGGCGGCGTATGCGCCGTTGCTGCTGATTGCTGGACTCATGCTGCTGCTCGGTGTCGCGCCCTTCCTGCTGGAGACGAGCGTTGTCGAGGCCGCGCACGCCCTGCTCGACCGTGATCTGACGCTCCAAAGCGTGCTGGGGGTTGCACAATGAATCTGATCCTCAAGCTGCTGTTTTTGGCCGTGTCGCTGACGCCAGCCCTCACGCTCCTGACCTGGGGCGACGGAACACTAGCCTGGCCGCTGTTCGGCGGCTTCGAACTGCTGTTCGAGTTAGGACCGCTGAGCGCCTTCTTCCTGCTGCTCCTGGCGCTGGGCACGCCGCTGGTGGCGCTGCCGATGGCGCGTGGGACGCCCGACCGCGCCGCTTATGGACTCTTCGCGCTCCTGCTGCTGGGAATGCAGATGCTGCTGCTGGCGGGCGACTTCCTCGGCTTGTTCATAGGCTGGGAGGTGATGACCTGGAGCAGCTATCTGCTTCTGATCCGCTCGACGCGCACCACGCTGGAAGGGGCGCAGACCTACATTCTTTTCAATCTGGCCTCAGCCTTTTTATTGCTGGCCGGGATGCTGGTTTTTTACAGTCTCACCGGTGATTTCCGGATCGCGCCCCTGACCGAGGCGAGTGCGGCTGGACGCTGGGCGGTGTTCATCCTGCTGGGTCTGGCGTTCCTGATTAAGGTTGGCGCTCTGCCCCTGCATCGCTGGATTCCGCTCGGCTATGATCAGGCGCCTGATCTGTTCAGCGCCGTGCTCGCTGGGCTGATTTCCAAGATGGGACTCTACGGCTTGTTGCTGCTGCCGACGCTGTTTCCGGACGCGCTCGCGGGTCTGTCCGGACGGCTGCTGAACGGCCCGGCAGCCGGCTACGGGCTGGCCTGGATCGGGGCCATTACCGCCGTTGTCGCGACCTTCAAGGCGATCTCGCAGCAGGACATCAAGCGTCTGCTGGCCTATTCCTCGATCGCTCAGCTCGGCTATGTCGTCACCGCCATCGGGGTCGGCAGCTCGCTGGCGGTCGGCGGGGCGATCTTCCAGACCCTGGTCCACACCCTGGTTAAGCTACTGCTGTTCATCACCTTCGCCGGAATCGTATTGCAAACAGGGCAACGGCGTTTCAACGATCTGGGTCACCTGATCGACCGCATGCCAATGGCTTTCTTTGCAGTGCTGATCGGCATCATCGGTCTAGCGGGCATGCCGCCGCTGCCGGGCTTCGCCGCCAAGTATCTGATGTTCGTCGGACTGATCGACGCACGCTGGCTGTTGCTGCTGGCGGCCATGATGCTGTCGAGCACAGCGGCCTTCATCTATTGCTATCGACTGATCTATGGCCCTTTCCTGGGTCACGCCAACTCACCCGAGGCGCGTACGGCGACCGAGGCCCCCTGGAGCTATCTGGTGCCGCAGGTCGTGCTCATGGGGCTGCTGGTTTTGCTCGGGATCTTCCCTGGATTCGCCATCGAGGTCATCGTCGATCCGGTGCTGATGACGCTGGGTCTGACGCCAATCGGCGCGCCCTCCTGGGGCGAGCTGGCCACACCCTATGGCGGCTATGACGGCGTGGTGCTGATGACCGTATTCGGCGGCGCCTTCGTCATCGTGACCGCGCTGTTCTGGCTGGCGCGCGGACAAATGCGCCGCGCGGGCAGTCCCTATGACCTGAGCTTTGCCGGCGAGGTGCCGACGGCTGATACGCCGCTGCACTATGGCGCGGGCATGGGGCGCGAGTTGCGGCGCATTCCGTTGATCGGCTGGATCCTGGCGCACACCACGGCGGGCGTTCAAGCCGGTTTGACTCGCCAGACACTGGCGGCGGCGGGTCTGCTGGGCGGACTCTATCGGCGCGATCCGCAAACCTGGACGCTGCTGGCGGTACTGGTGCTGGTTGTCGCCTCGACCCTGCTGGCGCTGAACGGAGGCTGGTTCTGATGCACGTCCTGCTCGATTCGCTGGCGATGATCGCCCTGTGCTATGTGATGGGCTTTCTGTTCCAGGGCTTCTACCGTCAGTTCAACGCCCGTCTCCAGCGCCGCTGGGGGCCGAGCATCTGGCAGAATCTCTATGACAACATGAAGTTTCTGCTCAAGTCCGAGACTCTGATCCATGGCCCGATGTTCTTCTTCGGCCCCATGATTATCGCCGCCGGAGCCATCACCACGCTGCTGTTCGTGCCCTTCCTCAAGGACTCGGACTGGCTGCAAGGGGTCTCGACGCACGGCAACCTGATCCTGATCATTTATCTGCTGGTGGTCGGTCCGCTGGGCAATGCGCTGGCGGTGGGATCAAGCGGCAATCCATTCGGCGTGATGGGCGTCACCCGCGGACTGACCCGATTGATGGGGCTGGAAGTGCCCTTCTTCCTGGGTCTGGCGCTGGTGATGCTGCAACACGAGACCACCTCAGTGCACGCCATCATGGCGGCACAGGATGGCATCGCGCACTGGAACCTGATCACCAACCCGATTGCGTTCGCTGTCATTCTGCTGCCCTTCATCGCCAGTCAGAACGCCTCGCCGTTCGACGTGGTCGGTGCGCCGGTCGAGGTGTATGCCGGGCCGCGCGTCGAGTTCGGCGGACGGCTGCTCGGCGTGCTCATGACCCAGAACATGATGATGACCATCGCCAAGCTGGTGCTGGTGGTCGATCTGTTCCTCGGCGGCGCGAGCAACGTGCTGGAGCTGATCGCCAAGGCGTTCGCGCTCTTTTTGCTGACGACCGCGATCAGCGCTGCCTTTCCCCGGCTCAAGACCGAGCAGACAGTGGACTTCTTCTGGAAGGTGCCGCTGGGGCTGGCGGTGCTGGGCGTGGTTCTAAACGTCTGGCTGATCTGAACGCGGTCCTGGAAACCGGCCCATCGTCCACCATCTTAAGTACCAAGACGACGGGTCCTGGACATCATCCGAGAGCATTCATGTATCACAAGAGCGATTGCGAAGGATTCCAATGCGAGCAGCGGATGCTGGAGGCGAACCTGGGCCAGGACGACGCCGGTCTGGGCGTGGTCGAGCGGCTGATCGGCTGGCTGCGTCAGCGCAGTCTGTTCGTGCTCGCCTATGGCACCGGCTGCGGCGCCATCGAGATGCGTCCGCTCATGACCAGCCGCTTCGATGCCGAGCGTTTCGGCATCATCGGCGCGGCTACGCCGCGTCAGGCCGATGTGTTGGTCATCAGCGGCTATCTGGCGGTCAAGACCCTCAAGCGCGTCATCCGCAGCTATGAACAGATGCAGGAACCCAAGTACGTCATCGCACTCGGCAGTTGCACCATCAACGGTGGCATGTACTGGGATTCCTACAACACCATCAAGTGTCTGGATCACTACATCCCGGTCGATATGTACATCAACGGCTGCATGCCGCGCCCTGAAGCGTTAATCGAGGGGTTCACCGCGTTGCAAGAACGCATCCGGCGCGGCGAACCGGGCGGCTATCAGCGCTATCGCGACAACATCGACTGGTACAAGGCCAATCAGCGGCGAGTGTTCGGCGACAACATGCCGCCCGCCTACACCTATGACTGGTACAGCGAGGGCGCCACCTGATGCTCGACGATCTCCTGCCCCGACTGTCCGGTTTCGAGCTGATCGATCCAGTCGAGCGCCATCCGCGACTGGCCTTCGTGCGCGTGCCCAAGGCGCAGTTGTTCTCGCTGCTCGGCCAGCTCAAGCAGAGTCTGGGCTTCGTCACGCTCCAGACCATCGCCTGTGCCGACTGGATCGAGGATGGCGTGTTCCGGCTGACCTATCTGCTTGAGACGGCGACGCGCGACCGGGCGCTGGGTGTCCAGACCGACCTCGGGCGCGAGGGCGAAGCGATCGAGACCGCGATTCCGCTCTGGCCCCAGGCCGAGATCTTCGAGCGCGAGCTGCATGAAATGTTTGGCATTCCCATCACCGGGCATCCGAGTCTCGGTGATTTCATGCTCGAAGGCTGGACCCATACTCCGCCGATGCGTCGTGAGTTCGATACGCTCAAGTTCGTCCAGGAGCAGTTCGAGGTGCGTCCCGGACGCGAGGACAATCAGGACGTGCGCGAGGCGATCCGGCGGCGTAAAGAGGCCAAGAAGCTGGCCGCCGGGGACGCACCCAAGCCGAAACCTGCCGCCGTGGAGGCACCCGCCCGCATCGACACGCCAGCGCCCGCATCTGGATCGACGCCCGAGACGGGAGGCGCGTCATGAGCGACGTCATCAAGATCTTCCACGGCCCGCAGCATCCCGGCGTGACGGGCAACATGAGCATGGAGCTCGATCTCGACGGCGAGACCATCAGGCGCGCCGTCACCCATGTCGGCTATCTGCATCGCGGCTTCGAGAAGCTCGTCGAGCGGCGCACGCTCATCCAGGCGTTCACCATCGTCTGTCGCATCTGCGTGCCCGAACCTGACCCCAACGAAGAGAACCTGGCGCGCGGGATCGAGGAACTCGCCGGACTCGAAATCAGCGAGCGCGCCCAGTTCATCCGCGTGCTGGTGCTCGAACTGGCGCGGCTCCAGGCGCATCTGCTGTGGCTGGCTGGCCAGGGCGGCTCTATCGGTCATGAAGTCGTGCCGCAGTGGGCCATCGGCGAGCGTGACTACATCCTCGATCTGTTCGAGGAACTGACCGGCGGGCGCGTCTATCACATGTACATCTATCCGGGCGGGGTGCGGCGCGATCTGCCGGACGGCTTTCTCGACCGGGTCGCGGCGGTACTGGATCAGTTAGAACAGCGACTGCCCGAGTATGACCGTATCTTTTTCGAGAACGCCGGGGTCAAGAAACGGCTCCAGGGCGTGGGCGTGGTGGCGGCTGAAGAGGCTGTCGCCAACGGCTATTCGGGACCGGTGATCCGGGGCAGCGGGGTCGCGCGCGACGTGCGCCGCGACGCGCCCTATCTGGTCTATGATCAGCTCGAATTCGACATCCCGACCCAGAGCGCCGGCGATGCCTATGCGCGTGCCCTGGTGCGCCGCGCCGAGATGAATCAGAGCATCCGTATTCTGCGCCAGGTCATCGACCGGATGCCGCCCGGCACGATCCAATGCAAGCTGCCACGCCATCACAAGTTCACGCTGCCTCGTGCTGAGACCTATGTCCAGACCGAGTCGGCGCGCGGGGCCTTCGGCTATTACCTGGCCGGTGACGGTACCGAATATCTGCGCCGCTTGCAGGTGCGCGGACCCTCGATCGTGCATGCCTTTACCCTGCTCGAACAGCTGCTGGTCGGGGCGCAGCTCGCGGACGTGGCCCTGATCATGAACTCGCTCGGCATCTGTCCGCCCGAGATCGAACGTTAGCGCTTCAGGAGTGCCATCATGGCCTGGAATCCCGACATCAAGGGCGTGACCCTGCCCTTCAGCGTGCTCAAGCAGAGCCTGAAACAACCGCACACGCTCAACTATCCGGTCGAGAAGCGTCAGTTGGTCCCCGGCTATCGCGGCTTTCATGTCAACGACCTGAGTCAGTGCGTCGGCTGCGGCAACTGTCAGGAAATCTGCATGAACGAGGCGATCGACATGGTCGAGGCCACCAGCGAGGTTAATCCCAAGAACGCTAGTGGACTGGTGCCCCGCATCGACTATGGACGCTGCTGCTGGTGCAGTCTGTGCGCCGATGTCTGCGGTCCCTACTCGCTGCGGCTGGAAGGCGAATACACCTATGTCAGTGCAGATCCAGACAGCTTTCTCTATGTCCCCAAGGACACTAAAACCTCCTAGGAGCGCCGGATCATGCAACGACTTCAATGGGGCGCGGTGCTGTTCGTCGTCTGGCTGGGGCTGACCAATTCACTCCAGATCCAGGAGGTCATCGCGGGTTTGATCGTCTCGGCGGTCATCGTCTGGCTGACGGTTCCGCGCCCAACGCCGGGCACAGAGACCAAACCCTGGAGCCTGGTCGGATTGCTGCTGTATCTGCCGGTCTTTCTCAAGGCACTGGTGCTGGCCAATCTCGATGTCGCCCGCCGCGTGCTCGATCCCCGGCTGCCGATCGCGCCGGGTATCGTGCGCATCCGTACCGGACTCGAACAGCCCTATCAGCGCCTGATCCTGGCCAACAGCATCACGCTCACGCCCGGCACCGTCACGCTGGAGACGGAGGGCGCGGATCTGTACGTTCACTGGATCGATGTGCGCGAGACCGATCCTGACGCCGCCGGCGAGACGATCAAGGGCGAGCTGGAGCGCGCGATTCGGCGCATTTGATTCAATCGCGCCGCTGATCTGCCGGATCGTCCCGTCCGCCGCCGAAGAGACGCGCGACGAAGCGAAACACTTGTCCCAGGCCGCGCCAGACCCTGGGCAGCAACCAGAACAGCAGCAGCACGAAGAGCGCAAGCAGGACGAGAAAGACCGCCGGATGATTGACCGCGATCAGCAGACCTGCCAGGACACCGACATCCTCCGTGATCGAGGCCGTCCAGTTGGTGAAGGGTTCGGGTGAGGTGTTGATGAGCACGCGCGTGCCCGACTTGGCGGCGTGCGAGGCCGCCGCCAGTCCGCCGCCCAGGATGGCCGCTGCGATCTCAGCGCCGGGTCCGAGATCGCTCATGGCACCGGCGGCGAGCATGGCACCAGCCGGGATGCGCACGAAGGTGTGCAGCGAATCCCAGGCCGTGTCGACGCCCGGTATCTTGTCGGCGACGAACTCGACCAGATACATGAGACCGGCAGCGAACAACACCAGGGGGTCGGTGAGAATCTCGAGTCCCGGCGGCAGATCCAGGCTGCCGCTCGCGCCGAGCAGACCCAGAATCAGGATGGCGGCATAGAGATTGATGCCGCTCGCCCAGGCTGCGCCAAGGGTCAGCGCCAAGGTTTGAGTCAGTTCGTCCAAGGTTTCTGCACTCTCTGATAGGCCGCGACTGGATTCAGCCCAGATTTGGATCGCTGTCCTATGCCCACTCTGCTGGCTTCAACCCAAGAGATGAGCACGGCGACGTCTCTCTCGGGTTTCATCCTGTCTTTGATCACAGTGTTTGCGGCAGACCCGCTTGTTTGAGAACGGTGTTGGCCATGTGACGCGAACGGATTTTTCCATCCACTGCAAAGCGCCGACCGTTGATCGGACTTTCCCAGATGTCGTGGTCGCCCTTGCCATGTCTGACCAGGGTACAGCCGGCGGCGCGGAGCAGGCGGATCAGTTCCGGCGTAAAATTCGCGCCCATCAGGCCACCTGTCGCAGTTGGGCTAGATGCGTGGTGGTCAGCACACGCAACGGAATCTCGTCATCCGCCGGGCAGCCGTTTTCCGCCAGCATCTCCGGCACCCGGACTCGCAACAGAGACATCATGGCTTCCAGCGTGGGCGCTTCGCCGACCAGTCCGGGGACATTGCTGTCCTCAATGTACCAGACACCGGCCTCGGCATCCCATTCGACGCAGATTTCATAATGCATGGCGGTTACTCCTGATGGATGGATCACAGGTCGAATGTTCCCTGCTCTGGCGCCGGCACGGCCGTGGCAGCGTGTCGCCATATGCGGGTTCAGTTGACTAGGAATCCTGGAGAGCCTAGCTTTGCTCAAAAATCAACTGAGACCACAGCGCAATCATGCGCAAGATACCATGACTCGTTTGCTCCTCTTTATGGCCCTGTTCGTCGTCGTGCTCTACGGCTCCTGGCCCTATTACACCATCTATCGGCTCGACGGTGCCTTGGGTGCAGAGGATGCACAAGCCATCGCGCCCTTCGTCGATCTGCCGGCTATCCGTGCCGGCTACAAAGAGCAGGCTGGTGCCGCGCTGAAGGGCATGATGCCGGACTCGTCGCGCGGTGGCGAAAGCGAGCCGTTCGTCGAATGGCTTGCGGCGGGTCTACGTCCGCTCGGCGAAGCGGCGCTCGAACGTACCGTCACGCTCGATTGGGTCCGGTATGCGCTACGAGACGCCGCGCAGCGTGCCACCGAGCAGCGTCCCGCCTATTTCATGGCCGGCATCGACTACGCCTTCTTTCAGTCCTGGAACCGATTCGGTATCCGTCTCGGCTCGACCGAAGTCGTGATGCAGTTTCAGGGATTGAATTGGCGGGTGACGGCGCTCAAAGACCGCGCCCAGGATGAATGACACCTGCAATGGCCGCAGATCAAGTCAACACCAGATTGTCTCGATGGATCAGTTCCTCGTCGTCGAGATAGCCGAGGATCGACTCGAAACTCGACGACGGCCGGCCACGGATGCGCTCGGCCTCATCGGCATCATAGTTGACCAGACCGCGCGCGATTTCGTGCCCGGACTCGTCGACACAGATCACGACTTCACCGCGATTGAAGCGTCCCTGCACCGCCTTCACGCCCACGGCCAGCAGACTGGTGCCCTTCTCGCGTAGCGCCCGCACCGCCCCCGCATCCAAGACTAACCGACCACGCGCCTGAAGATGACCCGCAAGCCACTGCTTGCGCGCCGCCTGCGGCCCCTGGAAGGGAATCAGCAGGGTACCGACCGACTCGCCCGCACCGATCCGGCTCAAAACCTGCTCGCCGCGCCCAGGCGCAATAATCGTCGGGGTGCCTGAACGCGCGGCCAGCCGTGAGGCCCGGATCTTGGTGACCATACCGCCGGTGCCAAGCCCAGTGACACTGCCGCCGGCAACCTGATCGAGCAGCGGATCACTGACCCAGGTTTCGGGGATGAGCTTGGCCTCGGGGTTCTTGCGCGGATCCTGCTCGAAGAGTCCGTCCTGATCGGTGAGCAGGATCAGCAGATCAGCCTCGATCAGATTGGCCACCAGCGCGGCCAGGGTGTCGTTGTCGCCGAAGCGCAGCTCATCGGTTGCAACTGTGTCGTTCTCGTTGATGACTGGGATCACGCCGAGCTTCAGGAGCGTGCGCAAGGTGCTGCGTGCGTTGAGATAGCGCGAGCGGTTGGACAGATCATCGCGCGTCAGCAGCACCTGAGCGGTATGCAGGCCGCGCGCCTGAAAGCAATCCTCATAGGCCCGTACCAGCCCCATCTGACCGATGGCCGCCGCCGCTTGCAGCTCATGCAGCGTTTTGGGCCGACGACGCCAGCCCATGCGCGCCATGCCCTCGGCCACGGCGCCGGAGGACACCAGCACGATCTCATGACCGGCCTGACGGCGCGCGCTCATTTGCTCGACCCAGGGGTCGAGCATGGCGCGCTCCAGGCCCTGACCATCGCGCGTCAGCAGCGCACTGCCGATCTTGACCACCCAACGCCGCGTACCTGGAATCCTGTCTCGCGAGATCATGCTGCTGCAACCGCGCTCAGAGTATGAAGTTGTAGAATTCGGGTTCAGTCCAAAGGATGCCAGTCGCCGGTCGCCGAGGCGTCGAAGTCATCCCAATCAGAGGCGACCTGCGTCGATGGGACGGCGACAGTGCTGTCGGGATCCGTCTTGAGCGCTTCCAGGCGATACATCAGATCATTGACCAGCGCCTCGGTCCCGGCACCCGTGAGCGCCGAGAGGCTATAAACCGGTCCGCGCCAGTCGAGCTGTTCGACGATCTGCGCACAACGCGCCTCGTAGTCAGCAGCTTCGAGCTGATCGATCTTGTTCAGCACCAGCCAGCGTTCCTTGTCCAGCAGCCCGGCACCGAAAGCGTCCAGCTCAGCCTCGATCTTGCGCACCTGTTCGGCCGGATCCTGACTTTCATCGAGCGGCGCGATGTCGACCAGATGCAGCAGCAGGCGCGTGCGCGACAGATGCTTCAAAAAGTGAATGCCCAGTCCCGCGCCCTCAGCCGCGCCCTCGATCACGCCGGGGATGTCAGCGATGACGAAGCTGCGCCGGTCGCCGACTCGTACCACGCCCAGATTCGGATAGAGCGTGGTGAACGGATAGTCGGCGACCTTGGGCTGGGCGCTGGAGACCCGGCGGATCAGCGACGACTTGCCCGCGTTGGGGAAGCCGAGCAGACCGACATCGGCCAGCAGGATCAGTTCGAGAAACAGATCGCGCCGCTCGCCCGGCGTGCCCGGCTTGGACTGACGCGGCGCGCGATTGGTGCTCGATTTGTAGCGCGCGTTGCCGATGCCGTGAAAACCGCCCTGAGCGACCAGCAGCCGCTGACCCGGTTCGAGCAGCTCGCCGATCAGTGCTTCGGTCTCTTGGTCGAAAACGCGGGTGCCGACCGGGACCGGGACCGTCAGACTCTGTCCGCCGCGCCCGGTCATGTGTTTGCCCTTACCGTTCTCGCCGCGCTCGGCGCGATGACGGCGCCGATAACGAAAATCGACCAGGGTGTTGATGTTGTTGTCGGCGATCAGATAGACGCTACCGCCATCGCCGCCATCACCGCCGTCCGGACCACCCTTGGGGATGTACTTCTCGCGGCGAAAACTCACACAGCCGTTTCCGCCATCGCCAGCCTCGACCCGAATGACGGCCTCGTCGACGAATTTCATAATGATTTATCTCAGAAAAGAAAAAGCCCCGCCCGAGGGACGAGGCTTCGCGATCGGCGCGAACAGCGTGATTGAGACAGGCCGGCGAGGGGTCCGAAGAACCGCTGCGGCAGGCCGCGCGCCGATGCGACGCAGAATCAGGCGCTCTCGACGGTGACGAACTTGCGGTTCTTCGGACCCTTGGTCACGAACTTCACCACGCCGTCGGCCAATGCAAACAGGGTGTGGTCCTTGCCGCAACCAACGTTGACGCCGTTGTGGAAACGGGTGCCACGCTGACGCACGATGATGCTGCCCGCCCGGATCTTCTGGCCGCCGAAGATCTTGACGCCCAGTCGTTTGGATTCGGAATCGCGGCCGTTGCGTGAACTACCGCCTGCTTTCTTATGTGCCATGGCTAACTCCTCAACCCGCGCTGATGCCGGTGATCTTGACCGCCGTGAACCACTGACGGTGGCCCTGACGCTTCATGTGATGCTTGCGACGACGGAATTTGATGATCTTGACTTTTTTGGCGCGCCCGTGCGACTCAACTGTCGCGGTCACTTTGCCGCCAGCCAGATAAGGCTGACCGACCTTGACGTTATCACCATCGGCCACCATCAAGACCTGTTCGAAATCGACACTGTCGCCGGTCTCGGCGGTCAGCTTTTCGATCTTGACCGTG
Source organism: Allochromatium palmeri (assembly GCF_009720725.1). GTDB lineage: Bacteria > Pseudomonadota > Gammaproteobacteria > Chromatiales > Chromatiaceae > Thermochromatium > Thermochromatium palmeri. Next base: position 146,061 of record NZ_WNKT01000003.1, read on the forward strand.
TCACCTTCGGAAACCCGGTATTGCTTGCCACCGGTTTGAATGACCGCGTACATGTTCTGAAGATCCCCAGGAGTGTTCGGATAGGGCCGACGCTCCGCGCCGGAACAAAGAAGCGGAATTCAACCAGAAAATCCCTGTTGGGTCAACGTCGAAAAACGAATGGCGGCACGCTGAGCCCGCCGAACGTCAGTCAAGAGTCGACCGGGCGCGTTAAATTGCGTACCCTTAGCCGATTGACAGCGCGGGGCGCTTGGCTTGACAGTCGCTCGCCCACGCCCCTAGCATCCGCCGCCATTCTACGGTAGACCCAGACACGCATGGACCTCTCCAGGATTCGACAACCCGTCGCCGAGGACATCAAGGCCGTCGACGCCTTGATCCTGCGCCGACTCCAGTCCGACGTGGTATTGATCAACCAGATCGGCCACTACATCGTCAACAGCGGCGGCAAGCGTCTGCGTCCGCTTTCGGTGCTGCTCGCCGCACGCGCCTGCGGCTACAGCGGCGAGCGTCACATCGATCTTGCGGCTGTGGTGGAGTTCATCCACACCGCCACCCTGCTGCACGACGACGTGGTCGATGGCTCGGAACTGCGGCGTAATCGCGAGACGGCCAATACGGTCTGGGGCAACGACGCCAGTGTCCTGGTTGGTGACTTCCTCTACTCGCGCGCCTTCGAGATGATGGTCGAGGTCGGCAACATGCGGGTCATGGACATCCTCTCGCATGCGACCAACCGCATCGCCGAGGGCGAGGTGCTGCAGTTGCTCAACGAGCGCGACCCGGACACCGACGAACAGCGTTACATGGAAGTCATCACGCGCAAGACCGCGACCCTGTTCGAGGCCGGCATCCGGCTCGGCGCCGTGCTCGCCGAGTCGCCGTCCGAGATCGAGGAGGCCACGCGCGAATACGGTCTCAGTCTCGGCATCGCCTTCCAGCTCGTCGACGACGCGCTCGATTACAGCGTCGATAATGCCGAGCTGGGCAAAAACGTCGGCGACGATCTCGACGAGGGCAAGCCGACCCTGCCGATCATCCGCGCCATGGCGGTCGGCTCGCCCGAGCAGCGCGCCCTGCTGCGCGATGCCATCGAGCATGGTGGACGCGATCGCATCGAAGCCGTCACGGCGGCTATTGCGTCTACCGATGCGATCGAATACACTACGCAGCTCGCACAGTCATACGCGGCACGGGCCAAAAACGCGCTTGAGCGCCTACCCGCCTCGCCCGCGACCGACGCGCTTGCCATGCTGGCGGATTTCGCAGTCGCGCGCACGTATTGACGGTGTCACCAGTCACGGGGTGTAGCTCAGCTTGGTAGAGCGCTGTCTTCGGGAGGCAGAAGTCGCAGGTTCGAATCCTGTCACCCCGACCAAATCTCTCGATAGAAAAAACCGGCTTCAGCCGGTTTTTTCTTGTCCGTCATTCATGTCGCTACGGCGTACCAGCGAGCGCAAATCCTCACCCCCGCTGACTCATCTCCGCCCAATGCTCGCGTCCGTCGCGATTGTCGAGATGATTGAGCAGACTCAGCACGAACCGCTTGTCGAAGCGCCGCCCGATCTCACGCATCAGAATGGCCTCGGCCTCGTCGAAGCTCCGGGCGTCGCGGAAGGCCCGCGGGCTGATCAGGGCGACGAAGGCATTGGCCAGCGCGACCACCTGGGCCGTAGGCAGAATCTCATCGCCCTTCAAGCCGTTCGGGCGGCCACTGCCGTCGACCCATTCGTTGATCTGCGCCAGGGTTTCGAGCACCGGACCGTCGAACTCGATGTCACGCAACAGCGTTGGACCTTCGTCGAGCGCCTCGCGCACCCGCTTCAACTCCTGATCGGTCAGACCGCCCCCCTTGACCAGCAGCGCGCGCGGGATGCGGATCTTGCCGATGTTGACCAGACGCGCCGCCTGCTCGGTGGTCTCGATCAGTGCGTGCTCGAACCCGAGATCCTCGGCAATGGCGCGTGCGACCTGGACAACGTATCTGGATTGATGCGCCGAGTCAGGATCGCGCTCGTCGACCAGGCCGACCAGCGTATCGAGCAGATGCTGGGTGTTGCGTTCGCGACGGGCACGCTCGTACATCAGATCAGTCAGATCTTCGATGGTCACGAGTACGGCCAGCTCTGGATCCTCGGTCGCTGCCGTGAACGCCATATGATGCGAGCGCCAAATGTGCTCCTGATCGCGATCACCGAGGACGCGCCCGATCTCGACCTGGGGCGTCCCGGTTTCCAGTACCCGCTGATTGATGGCGCTATAGCGCGTCGCCGTGTCCTGCCCAAGCACCCCGGCCAGCGAGCGCCCGATCAACTCCTCGCGCGCGATGCCGCTGAGCTCGGCCAGACGACGATTGGCATAGGTGATGTGATTGTTCGCATCGACGACCAGGATGGGATTGGGCTGGCTGTCGGTCAGGATGTCGAGAAAGCCCGACAGACGCTCGAAGCGTTCTGCCGACAAGCGATAGCATTCGGCAACCTCCTCGACCCGGCGCGAGGTGGCATAGAGCCAGACCAGCACCAGAGCCGCGCCGATCAGCACCGCCAGCACCGCCAGACCGCTGATGAGCGTCATGCGTCGCGCGTCGCTCGCCGCCAGGGCTTCAGCGGCCCCGAGACGATGCACCAGCACCCAGTCGGTTCCGGGGATGCGCCGGCTGACAGCAAAGGACTCGGTGAACGCATAATGACGGCCATGGTGGAAGAGTCCAGGCTGTTCCAGTGCTTCGACGTCGATGAGATCCTTGGTATTAACCGCAAGCCGTTTCGTCAGCGGCTCGCTGCCATCGAGCAGCGGCGAGAGATATTCGACCAGATTGCCGGAGCGACGGATCAGATAGGTTTCAGCCGTGCGTGCTGCGAGTCCGGGCTGCCTGAGGATCGCGAAGACACTCGCATCGATCGGACGCAGCGCCAGGAAACGAGCGATCACCCGACCCTTGCCTTCGGAAGCATCCGCCTGCACCGGCACCAGAAAACCGAGTGTCAACCGCTCATCCACACCGCGATGCAGATCGAGCAGCGCACGCTCGGTCAGCGGCGTTTGTTGCAGAATATCGGCCAGTGGGCCGTCGATTGGCGGCATACCAGGCGTTGCGGCCAACACACGGCCTTGCGGATCGAGCACGGCCAGTTGGACTTCGAGCACGGTATCGAAGCGGCCTGGCTGATAGCCGGTACTCTGGCGCGACACAAAACCCATGCGTTCGGCCGTCACGGCCAGCAGCGCGCTGAGCGTCTCGCGGGATGCCGCATCCGGCGCCCCGCTCTCCTGCACGAGATTGGTCACTGCATGCTGAAACGGCGCGTGATGCGCTGATCGCTCCATCACCGCATATTGACCTTGCAGCCAGTGCTCGATGGCCTCGACGCGACTGTCGACCACGAGACTCATCTGGGTCTGTAACGCCTGGAGATCGCGCCCCTTTTCGGCGTTGGCGAAGACGATGATGCCGTAGATCGCCAGCCCCAGGCTGAGCACGAGCGCGGCGATGGCGAACTGGATCTGTTTGTTCACACCTGTGTCCTCTTTTTACGCAGACAGGATCGAACTCACCCATCAGGCCGCACGAACGATCCCGATGAGCCCCGATCGAGCCTGTCCGTTGTCAGATGACCGCCGTCGCGAGCGACCATGCACAAGGTTTAAGTGCGTGACTCCCGGGGCACGTGATCGGTCACGCCCGGACCGACATAGATCTGGCGCGGACGGGCGATCCGGTTGCCCTGGGTCTGGGCCTGCTCCCACCAGTGCGCGATCCAGCCGGGCAGCCGGCCGATGGCGAACATGACGGTGAACATGTTGGTCGGGATGCCGATGGCGCGCAGGATGATGCCGCTGTAGAAATCGACGTTGGGATAGAGCTGGCGGTCGACGAAATAAGGATCTTCCAACGCGATCTCTTCGAGCCTGCGCGCGATGTCGAGCAGCGGATCCTGGACGCCGAGCGTCGGCAGCAGCTTTTCGGCCACGTTGGCGAGCATTTTGGCGCGCGGGTCGAAGTTCTTGTAGACCCGGTGTCCGAAGCCCATGAGCCGGACCCGGCTGTCGCGATCCTTGGCCAGTTGCACATAGTCCTCGGGACTGATGTGGCCGCGATGGATCTGTTCGAGCATCTCCAGCACCGCGACATTGGCCCCGCCGTGCAGCGGCCCCCAGAGCGCGCACACGCCGGCCGCGCAGGAGGCGAACAGGTTGGCCTGACTGGAGCCGACCATGCGCACCGTCGAGGTCGAGCAGTTCTGCTCGTGATCAGCGTGCAGGATCAGGATCAGGTTGAGCGCATCCTTGACGATCGGATCGCAGACATACTCGGCATAGGGCTGCGAGAACATCATGTGCAGGAAGTTCGGCACATAGCGCTGCCCCGGATGGGGATAGATATAGGGTTGTCCGACCGAATGCCGGTAGGCATAGGCGGCAATGGTGCGGATCTTACTGATGAGTCCGGCGGCGGCGGCCTGGAAGTGATCCTGGTCCTCCAGCTCAAAATAGTCGGGATGGAAGCAGGACAGCGCATTGATCATGGCCGAGAGAATGGCCATGGGCGGCGCCGAGCGCGGAAAGCCCTCGAAGTGGTGCTTCATGCTTTCGTCGAGGTTGGCGCAGGCGGTGAGCCGCTCGGAGAAGATCCGGTACTCCTCGGCGCTCGGCAGATGCCCGAAGATCAAGAGCCAGGCGACCTCGACGAAGTTCGGTGCCTGTTCGAACTGCTCGATGGGGATGCCGCGATAGCGCAGAATGCCCTGCTCGCCATCGATGAAGGTGATGGCGCTCTGACAACTGCCGGTATTGCCATAACCCGGATCGAGCGTGATATAGCCAGTGCGCGCCCGCAAATCCTGGATGTCGATCGCACGTTCGCCCTCGGTGCCCTCGCGGATGGGAAAGCGGTACTCCTGGCCGTCCAGGATCAGGGTCGCGTCACTGGTCATGGCTCAGATCTCCGCCACCAGCTTGTCGTAGAAGCCCAGGAAGTCGTCCGGGGTCGGTCCCTCGCGCCACTCGATGGCACTGCGCGGGTGCTGGTTGAGCTGGCCGGTGAGGTTGTAGGGGATCGACGGCCCCCAGTCGAGCTGCTGGCGCAAGGGGAGCAGATACTTCTGAATCACCTCGATCACGGGGCGCACATCGAACTTGGGATTGCGCAGGAACCCGAGCAGCATCTCGGTGTGACAGTTGCCCGCGCCGCGCCCGAAGCCATACATGGTGGCATCGACGCGATTGCAGCCGAGGATGATGGCCTCGATGGTGTTGGCGAAGGCCAGCTGCAAATTGTTGTGGGCGTGGATGCCGATCTCCTTGCCGGTGCCTTCCAGGGCCGAGGTGTACTTTCTGTAGAGCCGGTCGATCTGCTCGCGGTAGAGATAGCCGAAGCTGTCGACGATGACCATCGTGGTCGCCGGGGTGGGCGCGATCGACTCCAGTACGGTATCGATCTCCTCCTCGGTGATGTTGGAGACGGCCATCAGATTGGCCGTGGTCTCGTAGCCGAGCTCATGGGCGTGGCGGATCATGTCGACCGCCTCCGAGACCTGATGGGCGTAGAAGGCCACGCGGATCATCGACAGCGGACTCTCAGCCGCCGGGACGATCTGGGTCTCCCAGTCGCTCTTGCCGGCGTCGGCCATGGCGGCGAGCTTCAGACCCGTCTTCTCGGGGTCGTGATCGCCGACCACGCGTCGCAGATCAGCCTCGTCGCAGTGCCGCCAGGGGCCGAACTTCTCCTTAGGGAAAATCTTGGGCGAGTTCTTGTAGCCGATCTCCATGTAGTCGATGCCCGCCTCGACGCAGGCCCGGTAGACGGCCCCGACGAACTCGTCGCTGAATTGATGGGCATTCACCAGCCCCCCGTCCCGCACGGTGCAGTCGAGCACCTTGAGTTCGGGCCGGAAGGTGATCCAGGGGGCTTTGTCGGACATGGGTCGGTCTCCGCGAGCGCTTAGGCTATTGATCGATTCCACATTGTCAACCCAAAGGCATTGTCTGGGCAAATAGCAACGCGCCTCGCCGTGCAGTGATCGAGCTGAAGCTCAAACGCATAGATAGAATTTACAGATTCAATCATCATTTGGTTGACTCTTGATATAGGTCAATACCAGAATCCCGCTGCTCTGCACCGCGCGCCTCCCCTATTCCAAAGACATTGACGAGAGACGCCCGTATCGCCTCGATGCGGGGTCATACAACAGCGCGCCTTCATACGGCTCGACGACTTTTTCGACGTGCATCGCCGTCGTCTATCCGTCCTCCGTCTCTCGATCCTCAATTCTCACAACGCTCGAAGGAAGACCCATGCAACAAGACTCGGTCGACGCCATCAAGGCGCACCCGCGTTATCAGGAGCTCGTGTGCTCCCGTAAATGCTTCGCCTGGAACCTGACGGTCATCATGCTGGTGATCTACTACGGCTTCATCCTGACCATCGCCTTTGCGCCCTCACTGCTTGGCACCCCGATTGCCGAGGGTGCTGTGACCACCATCGGCATGCCGATCGGGGTGGCCATCATCATCAGCGCCTTCGTTCTGACCGGGATCTATGTCGCTAAGGCCAACAGCCGCTTCGATGCCCTGACCAAGGCCATCCGGGAGGATCTGCAATGAAGCGGTTCTATCTCTGGGGCGTGCTGCTCGCACTGCTCGCTCCGTTTGCGCTAGTCGCCGGTCCGGCTGTTACCGGCGAAGTCGAGCGTCAGGCGATCAATGTCACGGCCATCATCATGTTCCTGGTGTTCGTGGCCGGCACCCTGGGTATCACCTACTGGGCCGCCAAGCGCACGCGCTCGGCCAAGGATTTCTACACCGCCGGCGGCGGCATCACTGGTTTTCAGAACGGTCTGGCGATTGCGGGCGACTTCATGTCGGCGGCGTCCTTTCTGGGCATCTCGGGCCTGGTATTTGCGTCCGGCTATGATGGCCTGATCTACTCCATCGGCTTCCTGGTCGGCTGGCCGGTGATTATGTTCCTGATCGCCGAGCAAATCCGCAACCTTGGCAAGTTCACCTTCGCCGATGTCAGCTCCTACCGCTTCGGCCAGACTCAGATCCGCACCATGGCGGCGATCTCCTCGCTGGTGGTGGTGGCCTTCTATCTGATCGCGCAGATGGTCGGCGCCGGCAAGCTCATCCAGCTCCTGTTCGGTCTGGACTACTGGATGGCGGTGGTTGCCGTTGGCGCGCTGATGATGGTCTATGTCATCTTCGGTGGCATGACCGCGACGACCTGGGTGCAGATCATCAAGGCCGTGCTCCTGCTGGCAGGTGCCACCTTCATGGCGGGAGTGGCGCTGTCGACCTTTGGCTTCTCGCCCGAAGAGATGTTCCGTCAGGCCGTCGAGACCCATCCCAAGGCACTCGCCATCATGTCGCCCGGCTCGCTGGTCACGGATCCGGTCAATGCCATCTCGCTGGGTCTGGCGCTGATGTTCGGTACCGCCGGCCTGCCGCACATCCTGATGCGCTTCTTTACCGTGCCGGATGCCAAGGAAGCACGCAAATCGGTGTTCTATGCCACCGGCTTCATCGGCTATTTCTACATCCTGACCTTCATCATCGGCTTTGCCGCCATCGTGCTGCTGGCGCAGCATCCTGAGTTCTTCAAGCCCGAGGCGCTCGCGGCCGACGGTTCGGTCATCAAGGATCAGCTCGTCAAGGGGATCAACGGCGGCACCAACATGGTCGCCATCCGTCTGGCCGAGGCCGTCGGCGGCAACCTATTCCTGGGCTTCATCTCGGCGGTCGCTTTCGCCACCATCCTGGCGGTGGTCGCAGGTCTGACCCTGGCTGGCGCCTCGGCGATCTCGCATGACCTCTACGCGAGCGTCATCGCGCGCGGTCGCAGCAACGAGACCACCGAGATCCGTATCTCCAAGATCGCGACCTTCGGCCTGGGTCTGCTGGCGATCATGCTCGGTATCGCCTTCGAGAGCCAGAACGTGGCCTTCATGGTGGGTCTGGCCTTCGCCATCGCCGCGAGTGCCAACTTCCCGGTGCTGATCACCTCGATCTTCTGGGGCAAGATGACCACCAATGGCGCGCTGGCCGGCGGTGTAATCGGTCTGATCAGCGCCGTGGTGCTCACCATCCTGTCGAAGGCGGTGTGGGGCGATGTGCTGGGTCATGTCGATGCCGACGGCAAGTCGGTCGGACTGATCGCGCTCAACAACCCGGCGATCATCTCGATGCCGCTGGCGTTCTTCTTCATCTGGATCGTCTCGCTGCTCGATCATTCCGAGCAGGCCAAGCGCGAGCGTCATGCCTTCGAGGCGCAGCGCATCCGCTGTGAGACGGGAATCGGCGCCGAGGGCGCGGTGGATCACTGAGATCCAGCTTGAATCGAGCCAGGTCCGATCGACTCAACTTGGCTCGATGTACGAAGCGAGCGGGACGCCGCCTCTGGCGCGTCCCGCTCGGTCACTCGAATCCAACGCGATTCCGCCCCTGGGACTTGGCCTGATACAGTGCCTGATCGGCGCTCCGCTTCAATGCCTCGGCATTGTGTTTCGGGTGCTGCGGCGAATGGGTGGCCACGCCAATGCTGATGCTGACCTGAGGCGCCACATCCGAGTAGGCATGCTCGATCCCCAGTGCACGCACGGCTTCGAGCAGACGCCGGGCCAGATGCGCCGCTCCCTCTTCGTCGGTCTCGGGCAACACGACCGCGAACTCCTCTCCCCCATAGCGCGCCACCAGATCCACCGGGCGTTGCGGCACCTGATACAAGGCTTGAGCGACCTGCCTGAGACACTCGTCTCCGGCGCCATGACCATAGTGATCGTTGTAAAACTTGAACTGGTCGATATCGATCATGAGCAGCGACAATGACTTTGCATTGCGGGTCAAGCGTCCCCACTCCTCCTTGAGCTTCTGATCGAAGTGACGACGGTTGGGAATCTGGGTCAAGCCATCCTGCATGGCGACCTGCTCCAGCCGGTCGGTTCGCAGCTTGAGATTGATCTGGTTGCGCACGCGAGCGCGCACGATTGCCGGGCTGAACGGCTTGCTGATGTAGTCGGCCGCACCGAGATTGAGTCCATGCTCCTCGTCCTGCTCCTCGCCAAGCGCGGTGACGAAGATGATCGGGATCGCTTTGGTCGCCTCGTCATTCTTGAGCCGAAAGCAGACTTCATGTCCATCCATATCCGGCATCACGATGTCGAGCAGGATCAGATCCGGTGGCGGGGCTTGAGCGGCGAGTTCCAGGGCCTTTTCACCGTGCGTGGCGGTCAGGATCCGGTAGTCTTTCTTGAGTAACGCCGCCAGGGCATGAATATTGGCCGGCTGATCATCGACGATCAGCACTGTGGCTTGTTTATTGTCCGACACATCACACCTCAAACGCGCTCAACACCCGTCCGCTTGGCCAGCGAGCGCAACAATGCGGCGGCCTGATCGTGCTCAAAGGCGTGCGCGAGTCGCCGCAGCTCATCGGCGTCGGCCCACTGGCCCTGAGCCTGAATGAAATCGATCACTCGGACCAACACGGTCTCATCGACCAGTTCACCCGTGGACAGGGATCTTAGCAGTTCGCTGAGGATAGGCGCGATCGTCTCGGCAGTCTCCAGCGGATCGCGGCGGGGCGATGGTGCGGCCGGCGCCACATCCAGTGCGGCCAGCGCGTTCCGAACCGCATGCAACGCCTGCTCGAAGCGGTGAAGCTCAGACTCCGGAATCGGCTCACTGCGCCGGATGAAGACTTCGAGACGGGCCGCGGCGGCCGACAGCGTCTGCGCGCCCACCGTGGCCGCCAGACCCTTGAGTGTATGCAGCAGACGCCGTTTCAGGCTCGGCTCGATACCATCCAGGGGACCGAACAGTGGCTTGAACTCCGTTTCGAGCTGTTCCTTGAAGAGCGCGAGAGCACGCTGGTAGAGAACCTGATCGCCATCGAAGGCCCGCAGCGCCCGTGCCGTGTCGATGACCGCTGAGTGGTCCGGCACGCCCTGTGGCGCTGGGCTGGCATCCAGCGGGGACTGGGTGCAATCGCCATCGGCCTGCAACCACTTCTCCAGCATGTTGAACACAGAATGGATTTCAATGGGTTTGGCCAGATGATCGTTGGCTCCAGCCAGCCGTGCCTGCTCGCGATCGGCGTCCATGACCGCCGCTGACAGCGCAATGATCGGCAACGCTGGATATTGGGCGCGAATGCGCCGGGTCGCCTCGAAACCGTCCATGACCGGCATCTGCAAATCCATGAACACCAGATCCACCTGAGCCTGACCGACCTGGTCGATGGCTTCCTGGCCATTGCTGGCGAGCAGGATCTTGATCCGGGTCTTGTCGAGGATGGCCATGGCGACTTCGCGATTCAGCGCATTGTCTTCGACCAGCAGCAGGGTGTACTCGCTGAAGCAGGGAATATGGCGGGCGACGGAAGCGGGCGGTCGCTCCGTGGTCTGCTGTTCAGAGACGGCCTGCCGCATGGCTTCGAGCAACACGTTCGCCGTCACCGGCTTGCTCAGGAAGGCGCTGTAGAACTCGGCATGATCGGCGACGTCCTGCTGACTGTAAGCACTGACGATCAGCGCCGGAATCGTCTTGCCCTTGAGGACACCCATGCCGCGCATTGTGTGCAACTCCTTGAGCGTTTGCAGTCCATTCAGCTCACCGGGCATTTTCCAGTCCATGAGAATGAACTGAAACGACCGGCCCTCCTGTTCGGCGGCCTGAACGGCCATGATGGCGGCCTGGCCACTGTCGGCTTCCTCCACGTCGAAGCCGTGACTGTCCAGCAGACCGCGCAGTATGGTTCGGGCGGCGGCATGATCGTCGACGATCAGTACTCGCCCGCCGGACCACAACTCGGCTGGCCGTGACGGACTGGCTTGATCGGGCGACAAGGGCAGGGTCAGGTCGAAATAAAACCGGCTGCCTGCTCCGGGCGTCGACTCCAGCTTCAGCGTCGCGCCCATCTTTTCCACTAATTTACGACTGATGACCAAGCCGAGACCGGTTCCACCATAGCGGCGCGTCGTGGAGCTGTCGGCTTGCGAGAACGGTTTGAACAAGCGCTCCTGCTGATCGGGCGTGATACCGATACCCGTATCACGCACCTCGAAACGCAGGCACGCCGACGTCGTTCCGGCCTCCAGCTGACGGATAGAGAGCACCACCTGCCCCTGCTTGGTGAACTTGATGGCATTGCTGAGCAGATTGATCAAAATCTGACCCAGTCGCAACGCATCGCCCTCGACCCTGTTGCTTGATGCAACGGCCAGATCGAAGAGGAGTTCGATGCCCCTGGAATCGGCTTCGCTGCCAAAGAGCGTCCGCATCTGATCGAGCAGATCATCGAGACAAAACGGCTGAAGGACCAGTTCCAGCTTGCCGGCCTCGATCTTGGAATAGTCCAGGATGTCGTTGATGATCCCGAGCAGCAGGCGCGATGAATTGTGAATCTTGCGCAGATAGTCGTGCTGCTTGGCATCGAGCGACGTCTCCAGGAGCAGATCGCTCAAGCCGATCACGGCATTCATGGGCGTGCGGATCTCATGACTCATATTGGCCAGGAACTGGCTCTTGGCTCGACTGGCACGCTCGGCGGCTTCCTGAGCCTGCTTGATCTCGGTCAGATCGTTGTAAACGGCCACCACCTCACCGGAGGAAAGCTTGAATACCGTGTTTTCACGCCAAACCTGCAAACGATCGTCCTGATAATAGGATGATGGCAGGTACTCGGTCTGCCCGCTCAGATTCACCCGTCGCAACACATCCACCAGTCCCATCTCGATGGTCGCCGGAAAACACTCCGTCAAGCGCCGACCAATCACCTCCTGGCGTGTGGTCCGATCCATGCGTTCGGCGGCTGGATTATAGTCGGTGAAGATGAAATCCTGACCATGATCGATTGGCCGATAGACCGCCACGGCACTGCCGGTCTTTTCGAAAATGCCTCTGAAGCGCTCCTTTTCGTCCTCAAGCGCATCCTTGGCATACTTGGCCTCGGTGATATCGATATCACTGCCACGATAGCCGAGCAGCCGACCTTGATCGTCGATGACTGGAATGGCGTTGGTCGACACCCAGATCACCTGGCCATCCTTGCACAGGATCGGGTTGACATACCCCTGGAATTTCATCTTTTGGACAAACGCCTGAAAGACCGATTTCTTGAACGCTTCGCGCTCCGGCTCAGGGTGGAGATCATAGAAATGGCACTGGCCAACGATCTCGTCCGGCGCATACCCCCAGACGATCTCGGCCACCGGGCTCAGGTAGGTGTAGCGTCCTTGCGTGTCCACTTCCCAGGTCACGGTGCGGCTTTGTTCAGCCAGTTGTTGCAAGCGTCGCTCGCGATCGAGGATTTCGCGCTGGGCCTCCTGGAGCTTGGTGATGTCTTCATTGACGCCGACAACGCGAATCGCTTGACCCTGATCATCACGGATGACGCGCGCCAGGCCGCGCAGGGTCCGAACTTCGCTATCGCTGGGACGGCGAATCTGAAACTCGACATCGAAGGGCTGGCTGGATTCGATCAGGGCCTGGAAATCCGCTTTCACGCGCTGAAGCGATTCCGGCAGGACGAGCGACGACCAATCTACGAACCGATAACCAAAGAGTCTCGGTTCGAGACCATAGAGCTGAAACATCCGTTCATCCCAGATCAGTCGATCCTGCTGGATATCATAGTCCCAGATGCCGAGATGGGCCGCTTCCGTGGCTAATTGCAGTCGCTCTTCGACCTGACGTTTTTGACGCTCATTCTGCTTGCGACGGCTGATGTCACGAAACACGGCCAGCAATAATGGACGTTCATCGAGATCCAGGCGCGAAACCGTGACATTCACATCGATGACGCGGCCATCCTTGCGCCGATGCTGGGTTTCGAACTCATCGCGTCCCTGAGTCAGGATCTTCTGAACATGCGCGGCGACATCCTGTGTGGATTCCTGGACTTCGTAATCGCTGATACACACGCCTGAGAATTCAGCGGGCGTATAGCCGAGTTGTGCGCAGGCGACCTGATTGAACTCCAGGGTCGAGCCATCGCTCGGATCGATCAGCAGGATGCCATCCGGATAGATCTCGAACAGAGCACGGAACTTGGCTTCCTGTCTCACTACCTCGGTCGTCGCCATACTGCGCAGTTTGGAGAAAAACATAGAGTCCGCCGCTTATTGAATCGACCCTTAAAGCACGACATGCCGACTCGGCATCCGCACGCTGTCTGTCAACGATCAAACGAACCGGCCTGCATAATCGGCGATGCCCGGATTGCCGGTGACGTTCTTGAGTCGGGGTGTGTCGAGCCGTTCGAGCTTGACGGTCTTGATATCGCGCAGATAGGTCGCGACCGTATCCCAGATCGGCTCGCCCGGCGCCTGACCGCCGACCGTGGCCCAACCGGCCACCACATAGGTCTTGCCCGCCTCGATCGGTGTGCCATCGGCCAACTGCATCGCCTGGATGCGCTCACCCATGGACGCGGTCGGATCGCAGACATAGTCGAGTCCGCCCACGCGCACCATGTCGCCGCCCTGCTGGACATAGGGATCAGGGTTGAAGAGGTTGTCGGCGACGTCCTCCAGAATCCGCTTGAGGTCCGCCCCGCTCATCTCACGCCGATAGGTTTCAGGATAGGTGATGCAGGTCTGATCGAGTACATGCTCCAGGGTGATCGTCTGTCCGGGGAGCACCGTGGTGCCCCAGCGGAAGCCGGGCGAGAGGCTGATCTGAGCGTCGTGCACCTGGCGCAGAGCGTCGCAGATGACCTGATCGAAGGTGCCGTTGAAGTTGCCGCGCCGGTAGAGCAGTTCGCCGGTGGTGGCGAGCTTCTCGTCGAGCCGCTCGGCATAGGGCGCGCGCACCTCGGCGATATAGTCGCGCATCGCCCGGTCCGGCTCGATCAGGTTGGAGAACACCGGCAGCAGCCGATAGCGATAGTCGCTCACCCGCCCGTCCTTGATCTCCAGATCCATGACGCCGACGAACTTGCCGTTGGAGCCGGCATTGGTGACCAGGGTCTTGCCGCCGGAGTTCTCGATCAGGATCGGCGCGGGCACGCCATCGTGAGTATGGCCACCGAGGATGACATCGATCCCGCGCACGCGCGAGGCGAGCTTGAGATCGACGTCCATGCCATTGTGCGAGAGCACCACCACCACGCCGGGCTTCTCGCGCTCACGCACCTGGTCGACGATCTCCTGCATCCGCCCATCCTCGATACCGAAGGTCCAGTCCGGGATGAAACGCGCCGGATTGGCGATCGGGGTATAGGGGAAGGCCTGACCGATGACCGCGACCCGGACCCCGCCGACATCCTTGATGACATAAGGCTTGAAGGCCAGACCCGAATCCTCGTTGAAGCCGGCGAAGTCCTCGAAGCGATAGTCGAACAGCGCCTCCTCGCGGACCCTGACGTTCTGAGCCACGAACTCGCCCTGGAACTCAGCGATGTTACGGATCACCGCCTCTTCGCCATAGGTGAACTCCCAATGGCCGGTCATGACCTCGACGCCGAGCCGATTGCAGGCCCCGACCATATCCCGACCGCGCGTCCAGTAGGCCGTGCCCGAGCCTTGCCAGGTATCGCCGCCGTCGAGCAGCAGACTGCGCCTCTCCCCGGCCTGAGCGCGCAGTCGATCAATGAGTGTCTTGAGATGGGCGAAGCCGCCGACAGCCCCGAACCGCTCGGCTGCCGCCGCGAAGTCGAGATAAGTGAAGGCATGCGCCTCCAGCCCGCCCGGCGCGATGCCAAACTGTTCGAGCAGTGCCGTGCCGACGCGATGCGGCGCGCGACCGAGTGCCGCGCCGATCCCCAGATTGACGTTCGGCTCGCGGAAATAGATCGGATTGAGCTGCGCGTGGGTGTCGGTGATGTGCAGCAGGCGGACGTGACCGAACGCCGGGATCTCGTAGCGATCGGACGGACGCCCGGAGGTCGCGCGACCTGTGACGGGCAGCAGACCGGCCGTGCCGGCCAGGCCCAGGAGTCGGATGAATTCGCGTCTTGAAAGCGGCATGGTTCGCTGAGTCCTCCAGAATCATTGTCGGGCGACCGCCCGCCGATACGCTTGAAATTCGACGGACGCTCCCACAGTAAACGTCGATTGCCGGCCATATCCATAATAATCAAAGGAGGTCTCGTCCATGCCGTCAACCCGGTTTCACCGATTGCATCGACTCGCCCTGGTCTTGGGGCTATCCGTGTCGATCACGACGCCGCTCCTGGCCGCCGGCCCACCGGATGATCTTGTACTCGATGGCGATCCCGAAGTCGGCCGTCTGGTGGCCAATGACCGCGCTAAGGGTAACTG
This sequence comes from Allochromatium palmeri, assembly GCF_009720725.1. GTDB lineage: Bacteria > Pseudomonadota > Gammaproteobacteria > Chromatiales > Chromatiaceae > Thermochromatium > Thermochromatium palmeri. The sequence goes on from NZ_WNKT01000003.1 coordinate 161,321, forward strand.
TGTCGCCTGCCATATCATGGCCGACGCCGAGGGTCCAGGCTCGCTCGGGCCGGTGCTGATCGCGATACAGACCCGCTTCCCCAGCAAGCGCGAGCTGGCCAGTCAGATTTGGGACGCGACCCTCAAGAATCCAGAGGCGGTCATGCCGCCCTTCGGCAAGCACGCCATCCTGACCCAACAGGAATTCGTCGATGTCGTCGAATACATCTGGACACTCTGAGTCCGGCCTGGACCGACCAGATCCATCCGAGATCCGCCAGCTGCCGGAGGACCGTGCCCCAATGACAACCGCTCGCTCAACCTTCATGCTCGCCGTCCTGCTCGTCGGCCTGATGCTCGCCGGCGGGGCGTTCGCCGCCACACCCGCCGAGGAACAGGCCGCGTTCCAAGCCTATTTCAAGCAACGCTTCCCGAACGTCCCCGAGGACGAGTTCAAGAACGGCGCCTATGCCATCGACCCGGTCGGGCGCGAGAACTGGGAGGCGATCGAGGAATTCCCGCCCTACGAGACCGCCATCTCCAAAGGCGAGACGCTCTGGAACACGCCCTTCGCCAATGGTCGCGGCTATGCCGACTGCTTTGCGGACGGTCCAGCGATTGCGGCTCAGTATCCGCGCTGGGACCGCGAGCGCGGGATGGTGGTGACCCTGCCGCTGGCGCTCAACGACTGCCGCCAGGCCAACGACGAGGCGCCGCTGAAGTATGTCAAGGGACCGATCGCCGATCTCGTCGCCTATATCGCTTATGAGTCGCGGGGCCAGATCACTCAGGTCGAGATCCCGGCGGACGACCCGCGCGCGCTGGCGGCCTATGAGCAGGGCAAGCGGTTCTATTTCGCCCGGCGCGGTCAGCTCAACTTCTCCTGCGCCCACTGCCATTTCGCCAACTCCGGGGCCAGGCTGCGCAGCGAGGTCTTGAGTCCGGCGCTCGGGCACACGACGCATTGGCCGGTCTACCGTTCCGACTGGGGCGAGATGGGGACCCTGCATCGACGGTTCGCCGGCTGCAACGAGCAGGTGCGGGCCAAGGCGTTCAAGCCCCAGAGTGAGGCATATCGAAATCTCGAATATTTTCTCACCTATCTGAACAACGGACAGGAACTCAACGGACCCGGAGCACGCAAATGACCGAGGATTCCATAATCGCATCGAGACTGAAACGCGGATTCAGAAACAGCCTGATCCTCGGCCTGTTAGCGGTGCTCCCGCTGGGCGCGGCCTGGTCGGAGACACCGGACCAGAGTCAGGCACTGGCCAGTATCGAGGCCGCTGAAGCGGCCCGCCAGCGCGCTGACTCGGTCGGCGGTGAGTGGCGCGACACAGCGACCATGATTGAACAGGCCAAGACGCTCGCGGCAGATGGACGTTACGCGGCCGCCATCGAACTGGCCAACGATGCCAAACGTCAGGGCGAATTGGGTTACGATCAGGCACTCGGCGAACAGCACGCGGACTTCCCCGCCTATGTGCTCGATCGGTCTCGATAGCGCCGAGCAATCATCGGCGACCATCCATCACACATTCAGGAGTCTCGTATCATGCCCGTCATTCGATCTCTGCGTCTCACGGCCCTTGCAATCTGTTTCGGTGCTTCGACCCTCGCGCTGGCGGCCGACAACAGGATCACGCCGACACTCGAGAGCGTCCAGATCCAGCACAATGGTCAGACCATCACCATCCAGCGCGGACACGACCTCGATGCCACCCTGCCCGAGATCTACCAAAAGACCGACCGTGGTTGTCCGCCCTTCTGCGTGCAGCCCATGGTCGTGGTCGAGGGCGTCGAGACCATTGGTGAGCTGGACGTGCTGAATTATCTGCACCGGATGTCGCAGGGCGACACCGGCATTCTGCTAGTCGACTCACGCACTCCGGACTGGGTCATGCGCGGCACCATCCCCGGCTCGGTGAACATCCCCTGGAACAAGATCAGCCGCGACAACGCCGGCACCTTCGAGACGCCGCGCGAGGCCGATACCTTCGAGCAGACCCTGCACGATGACTTCAACGTCACCCGCGACCCGGCAAGTGGCGCCCTGGACTTTAGCAACGCCAAGACACTGGTGCTGTTCTGCAACGGCATCTGGTGCCCGCAATCGACGGCCAACATCAAGACTCTGGTCGGCATCGGCTATCCGCTGCACAAACTCAAGTGGTATCGCGGCGGGATGCAGGACTGGCTGAGCGTCGGGCTGACCAGCGTCCAGCCTTGAGCGTCCCTGTTATGTCGCGCTCCTGGCCTCCGGCGTCCGGTGACGACCACGCCGATCAACGATTCATACCGATTTTTCCAAAACCACGCTAGAATGCCCTGATTGCGCGGGTGGCGGAATTGGTAGACGCGCTGGATTTAGGTTCCAGTGGAGCACTCCGTGGGGGTTCGAGTCCCCCCTCGCGCACCATCAATACCTATTTTGTGTACTGAGATATAGTCTCTTAGACGATTTCCGGAAATCACCTTAATCGTCGTCATCGTCATGTTCGCCATGCCGGTTGCGACTCTGCTCCCAAAAATCCTGACGCATCCGGCTCGGCGCAAGCCCCACTTCACGCTCTCGTCGCGCATCGCCGCCCGCTCGCCCATGTTCATGTTCCTCGGCCTCACCGGTACGGTGACACTCGACACAGTTCTCGTAATCATAAATTCCTTCCTCCACATGCTCTTCGCGGATGTTCGAGCGCGAGTGCTCATGACAGCCGTAACAGGTGTAGCGGCTGTAATCCTGGTCCATGTGACAGGTGGCGCAGGCGGTCTGGTGATCCTGATCGAAGCGGAAGAAACGATCATGATCGAGGGTGGCCGGCGTCCAGCTTTGTGGTGAGTGACACTGACTGCATTGGGCAACCACCTCCCGGTGCAGACTGTCTCCAGGGTTGCTGTGGCACCCATTGCACTGATCGCGCGTCTTGACCTGCAACAGCGCATGCGAAAACTGGCCGATGGGGCGGAAGGCCTGTACGCCCTTGTGGTCGCTGTGGCAGGCAACGCAATCCTGTTCGATCAGATCCTGATGGAAGGGCACGAGTTTTCGCTCGTTGGCAATCGGCAGACCCGTGGTTGTGATGAGACCGATCTCCGCCGGCTGATGACAGTGCATGCACTTCGCCGGACGGCTGCCAATGAAGGGGGTATGACAGGCGAAGCAATCGGTCTCCAGCGACGCATGAGCTGCAATCGGCGGGCCGGGTGCGACCATCCATTGCGGATACAAAAAGGTCAGCAGCACCAGAAGTGCTAGATTAGCGGCGACAACATAGAAAATGATTTTTTTGCTCATGACCACTGCCAGAACAGGAAGATACTGAGGATGTGCGTCAGGCCGAGCACCCCGAAGGCAAGCGTGATCGGGAAATGCACGGTCCGCCATTGCTTCATCAGATCCACCGTAACCGCATTCCAGAAGATCTCCTTCTCGGCGGCCTGGCCGGTCAGACCCTGCTCGGCAAGATTTTCACGTTGTGCGCCCAATTGACGCCGCGAGCGGTCCAGCAGGTACTGACCCGTCATCCCGCTGGCGAGCGTGACCAGCATTGCCACCAGCGCCAGCCAGGGGAGAATGGCGTACACATGGATCCCGGCGTGGACCATGATCATCAGCGCCCCGAGCCAGGTCAGCACCTCGTGCAGACGCAGCAATTTTTTCGGTTCGCCGAATCGGATCAGCTTGCGCTTGCGCATCGAGTAGAAAAAGGACAGCAGAATCAAGATCGTGCCGGGAATCCCCAGATAGCGACCGACCCACACCAGCCCCAGTAGATGCAGCAGGATATCGGCAATGGCGGTCGCAACCAGCAGCGACCCAAACAGGATCAGAAAGGGCAATACTTCTTTGCGAATGATCGAACGTTTCATGGCAGTCTCGGTGCGCAGTCTCTACAGGGCCAGAGTCAGATCGGTGGCCGGGGTGGCGATACAGAGCAGACAATGGCCGGGCTTCACATCTGCGTCCGGGGTCTGTTGGTACACGACCTCGCCGGACTCGATGCGGGTCTGACAACTGCCGCAACTGCCAGCACGGCAGCCCGAATCGACCCGGATGCCCTGATCCTCGGCCAGTTCAAGTAAGGAGTCACTGGTCGAGTCCCACTGGATGGTCTTGCCCGACCGACTGAAGCGCACCGCGACCGGGATACTCACCGTCGCTGAGACAGGCGCCCGACGCCTGGTCAGCGAAGCGGGGCCAAAAGACTCGTAATGGATATTCTCGTCGGCGACGCCTGCTTCCCCAAGGGCGGGAACCAGGGTCTCCATCATGGCCAGCGGGCCGCAGACATAGAAGTCATAGCGACCAAAATGCAGTGTCCGCCGGAGCAGTTGGATATCGATCCAGCCCTGATGCTGGTAGTCGATGCCGGCACGGTCCTCGGCGGATGGCTCGGCGTAACAGACATGCAGGTGCAGCGTCGGGTGCGTGTCGCGCAGGTGCTCCAGATGCGCTTTCATGATGTGCTCGCCCCGATGACGCACGCCATAGAAGAGCCAGACTTCGCGTGGATCGGCCTCATGAGCAAGCGTGTTTAGGATACTGAGCAGCGGCGTGAGACCGATGCCGCCGGCGATCAGCACGATCGGCAGTTCACTCTCGGCGTCCAGATGGAAGTGTCCGGACGGCGCACGCACCGACAGGCGCGAGCCTTCCTGGATATGGTCGTGGAAATGGTTCGAGGCGATTCCCGGCGCGACATCCGGCTTGCCCGGCGGGGCCGGTACCCGTTTGATCGACACCCGGAAGTGATCGGTGCGCGGGCGGTCGGAAAGCGAGTAGCAGCGCACGACATGGGTCGGCAGACCACCCGTCGGCTCCGGGATCTCCAGCTTGAAGGTCAGATATTGTCCTGGCTGGTAGACTGGCAGCGGTGCGCCGTCGGTCGGCACCAGATAGAAGGAACAGACACTGGCGTTGCCATCTTCGATCACCCGACGCTGGACCACGAACTCCCGCTCGCCGGACCAGGCGATGGCCCTGGTTATGGCGGGCACTGTCGAGCCGACCGCAGACGGTGGTGGGACGACATTCGGTTCCGGGCGTTCCAGCGCGCGATAGCGGGCCTGTTGACGATAAAACCCGAAGGCCGCAAAACCTGCGACCTGAAGCAGGATCACGCCACTGATCAGGATGGCAAAGGTGGTGGTGCTCATCAGCGCCTCCGCGAGAAACCCCGTCCTTCAACGGGTAAGGATAGCGACTGCAACCGTGCAGACGTGGTCAAGCCCACGCTGGGCAGGCCGCCAATTGCTGATTGCCTGCCGCAAGAAGCTGGCTGTTGTCGGTCCCTGTCCGGTAAATCAGCATGGACCGCCAGTCAGCGCGCAGCTTACAGGGGAGAAACTGACAGAACGCTGACAGTCTTATTCAGGGATCGATCAGTGAAATCCGGTTAGGATGCGAAAGAGGCTCGACGAGCGCGAAACCTAAACGACTGTTGCCGTTCTCCCCGCACGTCTCAGACGTTCACACGTTGGATTGAGTCACGAACGCGCGGAGACAAATGTGCTAAGTAGTTTGCTATGATCGCGCTTTCGTTGCTGCGGCTCGATTTTCCCCGCTTACGCACCAAAAACCATCGATCGGACGCTCATCCACATCTAACGCCGACCCAACTTCCAGACCGAGGATCGACGCATGGCCCCGACTCACGGCCCCCGTCATGGCAAGACCGGCAAACCCATCGATACCGCCAAGCTCGATCAGGTGGTCGCCAACGCGCGTAAGGCGAGCGAGGAACGCGCCGCCGGCTATCGCGATCAGGCGCTGAAACTCTATCCCTGGGTCTGCGGACGCTGTGCCCGCAACTTCACGCGCGAGAATCTGCGCGAGCTGACGGTGCATCACAAAGACATGGATCACGACAACAACCCGCCCGACGGCAGCAACTGGGAACTGTTGTGCATCTACTGTCACGACAACGAGCATCAGAAGTACGAAGAGCACCTGGCCGCGCTCGCGCGTGGCACCGGCACGCCGGCCAAGCCGACGGCCAGTGGCGGCACGGCAGCAACCTTCAATCCCTTCGCCAGCCTCGGCGACCTGCTGAAAAAAGACTGAGGCGCCACGTACCCTTTTCGACCGTTTCACTGGATGAACAAAATTTAAAGACCTGACGGCGGAAAATCCCGTCCAATATGAACCGCCCGACAGCCTGGTTCAGCCCATCGCCCCGGAGTCCCGCCAACCGCATGTCCGATCATCTGTTCTTTGCCTCCGCCCCCAAGCACATGGGCAGCCTGCTCGCCGAGGAGCTGACCCGACTCGGGATGGCGGGGGCCGCCGAGACGCGTGGCGGGGCGCGCTTCTCGGGCCGGATCGAGGACGGCTATCGCGCCTGTCTCTGGTCGCGGATCGCTAACCGCATCCTGCTGCCGCTCGCGCAAGTGTCGCTGAACGGCCCGGATGAGATCCACGACAGCGCACTGGAGATTCCCTGGGAAGACCATCTGACACCGGATCGCACCTTCGCCATCCAGTTTGACGGCGCACTCCAGGGCGTCACCAACCCGCATTTCGCCATCCTCCAGGTCAAGGACGCCATCGCCGATCGCTTCAACCAGCTCTACGGGCGGCGTCCGAGCGTCGATCCCGAGTGTCCGGATCTGCGCATCCATCTCTATGGGCAGCGCGACAACCTGTCTTTCAGTCTGGATTTCTCAGGCGACTCGCTCCATCAGCGCGGCTATCGCGAGGCCGGTTCCGCCGCGCCGCTAAAGGAAAATCTGGCCGCCGCGCTGCTGCTACGCGCCGGCTGGTCCGAGATCGCCGCTGAGGGCGGCGCCCTGCTCGACCCCATGTGCGGCTCGGGCACGCTCGTCATCGAGGGCGCACTGATCGCGGCTGACATCGCGCCCGGTCTCCTGCGCGAGCGCTTCGGCTTTCACGGCTGGACCCAGCACGACGAGACGGCTTGGCAGCGGCTGCTCGCCGAGGCGCGTCTGCGCCGTACCGCCGGACTCAAGCGGCTCGGCGCGCTACGCGGCTATGACGTCAACCCGAATGCCATCCGTACCTCACTGCATCATCTGGAGCGTGCCGGACTCGCCGGTCTGGCGCATTTCGAGCGTCGCGAGCTGTCTGACTGCTACCCCGGACGTGAAGAGGACGAGGGACTGGTGATCGTCAATCCGCCCTATGGTGAGCGGCTCGGCGCCGATGAAGATCTGACCCAGCTCTATGCGCGTCTCGGCTCGGTGCTCAAGGAGCGGTTCGTCGGCTGGCGCGCGGCGGTCTTCACCTCCAACCCCGAGCTGGGCAAGAGCCTGGGATTGCGGGCGACACGGATGCACAGTCTCTACAACGGTCCGATCGAATGCCGCTTGCTGAGCTTCCAGATCGAGCCGCGTTATTTCGTCAGTCATCTGCCGCGCCCGCTGCCGCCGGAAGAGCGCAGTCCGGGCGCGACCATGCTCGCCAACCGGCTGGTAAAAAACCTCAAGGCCCTGCGTAAATGGCGCCAGAGCGAGGGCATCGACTGTCTGCGGATCTATGACGCCGATCTGCCCGAATACGCTCTGGCCATCGATCTCTACGAGGGCGAGCGGCGCTGGGTGCATGTCCAGGAATACGCCGCGCCGCCGAGCGTCGATCCCAAGCGCGCGCGCCAGCGGCTGCGCGAAGCGCTGGGGCTGATCCCCGAGGTGCTCGATGTCCCCGGTGAGCAGGTGTTCCTCAAGGTGCGCCGTCAGCAGAAGGGCCGCGCCCAGTACGAGCGGCTGGCCGAGACCGGGCGCTTCCACGAGGTCTCGGAATACGGTCTCAGGTTCCTGGTCAACTTCGAGGACTATCTGGACACCGGGCTGTTTCTCGATCATCGCGACGTGCGACGGCTGATCGGCTCGCTGTCGGCCGGGAAGCGGTTTCTGAACCTCTTCGCCTACACGGGCACGGCGACCGTGCAGGCGGCCAAGGGCGGCGCGACCTCGACCACTACGGTTGATCTGTCACGCACCTATCTCGAATGGGCCGGGCGCAATCTGGAACTCAATGACATTCAGGGACCGAATCATCAACTGATCCAGGCCGACTGTCTGCGCTGGATCGAATCGATGTTCGGCCAGCGCCGCTTCGATCTGATCTTTCTCGACCCGCCGAGCTTTTCGACCTCCAAGCGCATGCAGGGCACGCTCGACATCCAGCGCGATCATGTCGACATCATCCAGGCGACCATGCGCCTGCTCGAACCCGGTGGGCAACTGATCTTCTCGAACAATCTGCGCCGTTTCCGGATCGATCTGGACGGCTTAGCGCCTTTCGAAGTCAGCGACATCAGCGCCCAGACTCTGCCGCGCGACTTCGCCCGCAATCCGCGGATCCACAACTGCTGGGTGATCCAGCATCCGGAGTCCCAGTCCAGCCGGGAGGATCGAAGCGACGACGAGGCCATCCATGCTTGAGATCGCGGACCTGGAATGCCGGCGCGGTGATCGGCGGCTGTTCAGCGGTCTGAATCTGACGCTGGAGCCTGGAACCCTGCTCCATGTGCGCGGTCGCAACGGCAGCGGCAAGACCACGCTGTTGCGAACCTTGTGCGGACTCTTCACCCCGGATGCGGGCGAGGTGCGCTGGCGCGGTGAGTCGATCCGCGCCCTGGCCGAGGACTATCGGCGCGAGCTGCTCTATTTCGGCCATCTCAACGGCATCAAGTCCGATCTGACCGGGATCGAGAATCTGTCGATTGCGGCGCAGCTTGACGGCGATCCGGTCGGGATCGATGACGTCTGGCAGGCGCTTGCGCGCATTGGACTGCGCGGCTTCGAAGATCTGCCCACACGGATGCTCTCGCAGGGACAGAAGAAGCGCGTGGCTCTGGCCCGGCTCATTCTCAGTCGCGCCCGACTCTGGGTGTTGGATGAGCCATTTACGGCGCTCGATGTCGAGGCCGTGGCCCTGCTCCAGGGACTGATCGCCGAGCATGTGGCCGGCGGCGGACTGGCGGTCCTGACCACACACCAGGAGGTGCCGCTGACCTCGGGCCAGGTCGCCCGTCTGGATTTGGGAGACTGACGCCATCATGTGGGCTGTATTCTGGTGTGTCCTCAAGCGCGATCTGCTGCTGGCCATGCGGCGACGGACCGATGCGCTGACGACGCTGTTCTTTTTTATCATCGTGGTCAGTCTATTTCCGCTCGGGGTCGGCACCGAGCGTCAGGTGTTGCAGATCCTGGGACCGGGTGTGGTCTGGGTCGCGGCACTGCTGGCCTCGATGCTGGCGCTGGAGCGGCTGTTCGCGGCGGACTATGAGGATGGAACGCTGGAGCAGATGCTCCTGACCGCCCAGCCGCTGTCGCTGCTGGTGCTGGCCAAGGTCGGTGCGCACTGGCTGCTGACGGGTCTGCCGCTGGTGCTGATCGCCCCGCTGGTTGGGATGCAGTACCATCTGACGGACACGCAGATCGGGATCATGATGCTGTCGCTCGCACTCGGCACGCCGATCCTGAGTCTGATCGGGGCCATCGGCGCGGCGCTGACGCTCGGACTGCGCGGCGGCGGCATCCTGCTCTCGCTCTTGATTCTGCCGCTCTATATTCCGGTGCTGGTCTATGGCGCCGGCGCGGTCGAGGTCAGCCGTATCGCGCTCACCGACACCGAACCCTATCTGATGCTACTGGGGGCCTTTCTGCTCGCAGCCCTGACACTAGCGCCACTGGCCTCAGCGGCGGCGCTCAAGATTTCGCTGGAATGAGCTGAATTTTAAGTTAAACGCCGTGCCTCAGTCCGTCTATATTGAATCCTCCGTCATCAGCTACTTGGTCGCCCGATCGAGTCGTGATGTCGTGGTGGCGGCACGCCAAGCGATCACCGAGATCTGGTGGAAACAGCATCGCGCCGACTTCGATCTCTATGTCTCCGCACTTGTATTTCAGGAAATCAGGCGCGGCGACGCTGAAGCAGCGGCAAGACGCCAGAAGGTGATCGAAGCGATCCCAATGCTCGCGATTTCACCCGAAGCCCGAATGCTGGCCGAGGATCTGCTGACGCAAGGTGCGATTCCCAAGAACAGTGAGGAAGATGCCCTGCATATCGGCATCGCCGCAGCGGGCGGTATCGAGTTCTTGCTGACCTGGAATTTCAAGCACATCAACAACGCACAAACCAAAGAGACGATCACAACCGTGATCGAGTCCCACGGTTTTGCCTGCCCTATCTTGTGCTCACCGGAAGAACTGGGAGCGGAAATATGAACGAAGACCCCATCGTTGCCGAGATTCGTCGCTATCGCGCCGAGCACGCGGAACACTATGGCCATGATCTTGGCCGAATCTGTGAGGCACTGAAAGTCGTCGAGCTGGACTCGCCCGGAACAGTCGTTGTGCGCCGGCCACGTCTGCTCTCCAAAGTGCGACCGGCGGCTGCCACGCCTCATTTGACTCAACCTCAAGCCCCGAATCAAACCCAATGACCCTGAACTGGTTCAAATTCGCTTCGCCCGCGACCTTCTATCCGCTCGCGGGCCGTCTCACACGCCCCTTCTGGATTCTGACCGGCGTGCTGCTCGTAATCGGTCTCTACTGGGGCTTTTTCCAGACGCCCGATCAGCTTGGCGGCAACAATGCACAGAAGGAGTATTACCGCATCATCTTCATCCATGTGCCGGCGGCCTGGATGTCGATGTGGCTCTATATCGTGATGGTGTTCTGGGCGGCGATCGGGCTGGTGTTCAACACCCGGCTGTCGTTCATGATGGCCAACGCGGTGGCGCCGACCGGCGCGGTCTTCACCTTCCTCGCACTCTGGACCGGCGCCTTCTGGGGCCGTCCGAGCTGGGGCACCTATTGGGACTGGGATCCGCGCCTGACCTCGGAACTGGTGCTCTTTTTCATGTATGTCGGCTATATCGCGCTGCACTCGGCAATCGACGACATCCGCCGCGCCGATCGCGCCTCGGCGCTGCTGGCGATCGTCGGTCTGGTCATGGTCCCGGTCATCTACTGGTCGATCAACTGCCCCGACCCGACCCAGTGCGCGGCCCTGCATCAACGCTCGGGGCTGGGTAAGATCGATGGCCATATCCTGTTTTCGATGCTGACCATGACGCTGGCGTTCTGGATGTATGCGTTCGCGACCGGCTTCATGCGGTTGCGCTCGATCATCCTCACGCGCGAAGCTGAAGCGAGCTGGGTTCAAGAGTTGGTAAGCCGGGAGCAACCACGATGAGCGATTTCTTTTCTCAGGGCGGTTATGCCTTCTTCGTCTGGGGCGCCTACGGCATGGTGGCGCTCGCCTTGGTGGCCGAGGTGCTGCAATTGCGTCTCCAGCATCGAACCATTTTGGCGCGATTGGGTCGATTGGCCCGACTGTCCCAAACCTCGCGTCCGGAGTGAAATTTCGACATGAAAGCACGACAGAAACGGCTGGCCTTCGTCGGTCTGGCGATCCTGGGGATCGGCGCGGCCTCGACCCTGGCCATCACGGCCCTCAAGAGCAATCTTTCTTACTTCTTCAGCCCCTCGCAGGTGCTCGCCAACGAAGCGCCGGCTGATCACGTCTTCCGGCTCGGCGGACTGGTGCGCGAGGGGACGCTCCAGCGTCAGGACGATGGACTGCTGGTCCATTTCGATGTGACCGACAACGCCTCGACCGTCAAGGTTGCCTACTCGGGCATCCTGCCGGATCTCTTCAAGGAAGGAACCGGCGTGGTCGCCAAGGGCCGGCTGGGGCCGGATGGCGTGTTCCAGGCCGAAGAAGTCCTGGCCAAGCATGATGAGGAATACATGCCGCCCGAGGTTGCCAGTACGCTCCAGACCGCCCATGCCGAGGGCGTGACCAACGCCGCCGCCAACCAAACCAACAGCGGAGTGGCCAACTGATGGCGCCTGAACTCGGTCATTTCGCCTTGCTGCTGGCCCTGATGCTGACACTGGTCCAGGCCAGTGTGCCCCTGATCGGCAGCTTCACCGGCAACCGCTCCTGGATGGCCATGGCGCGTCCGCTGGCCTGGGGTCAACTCACCTTCATCGGCGTCGCCTTTCTTTGTCTGCTGATCGCCTTCCTGGACGACGACTTCTCGGTCCTCTATGTCGCGTCCAATTCCAATACCCTGATGCCGACGCTTTACAAGATCTCGGCCATCTGGGGCGCGCACGAAGGCTCGCTGCTGCTGTGGGTGCTGATGCTCGCCGGCTGGGGCGCGGCGGTCGCGCAGTTCAGCCGCAACCTGCCGCTGCCGATGATCGCACGCGTCATCTCGGTGCAGGCGATGATCGCTATCGGCTTCCTGCTGTTCACGCTGCTGACCTCCAACCCGTTCGACCGCATCTTCCCGGCGCCGCTCGAAGGGCGTGATCTCAATCCGCTCTTGCAGGATCCGGGACTGGCCATCCATCCGCCGATGCTCTACATGGGCTATGTCGGCTTCTCGGTCGCCTTTGCCTTTGCCATCGCCGCGCTGATCGGTGGCAAGCTCGATGCGGCCTGGGCGCGCTGGTCGCGGCCCTGGACCACGGTCGCCTGGGTGTTCCTGACCATCGGCATCGCGCTCGGCTCCTGGTGGGCCTACTACGAACTGGGCTGGGGCGGCTGGTGGTTCTGGGATCCGGTCGAGAACGCCTCCTTCATGCCCTGGCTGGTCGGCACGGCGCTGATGCACTCGCTGGCTGTGACCGAGAAGCGCGCGGCCTTCAAGAACTGGACGGTGCTGCTGGCGATCTCGACCTTCTCGCTGTCGCTGCTCGGCACCTTCCTGGTGCGCTCGGGCGTGCTGACCTCGGTTCATGCCTTCGCCACCGATCCGACGCGCGGCAGCTTCATCCTGCTGTTCCTGTGCGTGGTCATCGGCGGCTCGCTGGCACTCTATGCCTGGCGCGCGCCGAGCATCTCGGGCGGCGGGCGCTTCGATCTGCTCTCGCGCGAAACCTTCCTGCTCATCAACAACCTGCTGCTCGCTACCCTGGCGGTGCTGGTGCTGTTCGGCACCCTGGCCCCGCTGATCTACGAAGCCGCGGGCTGGGGCAAGATTTCGGTCGGCTTCCCCTGGTTCAACAAGATGTTTGTCGCCTTGTCGCCGCTGCTGATCCTGGCTACAGCCATCGGGCCGCATGTGCACTGGAAGCACGACGAAGCCTGGCGTCTGGTGCGCGCGCTCTGGATCGCGCTGGCGCTGGGGATCGCGGCCTTCGTGGTCACGGGGTTGTCAGTCGTTTCAGAGGGGCACCTGGCGGTCGGCTTCGGTGTCGGCATGTCCGTGTGGCTGGTGGCGTCGCATCTGCTGAGCCTGTTCGACCGGCTCAAGCACAAGGGCGGACTGCGCGGTCTCAAGACCGATTTCCTGGGCAACAGTCGCGGCTATTACGGCATGTGGCTGGCGCACATGGGGCTGGCGGTCTTCATCGTCGGCGTCACCATGGTCTCGGTCTACGGTGAGGAAACCGACGTGCGCATGTCGCCCGGCACCAGTCACGACGCCTCGGGCTATCGCTTCCAGTTCAATGGCGTGACCGCCGTGCCCGGACCCAACTATCAGGCGTTCCGCGGCGATTTCGTGATCTATCGCGGCGAGCGTGAGATTGCCCACCTCTATCCCGAGAAGCGCAACTATGTCTCGGGCGGCATGCCCATGACCGAAGCGGCCATCGACGCCGGTCTGCTGCGCGACATCTATATCTCGCTCGGCGAGCCGGTCGGCACCCAGGGCGACTGGGCCTTGCGGCTCTATTACAAACCCTATGTGCGCTGGATCTGGCTCGGCTGCATCCTGATGGCCATCGGCGGCACGCTTGCGGCGACCGATCGGCGTTATCGTACCGTCCGTCAGACCGCGACCGTTCCGTCCGGCGTCGCGCTCGCAAAGGCTTGAAGGGTCGATCATCATGAACACATCCGCCAAACGCGCCCTTATCCCGCTCGGGATCTTCCTGGCTCTGGCCGCCCTGCTCTTCTACGGGCTGCAACTGGACCCGCGCAAGATCCCCTCGCCGCTGATCGACAAGCCGGCCCCTGAGTTCAGCTTGTCCGATCTCAAGGATCCCAACCAGACCCTGACCCGTGACATCCTCATCGGTCAGGTGTCGCTGGTGAACGTCTGGGCCTCCTGGTGTCCGTCCTGCCGTCAGGAACACTCAGAGCTCATGCGCATTGCGCGCGAGTACGGGGTGCAGGTAATCGGCTTCAACTGGAAGGACACCCGGCCCGAGGCACTGCAAATGCTCCAGCGCTATGGCGATCCCTATACGGTCTCCCTCTACGACCCGGACAATCAGGCCGGGATCGATTGGGGCGTCTATGGCGCGCCCGAGACCTTCATCGTCGACGCCGAGGGCATCATCCGTCACAAACGGGTCGGGCCGATCGACGCCCAGGTCTGGGCCGAAGAGATCCAACCCATCGTTGAGCAGTATCGAAAGGGCAAGTCATGAAGCGGCTATCCACTACGACCATCCTGGCGGCCTTGACCCTCAGCAGCGTCTTAATGACGACCCCGGCCCGCTCCTTCACCCTGGAAGAGTTCACCTTCGAAGATCCGGCGAGCACCCAGGAATTCCGCGATCTCACCAGCAAGCTGCGCTGTCTGGTCTGCCAGAACGAATCGCTCGCCGGCTCGCAGGCCGGTGTCGCCCAGGATCTGCGCAAGGAGGTCTACCGCCTGATGCAGGAAGGCAAGAGCCGTGAGGAGGTCATCGACTTCCTGGTCGCGCGCTATGGCGACTTCGTGCTCTATGAGCCGCCGCTCAAGCCCTCGACCCTGGTGCTCTGGTTCGGCCCCTTCCTGTTCGTCGGTTTCGGTGCCTATCTGCTCGCGCGCACGCTCCAGCGCAAGAAGGCCGAACCCGAACAGGATTTGAGCGAGGCCGAACGCGCCCGACTGCAACAGCTACTCGCCAAGACCGGCGACCAACACGACTGACTCGAACCCCATGATCATCTTCTGGATTCTCGCCGGTATTCTGCTGGCCCTATCGCTCGTCTTCGTGCTCGCGCCACTGGTGCGCCCCACCCCGCCGGATACCGCGCCCGGCCAGGATCGGCTCAACCTGGAAGTCTTCCAGCAGCGACTGAAGGAACTCGATGCCGACCTGGAGGCCGGGTTTCTCGACCAGGCGCAGTACGAGGCCGCGCGGCGCGATCTGGAGCGCGAGCTGCTCTATGACCTGGACGGTGCCGAAACGGCGGCCGCCACCGAACGCCCGGCCTCGGCCCTCAGCCGCTGGGCGCTGGCCTTGGCTCTCACCATCATCGTTCCAGCTGCGACCGTGCTCGCGTATCTGGAGTTCGGTCGAACCGACCTGATCGATCAGCGTCAGGCGACCACCATGACGGACGACACCAAGGCCGAGGTCGCCTCGCTGGAGGAACTGGTTGAGCAACTGGAAAAACGGCTCGAACAGGAGCCGGCGAATATCGATGGCTGGATGATGCTCAGCCGCACCTATCTGGCCATGGGTCGACTCAACGCCGGCGCCAAGGCCATGGAACGCGCCTATGTGCTCGCGCCCAATGAGGTCAATCTCAAAATCGCCTATGCCGAGGTGCTGGGACTCGTCGATCCCAATAAAAGCCTGCTGGGGCGTCCGGCCGAGCTGATCGCCGAGGCACTGGCCCAGGAGCCGACCAATAGCAATGCCCGCTGGTTCTCGGGGCTGGTCGCCTTCCAGCGGGGCCAGTATCAGGCTGCGCGGACGACCTGGCAGAGCATCCTCGACGAACTGGATCCGGCGAGTGAGGAGGCCGGCAATCTCCGTCAGATGATGGGCGAGGCCCAGCGTCGCGCTGGGATTCCGGCTGAGACCGCCTCCGCAACGCCAACCGAAGCAAGCGAGGCCAAGGTCGAGGCCACGACGACCGAAACGCCCGCCGCGACAGCAACGTCCCAAGCGAGTCTGACCGTCGCCGTCAGTCTCGATCCAGGCATCTCGGATCGCGTCTCGCCCGACGATACGGTCTTTGTCTTCGCGCGTGCCGTTCAGGGACCACCGATGCCACTGGCCGTGCAGCGTCTTCAGGTCAAGGATCTGCCGACGACCGTAACGCTCGACGACAGCCAGGCCATGAGTCCGGCCCTGCGTCTATCAGCCTTCGAGGAGATCAAGGTCGGAGCACGGGTCTCACTGAGCGGGCAGGCCACGCCCCAGCCCGGCGACCTCTTCGGCGAGTCGAGGCCAATTCAGCGCGCTGCCCAAACCGAGATCCGGATCCAGATCGATCAAGTGCGCCCCTGAACGCCCAAGCGGGCGCCAAGGACTCGGATGCCTTGGCGCCCTTCGCACGGTTTTCGACCATCGCTTCCAGCTCAGTCCACGACGGATTTCTCATAGGTACCGACCAGCTCAGCGTGGGCCAGGATATGATCGTCCATGGCCAGCAGCAGATCGTCCTTGCCAGGCGTGCCCAGTGCCTCTGGTAGCCGCACATCCAGCGCATAGAGTCGGTGGAAATAGCGGTGTCGCCCGATCGGCGGGCAGGGTCCGCCATACCCCGTCCGGCCCCAGCTATTGATTCCTTCCCCCGTGCCCTCGGGCAATCCATGACGCGCCACGTCCTCGGGTAGCCCGGCGCAATCCAGCGGAATGTTGTAGAGAATCCAGTGATCCCAGACCATACGCGGCGCCGCTGGATCGGGCGCGTCTGGATCGTCGACGATCAACACCAGACTTTGTGTTCCCTCCGGGAGGTTCTCCCAGCTCAGGGGCGGCGAACAGTCGTCACCCTCGCAGGTGTAACGCAACGGCATGGATTCACCGTCGAGGAATGCGTCCGATTTGAGAACCAGTACCATTTTTGGCCTCCAGCGACATGCTAATGTTTGAGTCAAGACAGATTGAACCGCCCCTGGGTAAGTCGGCACGGTTCCACAGCGAACATTCCCGTTTCGGGTCATGACAGGCCGTTACGGGGGCGCGGTTCGATCACACAACGGCATTCTTGATCCCTAGCTGTGCGTCCTTCGGCGGCCCTCTGTATCGGCCGCCACTTTTTCCCCGCACCGACAGCCGGTGACGAGCGTTCCCACTCAGCGACGAGCCTAGCCCTGTTGGGCGGCGGCACACCGGCCATTTCACCCCGCCCCCTTGATCTAGGGCAAGTACATCACGATTTCACCGTCCAAGGCCGCCTGAGCCCCGCTCGGGTTACAGTATAATTTCGATTCGTTCGGAAGAACGCCCCTGGGTGCTCGCTCGCTTGCAGCGCCCCCGATTTCCACTCAAGCGCCACGACGGGATCAAAGATGTCTGACTACAATGCCGAGGACGTCCGCAACATCGCCCTGGTCGGTCATGCCGGCTCTGGAAAGACCACCCTGGTGGAGGCGCTGCTCGCGGCCACCGGCGTCATCAACGTGCCTGGAAACGTGACCAAGGGCACCACGGTCTGCGACTTCGACCCCATGGAAAAGGAGTTGCAGCACTCGCTGGACGCGGCCATCACCAGCTTCACCGCCAGCGGCAAGCATATCAATCTGATCGACACCCCCGGCTATCCCGATTTCCTCGGACGCAGCCTCTCGGTGCTGCCGGCGGTCGAGACCGCCGCCCTGGTCATCAATGCCCAGGCCGGTATCGAATCCATGACCACACGCCTGATGAAGGCCGCCGACAACCGTCAGCTGTGCCGACTCATCATCGTCAACCAGATCGACGCCGATGGGGCCGAGCTGGCGCAGGTGACCGCGCAGATCCGCGAGACCTTCGGGGCCGAATGTCTGCCGATCAATCTGCCGGCCGATGGCGGCAAGCGCGTCGTCGACTGCTTCTTCCAGCCCAGCGGCGGCCCCACGGACTTCTCCTCGGTCGAGGAAGCCCACAGTCAGATCATCGATCAGGTGGTCGAGGTCGACGAGGAACTGATGGCGCTCTATCTGGAGCAGGGCCAGGAACTCCAGCCCGAACAGCTCCACGATCCCTTCGAGGCCGCGCTGCGTGAGGCGCATCTGATGCCGATCTGCTATGTCTCGGCCCAGACTGGTGCCGGCATCACTGAACTGCTGGAGATCATGGCGCGCTTGATGCCTAATCCAGCCGAGGGCAATCCGCCGCTCTTCCTCAAGGGCGAAGGTGCGGCCATGGAGCCGGTGCACGTCAGTCCCGATCCAGCGCAACATGCCGTGGCCCATGTGTTCAAGATCATCAATGATCCCTATCGCGGCAAGATCGGGATGTTCCGCGTGCATCAGGGTCGCATCACGCCGGCCAGTCAGCTTCTCATCGGTGATGCGCGCAAGCCGTTCAAGGTCAACCATCTCTATCGCATGCATGGCAACGATCTGGTCGAGGTCGACGAAGGCGTGCCTGGTGACATCCTCGCCGTCACCCGCGTTGATGACATCCATTTCGATGCCGTGCTGCACGATTCGCACGATGAGGACCATTTCCATCTCACCACGATGGAATGCCCCATCCCGCTGTTCGGGCTGGCGATCAACACCAGCAAGCGCGGCGACGAGCAGAAACTCACCGATGCGCTCAACAAGCTGCGCGCCGAGGATCCCTGCTTCCACATCGAGCACAACGCCAGCACCAACGAAACCGTGATCCGCGGACTCGGCGAGGCGCATCTCAGGGTGGTACTACGGCGGCTGACCGATCAGTTCCACGTCGACGTCGAGACCCGTCCGCCGAGCATTCCCTATCGCGAAACCATCATGGGCAAGGCCGAGGGCCATCATCGGCACAAAAAGCAGACCGGTGGTGCCGGCCAGTTCGGCGAGGTCTATCTGCGGGTCGAACCCAATGCGCGTGGGGCTGGATTCGCGTTCGTCGATGCCGTGGTCGGCGGAGCCATTCCAGGCAACTTCATCCCCTCGATCGAGAAGGGTGTGCGCCAGGTGCTGGAGGAAGGTGCCATCGCCGGTTATCCGCTCCAGGACATTCGGGTCACTGTCTACGACGGCAAGTACCATGCGGTCGACTCCAAAGACATCGCCTTCGCGACGGCCGGACGCAAGGCGTTCATCGACGCCGTACTCCAGGCCCAGCCGGTGATCCTGGAGCCCATCGTCAAGATTCGCATCACGACCCAGGACAGTGCCATGGGTGACCTGGCCGGGGATCTGTCGAGCCGGCGCGGACGCATCAACGGCAGCGAGTCCAAGAGTCGTGGGCGCGTGATCATCGAGGGCGAGGTGCCGCTGGCCGAGCTGGAGGGGTATGACGCGCGGCTCAAGTCGCTCACCGGCGGCGAGGGCACTTACAGCATCGAGCTGAGCCACTACGATCCGGTTCCGGGCAACCTCCAGAAGCAGATGATGGATGCCTATCAGCGCGCTGAGGATTGAGAGCGCCCCCTCCAGCGACCTCGCGACTGGAAACAGCGATCCCCGGCCCCGAGCTTACAGGGGCTGCGGATCTCCAGCCAAAGTATTCAGGTGCTAGCCGAGCGCGCCGGCATCCGCCTCCTGGTGCTCCTGGGAGCCGCGCTGATTCTGTGTGAGCGACCAGAGCAGCAAGCCAACCCAACCAATGACCGTCCAGCCGAGCAGGACGTTGAGCACACTGATGGTCACACGCCGGCGGTGGCCCTGGTCGAACGCTAACCAGGTCGGCAGCAGATAGAACAGGATCAGGAGCGCGGAGAGGAACCACCCTCTGACGTCGACCGGATAGAGCGCGTCGACGGCCAGCAACAGTAGCAGCCAGACCAGGACAAAGACTGGAATGCCGCGTCGCAAACCAAGCCGACGCAGGTTCTCGATGAGTGCGTGCGGAAGGCGGCGCTCGATGGCGGCAATCCAGGCCCGGGGGCGTGGCTCTTGGGCAGCCTTGGATGTTTGGTGTCGATCCATAGAGGTTCTCCGGGAACAGGGAAGATATCCAGTGCAAAGGATAGCCTGGAATCGAGCCTGGATGCCAAGCGGGCCTGGCGTGATCAGTGCCGGCTGAGCTTTGTTTGCCACCGAACAGAGCACCTAGTACCGCGCACTGTGAATTTTCGGGATAATCGCTCATCATTCTCCCACAGCCTGATTGTGAGTCGCTTCCCATGGCCCGTCCTGCCCCGTTGATTGAGCTACCCCCTGAACCACGCACCGTCCTGGAAGGTCTGGCGCGAAGCCGCGAAACCGCCCACAGCCTGGTGCAGCGGGCGCAGATCGTGCTGCGCGCTGCCGACGGTGAGCGTAGCAAAGCGATTGGACAGGCGCTGGGACTCAATGAAGACGCGGTCGGGCAGTGGCGGCGGCGTTGGGTCGATGCCCAGGAGCGGCTCGCCGCTCTGACGGGCCCGCGTCTGGTTGCGGCGATCAAGGAGGTGCTGTCCGACCGCCCGCGTTGCGGTGCCCCGGGCGACTTTACGCCTGAGCAGATCTGCCAGATCATCGCCTTGGCCTGCGAGACCCCGCCGGACCCCTTGACGCATTGGACGCGCCACGATCTGGTGCGCGAGACCATCGCCCGCGGCATTGCCCCCACCATTTCGGCCACCACCATTGGCCGTTTTTTAAAATCAGGCCGACCTCAAGCCGCATCGCACCCGCTACTGGCTCCACCCCAACATCGAAGACGAGGCCAGCTTCCGGAAGGACGTGCGCACGATCTGCAAGCTCTATCATCAAGCCACCGAGTTCCATGAACAGGGCATCCATGTGATCTCCACCGATGAGAAAACCGGGATCCAGGCGCTCGATCCCATTCACCCCAACCGGCCGATGCGCCCT
>NZ_WNKT01000040.1 GCF_009720725.1 Allochromatium palmeri
ATCGTCTTCGCCTCGCCGCTGGTCGCGGCGCTGCGCCGTCGCTGGCCCGAGGCGCGCATTGCCTGGCTGGTCCAGCCTGAATGCGCGGCGCTGCTCGACCGTCATCCGGATCTCGATGCCGTGATCGTCTGTCCACTGCGCCACTGGCAGCGGCTGTGGCGCGAGCGTCGTTATCGCGAGCTGTGGGCGGGGATTCGTACACTGCGGGCCAATCTGCGCCAGCACGACTTCGATCTCGCGCTCGATCTGCAAGGGCTGCTCAAGAGCGGAGTCCTGACCTGGCTCTCGGGCGCGCGTGAACGCATCGGGCTGGGTTCGCGCGAGGGCAGTCAGTGGCTGATGACGCGCCGGCTGCCGCGCGGCGGTGAGTCCAGACTGATCGGCTCGGAGTATCGCTTTCTGGCCGAGTCGCTCGCCTTGCCGGTCGCGGAGGGCTTTCGGATGGCGGTCCACTATGGCGAGGCGGAAGCGGCTTTCGCCGAGTCGGTCATCGCGCGCGAGTCGCTCGCCAACGGTTATGCGGTGTTCTGTCCCTTCACGACGCGCCCGCAGAAACATTGGATCGAGGACCGCTGGGCCAGACTCGCGCACCGTGTCCGCGACGAACTGGGGCTGGTGCCAGTGCTGCTCGGCGGTCCGGGCGACCGCGAGGCAGCGCGGCGGATCGCCGACGACGCTGACGACCAGTTGCTCGATCTGACCGGCCAGACCAGTCTCACCGAGGCAGCGGCCCTGATCGACCGCGCGGCGCTGCTGATCGGCGTCGATACCGGGCTTTCGCACATGGGCATCGCCTTCGATACGCCGAGCCTGCTGCTGTTCGGCTCGACCTGTCCCTATCTCGACACCACGCGCGCCAATGCGCGGGTGCTCCATCACGCCCTGCCCTGCTCGCCCTGCAAGCGTCGTCCGAGCTGTGACGGGCGGTTCGACTGCATGCGTGCGATCGAGGCCGATGAGATCCTGCGCGCCGCCGACGCGGTGTTGCGGGCGTGAAGATTCTGCACGTCGAGGGCGGGCGTCATCTCTATGGCGGGGCCTTTCAGGTGCTGCATCTGGTGCGTGGACTGGCGGCGCGGGGGCATGAGAATCTACTGGCCTGTCCGCGCGGCTGTGCGCTGGCCGAGGCCGCTGCGCCCTTCGCCGAGGTGCATGGCCTGCCGATGCATGGCGATGCTGATCTGCTGATGGCCGCGCGCCTGTATCGTCTGATTCGCGCCAGCCGGCCGGATCTGGTGCATCTGCACAGCCGCATCGGTGCCGATGTCATGGGCGGGATCGCCGCGCGGCTGGCCGGGGTGCCGGTGATCCATACGCGCCGGGTCGACAATCCCGAACCGCGCTGGCTGGTCGCCCTGAAGTACCGGCTGCATGATCGGGTGATCGCCATTTCGGCAGGGATCGGGCAGGTGTTGCTCGCTGAGGGACTGCCGGCGGCGAAACTGCGCGTAGTGCGTAGCGCGGTCGACCATGAGTGCTATGCGGCGTCGGTCGACCGGGCCGCGATTCGCGCACAGCTCCAGGTGCCGGCCGATACCTTCCTTATCGGCGTGATCGCGCAGTTGATTCCGCGTAAGGGGCATCGCTTTCTGCTCGACGCGCTGCCTGAGCTGATCGCCGCGTATCCCGAGATCCAGGTGCGCTTCTTCGGCCAGGGGCCACTGGCGGACGATCTGCAACGCCGGATCGAGGCGGCTGGACTGAGCCGTCATGTCCGGCTCGCCGGTTTTCGCGACGATCTGCCCGAGATCCTGCCTGCGCTCGATCTGGTCGTGCATCCGGCGCTCATGGAAGGCTTGGGCGTCTCGCTGCTCCAGGCGGCCAGCGCCGGCGTGCCCATCGTTGCCAGCCGCGCCGGCGGCATCCCCGAGGCGGTGCGCGAGGGCGAGAACGGCCTTCTGGTTCCGCCGGGCGATGTCGTGGCCCTGCGCACGGCGATCGGCGCACTGCTTGATGACCCTGAGCAGTGTCGTGTTCTGGGCGCGGGCGGTCGGGCGCTGATGGCGCGCGAGTTCTCGATCGACGCCATGGTCGAGGGCAATCTCGCGGTCTATCGGGAGTTGCTCGACGCGACTGGATCGACGCACTCATGACCGACCCGACCACACTGCAAATGGTCGCCAGCAAGGCGCTCGGCGGCGCCGAACGCTGGTTCATCCGCTTCAGCGCCGCGCTGGCCGAATGCGGGGCGCCGGCGCAGTTGGCGATCCGCCAGGGGAGCGCGCTCGACGGGCTGGATCTCGGCGGACTTCCGGTCCATCGCCTGCCCTATCGCACCACCTGGGATCCCTGGTCGCGCCATGCGGTCGGAGGTCTGATCCAGCGCCTTCAGCCTGACATCGTCCAGACCTACATGGGCCGTGCCACCCGGCTTGCGCGTCTGCCGCGCGCGGGCGCTCCGGTCCATCTGGCCCGGCTCGGCGGCTATTACGCACTTGGTCCCTATCGTCACGCCCACGGCTGGATCGGCAACACCCTGGGCCTGTGCGATTGGATGGTGCGCCAGGGACTGCCCGCCGAGCGTGTTTATCACATCTACAATTTCGCCGATCCGGCGCGTCCGGTCGCACCCGAGGTCGTCGCCGAGCGCCGGGTCGCGCATGGTCTGCCGGATGATGCCTGGGTGCTGGTCACGCTCGGGCGCTTGGTGCCGGTCAAGGGCCAGCGCTATCTGATCGAGGCACTCGCGCGTCTGCCCGAGACCCTCGCCGGGCGTCCGCTGCGACTGGTGATGGTCGGTGATGGTCCGCTCGGTCCCGAATTGCGACGCCAGGCTGAACAGAGCGGCCAGTCACACCGGATCGTCTGGGCCGGCTGGCAGCGCGACCCGGCGCCCTATCTCCAGATGGCGGATCTGATCGTCTTCCCCTCGCTGGAGGAAGAGACGCTGGGCAATGTCATCCTCGAAGCCTGGGCCTGGGGCACGCCGCTGGTGACGGCCAGGTTCCGTGGTGCGCGCGAGCTGGCCCGCCACGGCGAGGACGCCTGGTGCGTGCCCTGCGCCGAGGCCGCCGCGCTGGCCGAAGGCATCCGCCAGACGCTGTCCGATCCGGGGCTGATGGCGGCGCTGGTCGCGCGCGGGTTGGAGCGGGTGGAGCATGAATTCAGCCGCCGCGCCATTCTGGATCAGTATCTGGAACTCTATCGCGGCGTCACGGGCGCTTGAATGCCGATAGTTTTGACGATACTTCCGCGCGGCGATAGTATCGACCCATGATAAAAACCTACGCCAACAAGGAAACCGCTGCCGTTGGGGCTGGAAAGAAACCCAAGGCGATCAGCGCTGAGTTGGCGAAGATCGCCCAACGCAAGTTGGCGATTCTCAACCGTGTCGAGACCCTGGACGAACTCCGAATTCCACCCGGAAACCGCCTTGAAGCCTTATCGGGTGACAGGCAGGGACAATACAGCATCCGCCTCAACGACCAGTGGCGACTGTGTTTTGTATGGCGAGAAGGTGATGCATGGGAGGTTGAGATCGTTGATTACCATCGGTAACCCGCACATGAGCCTCAGAGCAGAAGACCTGCGCAACATCGATTTCTCGGACGTGGCGGATGACGATCTGGCGCTTGTGACGCCCGGCGAGATTCTGGCCCAGGAGTTCCTGGAACCCCTGGGCCTCACAGCTTACCGGTTGTCGAAGGCGATTGGCGTCCAGCAGACGCGGATCAGCGAGATCCTGGCTGGACGTCGCTCCATCAGCGCCGATACGGGTTTGCGTCTTTCGCGTTTCTTCGGCCTGAACGATGGGTTCTGGATCGGGCTCCAGGCTGATTATGATGCGGCCAAGGCACGACGTGAGATCGCGGAAGATCTCGCCAGGATCATCCCATTGGCCAAGATTGCCTGATCCTCATGGACAGCGACCGGCTGTCCGGCCGGCGACCGGACTATCGCCTGCTCGACGACGCCGAACTCAAACTGACCATCTTCGCCGCGCCCTCGCCGCATGGCGACGACTGAGCCGACCTCACGCCGAGCGACGCCAAGCGGTCATCCCCGACCCTCAATCGCCCGCCTCACCCAACCAATCGCGCACCACCAGAAAGCGCTCCAACAGCTCAGCCTCCGGCGTCCCCGGCTCGGACTGATGGTCGTAGCGCCAGCTCACCTCGGGCGGCATGGAGACCAGGATGGATTCAGTCCGCCCGCCCGACTGCAACCCGAACAGGGTGCCCCGGTCCTGGACCAGATTGAACTCGACATAGCGCCCGCGCCGAACCTTCTGGAACTCGCGCTCGCGGTCGCCATAGGTCGTGGCCCAGCGGCGCTCGACGATCGGCAGATAGCCGGTCAGATAGTGATCGCCGACGCGACGCCAAAAAGCAAAGGCCGGCTCGAAACCGCCATGGTCGAAGTCATCGAAGAAGATCCCGCCGACACCGCGCGGCTCCTGGCGATGCTTGATAAAAAAATACTCATCACACCACGCCTTGAAACGCGGATAGAGTTCCGTGCCGAACGGCTCGCAGGCCGCACGCGCGTTGCGGTGCCAGTGGACGACATCCTCCTCGAAGCCATAATAGGGCGTGAGATCGAAGCCGCCGCCGAACCACCAGACCGGCTCGGCGCCCTCCTTTTCGGCGAGGAAGAAGCGCACGTTCAGATGCGACGAGGGCACATAGGGATTCAAGGGATGCGCGACCAGCGACACACCCAGCGCCTCGAAGCGCCGTCCGGCCAGCTCGGGCCGCTGGGCACTGGCCGAGGGCGGCAGCCGCTCGCCGTGGACGTGCGAGAAGTTGATGCCGCATTGCTCGAACACCAGTCCCTCGCGGATCACGCGCGTGCGTCCGCCCCCGCCGCCGGGCCGCTCCCAGGCGTCCTGACGCAACTCGGCCCCGCCATCGGCCGCGCGCAACGCCTCGGTGATACGATCCTGGAGATCGAGCAGATAGGTCTTGACGGCCTGGAGATCAGGTTGGTTCAACATGACCATGAATCCTCATCGCTGGGTTAAAGTACAGAGCGTTCAAACATAACCGATCCACGACACCCAACACCGAATGTCTTGGTTCATCAAGCGTCGATCACACTGCCCAAATCAGGATTACTCCGCATGTCAAAGCGCCGCTGGTATTGGCTGCTGTCCATCCTCCTGCTGCCCGCACTCATCGCCATCGGCGCCGGCGGCACGCTCTACTGGCTGGGCAAACGCGCCGAACCGTCCTATTCGGGCACCGTCGCGCTGTCCGGACTCGCCCGCCCGGTCGCGGTGCGTTTCGGTCCCCATGCCGTGCCGACCATCGAGGCAAGCGATCTTCGGGATCTGGTCTTCGCGCAGGGCTATGTGACAGCCTCGGAACGGATGTGGCAAATGGATCTGTTGCGCCGGCTCGGCGGTGGGCGACTGGCCGAACTCTTCGGCCCGGAGGTCGTGGCGGTCGACCGCTTCTTTCGCACCGTTGGTCTGCCGGTCGAGGCACGGCGCGCCCTGAAGTCGATGGATGACGCGGATCGCGCCCTGCTCGACGCCTATGCCGCTGGAGTCAACGCCTATCGCGACAGCGCGCGCGGGCGTCGACCGCTGGAATATCTGATCAGCGGACTCGAACCGGCGCCCTGGCGACCCGAGGACAGTCTGGTGATCGGCACCTACATGGCCTGGACCCAGTCGTTCAACGCGCGCGGCGAGCTGACCTTTCTGCGTCTGGCACGGCGGATCGGTCCCGAACGTGCCCGGATGCTATTCCCGACCGACGAGGGGATCGCGCCGCCCGAGGTTCCCCCTGAGCTGCTCGACTATCTGGCGACGACATCCCCCGTTGCTGCATCTCCAGCATCCGGATTCGACATCGCCACGCTTGCTCCGATACTTGACTATCCCGCACGGCTCGGGCTGCCAACCCCGACACCCGCAAGCAATGCCTGGCTGGCGACGGGCGCGCGCACCGCCACCGGCGAGGCGCTGCTGGCTAATGATCCGCATCTGGCCTTTTCGATGCCGGGCATCTGGTACGAGCTGGAGCTGATCGCGCCCGAGCTGCATGTGGCCGGCGTGAGTCTCCCCGGTGTGCCGCTGGTGCTGATCGGACACAATGCCGATCTGGCCTGGGGCGTCACGAGTGTCATCGCCGACACCCAGGATATCTTCATCGAGCGCCCGACCGCCGATGGTCTCGCGGTGGAACGCGAAGGCCGCGCGCCCGAGCCGATCCAGATCCGTCACGAGACGATCGACGTCCGGGGCGGCGCGGCGGTCGACATCGCGATCCGCTCCACCAGCCGCGGCGTGATCCTGAACGACATCCTCGGCGAGATCACGGGCACGCTCATGGATCTGTCTGAGACGGGCCTGGACAGCGAGCTGATCGCGCTGCGTCAGACCCATGACGCGCCTGACCGCGCCTTCCAGGCGGTGCGCGGTCTCTGTCAGGCCCGGACGCTGGATGAAGCACGCGCGGCGGGCCTGAACTTCCGCCATGTCGCGACCAACCTGATGCTGGCCCATCGCGACGGCGGCATCGCCTGGCAGATGACGGGCGTCCTGCCCCAACGCGGGCGTAGCTCGGGCGTTTTTCCCGTCCCCGGCTGGCTCGACGCTTACGACTGGCAGGGCGAGGTTCCACAGTCACTGAACCCGAGCACCATCAATCCAACCGATGGACTCATCATCACCGCCAACCAGCGCACCATTCCGGTCGATTATCCGGTTCAGGTCAGCAATGCCTGGATGTCGCCGCACCGCGCCCAACGTATTGCCGCGCGGCTCAGCGCGTCAGGGCCGCTCACGCCCGCGTCGATGGCCGAGATCCAGTCCGACCGCGTGAGCCTCCAGGGGCGGATGATGCTGACCTCACTGCGTCGGCTGGAGTCCGAGCTCCGCGCCCTCGATCCGGACGCCTGGTCGATCGCCGAGACCCAACTGCTCGACTGGGACGGCGCCATGGATGGCGCGAGCCGCCCGGCCGCCTTTGCCGCCTTACTGGAGCCCGCGCTGTTCCAAGCCCTCTACGGCGACGAACTGGGCGCGGATCTGTCGTCGCTGCTCTCGCTCTCAATCGTGGCCTACAACCCGCTCCAGGAGACACTGCGCACCGGCGAGTCCGAATTCTGGGACGATGTCACGACACCCGAGATCGAGACGCCCGCCACGATCTGGGCGCGCGCGCTGCGCTCGGCCAGGACGGCGCTCGACGCGCATGGCGACGATGTGCGGCTCGACCAGATCCGCTCGGTACGCTTCACCCACGCCTTCGACCGACTACCATTGCTGGGCGATCTCTTCAGCGTCGGCCCCACCGGCGTCGGCGGCGGCTCAGATACGGTCGATGTCATCAAGACCCGGCCCCAGGAACCCGGTAAGGGTCTGTTCGGCGCTTCGACGCGCTTCGTCGCCACCCCGGCCGACTGGCACCAGACGCGCGGCACCCTGACGCTCGGCCAGTCGGGACATCGCTTCTCGCCCTACCGGACCGACCAGCTCGACGACTGGCTGGCGGTGCAGTCTCATATCTGGCCCTGGCACGGACCGGACGAGGTTCGGACAATCGGTCACTTGCGACTCGACCCAATCGACGGACCGCTCGCTCAACCGCTCTCCGCACCCGCTGCGAGACAGCCCTGAACCATGCGCCCAGCGGACGATTCGAGCGTTAGGGGTGGTCGAACCCCGGCTCCCAGTCCACAATAGCGAATATTGCGCCATCGCCGCTCGAATCCGGGCGGCGGGGCTTCCCAACCGCCCGAAGAACACTGATCATTGCTCCATGGACGTATTTCCTCTCCCTCTTGCCCGGATCGGTATCATTGGCGGCGGCCAGCTCGGCCGTATGCTGGCCAAGGCCGCTAAGCGCCTCGGCTGTACCTGCGTGATACTCGACCCGACACCCGGCTCGCCGGCCGGCCAGGTCGCTGGTCATCAGATCGTCGGCAACTATCATGACCCGGCCAAGCTGCGCGAGCTGGCCGACTCCTGTGATGTCATCACGTTCGACATCGAGGACATCGACACCGAGACGCTCATCCAGCTCGAACACGAGGGACACCGTATCCATCCCTCGCCCAGGGTGCTGGCGCTTATCCAGGACAAGCTGACACAGAAAGAAGCGCTCGCCGCGGCCGGCATCCCGACCGCGCCCTTTATCGCCATGCCCGAGCCGAGTCCTGAAGCCTTCGCCGCCTTCGGCTATCCACTGGTGCAGAAAGCCCGACGCGGCGGCTATGACGGTCGCGGCGTGTCTATCCTCAAATCCGCCGCGGACTATGCGCGCCATCTCCCGGTGCCCGCGCTGCTCGAACGCTTCGTTCCAGCCGAGAAGGAACTGGCCGTTGTCGTCGCGCGCGGACACGATGGCGACTGCCGCTGCTATCCAGTGGTCGAGATGGTCTTTCGGCCTGGCGAGAACGTGCTCGATCTCCTGCTGGCTCCAGCGCGCATCGCCCCCGAGACGGCTGAGGCCGCTGTGGCGCTGGCTGTGCGCACCGTCGAGACACTGGGCGGCGTGGGCATCTTCGGCGTCGAGCTGTTTCTGACCGAGTCGGGCGAACTCCTGGTCAACGAGGTCGCGCCGCGCACCCACAACTCGGGCCATCACACCATCGAAGCCAATGTCACCGACCAGTTCGAGCAGCATCTGCGTGCCGTGGTCGGGCTGCCGCTGGGCACGACCGATCAACTCTCGCCCGCCGCTATGATCAACCTGCTCGGCGCGCCCGAACATCGCGGTCGTCCGGTCATCAAGGGCATGGGCGAGGCACTGGCTATTCCGGGCGTCTGTCTGCATCTCTATGGCAAGGCGGCGACCGCCCCCTATCGCAAGATGGGACATGTCACCGTGCTCGATCCGGATATCGCGCTGGCCGAACACAAGGCGCTCCAGGTGCGCGAACTCATCGAAATTTCGGGGGAAGACCACCCATGAGCCACTCCAGTTCCACATCGGCACCCGTCACCATGGACGCCGCGCAACGCCCGCTGGTCGGTATCATCATGGGGAGCGATTCGGATCTGCCGGTGATGCGCGAAGCCGCCGCCATGCTCGACGAGCTCGGTGTCCGCTACGAGATGACCATTGTCTCGGCCCATCGCACGCCCCAGCGGCTCTACGACTATGCTCAAGGGGCCGTCGAGCGTGGTCTGCGTGTCATCGTCGCCGGCGCCGGCGGTGCGGCCCATCTGCCGGGCATGGCCGCCGCCATCACGCCGCTGCCGGTCATCGGCGTGCCGATCAAGACCTCGGCACTCTCGGGTCAGGATTCGCTGCTGTCGATCGTGCAGATGCCGGGCGGTGTTCCTGTCGCCACGGTCGCGATCAATGGCGCCAAGAATGCCGGCATTCTGGCCGCGCAGATCCTGGGCACAGCGGACACCGCGCTCCTGGAACGGGTCGCCCGGTACAAGCGCGATCTGGAGTCGATGGTGATGGAGAAGGTGGCGCTTCTGGAACGGGACGCGCTTTGACGCCGATTTGAAACTCTGTCTGAGGAGGATGCATGGACATCGCCGAACTGTTGGCCTTTAGTGTCAAGAACAATGCCTCAGACCTGCATCTGTCGGCCGGGCTGCCCCCTATGATCCGGGTCGACGGCGACATGCGCCGCATCAATGTTCCACCGCTGGAACATCGCGCGGTTCATTCGCTCGTCTACGACATCATGAACGACAAGCAGCGCAAGGACTACGAGGAGTTCCTGGAGACTGACTTCTCGTTCGAGATCCCCGGTGTGGCGCGCTTCCGTGTCAATGCCTTCAACCAGAAACGCGGCGCCGGCGCGGTCTTCCGCACCATCCCCTCCAAGGTGTTGACGCTTGAAGAACTCAAGGCACCCAAGAGCTTCAAAGACATCATCAACATCCCGCGCGGGCTGATCCTGGTCACCGGTCCGACCGGCTCAGGCAAGTCGACCACGCTCGCGGCCATGATCGACCACATCAACGATAACGACTACGCGCACATCCTCACCATCGAGGATCCGATCGAGTTCGTGCACGTCAGCAAGAAGTGTCTGATCAACCAGCGCGAGGTCCACAAGGACACCCTGGGTTTCAGCGAGGCGTTGCGCTCGGCCCTGCGCCAGGACCCGGACATCATCCTGGTCGGCGAGATGCGCGACCTGGAAACCATCCGGCTGGCGCTGACCGCCGCCGAGACCGGCCATCTGGTTTTCGGCACCCTGCACACCACCTCGGCGGCCAAGACCATCGACCGGATCATCGACGTCTTCCCGGCGGCTGAAAAGGACATGGT
This sequence comes from Allochromatium palmeri, assembly GCF_009720725.1. Taxonomy (GTDB): domain Bacteria; phylum Pseudomonadota; class Gammaproteobacteria; order Chromatiales; family Chromatiaceae; genus Thermochromatium; species Thermochromatium palmeri. Next base: position 10,194 of record NZ_WNKT01000040.1, read on the forward strand.
GCGCGCCATGCTCTCGGAGTCACTGCGCGCGGTCATCTCGCAGACGCTGTTGAAGAAAACCGGCGGTGGACGCATCGCGGCGCACGAAATCATGATGGGCACCCCGGCCATCCGCAATCTCATCCGCGAGGCCAAGATCGCCCAGATGTATTCGGCGATCCAGACCGGTCAGGCGCATGGCATGCAGACCCTGGATCAGAACCTCAAGGAACTGCTGTCGAAAGGGCTCATCACCCGCCAGGATGCCCGTACCAAGGCGCAGAGCAAGGAGGATTTCGCCTGAACGCCGCTTGAGACTCGCTGATGGCCTCAAGCCCCAGCACATGCCGATCGTCTCCCATTGAACCGAATGAGGTTGACCCATGGATCTGAAGCGCGCACTGGAACAACTGCTGGGTGCCCTGGCCGAGAAAAAGGGTTCGGACCTCTTCATCACCGCCGGCTGGCCGCCGACGATCAAGATTGACGGCACGCTCTATCCCGCCGCCAAGCAGCCGCTCACGGCCGAGCAGTCGCGCGGCATGGTCTACGAGATCATGAACGAGCGCCAGCGCGCTGAGTTCGACGATACCAAGGAATGTCAGTTCGCGCTCGATCGTGCACCACTCGGACGCTTTCGCGTCAGCGCCTTCGTCCAGCGCGATGCGGTCGGCATGGTGCTGCGACGGATCGAGAACCGGATCCCGACCCTGGAAGAATTGAAGCTACCCTCAGTGCTGCGCGATCTGGGGATGACCAAGCGCGGTCTGGTGATCTTCGTCGGTGCCACCGGCACGGGTAAATCGACGTCGCTCGCGGCCCTGATCGGCTATCGCAACCATCACAGCTCGGGCCACATCATCACCGTCGAGGATCCGATCGAGTACGTCCACGAGCACGACGGCTGCATCATCACTCAGCGCGAAGTCGGCGTGGACACCGAGTCCTTCGAAGTCGCATTGCGCAACACCCTGCGTCAGGCTCCGGACGTCATCCTGATCGGCGAGATCCGCACCCGCCAGACCATGGAATACGCCATCACCTTCGCCGAGACCGGCCATCTGGTGCTCGCCACCCTGCACGCCAACAACGCCAATCAGGCCATGGATCGCGTCATCAACTTCTTTCCCGAAGAATCGCGCAACCAGATGCTCATGGACCTTTCGCTCAATCTCCGGGGCATCGTCGCCCAGCAGTTGGCACCGCGTAAGAGCGGTCAGGGCCGGCGTGCCGTGATTGAGATCCTGCTCAATACACCGCTGGCGGCCGATCTCATCCGTCAGGGCGAGGTGCACAAGCTCAAGGATCTGATGAAGCGTTCGGGTGAACAGGGCATGATCACCTTCGATCAGGCGCTGTTCAATCTGTATCAGGAAGGCGAGATCAGCTACGAGGATGCGCTCAAATACGCTGACTCGGCCAACGAGGTGCGCCTGATGATCAAGCTACAGAGCGGAGTGGCACCGAGCGCCACGTCGGATCGCTCAGTCGATGCCATGAGTCTGGTCCGGGACGAGGATCCCAAAAATAAGCGCTGAAGCGGCGCGTCAGACCGGCGGATCGGCGAAGCGTTCGCGGATCGCCAGGATCTCGGGGACGAGTTCGAGAAAGACCGCCATGATACGCGGGTCGAAATGCTTGCCCGACTGCCCGCGCATCCACTCCAGCGCCGCCTCCACCTCCCAGGCCGCCTTGTAGGGCCGCACCGAAGTCAGGGCGTCGAAGACATCAGCCAGCGCCACGATCCGCCCCGATTCGGGGATGTCTTCGCCGGTCAGCCCAAGCGGATAGCCATTGCCATCCCATTTTTCGTGATGCGCCAGGGCGATCTCACGCGCCAGTTGCAACAGCTCGGAGTCGTCGCCACCGAGAATGTCGCCGCCGATGGTGCTGTGGGTCTGCATGATCTGCCATTCCTCGGGCGTAAGCGCGCCGGGCTTGAGCAGGATGCTGTCAGGAATACCGATCTTGCCCAGATCATGCATGGGGCTGGCATGCAGCATGATCTCGCAGCGCTCGGCGTCCCAGCCAAGATGCTGGGCCAGCAGGGTCGAGGTATGACTCATGCGCAGGATGTGCTGCCCGGTCTCGTTGTCACGATATTCGGCGGCACGTCCCAGACGCTGCACCACTTGCAGCCGGGTTTCGCTGATCTGACGGGTACGCTCGTAGACGAGACGTTCAAGCACGTCTTTCTGGTCGTGCGCCATGCGATGGGCGAGTTGCACATCGAGCATATTGCGCACACGGGCGGCGACTTCGGCCTGATCGAATGGCTTACCGATGAAGTCGCTGGCGCCGGCTTCCAGGGCGCGGATCCGGCAATCGCGCGTGCGTAGCGAAGTCAGCACCAGAATCGGCGGCGTGAGCGGATCCTGGCGCGCGGCCAACTGCTCGATGAGGTCGAATCCGCTCAGGCCCGGCATCTCGATGTCGAGCAGAATGAGGTCAGCCGGCGCCGCCTCGTAGGTGGCCATGAACTCGTAGGGATCCTGAATCAACACGATGTTCGAATAGCCGGCCGCCTGGAGCAGGCGCTCCATCAGGATGAGGCTGACACGCTCGTCATCGACGACCAGGATTCTGGCGTTCTTGCGGCACAGTGTATCGACTCTAGCCATAGGGTTTATGGTCCCGCTGGTGGAGGACAGGGTCGTTGGCATAACCCGGATGCTCAGGTTACAGACTGGCAACGCAGCAGGCCGATATCAAGCGGAATTTCCACCACGGCCACATCATCGGTTTGTTCGGTTCCAGTACAATGCGTGTCGAAGCAGGTCATCAGCGCCGGCAGGATCGGTGTTCCAGGCTCCCAAGTCTCCAGGACGGCGCTTAACTCTTCATGAACAAACATCCGCCCCTGCTGATTCTCGGCTTCCAGCAGACCATCGCTCATGAGCAGTAGACGATCTCCCGCAGCGAGCGACGTATGGCGCATGACCGGATCCTGGAGTTCGGCCTGGATGCCGAGCGGCAGCGCATGGGACGGCAGCTCGTTCAACCCCGTTGCTGTACGCTGATAGGCCGCCGGCATGCCCCCGTTCCACCAGCCCAGACTGTCGCCCTGCCCTGGAATCGAGATCAGGTAGGCGGCCATGAAGCGCTCCGTGGGCAAAAAACGGTAGAGCTTGTGGTTGAGCTCGGCGAGCAGGGCCGAATCGTCGAAGCCCTTGGCGGTCATGGCATGGAAGGTGTCCGCCACGGGCAGCGCGCCAATGGTCGCCGCGAGTCCATGTCCAGTGAAGTCGCCCAGCAAAATCCTCAGACCACCGTCTGGAAGATAGCCCATGAGCACCAGATCGCCATTGAAGATGGTCGCTGGACGCTCGATGAGTCCAATGGCTGGAATCGACGCATTCTGATACTTGACGGCCTGGGTCCAGACACGTTCGGCGAGTTGTTTCTCCTCCTGATCGTGCTCCAGCAGGCGTTCGAGCAGCTGCTGCTTGGCGGCGAGCGCGCGCTGTAGATCACGCACGCGCTCCATCGCCAGGACACGCGCCCTGAGCCGCGTGAAACTGAAGGGCTTGGCGAGAAAGTCATCGCCCCCGGCCTCGATGCAGCGCAACAAACACTGCTCGTCCTTGAGCGCGGTCAGAAAGATGACCGGGATGAAATCCGCTCCGACCAACGCCTTGATGCGCTGTGTGGCTTCTAAGCCGTCCATTTCGGGCATCATGACATCCATAAACACGATGTCAGGACGCTCGCGCTCGAAGAGTTCCAGGGCTTCGCGGCCATTGAAGGCGGCGAGCGTGCGAAAGCCTTCTTTGGCGAGCATGAGTCCGAGCAGGCGATGACTGGACGCCTCGTCATCGACGATCAGCGCCAGACCGCGCTCGCCCGCCGACGTCGGCTCGACCGAATCCAGCGGCGCTGGCGCATTCATGGACACGCGGGCTTCACAGTGTTTATGGTCGGCTCAAGTCGGCGCGGCGCATTCAGAATTCCGCCCATTCGTCGTCATCCGACTTTGAGGCCGGCCGTGGCGGATGGGCCTTCCCGGTCGTCTTGACGGGTTTGGCGACACTGGTCGACGGATGCGAGACAGCGCGCTTGGCCGTCCGCGCCTGGCCGTGTTCCTGCCCAACTTTGAACACCGAGACCACCTCGGCCAGGGTGCGGGCCTGATCCTCCAGCGCCTCAGCGGCGGCCGCCGCCTCTTCGACCAGAGCGGCGTTCTGCTGGGTGACCTCATCCATCTGGGTGATGGCCTGATTGACCTGCTCAATGCCCGTGGACTGCTCAACCGAAGCGGCGGAGATCTCGGACATGATGCTAGTCACACGATTGATCGACTCGACAATCTCGGTCATGCGCGTGCCGGCCTCGTTGACCTGTGAGGTGCCTGAGTCGACCTTGGAGACGCTGTCGGTGATGAGTGTTTTGATCTCCTTGGCGGCATTGGCCGAGCGCTGGGCGAGACTGCGCACCTCGGCGGCGACCACGGCGAAGCCGCGTCCCTGCTCACCGGCACGCGCCGCCTCGACCGCCGCATTGAGCGCCAGGATGTTGGTCTGGAAGGCGATGCCGTCGATGACGCCGATGATATCGGCGATCTTCTTGCTCGACTCCGAGATGTCAGCCATGGTCTGCACCGAGGCGTCGACGACCATGCCGCCCTTGACGGCCACATCGGCCGCCGAGATGGCAAGTTGATTGGCCTGACGCGCGTTGTCGGCGTTCTGCTTGACGGTGCTGGTCAGCTCCTCCATAGAGCTGGCTGTCTCTTCCAGCGAGCTGGCCTGCTCCTCGGTGCGCTGACTGAGATCCTGGTTGCCGGTGGCGATCTCGCCGGAGGCGGTATTGATGGTGTCGACGGCTTCGCGGATACGGAACACCACATCCTTGAGGTTAGCGACCGTGGTGTTGACGCCGGCCTTGGTCTCGCCGAAGAGTCCTGGGTAGTCTTTGGTGATCGTCTGGGTCAGATCGCCATCGGCGAGCGCCTGAGAGACACGCATCACGTCTTTGAGGCCGACTTCCGTGGTATCTGAGAGCTGGTTGAGCAACTGGGCGATGTCGCGCGCGAAGCCCTGCTTGCCGGCCAGGTCGAGCTTGGTGCTGAAGTCGCCTTGGTTGGCGGCGTCGACGATATTGCGGATCTCGCCCACCACGGCGGTCAGGGCCTTGACGGTGCCATTGACGCCGTTCTTGGTCTCACCGAAGAGTCCGGGATAGTCGCGGGTGATGCTCTGGGAGAGGTCGCCGACGGCCAGAGCGTTAGCCACGCGCGTGACGTCCTTGAGGCCGACGTCCGTGGTCTCGGCCAGTTTATTGAGTCCCTCACTGATCTCCTTGCCGAAGCCCTGCTTACCGGCGACGTCCAGACGGCGACTGAAGTCGCCCTGGGTGGCACCATGCACGATGCTGGCGATCTCGCCGACCAGTTGCTTGAGTCCTTCCTGCATCACCTTGAGCGAGGCTAGCAGGCTGGTGGTATCGCCGGCCTTGGTCTGGATGCTGTGCGAGAGATCGCCGTTGGCGACCGCCAGCACCATGTTGGCGGCATAGTCGGGCTCGCCGCCGAGCTGGCGTAGCAGACCGCGGGCGATCCAGATTCCGATTCCTGTTCCGATCAACAGGGCTAGCACGGTGAGCAATACCAGCTGCCAGGTCGCCGCTTCAGCCGCCTGACCAGCCGCCGCGCCCTTTTCGTTCATCAGTTTGGTTTGGTAGTCAATGAGTTGGTTGATGGACTTGAAATACGCCTGCTGCCGCTCGCTAATGGACCCCACAAGCAGTGCTTTGGCTTCGAGCTGACGGCCCTCACGGACCAGATTCAGGAAGCTCGTTTGCAGACCGACATACTGTCCGCGTGCCTGTTCGACCGCCGATAGCAACTCCACACCCTCGGGCGAGGTGATGGTCCGCTTCAGTTGCTCCAGGTTCTCCAAAATCCTGACTCGCGCCTGCTCGACTTCTTCGACCTCGGCCCGAATCGCGGTTGCCTCGTCGAGAATGAGCGTGTTGCGCATCGCGCGCGCGATGGTGTTGATGTTGTCGATGATGGCGTTGGCCTGGATCGTTTTAGGAAAGTAATCATCGACGACCGCGTGGATATCACTATTGATCTGATTGATCCTGAGTATCCCGATCAGTGCCACCACGCCCAGCAACACCAGGATGGCGCCAAACCCCAACCCCAGTCGCGTCGAAACCTTCAGATTGCCCATGTTGTTATTCCCGACGATGTATGTTGATTCGGTCGTGCAGCAAGACGGATGCGGTTTTATGATTCTCGCATCCAGTCAACCAAAAGGGTGCGCAATCCTGTGAACTCATGATCCATGAGTTCGACCAGCCGTTCAACCTCGGCCCTGGAACGGTCTCGATCGCTCAGTTCCTCCAGCGTGGACGCCAGCCCTTGCAGACGGGACGCCGAAATATTGGCCGCTAAGCCCACCAGACTGTGTGCCTTGCGTCGGACCTCGACCTGATCGCCCGACTCCTGACAGGCGCGGAGTTCCTGGAGCCGGGTTGGGGCGTCCAACAGGAACTGCTCGATGACCTCGCAGGCGATATCACGATCACCCATCACACGTTCAAGCATATCGTTCGCGTCGAAGGAAACAGAGGCGGACGCGGCATCCGGGCCGGACTCAATCATCGACTCAGACACCTGCTCATATTGCGCCGAAACCTTGCGTGCCAACTGCGCGGCGATGATTCGACTCAAATCTCGCGGTTGCACTGGCTTCGAGATATAGGCATTCATGCCGGCGTCCAAGCAGCGCTGCACATCGCCCTGCATGACGAGCGCGGTCATGGCAATGATTGGAACCTGAGGATCGAGCACGCCAGCCTCGCCGCGACGGATGAGACGCGCCGTCTCGAATCCATCCATTTCGGGCATCTGGCCATCCATGAGCACCAGATCATAGTGCGCGCGTGAAAGTGCCTCCAGGGCTTCGAGACCATTTCCAGCCATATCTGGCGTAGGATAACCGAGTTTTTCCAAGATGCCACGCGCGACGATCTGATTGGTCGGGTTGTCATCGACGATCAGGATACGCGCTTCGCTGTCAACCGGCCGCTCGCTACCCCGCCAATCGTCATCCCGCTTGACCGGCGACGCCACCTCCAGCTCCGGATGCGCGCGTCCCATGACGCGCAGCAGGCAATCGCGCAACAACTGCTGGCGTAATGGCTTGGTGAGATAGCCGGCGAAATCGCCTGAATTCAGGTGGGCCATGTCATCGCGCTTGGCCAGTGCGGTCAGCAGGACGAGTGGTGTGTCGCGAAGCCCAGGCTCTTGCTTGATGAGCCGCGCCAGTTGCAGACCATTGGGGTCCGGCATACGCAGATCGAGCAGCGCGACATCGAAGGGGGTCTTGGCCTGGGCGGCCTGATGCAACGCGCGCAGCGCATCGCCGGCGCGACTGGCCAGGGTGACCTGACAGCCATCGGCGTGCAACAGTGCGGCGGCCTGAGTCCGGTTGCTGGCATGATCATCCACGACCAGCACCCGGATGTCCGCGAGCCGGCCCTCCTGACCCTGATGATCGAGCAACGCCTGCGGAGCACATTCGAACTCGGCGGTGAACCAGAAGCGCGAACCCTGGCCCGGCTGACTTTCCAGGCCGATGCTTCCGTTCATCAGCTCGGCCAACTGCTTGGCGATGACCAGACCCAAGCCCGTGCCACCGAAGCGGCGCGTCGTCGAGCTGTCGACCTGATTGAAGGCCGTAAACAGCTTGCCCAGCTGCTCCTCGGGAATACCGATACCGCTGTCGTGCACCTCGAAACGGATCAGCGCACGCCCCGCGTCGGCGCGCTCGAGCGAGAGCTGGACGCCGACCTCGCCCTGGCTGGTGAACTTGATGGCATTGCCCATGAGGTTGACGATGATCTGACGCAGATAACGCGGATCGCCGCGCACGGCGGTCGGCACCTCGGGAGCGAGGCGATAGGTCAGTTCCAGATCCTTTTCATGGGCATTGAAGGCCATCACCTCCAGCACGTCTTCGAGCATGAGGCGCAGGTCGAAGTCCAGCCGCTCCAGCTCCAGCTTACCGGCCTCGATCTTGGAAAAGTCCAGAATGTCGTTGATGAGCGCCAGCAGATTCTCGCCGCTGTCGCGCACGATCTCGGCCAGACGGTGCTGCTCGGGATTGAGTTCGGTGTCCAACAGCAGTCGCGTGACCCCGATGACGCCGTTCATCGGGGTGCGAATCTCGTGGCTCATATTGGCCAGGAACTGGCTCTTGGCCTGAGTGGAGGCCTCGGCCTGGGCCAGCGCACGATCGAGTTCGTGATTCTGGATCTCCATGCGGCGCGCGTATTGCTGGAGCTGTTGCTCAGCCAGTTTACGGTCGCCGATATCCTTGATGCCGCCATAGAGCCGGCGCGCGCCGCATTCGTCCATCAGGCATTGATTGATGATCTCGACCCAGGCAGCGCTCCCGTCGCGCCGCCGCAGACGCAGCTGACAGGTCGAGATGGCCTCGTCCTTCAGTCCGGCCTGATGCCGGTCGAACAGCGCCCGATCCTCCAGCACCACCAGCCGCCGCCAGGTTCCCATCGTCAGGATGGTCTCGCGCGTATGACCCGTGATGCTCTCGACGGCGCCATTGAGCCAGTCGAGTTTGTAACGATCCAGGCCGACCTCGATGCAGGAATACACGATATCGGACATCAGCATCGACAGACGCCGGAAGCGCGATTCATTCAAGCGCAGCGCCTGCTCGGCACGCCGCTGACGCACTGTACGCCAGATGGCGTTGGCGATGAGCTGCACGCTCTCGACATCGAGTTCGCTGTAATCGGTCGCCTTGTTGCCCACACCGGCCAACATGCGCACCAGACCGCCCTCGATGACCGGGATGACCAGAAAACGCCGGAGCGCAGCGTGATTTGGCGGCAGACCGGTCTTGTCCGAATAGCCTGGATAATCATTGCAGGTAATGGGTCGGCGCTGACGCAGTGCATCGGCCCAGACCCCCGCCTGACTGATGGAATAATGGAGCGCATTGGGCGGCAGTTGGCAGCCGCCGTCCTCAATCGTGGCCTGAGACCAGGCGACCAGCTCGATGGTCTCCTGATTTGGATTGACCAGATGGATGAAGCCCATGAGGCTGCCGGTGAGCGATTCGGCCAACTCCAGACCGTACTGCATGAAGCCGACTTCATCGCGTTCATCCGCAATCTGTGGCAGCTCCAGCAAGGCTTCGGCGCGCCGCTTCTGCAAGTCCATGAGCAGCTCGCTCTGCTTGCGCAGCGTGATATCGCGGTTGACCCCGCGCCACCCCTGATGCGTGCCATCGATATCATGGACCGGACGGCAGACGTGCTCGATCCAGCGCAGAGAGCCATCGGCGCGATGCAGGCGCACTTGCAACCGAACGCGCGGAGCGATATCACAGCATTGCGCAATTTCGCGCCGATGTTGTATCCACAGCGATCGGTCATCGGGATGCACGAGCCGGTCCATGAGGTCAGGGTCGGCCATGAAGTCTTCCGGCTCATGACCACAGATCGGCTCACACGCGGGCGAGACATAGAGATAACCCCCGTCCGGCCCCAGCCAGTAGTCCCAATCGGCTGAATAGTCGGCCAGCATCCGATAGCGGGTCTCGCTGTCGCGCAAGCGCGCATAGGCGGCATGGATCTCGGACTCGTGATGCAAACGCTCGGTGAGATCGACGACGGAACAGATGAGATGGCAGCTTGCGTCTTCTTCTTCCGCCGGCACGCGCATGATATGCAACTCGCCCGTGAAGGCGCCGCCATCGGCCGTGAGGAAGTAGATCTCGGGACAATGCGCCTCGCCATCGTCCCAGGCGCGTTGCAGGGTGTCGTCGAGCAAACCGTCGGATTCGCGTTTGACCAGTCGCGGTAGATAGTGCTGGCGTTTGTGCTTCTCGCGCAGCACGAACAGCCGATCAGCGGCATGGTTGGCCATCAGGATCAGACCATGCCGATCGACCACCAGGATCGGCTGGGGCAGGCCGTAGAAGAGCGCCGTGTAGCGGTTGGCAATGCGCTCGACTGCCGACTGAGCCTCGCGCAACTCGATGTTCTGCAGTTCCAGCTCGGCCTGGTAGATGAGCAGGTTCTCGGTGAGCTCGGACAGATCGATCTCACCGCGGGCCAGACGCCGTTCCGCCCATTCGAGATCGCCGCGATCAAGCGCCCGACGTGCGCGGGCGTGCACCTCGGGCAGCGTGGAAACTATGTGCTTCTCGGGCGGAGACGTCATAACGAAAACCTGAAATCGAATGGCGAACAGGCTGTAGTGTAGAACAAGAGCCTATTGGGTTGCTGCCGCCAAGCGGCACGGCGGATAATGCCCCAGTCCTATCCCGAGAACGAGAGCGACCAGAGACATGACTGTAGAACGACTTTTATTGAGTGGCGATGATGCCGTCGCACTGGCGACGCTGCACGCCGGAGTCCGGCTAGGGACGGGATACCCCGGTACACCCTCCACCGAGATCCTGGAGACCTTCGACCAGCTCGGCGGTCGGGCGCAATGGTCGCCCAACGAGAAGGTGGCGCTCGAAGTCGGCCTCGGCAGTGCGTTCGCCGGCGCGCGCACCATCGTCACGATGAAGCACGTCGGGCTGAACGTGGCGGCCGATCCGCTGTTCACGGCGGCCTATACCGATGTCGAGGGCGGTCTGCTGGTGATCTCGGCCGACGACCCCGGCATGGCCTCCAGCCAGAACGAGCAGGACAACCGGCACTATGCACGCGCCGCCGCGCTGCCGATGCTCGAACCCGTCGACTCGCAGCAGGCCTACGACTTCACCTGGCTGGGGCTGGAGCTCTCAGAACGCTGGAAGATCCCGGTCATCCTGCGTCTGACCACGCGCATCTGTCACGCCAAGACCGTGGTGCGCCCGCGCCCGGCGCTCCAGACCCTGCCCGAACCGCACTTCGAGCGCGACGTGCCGGCGCGGGTCATGATCCCGGCCTATGCCAAGCCGGCGCATCTGCGTCTGCGCCAAAAGCTCGCCGAGATCGCGGCCTGGAACGAGGCCGAGGGTCCGTTCCAAATCCACGAGGGCGATGGCCAGCTTGGCATCATTGCCACCGGCATCGGCGCCATGCACGCACGCGAAGCCGCCCCTGGGGCCAGTCACCTGAGCTTCGGCCTGACCTATCCGCTGCCGATCGCGCGTATCCGCGCCTTTACCGACCGGGTCGAGCGGTTGGTCGTGATCGAGGAAGGCGACCCGGTGCTGGTCGATTCACTGCGCGCCGCCGGACTCCCGGCCGAGGGCAAGCCCGAGATGTATCGCTTCGGCGAACTCAACGTCGAGCGCGTGCGCCGCATCCTCGCCAACGACACCAGCCCCGAGCCGGTGCCGCCCAAAGGCAAGCCGCCCGAACTCTGCCAGGGCTGTTCACATCGCGGCGTCTTCGAGACCCTGCGCGATCTCAACTGCATCGTCTCCGGCGACATCGGCTGCTACACCCTCGGCGTGCTGCCGCCATTCTCGGCTATGGACACCTGTGTCTGCATGGGCGCGAGCATCGGCGTCGGGTTGGGGATGCGGCATGTGCTGCCGGAGGATCAGGCGCGGCGGGTGGTCAGCGTCATCGGCGACTCGACCTTCGTGCACTCCGGTCTCACCGGGTTGGCCGAGATGGTCTACAACCCGCCGCCGACCGGCCATCTGGTGCTGATTCTCGACAATGGCACCACGGCCATGACCGGCCAGCAGGAGCATCCGGGCACCGGGCGTCTGCTTGACCACTCAGCGACGAACCTGCTCAACTTCGAGGAAACGGCGCGCGCCATGGGGATCCAGAACGTCCATGTCATGGACACCACCTCGCTCAAGGACGACGCACTGCGCGAGCTCATCACAGACCTGCTGGCGAAGAACGAGACCTCGCTGATCGTCACCCGTCAGCCCTGCGTGCTCGCGGCGCCCAAGATCCGGCTCTACGAGAAGGCCAACGCCGAACAGCAGGCTACGACCTGCGCAGCGGATCTGGTCGATTGAGGAATTGATACCAATGAAAGTCAAAAATGTCGTCATCGCCGGACTCGGCGGTCAGGGCGTGCTCAAGGCGTCCGATATCCTCGCCGACGCCGCCTTTCGCGCCGGCTTCGATGTCAAAAAGAGTGAGCTGCATGGTATGAGCCAGCGCGGCGGCTCGGTGAGCAGCGACGTGCGCTATGGCGAGGGAATCCTCAGTCCCATGGTTCCGCCGGGCGAGGCTGATGTGCTGGTGGTGCTGGAGGAGACTCAGGTCGAGATCAACCGCCCGACCCTGCGGGCCGGCGGTGTGCTGATCGCCCCGGACGTGCTCGCCCCCGAGGCGCTCAAGAATAAGAAGAGCCTCAATGTCGCCCTGCTCGGCGCGGCCTCGACCGTGCTCGACATCGCCGACGAGCACTGGATCGCCGCCATGCACGCCAATCTGGCCGAGAAGCTGCACACACTCAATGAGCAGGCGTTCGAGATCGGACGTCAGGCGGCACGCGCCACTTGAGCGTGGGTGATTTCCGGGAAAGACCCTTCCCGTAGCGGCTGAGGCAGGATGGGCATCGCGAACGCGCGGCCCATCCTACGCCTCCCCCTTCGACAACCGACACAACGCTTTACCGAGGCCCTCATGCTGAAAGAGCTTTGGAACGACGCCGAGGGCGGCTTCCATCCCGCGAGCGCCCCCGATTTCCTGCCCCAGACGGCGCTGCGGGAGGTCCAGTTACGCCGGTTGCGCGCTGTGGTCGCGCGCGCCTATGCCAACGTCCAGCTCTTTCGCGAGCGCATGGACGAGCGCGGACTGACACCCGAGTCGATCCAGTCGCTCCAGGACATCCGTCACCTGCCCTTCACGGTCAAGACCGATCTGCGTGACACCTACCCCTTCGGACTCTTCGCCAGTCCCATGAGCGACGTGGTGCGACTCCATGCCTCGTCCGGCACCACTGGCAAGCCGATCGTGGTCGCCTACACGCGCGAGGACGTCGAGGTCTGGTCCGAGGTCATGGCGCGCACCTTCGCCTCCTGCGGTCTGCATCGCGGCGACATCCTGCAGAACGCCTTCGGCTACGGACTCTTCACCGGCGGACTGGGCGCGCACTATGGCGGCGAGGCGCTGGGCGCGACCGTGATCCCGATCTCGGGCGGCAACACCGACCGCCAGATCATGCTCATCCGCGACTTCAACGTCAGCGCGCTCTGCTGTACCCCGAGTTATTTCACCCACATGGTCGAGCGCGCGCGCGAGCTCGATATCGATCTGCGTGAGCTGCCGCTGCGGGTCGGCATCTTCGGCGCCGAGCCCTGGACCGATGGCATGCGCCACCACATCGAGGCCGAGGCCGGCATCAAGGCCTATGACATCTATGGTCTGTCCGAGATCATCGGTCCCGGCGTGGCCGCCGAATGTTCGGCCCAGGACGGACTACACATCTTCGAGGATCATTTCTATCCCGAGATCATCGATCCCGAGACCGGCGAGCCGCTGCCCGACGGCGAGGAAGGCGAGCTGGTGCTCACGACCTTGAGCAAGAAGGCGATGCCGATGATCCGCTATCGCACGCGCGACATCACCTCGCTCATCACCGAGTCCTGTTCCTGCGGACGCACCATCCGCCGTATGCGACGCATCGGCCGGCGCTCAGACGACATGTTCATCATCCGCGGCGTCAATGTCTTCCCGTCCCAGGTCGAGGCCGCGCTCATGGCGGTCGAGGGCACGCTGCCGCACTATCAGATCATCCTCACCCGCAAGGGCGGCATGGATCGCATGGCCGTCGAGGTCGAGGTCACACCTGAGGTCTTCAGCGACAGCATCCGTGGACTGGAAGACATCCGCGCCCGTCTGGCCCAATCGATCGAACGCATCCTCGGCATCCGGGTCGAACTGCGCCTGGTCGAGCCGCACACCATCGCGCGCAGCGAGGGCAAGGCCAAGCGCGTGATCGATCGGCGCCACGAAGGTTGATTTCTCAAGCGAGCACACGCCTATGAAACTGCAACAACTCTCGCTCTTTCTGGAAAACCGTCCCGGACGGCTGGAAGCTCCGCTGTCGGCCATCGCCGCCGAGGGCATCAACATCCTCACCCTGTCGCTGGCCGACACCGCCCAGTTCGGCATCCTGCGTCTGATCGTGCGCGACTGGGAGAGGGCCAAGCGCGTGCTGGAACAGGCCGGCTGGGTGGTGAACCTGACCGAAGTGGTCGCCGTCGACGTGCTCGACCGTCCGGGCGGTCTGGCCGAGGCGCTGCGCATCCTGGAAGACTCCGATCTCAACATCGAATACATGTACGCCTTCTCGCTGCGCCGTGGCGACAAGGCCATTCTCATCTTCCGCTTCGAAGATCCAGACCGTGCCATCCAGGTGCTGACCGATAAGGGTCTGCATGTGGTCGATGGCGAGGAGCTGATGTCGTTCGTGCCATGATGTCAGTGCGTTCAACAACGACGGCTCAGCCCCATCCGATGTGGGATCGGGCGGCCGAAACCCGGCCGCGCGCCGAGCGCGAGGCGCTGCAACTCGAACGTCTGCGTGCTCAGCTCGAACGCGCGCGGCGTGTGCCCTTTTATCGCGACATCCTCAGCCATCGCGAGCTCGGTCCACAGAGCCTCCGCTCGCTCGACGATGTACGGCGTCTGCCCTTCACCACCAAGGACGACATGCGCCGCCAGCATCCGCTGGGCCTGCTCGCCGTGCCGCGCAAGGAGCTGGCGCGCATCCACGGCTCCTCCGGCACCACAGGCACGCCGACCTTCGTCGGCTATACCGCCGGCGATCTCCAAACCTGGTCGGAGCTGTGCGCGCGCTTCCTGGTCGCCGGCGGACTCAGGCCCGAGCACACGGTACAGGTCGCCTTCGGCTACGGGCTCTTCACCGGCGGTTTCGGTCTGCACTACGGGATCGAGAAGGTCGGCGCCGCCGTCATCCCGGTGGCCGCCGGCAATACCCGCCGCCAGCTCGAAATCATGCGCGACCTCGACCCCGAAGTGCTCATCTGCACCCCGAGCTATGCCCTGACCATCGCCGATACCGCGCGCGAGCTGGGTCTGGAGCCGCGCGCCCTGCCGATCCGCATCGGTCACTTCGGCGGTGAGCCCTGGACCGAGGACATGCGCCGCGAGATCGAAGAGCAGCTCGACATCCAGGCCTTCAACAACTATGGCCTGTCCGAGATCATCGGCCCCGGCGTCAGCGGCGAGTGCCAGGCCCGTACCGGGATGCACATCCAGGAGGACCATTTCCTGGTCGAGTGTCTCGATCCCGAGACCTTGGAGCCGGTGCCCGAGGGCGAGCCGGGCGAGCTGGTCATCACCGCGCTCACCCGCGAGGCGATGCCCATGCTGCGCTATCGCACGCGCGACATCGCCCGGCTCTATCGCGATCCCTGCCCCTGCGGGCGTACCACGATGCGCATGAGCCGGGTCACGGGCCGCACCGACGACATGCTCATTATCCGTGGCGTCAACGTCTTCCCGTCGCAGATCGAGGAGGCGCTGTTGCGCGTCGAGGGCACCACGCCGCATTATCTGATCGAGGTCAGTCGTCCGGGCACGCTCGACGAGGTCCATGTCAAGGTCGAGATCCATCCCGAGATCTTCTCCGATCGCATGGACCGGATGCAGGCACTGTGCGACCGTATCAGCCGTGAGATCCAGACCGTCGCCGGCATCCGTGCCCATGTCGATCTGGTCGAGCCGCGCCGCCTCGAACGCTTTGTCGGCAAGGCCAAGCGGGTGCTCGACACACGCGGGCTCGCGGATTGAGCCGACTTCCCTTTTCAACCCACCATGAGAAACCACTGATGAAGCATCCTGTACTGCGTTCTGCCCGATTCGTTTCGCTCGGCCTGGCGGCGCTCCTGACGAGTGCTCTGTGTTCATCCATCGCCCTGGCTGAGGAAGAGGGTGTCTTCATCGAAACGGTGAATCGCAGCTCGGGACTGACCGGCGAGGCACCCACCGAAGAAGTCAGCGAAACCTTTGTCGCCCACGGCAAGATGAAGGTCGCGAGTATGGATCCGAATGGAACCGACATGATCCTCGACCCCGCGACTGGTGACATGACCTTCATGAACAATGCCGTCAAGGAGTACTACAGCATCAACGCCAAGAGCATGATGGAGGGCATGTCCAAGCCGGGTATGGACCAGATGCGCGCCATGATGGAGCAGACCAAAGTCACGGTCGAAGCGACCGATGAAACGCGCGAGATCAACGGCTGGAACTGCCGCAAGTACCTGGTGGCCAAGACCGGCATGATGGAGATCGAGCAGGAGATCTGGGCCACCGAGGACGTGGATCTGGACCTGGACCGCTATACCGATCTGATGAGTCTGTCCGGTCCTGATGGCCTGCTGGGTGATTCCGAGGCTGGCCGCGCACAACGCGCCGAGATGGAGAAGATCAAGGGCTATCCGATCCTGACCAAGTCGAAGATGCAGCTCATGGGCACCAACATGGAGAGCGAGACCGAGGTGCGGGTCATCCGTCGCGAGCCGATGGCAGCCAGCCTGTTCGAGGTGCCGGCCGATTACAAGGCGCGCGAAATGAACATGCCGGGCGCACCGAGCGCGAATAGTGCGCCGGCCGGGCATCCCTGAGTTTGATGGATGCTTGCTCGGGCCATGCGCCCGAGCCGGCCATCAGGCTGGTTCGAACCAGTTCTCCAGGCGTAACCCCTGGAACGCCTCAAAATCCGATAGATTGCGCGTCACCAGGATGCAATCATTGACAGCCGCGATCGCAGCGATCTCGGAGTCGGGATAGGAAGCTGTGCGACCGCTTTGCCGTAGCCGTGCGCGCTGCTCAGCCTGCCAGTGCGCGGCCCGCTCATCCAGGGCTATGATGGGCAAGGTGGGGCGGACGCGGTGAAATAGATAGTCCTCAATGTGTTTGCGGCGTTTCCCCGGCGGCAACAGGAACAGGCCATAGAGCAGTTCCTGCCAAGTCACGACCGCGATGGCCAGCGCATGGCTGTGCTTCTCGATCTGCTCCAGCACCCGAGCATTGGGTCGTGCCACGAGCGGCTCGGACAGGATGTTGGTATCCAGCAGATACCTTATTCGGGCCATGTGAACTCCCGCCTGGGTCGCCGGTCACGCCAGGCGTCGATCTCTTCCGGGGTCCAATCGATGGGCTGAAAGGTGGGATCAGCGCGCATCTCAGCGACCAGCGTTCCAAAATCGGACGTTTCCTGTCCCTTGGATAAGCGCGCGTAAGCGTCTTCCGACAACAACACAGCGACCGGCTTACCGCGACGGGTGATGCGAACCATCTCACCCTGTTCGGCACGGTGAATGAAATGCGTCAGGTGGGCCTTGGCTTCGGCAATGGAGGTCTCGGGCATGAATTGGCATCTTTTGTGACTATTTTGATGGTCATCTTAGAGCACTCAGAGCATTTCGTCCAGCCTCTCGCCCTGCCGCTTCTGGAAATGCCGCTAGTACCGCATCGCCAAGACGGCAATGATCGAGTTGTTTTTAAGCCGTTACTTATAGTCTACTGCAAGCCGCCAGCAGAGACTCTCTGCGGCGAGTGCGCCTAGGATTTGCACAGTTTTTCGTGTGAAGCGGTTCATTCACTGTTCGGGATAAAACATGCAAAAAACACTCAAAACCATCATCGCCGTCGCCACGCTGATCAGTGCCGGTGCGGCTTTCGCTCAGGACCGTACCGACTGGCCGCGTGATTTGACCATCGGCACCGCCAGCCAGGGCGGCGTGTATTTCGTCTATGGCAACGGTCTGGCCGGCTTCATTGGCGAAACCTTCGGCATCAACGCCAGCGGCGAAGTCACCGGCGGCCCGGTACAAAATGTCACGCTGGTGCAGATGAAGGAGCACGGCATCGGTCTGGTGACCATGGGGCCAATGTACGAAGCCTGGACCGGCAAGAGCGAACTGGCCCCAGGGCTGCCACATACGGATGTGCGCGCACTCTTTCCGATGTATGAAACCCCCTTCCAGTGCGTCGCGATGCGCACCGCCAACATCAGTTCCGTCGGCGATTTAGCCGGCAAGCGCGTCAGTATCGGCCCGGCCGGCGGCACGTCGAGCACCTACTGGCCGCGCTTTTTCGAGCACCTCGGACTCACGGCTCGCCTGTCGAACAGCGGCGCCGCCGACGCGGCGGGCCAGATCAAGGACGGTTTGATCGATGCCTTCTGCTTTGCGGCGGGCGTGCCGATCGGGGCCTTCTCGCAACTGGCCGCCGAAGCTGACGTGGTGACCTTTGCCTTCAGTGACGCCGAGCACGCCAAAATCCTCGAAGCCTTCCCGGAAGTGTCGAACTTCACGATTCCAGCAGGCACCTATTCCTCGCAAACCGAAGATCAGCATTCGGTCGCCATGTGGAACTTCGCCGTCGCACATAAGGACATGCCGGAGAACCTAGCCTATGAAGTCACCAAGCTGGTGATGGAAAACAACGATCGTATGGTGCAGATCCACGCCAGCGCACGCGCAACCCTGATCGACAATGTTGAGAACAACGGCTTTTTGCCGTTCCATGCCGGTGCTGTGCGCTACTACGAAGAAAAAGGGGTCAGCCTCCCGCCTGAACTCAAGGACTGAACCACCCCTCCGACATCCATCATGACGCCGGGCCAGAGTCGCCGAATCCAGGGCGCTCTGGCCTTTTTCGTGAACCTTTGAACGTAGCATCGTGAGGGCTGAGCCCAATGACGCACCCGACGCCCCCAGAGTCCGGATCGGTTGAAACGGACGACGATTTCACCATACGCGACAAAGACAATATCGCCGCCGGGGTCGATGCCGAAGTCTTTACCGCCAACCAGCGGATCTTTTCCGGCTCGCTCGGCCTGATCTTCGCGGCGGCCTGCATTCTCTACACCACGTTTCACATCTTCGTGATGAATTTCTACCCACTCGAGACATGGCTGTATCGGCTCATTCATGTCTCGGGCGGGCTTACACTGGGTTTCATCTTTTTCTCGGCCCGAGCCTTCCCGGACGAACTCGGCCACAAACAGCCGGTTAAGCCACTGGAGTGGATCCTGCTGTTACCGGCGGCGCTACTGATTTTCACAGCTTTTGGGCAAATCGTGTTGGCGATCGCCACCGGCGATCTCGTGCCAACGGGCGCGCCGAAGGACAAAATGCTGTTGACCTTCGGCTATCCGATCATCATCGGAACCGCGCTTGCAGTGTTGGTTTCGTGGATCTCTCCGGTGCGCGACCGTAGCCGGATCGCGTTGCCGGACATCCTGCTCGCGGTCGCGGCCATCACCGTCGGCGCCTACATCATTTCGCACGCCGAATTCTTACGCATGCGTGCGCAGGTGTTTCCTCATGTCAATGACATGTACGCTGCGATCGCCGGGATTGTGCTGATTCTGGAACTCACACGCCGACTGGCCGGCCTGGCGCTGGTGGTCATCGTCGGCGTGTTCATCGCCTATGGCTTCATCGGCCCCTGGCTGCCCGGCGTGCTCGAACATCGCGGCTATGCTCCGGAACGGTTTTTTGCCTTCATCTATACCGATAACGGTATTCTCGGCCCGACCACCGCCATCTCGTCGACCTACATCATTCTGTTCATCACCTTCGCGGCCTTTTTGCAGGCGAGCCGGGTGGGCGAATATTTCGTCAATTTCGCCTTTGCCGCCGCCGGCGGCACACGGGGCGGCCCGGCTAAGGTCGCGGTGTTCTCGTCGGCGCTGATGGGGACGATCAACGGCACCTCGGCCGGCAATGTCGTGTCGACCGGCTCGCTGACGATTCCGTTGATGAAGCGTGTCGGTTACAGCCCGCAGACTTCGGCCTCGGTCGAGGCCGCCGCCTCCTCGGGCGGCCAGATTCTGCCGCCGATCATGGGTGCAGGCGCGTTCATCATGGCCGAGATCACAGGCATCGCCTATGCCGACATCGTGGTAGCGGCGGTGATTCCGGCGGCGCTCTATTTCCTGTCGATCTACTTCATGGTCGACAAGGAAGCGCTCAAACAAGGCATGCGCGGACTGCCGCGAGAAGACTTGCCCGAATTCGGCAAACTGGCACGGCAAGCCTTTTTGTTCATCCCGATCCTGACGCTGATCGGTGCCCTGTTCCTGGGCTATTCGGTGATACGCGCCGGCACCCTGGCGATGGTCGCCGCCGCCGTGGTCAGTTGGCTGACGCCGTTTCGCATGGGGCCGAAACAGATTCTCTATGCGTTCGAGATTGCCGCGCGCATGTCGCTGCAACTGGTTGCGGTGTGCGCCGCCGCCGGCGTGATCGTCGGTGTGATTGCGCTCACCGGCATCGGCACGCGCTTCTCGTCGATGCTGCTCGGTCTGGCCGAACAGAACCAGCTCATCGCGCTCATGTTTGCGATGTGCGTGTCGATCATCCTCGGCATGGGCATGCCGACCACGGCGGCCTATGCCGTGGCCGCCAGCGTGATCGCGCCGGGTCTGATCCAGCTGGGCATCGAACCGCTGACCGCGCACTTCTTCATTTTCTATTACGCGGTGATGTCGGCGATTACGCCGCCTGTGGCGCTGGCGGCCTACGCCGGTGCAGCGATCGCGCAGTCGGACCCGATGAAGACCAGTGTCGAAAGCTTCAAGATCGGTCTGGCCGCCTTCGTCGTACCCTTCATGTTCTTCTATTCGGCGCCGCTGCTGATGCAGGGCGAATGGCATCAGAACCTGCACGCCTTCGTGACCGCCGCACTGGGCATTTACCTGCTTGCTTCGGGTATCCAGGGCTGGTTTTTCGGCGCGATCGGTAAGGTGCTAAGCGTCGTGCTGATGATCGCTGCATTGGCGACGATTGCCGGCGGCCTCACGTCGGATGCGATCGGCGTGACGATGGCGGCAGTCGTGTTTCTGATCCAGCGCAAACTCCTCGATAAACGCGCAATGACGACGGGTTCGCCTTAGGCCGCTCTCCCCTCGCGTGAGCGGGGGGAGTCGGAACTTCGATCGATGCACCGCCGAATACTCTGGAGACTCGCATGTACAAACACGTTTTCATCGCCATCGACGACAGTGAAACCTCGCAAAAGGCGCTTGACGAAGCCATTGCGGTCGCGAAGGCCCACGATGCCACGCTCGAGATCGCACATGCGATCGACGAGCACCTCGTTCACGTCTTTTATGCCGGCGGCATGACCACGACCAGCACCGATCAACTCAAGAACACGCTCGAAACCAGTGGTCGCGACGTGCTCGACAAAGCCCTCGCGAAGGCGCTGGCCGCAGGCGCCAAGGCCAAAACGCACCTCATCAAAGGCCATGGCGAACATGCCGATGATCTGATCGCCGAGGCGGTCAAGCGCTCCAACGCCAATTTGCTGGTCGTCGGCTCGCATGGCCGCCGTGGCGTGCGTCGCTTGCTGTTGGGCAGCGTGGCCGAAAATCTGGTGCGCAAGGTCGCCATTTCGGTGCTGATCGTGCGTGGACCGAACGCCGAGCCGCATTAAACCGGCCGGCTTGCGACAGATCCGATGCGGACCGGTCAGATCATGGCCTGACCGGCCGCGCCGACAGCCGGCGAGATCGACGGGCCACGGCGTAAGATCAGTTCCTGCGTCGGATAGGCGAAGCTGATGCCAGCCTCCTCGAACCGCTGATGGATACCGAGGTTAACGCCCTGCTGGATGTCCATGTACAGCCCATAGTCCGGGCTGAGCACGTAGTAGACCGCTTCGAACAGGAGCGCAAAGTCGCCATATTCGGCGAAATGCGCCCGATCGAAGCGTGTCTGCGGCTGCCCCTCGATGGCGTCGCGCAGCATGTGCGGGATCTGCTCCAAAAGCGCGCGCGGCGTCTGATAGACGACGCCGATCCGAAATACGATCCGGCGCTCTCTGAACTGCTTGAAGTTATGGATACGACTACTGAGCAGATCGCTGTTGGAGAGCACCACCTGTTCGCCCGAGAGACTGCGAATGCGCGTGGTCTTGATTCCGGTGTACTCGATGACACCCACGGTATCGCCGGCCTTGACGAAGTCGCCGACCCGGAACGGCTTGTCGAGCACGATCGCCATCGAACTGAAGACGTCCGAAAGGATGCTGTTCAACGCAAAGCCAACGGCCACACTGCCCACACCGAGCGCGCCCAGCAGCCCGGCGATCGGATACTGGAAATAGGCCATCAGCGAGACCAGCACCGTGAGCCAGATGCCGACGCGGAAGAACACCATCATCACGCCATAGCCGGTGACGGTGGACGGATCGCGCCGCTCCTTGCGCGTGCGCTTGCGGATAAAATAATCGGCCATCGCCGCATTGGCCCACAGGCCAAGCTGGATGTAGAAAGCGACGATCAGCAGGTTCCAGAGCCAGGCCACGACCGTCGGCCCGGCGAGTCCGGACACCCGCATGGCCACATAGAAGGCCGCGATCAGCACGAATATCTGACTGGTGTTGCCCGCGACGGCCGAGAGCACCAGACGCAGATCTCCCGCCGGCTCCGTTGCACTCGGCGCCTTGCGCCGGTTCAGTGCCCGGCGTGCCCCCAGACGAATCAGCGAGACGATCAGCAGCACGACCATGAACATGGCCAGGGCGGTGATCAGTTCGCGCATCCGAATGCTCTGATCATCGATCACCAGCCATTCGGCTTCCCACCACTCGGACAGCGTCTCTTGGGCGTGCAGCCACTGGAGTGACCAGCTCTGTTGTTCGACCACGGATTCGATCTGAGGGCGCATCCCCTGCAGCAGCGCAATCAGGGCCTCTTGCGTCTGGAGCAATTCGCGCCCGTGGCGCTCGGCCAGTGCGTGCGCCGCGCCGCGCGTCTCCAGCGCCTCACGCAGCGACGCACTGAGATCGGCTTCCAGTAAACGGCGTTCCTGGGCCAGTTGGATCGAGCGCAGTGAATTCAGCCGGCTTTCGATCGCTTCCTTCTCGCGGATCGCCGCCGCCGTGTC
Source organism: Allochromatium palmeri (assembly GCF_009720725.1). Lineage (GTDB taxonomy): Bacteria > Pseudomonadota > Gammaproteobacteria > Chromatiales > Chromatiaceae > Thermochromatium > Thermochromatium palmeri. The sequence goes on from NZ_WNKT01000040.1 coordinate 32,996, forward strand.
CAGGATGTTCTGACGCAGTACTCCGGCCAGGTCGAGCGTCTCCGCGTCATGCATCAGCTGATAGCGCTGCTCCCAGAGACGGCGCATCTGCTCCAGGTTGGCCAGTGCCGCGTTCAGGCTGTCGAGACTGGTGCGCGCGGCCGACTGCTCGGCCTGGTGAGCCAAGACCCATTCTTCCAACGCCGCCTGATCGGCGGTTCGATCGCTCGCCGCGAGGCGTTGACGCGCACGATAGAGGTCGGCTTCGGCCTGATCGCCCTGGTGTTGCAGAGTCTCGATCTGGGCGCGCATCCTGTCTTTAGTGCTGTCGAGTTCTTCCAGCCGTGCCTGGAGGGCTTCGCGGGACAGCTCGACCCGCGTCTGTAACGCCTCGATGCGTTGCGCCAGCACGGCTTGAGCCAACTCGGCGAGACGCTGTTCAAGACGTGCCGATTCGCGCACCTGCTCGGCGGCCATGCGCTGCTGTCGAGCCAGGATCTCGTTCAGGCGCGCCTCTTCAAGCGCATCGGACAGACCTTCGCGTTCCGGCAGCTGAACGTTCTCGGTCTCGGCCTGGGTGAGTCGATCGCGCGCCGCACGTCGCTCGCGGACGGCTGTCGTCAGCGCATTCTCGGCTTCCGCTAGACGCTGTTCGGCAGTCGCGATCCGGGTCTCGGCGACAGCGGCGAGCGACTGATTCAGGGTCAATTCCGCCCGCGCCTGGTCCAGCAGCGAGACCTGAAACGGTGGCTCCAGTGCGATGCCCCCGGTCTGCATTGCGGCGAGCCGAGTCTCGCGGTCGGCCAGTTCGCGTTCGGCTTCGGTCAACCGTTCGGTCAGACCGGCACGACGCTGGACGACGCGCCTCAGCTCCAGGAGCCGCTTGCGCTGTCGTTCGAGTGCGTCCGCGTCCGGATCAGCGGAGGTGTCCAACATCGCTTCAGCGGTCGCGGCTTCGATCGCGGCCGTCTTCTCGGTGATTCGTGCGTCGATCAGATCCAGGGCTTTGCTGACGGCATCCGGCGCGGCCAGTGACGATGGAAACTCCGGCAGGCCGACCAGGGCCGGATCGAAGGCCGCGTCAAAGCGGTCGCTGTCGGGGGCGTCCTGATTGCGGTCGGACGGATCAGGGGTGGAGTCGGCTTCGGGGGCGACCTCTGCGGCAGGCTCCGGGACTGATTGGGTCTGGGCCTGGATCATCCCAGACAACAGCAGAACGAGACAGGCGAGCAGGACTCGCGGAGGCAGGGAGTAAATCATAACGACAAACACGATCGGCTCGGTTGCAAGCCTGGGAATGGGTCCATCCATGGCGACCCGGGCCTGGCGGATCACGGTATGCAATCCGGCGAGTTGCTGATCAGTCTATCGTACACGAATGCGTAGCTGCAACCGCATGGGCGGCGCGCAAAAGGTCATGGGTACGTCGGTAGACGATGCCATGCACGGCCAGAACCGCCTTGATGAACTTCTCGGCAGCTTGCTGGGCGTGAAACAGCAAAATCTCTTCCGGCGCGTTCGGGTCGCGATTCAGAATGCGGAACGCAAGCCGGTCGCGATCACCGGCAGCCAGCAGTTGCGCGGCTTCATCCAGCCGTAGCGTCATGCAGCACCCTCCCTTCGCGTGCTGCCCAGTAAACGGGTGTCGCACACCAATCACGTCGGCGCTCGAACTCGTCCTTGGAATACAGCAGCAAGTCAACGCCGACGCCGAGTGAACCGAGCGCACGACGCAGTCGCAGATACTCGCCGCTGGGGTCGGGGAGATCGCGCTCCACCACCAATAGGTCGAGGTCTGAATCCTCGGTCGCCTCACCGCGCGCGTAGGAGCCAAACAGGATCACCTTGGCTGGACTTCGCGCCTCCTTGGCCAGACATTGCGCGGCTTGTTCGATCATGGCGTGACTGAGCATCGGATGTACCTACAGCCGTATTGAGGTTATGGACAGTATATCGAGTTGGAACTACAGCGCTTCTCGAAGCTGCCCAGCACCAGACTCAGCGGCAGACCCACTATTCCGGCTTTTGCGCATCGTCCTCGATCGTTCTGGCCCGTGACAGGGCTGTAGCCACCATGCCGGCGGGGATGGCGACGATGCCCAGACCGACGAAGAGCACGAGGGCAGTGAAAATCCGACCGCCCGCCGTGATCGGATAGACATCCCCATAGCCCACGGTCGTCAGGGTCGCCACCGCCCACCACAGACTATGGAACACCGACTGGAAGGCTTCGGGCTGGGCTTCGTGCTCGAAGTAGTAGATGCCGACGGCGGCTAGTACCGCGCACCTTAAGTTGACTGGACAATTTCATGCCATCAGCGGCTTGCCGATATAGGTCCAGCGAAACGGCTTGGCGAGGGTCTGGTTGAAGAAATCGATGAACTCAAGGAGGCGTTGCTTGAGTTCATCAGTGGAGGCGAAGCGCGCGCGCTTGAGCAACCGACGGGTGAGAATACCGAACCAGATCTCGACCTGATTGAGCCAGGAACAGTGCTTGGGAGTATAAACAAAGCGGATGCGATGGGCGGG
>NZ_WNKT01000041.1 GCF_009720725.1 Allochromatium palmeri
GTGAAATTATTGATGGTTATGGATCTGAATATAAAATTGCGTTTTCATCTGTTTAATTTTTTTAATGAAAGTACTTAGGATGGGTTCGGGGCTTCCTAATGCAAATTTCCGTGATGGCCAGGAAAATGCTATTCGTTGGACCGTCGAAGGCAAAGGCCGCTTGCTGGTTGTTCAGAAGACCGGGTGGGGTAAAAGCTTCGTATACTTCATCGCGACCAAGCTACTGCGGAAATCGGGTGCCGGCCCCGCTCTGCTGATCTCGCCGCTGCTGGCGCTGATGCGTAACCAGATCGCTGCGGCAGAGCGGATGGGGGTTTGTGCCGCTACGATCAACTCCGACAACATGGACGACTGGACGGCAGTCGAGGGCAGGCTAGCCAAGGGAGAAATCGACATTCTGCTGATCTCGCCCGAGCGCCTGGCAAACGAGCGCTTCCGCACCCAGGTGTTAGCGGGTATCGCCGGACAAATTTCTCTACTGGTCATTGACGAGGCGCATTGCATTTCCGATTGGGGGCATGACTTCCGTCCTCACTACCGATTGCTGGAACGCATCGTCAAGACACTGCCTTCTAATCTGCGACTCCTCGCTACTACGGCGACGGCGAACAACAGGGTGATGGACGATCTCTCTGCGGTGTTTGGACCAAAGCTTGAAGTGTTGCGGGGTGATCTCAATCGCACTTCACTTTCTTTGCAGACGATTCGTCTGCCCAGCCAAGCCGAGCGTCTTGCATGGCTGGCGGAGCAGCTCAAAGCGCTGCAAGGCCATGGCATTATCTATACGCTAACAGTCCGTGATGCCAATCAAGTAGCGGAATGGCTGAAGATCCAAGGTTTTAACGTGGAGTCCTACACCGGGGAAACCGGTGATCGTCGCGAACAGTTTGAACAAGCGCTGCTCAATAACCAGGTCAAAGCGCTGGTTGCCACGACAGCCTTAGGCATGGGCTATGACAAGCCCGACCTGGCGTTTGTCATTCATTACCAGACGCCAGGCTCGGTGGTTGCCTACTACCAGCAGGTTGGTCGCGCAGGACGTGCGCTGGACTCCGCCTATGGGGTGCTTCTCAGTGGCCAAGAAGAGTCTGACATCACGGACTGGTTTATCCGGAGCGCGTTCCCTACCCGAAAGGAAGTCGCTGATGTCCTTGGGACACTTGAAGAAGAGCCCAACGGCTTGTCCGTCCCTGAACTGCTTAGCCGAGTCAATCTGAGTAAGGGGCGCATTGAGAAGACGATTGCGCTGCTCTCGCTCGAAGCACCGGCACCCATCGCCAAGCAAGGCAGCAAGTGGCAACTCACAGCGGCAACGCTGAGCGAAGCATTTTGGGATCGGGCGGAACGTCTCACCGCGCTTCGCCGAGACGAGCATCAGCAGATGCAGGACTATGTAAGTCTTTCGTTTGGTGAGCACATGGGTTTTCTGATTGGCGCGCTCGACGGCGACCCAAGCGTTGTCACGGATCCGGCCTTACCGCCACTGCCTACAACCGTGAATACCGAACTGGTCAAAGCCGCAATTGCATTTCTTCGTCGAACCAGCTTACCGATCCAGCCGCGCAAGAAGTGGCCCGACGGTGGGATGCCCAAGTACGGCGTCAAGGGATCCATTGCACCCGCCCATCAGGCCAATTCCGGCAAAGCGCTATGCGTCTGGGGCGACGCTGGCTGGGGCGGCTTGGTTCGACAGGGCAAATACCACGATGGCCACTTTTCCGATGACCTGGTTGCAGCCTGTGTGAAGATGCTCCGGGAGTGGAATCCGCAACCAACTCCGACCTGGGTGACCTGCGTTCCATCGCTGCGGCATCCCGACTTGGTACCGAATTTCGCGCAACGCTTGGCTGCTGCACTGGGGCTGACTTTCCATATGGTTATCGCAAAAACCGACGCAAGGCCAGAACAGAAAACGATGGCAAACAGTACACAGCAGGCGCGTAACATTGATGGCTCGCTGGCACTTAATGGCCAGCCTATTCCACCTAGCCCGGTTCTCCTGATTGATGACATGGTCGATTCGCGGTGGACGCTGACGGTGTCGGCGTGGCTTCTCCGCAAGAGCGGTAGTGGCGTAGTGTGGCCAATGGCCCTCTCAGAAGCAGGGCACGACGAATGAAACCAATCCTTTCACCCAACACCCAGGCGATCCTGCTGCTGACCGCACCACTCATTGCCGGGCGTGGCACTGCGTCATCCGATCTGCTATCGCCAGGTGAATACACGCGCCTCGCCCGCCACTTGCGCGAGATTCAGCATCAGCCAGCGGATCTAGTCTCGCTAGATGCGGTTGAGATCCTGCGTGCTTGCCAGCCGGTCATCGACGAAAGCCGAATGCAGAGACTGTTGGGACGCGGATTCCTGTTGAGCCAGGTGATCGAGCGCTGGCAGGCACGTGCCATTTGGGTGGTCAGCCGTGCCGACGCCGAGTATCCGCGTCGCTTGAAAGCTCGCCTTCGTGAAAATGCACCGGCTGTTCTCTACGGCTGTGGCGACAAAGATTTGCTCGAAACCGGAGGGCTTGCAGTCGTCGGCTCGCGCCATGTGGATGACGCACTGCTTGACGACACCATTTCCGTTGGGCGATTAGCTGCACGGGCGGGCAGGATGATCGTGTCAGGTGGAGCCAAAGGCATTGATCAGGCCGCCATGCGTGGTGCGCTTGAAGCGGGTGGCAAGGTCTGTGGCGTTCTGGCAGACAGCCTGGAAAAGACCGCCATGAACCGTGAACACCGCAACCTGCTGCTCAATGGTCAACTAGTGCTGATTTCGCCCTATGACCCTAGCGCCCGTTTCAACGTCGGCAATGCCATGCAGCGAAACAAACTAATCTATGCATTGGCGGAAGCATCGCTGGTGATGAATTCCGACTTCAAGAAAGGGGGAACCTGGGCCGGTGCCGTCGAGCAGCTCGACAAGCTTAAGTTTGTCACTGTATTTGTCCGCTCAATTGGTGAATCATCTGCTGGACTAGACGCCCTGCGAAAGAAAGGAGCAATTCCCTGGCCGAACCCGCAAGACGTCGATTCTTTTGCTGAAGTTTTCAACGTGCAGGTGCCGTCTGCAACCGTTTCTCCACAGGTTGGTTTTTCGCTGTTTGATGAATCGCAGTCAGCCGACACCACGCCCAAGACAACTGTGCTAGGCAATACCACTCTAGTTGCTAAGAATGAGATCGAGCCGTTAACACCTGCTGAAATCGTCTCGGATACGCTGCCACTGGCAGCAGCGCCAGAAAGGCATCCATCAGTTGAATCGGGAGCGGTAGCGTCAGCTTCAGAAACTAACGAGCCACCGCGGCCAAAATTGACCCCGGCTGAATTGCTCTTTTCATCTGTTCAGGAAGCGATTGAAAACCTCTTGTGCAAGCAAATGAAAGATTTCGAAGTGGCCGCAGCGCTGGATGTCTCAAATCAGCAGGCCAAAGCATGGTTGCAGCGTCTTGTTGAAGATGGAAAAGTGGAGAAGCTGAATAGGCCGGTACGCTACGTAGCTAAATCACAAAAATCTTTATTCAGCGATGAAGCGCAAGAATCAAATGGATCGAATGGATCGAATCAAATGCGATCAAGGTCAAATAGCTTTTTAGGTACGTAATTGAGTTGAATTAAATGCTCGGTGATTTATTTTCGCCCCGATAGGGTTGAGTTTGGCTTTGAAAAGCTGGCGTTCTTTATAAATAAAGACGCTTGATTGGAGGCTAGAATGCAGATTGCCATCGACCTTCCCAAGGATTTCGTAGGGATGCAAACCGAGCAAGCCATTGCCAAGGAGATGCGCCTGGCCTACGCGCTAACCCTCTTCAAAGAAGGTCACCTCTCTTTGGCCAAGGCCGCTGAATTAGCCAACTTGGATCTCTATGCATTCATCGCCACCTGCAAGCGCGAACGCATTTCGGTCATCGATACCACGCGAGACGAACTCCTGCGCGAGATGCATCTGATTTCAGAAGCCAGAGTGTGATTCTGGTCGCCGACTGCTCGTTGGTCGACGACCGACGCGGACGGCGCATGGCTCAAATCAACATTGTTGACGATCAATCAGATTCCGGCATCACCACGAGTCACCGCCATGCGCTTCTTCAACACCGAAGGCCCGATCCGCCCCGAGGATCACTACCATCTGCCGCCCCTCTCGCGCTGGGATCTCGACGCCATCCTGACCCTGATCGACCAGAAGAAATACTTCCTGCTCCACGCCCCGCGTCAGACCGGCAAAACGAGCTGCCTGCTGGCACTGATGGAACACCTCAACCGCGAGGGACGCTATCGAGCCGTCTATGCCAATCTCGAAATCGCCCAGACCGCGCGCGAGGACGTCGCACGGGCGATGCGCGCCATCTGCGGTACCATCGCCGCCGCCGCGCGTCTCTACATCGGGGACGACCGCCTCTTCGACTGGAACGAGACCGCACTGACAACCCGTGGCGCCGACGGAATGCTCAACAGCCTGCTGGAGACCTGGAGCCAGCAGAGTCCGCAACCGCTGGTGCTCCTGCTCGACGAGGTCGACGCCCTGGTCGGCGACACCCTGATCAGCCTGCTGCGTCAGTTGCGCGCCGGCTACACCCAGCGCCCGAACGCCTTTCCGCAGACCGTCGTCCTGTGCGGCGTGCGCGATCTGCGCGACTATCGCATCTACGCCAGTTCCGAGGCCGCCCCCATCACCGGCGGCAGCGCCTTCAACATCAAGGCCAAATCCCTGCGGCTCGGTGACTTCGACGCCGACGAGGTACGCACACTGCTGCTGGAGCACACCGCCGAGACCGGCCAGGTGTTCACGCCCGAGGCGCTCGACCGGGTCTGGGAACTGACCCTGGGCCAGCCGTGGCTGGTCAATGCGCTGGCCTATCGCGCCTGCTTCGAGTTGCGCGAAGGCCGCGACCGGAGCCGACCCGTCACGCTCGATCTCATCGAACAGGCCAAGGAGTCGATGATCGTCGAGCGCGTCACCCATCTCGATCAGCTCGCTCACAAGCTCCAGGAACCGCGCGTGCGCCGGATCATCGAGCCGATGCTGGCCGGTTCGGCGCTGGGCGAGGTGCCTGAGGAAGACATCGAGTATCTGCTCGATCTGGGTCTGTGCCGTCAGGCACCGGGACGTGGGTTGATCATAGCCAATCCCATCTATCGCGAGGTGCTGCCACGCTCGCTCGCCTTCACGCCCCAAGCCTCGCTGCCGGCGATCACACCGAGTTGGCTCGATCCCAATGGTTCACTGAATGCCGAACGCCTGCTCGCCGCCTTCCTCGCCTTCTGGCGTCAACACGGCGAACCGCTGCTCAAGAGTGCGCCCTATCACGAGATCGCCCCGCATCTCGTGCTGATGGCCTTTCTGCATCGCGTCACCAACGGCATCGGCAGCCTGGAACGCGAATACGCCATCGGTTCGGGACGCATGGATCTGTGTCTGCGCTATGGAGCTCTGACCCTGGGGATCGAACTCAAGGTCTGGCGCGACGGACGGCCCGACCCGCTCGACGATGGATTGAAGCAGCTCGACGCCTATCTCGCCGGTCTGGGCCTGGACTCCGGCTGGCTGGTGATCTTCGACCGTCGCTCCGGGCAGCCGCCGATCGAGGCGCGCACCACCAGTCTGGAGCAGCACACCCCGGACGGACGCCGCGTCACCCTGATTCGCGCCTGAGACAACCGCTATCAAAGGGGCTGCTGACGAACCTGTCGCCCATTGAGCCAGGCCCAACCTCGCGCCAGCCGCCCATGCGCACTCTCATGCAGCGACAACAGCGCCGGTGTGAAGACCAGCACCAGCACGGTCGAAAAGCCCACCCCAAACGCCAGCGACACCGCCATCGGAATCAAAAACTGCGCCTGAAGACTGGTCTCGAAAATCAGCGGCCCCAGACCCACCACCGTCGTCGCCGAGGTCAGGAGCATCGCGCGCAGACGCGACACCGCCGCCTCGACCAGCGCCTCATCGCTCTCCATCCCCTCTTCGCGCAGCTCGTGATACATGCTGACCAGGATGATGGCATTGTTGACCACGATCCCGGACAGCCCGAACAGCCCGAACAGCGACAGCAGCGTCAGATCCAGCCCCAGCAGCCAGTGCCCGCCGATCGCGCCCACCAAGCCCAGCGGAATGGCGGTCATCACCACCAGCGGCCAGCCCCAGCTCCCGAACACCGCCGCCAGGATCATATAGACCATCACCAGTCCCAGGATCAGCCCCAGACGCATGTCGCCGAGCGTCTCGCGCTGATCGGCGGCACGGCCCTCGAAGCTGTAGTCGATGCCGTAGTGCGACACCAGACGCGGCAGCAAATCGCGCTCCAGCGCCTCGCGGACGTTGTCGGGCGTGGCCAGCGCACGGTCGATGTCGGCCGAGACCTCGACTGCGAGCCGTCCGTCGGCATGACGCAGCGCCTCGAAGCCGCGCTGGGTCTCCCAGGCCGCGACCGTGGTCAGGGGCACGAACCGTCCATCCGGCGCACGCACCAGCAGTTGTTCCAGCGCGTTGAGCCGGACACGCTCGGCGCGCGGCAGCAGCACCCGCACTTCCAGCTCGTCCTGTCCGACTTGGACCAGTTGTGCCAGATAGCCATCGAAGGCCGCGCGCAACTGGCGTCCGAGCGACTCGGTGGTGAAGCCGAGCGCCTGTCCGGCCGGCGTCAGACGATAGATGAGCTGCTCGCGCCCGAACGGCATGTCGTCGACCATGTCCGAGACCCCTGGAACGCTCTCCAGGCTCTGGGCCAGTTCGAGCGCGGCGGACTTGAGCCGGTTGGCCTCGTCGCCCATGAGCCGGATCGTGAGATCGCGGCCCGGCGGCCCGGCCCGACGCGCCGAGACGACCAGACTCTCCAGCCCGGCCGGCATCCGGGTATTCGCGCGCCAGGCGGCGAGAAATTGCTCGTTGCGCACCGTGCGATACTCCGAGGGCGCGAGCTGCACCAGAATCGAGGCGAGCTGATCGCCGCTGGCGCCCCCGCCAGCCGCGACCGCAACCGTGGTGCCGAGCTGGGCAACCGCCGACTCGATCAGCCCGCCACCGAGTCGTTCCTCGGTCGCAATCAATGAACGTTCCAGTTCGGTCAGGAACTCGGCCGTCTGTGCGCGCGGGGTGCCCGCGACGAAGGTCGCGTTGGCGAAGACCACCTGTGACTCGGGTGTGGGGAAGAAGACGAAGGGCACCCGTCCACCGATCAGCAGACCGATCGCCAGCAACATGAACACCGCCACCAGGCTGACCGTGACCCCGCGCCAGTGCAGCGCCCAGACCACCATGGGCCGATAGATCTGGTCGCGGAAATGGTCGAATCCGGCGTTCACCCGCTGGCGCCAGCGCGGGATGACGGCGTCGCGATGATGCTCGAAGGCCGAACGCAGATGCATCGGCATGACCAGAAAGACCTCCAGCAGCGAGGCCGCGAGGACCATGATCGCGACGAAGGGAATGTCACCGAGGATATTGCCCATGATGCCGCCGACCAGCATCAGCGGCAGGAAGGCGGCGATGGTGGTCATGCCCGAGGCGACGATCGGCCAGAACATGCGCTGCGCGCCGACGATCGCCGCCTCCGCCGGCGCCAGCCCCTGACGGAAGCGCGTCTCGGCATGCTCGCCGACCACGATGGCATCGTCGCCGATGATGCCAAGCGTGAGCAGTAGCCCGAACAGGCTCATCATATTGATGGTGCCGCCGAAGGCCCAGAGCAGGGCGAGCGTGGCCATGTAGGCGGTCGGAATGCCCATCGCCACCCAGAAGGCGACCCGGCCCGGCAGAAAGACGAACAGCAGCACCAGCACCAGGGTCAGACCCTGGAGTCCGTTCTGGATCAGGAGATCGATGCGGTCGGCAATGACCTCCCATTGCGCATCGAAGACCGTCAGCTCGATGGCCGGCGGCAGGGTCGGGCGGGTGTCGGCGAGCCAGTCGTCGAAGATCCGCGCCGCCTTGAGCGAATGGCCCTGCTCGGCACGCTGCACCAGGAGTTCCACCGTTGCGGGCGTGTCCTCCAGCGCCTCCTTGTCCAGACCGACCGCGATGGGTGCCAGGGTCAGACTTGCCGGGCGTGCCTCGCGCACGATGGTCGCCACGTCGCCCAGCCGCACCAGCGTGCGTTCGTCGCTGACGATGGCCAGATCCTCGAAGGCGACCGAGTCGCGACGCTGCTCCAGACCGCGCAGCTCGCGCGCGCCATCGGCCTCGCCCGCGATCCCGGACGGCAGGTCGCGCGCGATCCGCCCGACCTGCTCGCCGATGCCGTCGAGCGAGAGTCCGAGCGTTTCCAGTGTGCGTCCCGGCACCTCGATGGCGATGCGCTCTTTGGGCAGGCCCGAGATATCGACCCGATCGATGCCGCGCGCCAGCAGCTCACGTTCGAACTGCCGCACCCAGGGCCGCAGCTCGGTCAGACTCGGCCCCGAGACCAGCAGCCGGGCCACCGACTCATAGCGCGAGATGCGGCTGATCTGGGGCGTCTCGGCGTCCTTGGGCAGATTGCGGAACTCGTCGACGCGCTGGCGCACCTGATCGAGCGCCAGCAGCGGGTCGGTGTCTTCCTGAAGCTCGACCAAGAGACTGGCGATGCCCTGGGCAGCGGTCGAGGTGAGCTTCTTGAGTCCATCGACTGTCTTGAGCCGTTCTTCCAGCGGGGTGACGACGCCGTTCTCGACGTCCTCGGCCGAGGCGCCGCTCCAGATCACGCTCACCGAGATGATGTCGAGCGCGAAGGTCGGGAAGAACTGGATATTCATCCGCGTCAGGCTGATGGCGCCCAGAATCAGCATCCCCGCCATCAGCAGATTGGCGAGCAACCGATGACGGGTGAAGAGCGCGATCAGACCCGGATTCATTCGACGACCTCGACCTTGAGCGTGTCGATGGCGTTCGGGAGATGGGTGATCATCACCGGCTCGCCGGGCTGGAGCTCGGGCACGCGCAGCAGCACCCGGCCCTCGCCCGCGCCTGTATCGAGTTCACCGACCCGCTCGATGGGCAGCCCCTTCAAACGCCCATCGCGCACGGCGAAGATGCGATCCCCGCCATGCAGGGCCGAAAAGGGCAGGGCGATGGTCTCGGGCGCGAGCGGGCGCTCCAGACGCAGATCGACGAAGGCGCCGAGTGGCAGGCTCGAGGCCGGATCGAGCCGCAACAGCGCGTCGACGCCGCGGGCATCGGCCTCGCCGGCCAGCCGTTCGAGCACCGCCGTGACCGGACGCCCGGCGTGCGAGCCCTGGGCCGTCAGCTGCTGACCGCTGGCAAGTGCGGCGCGCAACTCCTCGCTGTGCACGCCCGGCACCTTGGCGCGGACATAGAGTCCATCGAGCGGATAGAGCGTCAGGATAGTCTGGTTGGGCTGGAGCTGATCGCCAGCGGCGGCCTCGACGGCGCCGATACGGGCATCGAAGGGCGCACGCAGGGTACCGCGCTCCAGATCGCGCTCGGCCTCGGCCAGTGCCGCTTCCAGGGCCGCGAGCCGTGCCGGATGTTCGGCAATCGACTGCTCGCGCAGCATCACGGCCAACTGGGCGCGGGCGTATTGCTCGCGCGCTTCATCGACGCTGGAGGCCGAGCCGAGCTGTTTGGACTGTACGGTCTCAGCGCGTTCCGTCGCTAACTGTGCCAAACGCAGGATTTGGCGCTCCTGCTCCAGCGCCTGACGATCATGGCTCAGCTTCAGACGCTCTTTTTCGAGATCGGCGCGCGCCCTGGTCAGACGCGGTTGCAGATCGCGCGGATCGAGCTGGGCGAGCAGATCGCCGGCGGCGACGCGATCACCGTCACGCACCTGGACGTCCAGCAGCCGGCCGGCCACGGGCGCGGCGGCCTGGAGGCGATCGGGTGCCTCGACCTGGCCGAAGAGCGCCAGGATCGGATGATGGGCGGCGGGTTGGACGTCGGTGACCTCGATCCGCCAGATTCGTTCACTGGGTTTGACTGGATCTGGGGCGGGACGGGTCGCCTTGAGGGCGACGAAGATCCCGATTCCCAGGGCGAGAATCAGGATCGGCAGGATACGGCGCAGCATGGATCGAATCTGGACTCGCTATGGGTCGGGGACTCCAAGATGATGGCGGGGCTGGCGATACTCAAGCCGACCGCCGGGCCACCGTCATGATGAGCGTGTGCGGTCGGCTTCGGCCTGCGGAGGGACGGGGGTGCTTGGCGGTGTCTGCGACTCGGTCGCCGGCGCAGGGCGCGGCGTGGTCAGAGCCGGGTCTTCCAGAATGGTGTCGAGCGGCTTGAGGCGTGACTGCTCGTCGAGGATCGTTTTGAGTTCCTCAGCCTTGAGTTCGCGATCGATCTCGTGCTTGACGTTGGCGAGCGTGCGCCGTGCGTGCCCGACCCACTTGCCCGCCACACGCGCGACCTTTGGCAGGCGCTCAGGGCCGACCACGACCAGCGCCACGATCGCGACCAGAATCAGTTCTTGAAAGCCAACGTCGAACATCTAGGGTAGGTCCAGTGGACAGGCAGCGGATTGACGAGACGGTCGACTCAGGAGCGATCCTGTTTGGCCGTGGGATCAGCGGGACGCGACTGAGTGCTCGAATCGGTCGGGCGTGCCTCGTTGGACTGGGCGATGGTCGCGCTGTCATCGTCGTCCTTGTCGGAGTTCGACATGGAGCTGCGGAAGCCGCGGATAGCTTCGCCGAGATCCGCGCCGATGTTCTTCAGCCGCTTGGTGCCGAACAGGAGGACGACGATCACCAGGATGATCAGGAGTTGCCAAATACTGATGCCGCCGACACCCATGTTTTTCTCCGGTGTGCTTGTCTGTTGCGGCCACGCGCCTGGCTCATGGCGGCGACGTGGACGGGATTTGAGATTGAAGTGGGGCGATCATAACGCAAGCGGATGGACGCTGAAAGCGCCCACGGAATCGCGGAGGCGTGAATGGACGCGATCGGCGTGCGTTTACGTCGGGCATTGGGATAGGGGATGATGTTGTGAAATGTCTGGTGAAAGACCGGATTCTGAGGTCGGACGAGGTGGCATGCGGATTCATCTGATTTGTGTCGGCCGGCGGATGCCGGGCTGGATCGAGGAGGGCTATCGTGAATATGCCAAGCGGCTGCCGCCTGAGTGCGCCCTGCATCTGGTCGAGATCGACCCGGTGCATCGGGCCAAGACCACCAATGTGCGTCAGGCGCGCGAGGAAGAGGGGCGGCGGATTCTCAAGGCAATTCCCAAGGGGGCGGATGTGATCGTGCTCGATGAGCGCGGGCGTTCCTGGAGCACCGAGACCCTGGCCGGTCAGTTGCGCGACTGGCTGGCCGATGGACGTGATCGGGCGCTCGTGGTCGGCGGGGCCGATGGGCTGTCGGCGGACTGTCTGGCCCAAGCGCGCGAGCGCTGGTCGCTGTCGGCGTTGACCTTTCCGCATCCGCTGGTGCGCGTCATTCTCGCTGAGCAGCTCTATCGTGCCTGGAGCCTGAACCAGGGTCACCCCTATCATCGCGCCGGGTAGCTGCAATATGACTGATATCAACTATCCGCTCTATCTCGCCTCGCGCTCACCGCGACGTGGTGAGCTGCTGACCCAGATCGGGGTTCGGTTTGCCCTGGTCGCGGCTGAGGTGGACGAAACACCGCACGCCGGCGAATCGCCCGAGGCCTATGTGCGACGGGTGGCGATCGACAAGGCCCGGGCGGGCCGGTCCGGGGTGTCGCCGGATGATCCGCGCCCGGTGCTGGCCGCCGACACCGCCGTGGTGCTCGACGACGAGATTCTGGGAAAACCGCTCGACTGCCCCGATTTCCTCCGCATGATGGCGCGTCTGTCCGGGCGGACGCATCGGGTACTGACCGGCGTGGCGCTGTCGTTCGCTGACGCGCTTTGGTACGAACTGAGCGTAAGCCAGGTCCGCTTTCGCGACATCGAGGCGCACGAGCGACTGGCCTACTGGGCGAGCGGCGAGCCGCACGACAAGGCCGGCGGCTATGGCATCCAGGGCTTGGGCGCGCTCTTCGTGGCCGATCTCCAGGGCAGCTATTCGGGCGTTATGGGGCTGCCGCTCTATGAAACCGGCCGTCTGCTGCATCGCGTCGGAATCGCCCTGCTCGCCGGCGACAGCGAACCCTGAAGACATCCGTCGAGCAAATCCTTGAACACCATCTTTGCGTCCTTCGCGCCGTTGTGGTTTCAATGTTCAGAATCCAGCTATTGAAGGACGTACCGAGTGAGTGAAGAGATTCTCATCAATGTCACCCCGCCCGAGACCCGCGTCGCTGTGGTCGAGAACGGTGTCGTGCAGGAGATCATCATCGAGCGCGCCGAGCGCTGCGGTCTGGTCGGCAACATCTACAAGGGGCGTATCTGCCGCGTATTGCCGGGGATGCAGGCGGCCTTCGTCGACATCGGTCTGGAGCGTGCGGCCTTTCTGCATGCCTCCGACATCATCGGCACTCCGGGCGAGTCGCGCGGCGACCAGATCCATGAGCTGGTGCACGAGGGCGACATGATCGTGGTCCAGGTGGTCAAGGATCCGCTCGGCACCAAGGGCGCGCGCCTGACCACCAACATCTCGATCGCCTCGCGCTATCTGGTGTGCATGCCGGCGGTGGCGACCACGGGCGTGTCGCAGAAGATCGAAGACGAGGACGAGCGCCGCCGGCTGCGCGAGATCCTGCTGCGCTATGTCGAGGCCCATCAGGGCGAGGGCGGTTTCATCGCCCGTACCGCCGCCGAGGCTGTGAGCGAAGAGGCACTGGAGAAGGACATGGCCTTTCTGGCCAAACTCTGGCACGGCATCAAGGAACGCTGCCTCCATGTCAACCAGATCGGACTCATCCACGACGACCTGGCCCTGGCTCTGCGCGCCCTGCGCGATCTGGTCACGCCCGAGGTCGAGCGTATCCGCATCGACTCGCGGGCCATGGTCGACAAGGCCGTCTCCTTCGCCACCAAGTACATCCCCGAGATCCAGGGCCGCATCGAGTACTACCAGGGCGAGCGTCCGCTGTTCGATCTCTATGGCGTCGAGGAGGAGATCCGCAAGGCACTCCAGCGCAAGGTCAGTCTCAAGTCGGGCGGTCATCTGGTCATCGACCAGACTGAGGCCATGACGACGATCGATGTCAACACCGGTGCCTTCGTCGGTCATCGCAATCTGGAAGAGACCATCTTCAAGACCAACCTGGAGGCGGCCCAGGCGATCTGTCGCCAGCTCAGACTGCGCAATCTCGGCGGCATCATCATCATTGACTTCATCGATATGACCGAGGACGAGCACAAGCGTCAGGTATTGCGCGCGCTCGAAAAATGCCTCGCTCGCGATCACGCCAAGACCCATATCACCGAGGTCTCCTCGCTCGGTCTGGTCGAGATGACACGCAAGCGCACCCGCGAGTCGCTGGAGCATGTGCTGTGCGAACCCTGTCCCTGCTGCGGCGGACGCGGTTCGATCAAGACCGCCGAGACGACCTGCTACGAGATCTTCCGCGAGATCCTGCGCGAGTCGCGTCAGTTCGAGGTCGAAACCCTGCTGGTGCTGGCCTCGCAGGAGGTCGTCGACCGGCTGCTCGACGAGGAATCGGCGCATCTGGCCGAGCTGGAAGAGTTCATCGGCCGTCCGATCCGGCTCCAGGCCGAGGCGCTCTACACGCAGGAACAGTACGACGTCGTGCTGATCTAAGGCGATGTCCAGGAAAGCGCATCCCCAAGTCCCTTCCCCTTGAGAGGAACGGGAGCGTCTTTTCAGGCAATCACCGACAGTCCCGCCATGCCTTTGCTCATACGCTTTACGGTCTTGCTGACGACCCTCATGCTCCTGGGGTTGGTGACCCTGACGCTGCTGGTCTCGGTTGTGCGATTCGCGCCGCCGCTGGCTGGCGAGTATCGCGAACGCATCGCTGAGCAGCTCTCCGAGCATTTGGGGTATCGGGTCTCGATCGGAACCCTGCGGGTTGGAATGGCCGGATGGCAGCCGCGACTGACGCTGGAACGGGTCACGCTCGCCGATCCGGACGCGGTGACGCGGGCGCTGGCCCTGAACGCCGTCGAGCTGGATCTGAACCTCCAGGCGTCGCTGTCGAGCCGTTCGCTCCAGATCGCCGGTGTCACACTGGTTGGCGCGCACCTGGAGCTGGAGCGTGGCGAGGACGGGCGCATCCGGGTGCGTGGCCTGGAAGCCTTGGGAGAGAGTGATCCGCGAGCGCTCAAACAGTTTTTGAGCCAGGGTCGGCTCGATCTGATCGAGAGCGAGATCCTGTTCAGTGACGCGACGCACGGCGGCCATTGGCTGCGTCTGGTCGATACCCGCCTGCAAGTGGAAAACGCCGGCGAGCGCCATTGGCTCGATCTCTCCGCCCGACCGGTTCCGCCCGTACCGCTCGTGCGCGAAACCGATGATGACAGCACTGATTCGAGCACGCCGGAGGTCGACGGACAGTCTCTCCAGTTGGCCATGCGCTTGCAGGGTCCGCCGGCGGATCCGCGCGCCTGGAGTGGTCGCGGGTATCTTCGTCTGGACGGCGCGAATCTCGGTTTGCTGTTACCGCCGGGCGTGCTGGATCAGGGGTGGCTGGATACCGGGCGTACCGCGATCGAGGGTTGGTTGAACCTTCAGGACGGCCGGCTCGAACAGGCGCTGATTCGGGCGGATGTGCAAAGCGTGCGCCTGTGGTCCGACAAGGACAGGCATGAACCGCCGCCGTCCTGGCGCCTGAATGCGCTGGCGCGGGTGCGGGCGCTGGCGTCTGGCTGGAGCGTACAGATCGCCGGACTGGAGGCTGGGGTCGATGGCGCGGCACTCGCGGGGTTGGACCTGGGTCTGCGTCTGAGTCCCGACGGTCGGCTGCTGGCGCTGGACGGGCGTCTCGCGGATCTGGATCTGTCCGACCTGAGCACCCTGCTGCGGGCCAGTCCCTGGTCAGGTCCTGACCCATTGCGCACGCTCCTGGAGCGTCACCCGCGCGGACGCCTGCACGACCTGTCGCTCTGGTTCGCGCGCTCCGAAGACGCGTCAGTGCCGCCGCGCTGGCAGTTCTCGGTCAGTCTGTCGGAGTTCGGACTCGACCGGCAGGGGCGACAGCCGGGGTTCGACGGACTGAATCTGGTGCTCGGCGGCGATCAGGACGGCGGCCGGGCGCGTCTGGACACCAATGGGCTGGCGCTGGACCTGAACCCTGTTTTCGATCGCCCGTTGCGGCTCGACCGGCTCGATGGACGTCTGGACTGGGAGCGCCAGACCGCTGGCGGTTGGCGTCTCGTGGTCTACCAGCTCGCGCTGAAGAATGCCGATCTCAGCGGCCAGGGGCGTCTGGAGCTGCAACTGCCGGGCGCCGACGGGCGTCCCTTCGTGGATCTGCGCGCACGCTTCCAGGATGGCAATGGCGCCAACGTCCGTCCCTATCTGCCCGCCGGTCTCATGCATCCTCAACTGCTGAACTGGCTCGAAACCGCGATCGTTTCCGGGCGTGTCACTCAGGGCGATCTGATCTTTCGCGGTGCGCCGGCGGATTATCCCTTTCGCAAGCGCCAGGGCCGGTTCGATCTGAAACTCGAATTCGAGGATCTGCGACTGGACTATCAGCCCGACTGGCCGGCGATTGAATCCGCCGCCGGTCATCTGCGCTTTCTCGACGAGGGGCTGACGATCCGGGTCGATCGCGGACGTATTCTCGATAGCGCCTTTTCCAATGGCCGGGTCGATCTACCCGATCTGCGTGGACTCAAACGCCTCAGCATCCATGGCGAAGCGCGCGGTCCGTTCACGGACGGTCGCCGGACGCTGGCCGAGACGCCGCTCGCCGACACACTGGGCCAGCTCGCTGGGATCCTCGAGGTCGGTGGTCAGTCGCAGTTGGTTCTGGACATCGATCTGCCGTTAGTGAAACAGCGCCGACTCGGCGTATCGGGTGTCCTGAGCTGGCCCGCGCCAGCTACGCTCGGCCTGCGCGGGACGCCCATCCAGCTCTCGGACCTCGGCGGCGCGGTACGCTTCAACGAGCGCGGCATCGAGGCCTCCTCAGTCACCGCCAGGCTCGGCCGCCAGCCAATCGCACTGTCGCTCGCCAGCCAGGACGACGGACTGGCGCTGGCCGGAACGCTCGATACGCTGGATCTCGATGACTGGCCTGCCCGGACCCAGTCAACGGGTTTCGACCCGACCGCGAACGACCTGGGCGGCGTCACGCTGGCGAGCCTGGACGTCGAGGTTGGCCGTCTCCGCTTTGGCGAGCTGACGCTCAACGCCTTCAAGCTCAGCGGGACGCCCGATGCATCCGGCTGGCGGCTGCGACTCGATGCGCGCGAGCTCGCCGGTCGCGTCCACTGGCCGAAACGGGCGAATGGCGAGCGTTTGCAGCTTGATCTCGAACGGGTCGATCTCAAGCCTTTGCTGGCGCGTCCTGAGTCCGCGGGGACGCCGACACCGGTCGTTTCCACGCCGAGCGCCGGTCCGGGCCCGATCACCGGGCTGCCCTCGCTCGATCTGCGCGTCGAGCGGCTCGATTGGGGCGAACGCCGACTTGGAACACTGGATCTGACGCTGCGTCGTGACGCACTGGGCACGCGCTTTCCGCGTCTGAAGCTGAGCGGTCCGGGACTCTTGACAGTCGAGGGCGTCGGGGAGTGGATTCGCGCCGCCGATGGCGGCGCGAGCCGGTTCAACCTCAAGGCCAGTGTGCCCGATCCGGGACAGCTCTTGAGCGTCTTCGACGAGCAGACCGCGATCGAGGCCAAGACGGCCGGCGCGCGCGTTCAATTGCGCTGGCCGGGCGGCCCGACGCGCTTTGCCTGGGCCCGCGCCGAGGGTGAGCTGGACATCGAGGTTGGCGCCGGGCGCTTGCTGAAGGTCGAGCCGGGGGTCGGGCGTCTGCTTGGGTTCGTTGATCTCGGTTCGATCGGTCGCCGGCTGGTGCTCGACTTCTCGGATCTCCACGCCCAGGGGTTCGCCTTCGAGCGCGTAGGCGGACGGATTCTCATCGGGCAGGGGCTGGCGCGCTTCGACGACTTTTCAATCGAGGGACCGGCCGCCAGGGTGATCCTGGCCGGTGTCACGAATCTGGCCAGCCGGCAGCTCGATCAGCGGGTGCTCGTCGAGCCAAGACTCGGTTCGAGCGTGGCCCTGGCCAGCGCCGTGGCCGGCGGCCCGGTGGTCGGCGCGGCCGTTTATCTGGTCGATCGCGCCACCGGCAACACACTCGACCGGCTCGGCCGCTATGAATATCGCCTCGCCGGCTCCTGGAACGCCCCTGAGTGGACGCGCGTCGGCTGGGAGCCGTTCAGCGGTTTCGGTTCGGCGACCGAAAGCGAGAACCAAGACACACAATCATCACGCGACACCAATCATTTTATGGATCTGCCCTGAGGCTCGGTTTTCGGTGAACGGAGTCTGGTGGTATCGTTGCAACAATCGAGCGAAACGGCGGCGATAGGCCGCCAGTCAGGATGGGCGCCGACTGCCGCGCCAGGCCATGGGCAGGATTTAGGTGTAAGAAGAGATGAAAGAAAAACATAAGATCGGGGCGATCCAGATGGCGACTGGACCCAATGTCAGCGCCAATCTGTTCGAGGTGGAGCGTCTGACCCGTGAAGCGGTGGAAGAGGGAGCTGAACTGCTGGTTCTGCCCGAGAATTTCGCCTTCATGGGCAAGGAGGATCGCGATCAGCTCGATATCCGCGAACCCGAGGGTGAGGGGCCGCTCCAATCATTTCTGGCGCGTCTGGCCAAGCAGTTCGGCATCTGGCTGGTCGGCGGAACCATTCCGCTGGCCGCGAGCGACTCCAGCCGGGTGCGCGCCGCCTGCCTGGTCTTCGACGACCGTGGCGAGCGCGTCGCCCGCTACGACAAGATCCATCTGTTCGATGTCAATCTGCCGGGTCTCGACGAGCGCTATCACGAGTCGGCGGTCATCGAGCCGGGGTCCAGGCCGGTCGTGATCGACACACCCTTCGGGCGTCTGGGTCTGGCGGTCTGTTATGATCTGCGCTTTCCTGAGCTATTCAGGCGCCTGCTCGATGAGGAGGCCGAAATCCTCGCCGTGCCCTCGGCCTTCACTGCTGTCACCGGCAAGGCCCACTGGGAGCCGCTGATGCGGGCGCGCGCGATCGAGAACCTGGCTTATGTGGTCGCCGCCGCTCAGGGCGGATTCCACGTCAATGGTCGCGAGACCCATGGACACAGCCTGATCGTCGACCCCTGGGGCACCATTCTGGCGCAGGTGCCGCGCGGAACAGGCTTTGTCTGCGCCTCGATCGACCGCGAATTCCTGGAATCGGTGCGGCGCAGTTTCCCGACCATCCATCATCGTCGTTTGAAATGCAGCGTTTGAGCCCGCAACTCTGAGCGTGAACGGCACAACCATGCACCACTTGCCACTGATACAAGAGTCCGCCTAATTTCGAGCCTATGAATGACCCTATCGCCATCGCCCGTGACAGCATCCTCGCTCCGGCCGGACTGGACGAGTCCGCACTCGACCGTCTGCTCGGACATCTGACCAGTGCAGCGGTAGACGCGGCCGACATCTATTTTCAGTACAGCCGTCTGCAATCCTGGGTGCTGGAGGACGGCATCCTCAAGGATGGCAACTTCAGCATCGAGCAGGGTGCAGGTTTGCGTGCCGTCAGCGGCGAGAAGACCGGTTTTGCCTATTCAGACGAGTTGCAGCTTCCGGCCCTGCTCGAAGCCGCCACAGCGGCGCGGGCCATTGCGCGCGGTGGGCGCGAGGGGCAGGTGCGCATCGGGCAGGCGCCGACCAAGCAGCGCCTCTACGAGCCGCTCAACCCCATCGGCAGTCTGCCCGACGCAGACAAGGTCGCGCTGCTGCAACGGGTCGATGCCGAGGCTCGCCGCGCCGATCCGCGCGTGCGCGAGGTCGTCGCCAGTCTGGTCGCGGTCCAGGACACGGTCTTGGTGCTGGCCGACGATGGCACGCTGGCCGCCGACGTGCGTCCGCTGGTGCGGTTGAACGTTAGTGTCATCGCCGAGCAGGACGGACGGCGCGAGCAGGGATCGAGCGGTGGCGGGGCGCGCGCGGATCTTGGCTATTTCCTGGTCGAGGATCGGGCGCTGACCTTTGCGCGCGAGGCGGTGCGGCTGGCGCTGGTCAATCTGGACGCCGTCGCGGCTCCGGCCGGAACCATGACCGTGGTCCTCGGCTCGGGCTGGCCCGGCGTGCTGCTGCACGAGGCCGTCGGCCATGGTCTGGAGGGCGACTTCAACCGCAAGGGCAGTTCGGCCTTTGCCGGGCGCCTCGGCCAGCGGGTCGCCGCCCAGGGTGTGACCGTGGTCGACGACGGCACGCTACCCGGACGGCGCGGTTCACTCAATCTCGATGACGAGGGCACGCCGACCCAGAACACGGTGCTGATCGAAGACGGCATCCTGCGCGGCTACATGCAGGACAAGCTCAACGCCCGACTCACCGGCACCACGCCCACCGGCAACGGCCGGCGCGAATCCTACGCCCATCTGCCGATGCCGCGCATGACCAACACCTACATGCTCGCCGGCGAGCGCGACCCGGAGGAGATCATCGCCTCGGTCGACAAGGGACTCTATGCCGTCAACTTCGGCGGCGGTCAGGTCGACATCACCTCGGGCAAGTTCGTGTTCTCAGCCAGCGAAGCCTATCTGATCGAAAAGGGGCGCATCACCCGTCCAGTCAAGGGCGCCACCCTCATCGGCAACGGCCCGGACGTGCTGACCCGCGTCAGCCTGATCGGCAACGACCTCAGGCTCGACGAAGGTGTCGGCACCTGCGGCAAGGAAGGCCAGAGCGTCCCGGTCGGCGTCGGCCAGCCCACACTGCGCATCGACGGCCTCACTGTCGGCGGCACCAGTCAGTAGTCTGAACGCCGCGCATCTGATTCGAATCCAGTCCAAGTACAGATTTCAACCATGCCCATCCTGACCACCGAGGACACCGCCGAGCGTCTGGCCCGGCTGCAACAGATCATCGAAGACCTGCTGAAAGAGGCCAGGCGCCAGGGGGCCAGCGCCGCCGAGGCCTCGGTCGGCGGCAGTGCCGGACTGGAGGTCGCGGTGCGTCTCGGCGAGGTCGAGACCGTCGAGCATACTCGCGACAATGGTCTGGGCATCACGCTCTATTTCGGCCATCGCCGAGGCTCGGCCAGCACCTCGGATCTGAGTCCAGCGGCGGTGCGCGATGCCGTCAGCGCCGCACGCGCCATCGCCGAGCACACTCAGGACGATCCCTGTGCGCATCTCGCCCCACCCGAGCTGATGGCCACCGAAATCCTGGATCTGGATCTCTGCCATCCCTGGGCGATCGAGGTCGAGCAGGCGATCGAACTGGCCGTCTCCTGCGAGGACGCGGCGCGCACCTATGATCCGCGTATCGTCAACTCCGAGGGCGCGAGCCTCTCGACCCATCTCGGTATCCATGTTGCCGGCAACACTCACGGCTTCATCGGCGGCTATCCGACCACGCGCCACAGTCTCAACTGTGCCGTCATCGGCCAGGACGGCGAGCTGATGCAGCGCGACTACTGGTGGACCACCGCGCGTGCGTCGTCCGATCTGGACGCGGCGCGCGCGGTTGGCGAGCGGGCAGCCGAACGCACGGTCGCGCGTCTCGGCGCGCGGCGGCTCGGCACGCGCGAGGCGCCGGTGCTGTTTCGTGCTGAGGTCGCGACCGGGCTTCTGCGCAGTCTGGTCTCGGCCATCAATGGCGCCAGCCTCTACCGACGCTCCAGCTTCCTGCTCGACCATCTCGGGAAGTCGATTTTCCCCGAATTCGTGCGCATCCATGAGCAGCCGCATCTGCGGCGCGGACTCTCCAGCGCACCCTACGACGGCGACGGCGTGGCCACACGCGCCAAGGATCTGGTGCGCGACGGTGTGCTCCAGACCTATGTGCTCGACACCTACTCGGGCTGCCGGCTCGGAATGCCGACCACGGGCAATGCCGGCGGGGTGCGCAATCTCACCATCGAGATGGGCGAACTGGACCGTACCGCGCTCCTGCGCGAGATGGGCACCGGGCTGCTGGTCACTGAACTCATGGGCCACGGCGTCAACGCGGTCACAGGCGACTACTCGCGCGGTGCCTCCGGTTTCTGGGTCGAGAACGGCGAGATCCAGTATCCGGTCGAGGAGATCACCATCGCCGGCAATCTCAAACAGATGTTCGCCGGACTGGTGGCGGTCGGCAACGACTGCGACTTTCCGGGCAGCACCCGCACCGGTTCCTGGCTGATCGATCGGATGACGATCGCCGGGGAATAGTGTATCCACCTCCATCGAGACGAGAGCCACCATCATGACTGGCGTCATCACGTATGAGCAGGACGTGATCGCCTGGGCCAACGAACAGTCGCGACTCTTGCGCACTGGCCAGTTCGATCGGCTCGATATCGAACATTTGGTCGAGGAGATCGAGGACGTGGGCAAGAGTGAGCAGCGTGAGCTGGCCAGTCGCATGGCGGTGTTGCTCATGCATCTACTGAAATGGCGATTTCAACCCGAGCGCCGCGGCCGGAGCTGGGAGGCGACGATCCGTATCCAGCGTCAGAGCATCGCGCGCCGTCTCCAGCGCACGCCCAGTCTGAAACACAGTTTGGATGACGCCGACTGGTGGGAGGATGTCTGGGCCGATGCACTCGCCAAGGCGATCGACGAAACCGGCCTGACCGACTTTCCGCCGCAGTGTCCCTGGTCGATCGCCATGATCCTCGATCTGAACTGGATGCCGACTGAGAACGAAGCGATCTGATACCGATGAGCGAAATCGTCCTGATCAATGTCACCGGCGAGGACCGTCCCGGTATCACCGCCGCCCTGACCGCCATCCTCGCCCGTTATCAGGTGCCGATCCTGGACATCGGCCAGTCGACCATCCACAACGCCCTGGCGCTGGGTCTGATGGTCGAGCTGCCGCGCGCCGGCACCGACTGCGGGGTCTTCAAGGAACTGCTGTTCAGCGCCCACACGCTGGGACTCGATATCCGCTTCACGCCGATCGCCGAGGACAATTACGAAGGCTGGGTGCATGAGCAGGGCCAGCCGCGCCATATCCTGACCCTGGTCGGACGCGAGATCGAGGCTGAGCACATCGCGCGTGTCTCGTCCGTGGTCGCTGAGCGTGGTCTGAATGTCGACCGCATCGCGCGTCTGACCGGGCGCATCTCGCGGCGCGAGCGCCTGCCGGCGGCGCTGGCCTCGGTCGAGCTTTCGGTGCGCGGTGCGGTGCCCGACCTGACCGAGCTGCATGGTGACCTGCTGGCGCTCGGGCGGGTGCTGGATGTCGATATCTCGGTCCAGGAAGACGATATCTTCCGCCGCAACCGGCGGCTGGTCTGCTTCGACATGGACTCGACGCTGATTCAAACCGAAGTCATCGACGAGCTGGCGGCGGCGGCTGGTGTGGGTGCCGAGGTCGCGGCCATCACCGAGGCGGCGATGCGCGGTGAGCTGGACTTCAAGGAAAGCTTCCGGCAGCGCATGGCGTTGCTCAAGGGGCTGGACGAGTCGGTGCTAGCCGGGATCGCCGCGCGTCTGCCAATCACCGAGGGTGCCGACCGGCTCATCGCCACGCTCAAGCGGCTCGGCTATCGGGTCGCGATCCTCTCGGGTGGTTTCACCTATTTCGCCGAGCATCTGCAACGGCGTTTCGGTATCGACTACGTCCACGCCAACCGGCTCGAATTCCAGGACGGCAAGCTCACTGGCGAAGTCTCGGGCGAGATCGTCGACGGTGCGCGCAAGGCCGAGCTGCTGCGCGAGATCGCTGAGCGCGAGGGCATTCGATTGGAGCAGGTCATTGCCGTCGGCGACGGTGCCAACGATCTGCCGATGCTGGCCATCGCCGGACTCGGCATCGCCTTCCATGCCAAGCCCATCGTCACCGAACAGGCGCGTCATGCCATCGCCACCGTGGGACTCGACGCCATCCTCTATTTGCTCGGGATGCGTGACCGGGATGTCGAAATGTTGTCGCCTAGCGCGATTTCAGGAACCTGATAGGTCTGCTATTCAAGGTGTTCGAGATGACTGAACTCAGCCAGCTGTATCACAAGGACTACACGGCCTGGGCGCGTCGTAACGCCGAGTTATTGCGCGCTGGCCAGTTTGGCGATCTGGATATCGAGAATCTGCTGGAAGAGCTGAGCGATATGAGCAAGAGCGAGCAGCGTGAGTTGGAAAACCGTCTGACGATCCTGCTCGCGCATCTGCTTAAGTGGGAATATCAGTTCCAGTATCTATCCGATAAGTGGATCGAGTTCGATGGGCGAAGCTGGCGCTCGACCATCATTGAACAGCGCGACCGGATCCATCAGCGTCTGCGGAAGTCTCCTGGTCTCAAGTCACTGCTGACCGCGACGGTCATCGAAGCCTATGTTGACGCCGTCGAACTCGCGAGCGACGAAACGGGCTTGTCCGCCGATCGTTTTCCGAGCCAATGTCCCTACGACGAAGCGCAATTGCTGGACAAGCAATTCTATCCAGAGCCAAGAAAGTAATCGCGCTGTCATCGACTATTCCATCTCCTGCTCCAACCGCCGCTTGACCGCTCCCGGCGATCCGGTATGTCGTGCGAGCCGGTCATAGGCCACGGGCACCACGAACAGCGTAAAGACCGTCGCCGCCAGCACGCCAGCGAGGATGACGATACCGATGACCGCGCGCGTCTCGGAGCCGGCACCACTGGAGAGCAGCAGCGGAATGGCGCCCGCCGCCGTGGTGATGCCGGTCATGAGAATGGGCCGCAACCGGGTCTCGCTCGCTTCGAGTAGTGCTGCGCGAAACTCCTGCCCCTGATCGCGCAACTGATTGGCGAACTCGACGATGAGGATGCCGTTCTTGGCCGCGAGTCCCACCAGCATCACCAGTCCGATCTGGCTGAAGATGTTGAGACTCTGACCGGTGATCCACAGCCCGAACAGTGCCCCGGCCATGGCCAGCGGCACGGTGAGCATGATGACCAGCGGATGGATCCAGCTCTCGAACTGCGCGGCCAGCACCAGATAGACCACCATCAGCCCCAGCACGAAGACGAACAGCACGCCGGCGGCACTGCTCCTGAAATCGCGGCTCTGACCCTTGTAGTCGATCTGAGCGTGCTCGGGCAGGTGTTCGCGGGCCTTGGATTCCAGATAATCGAGCGCTTCGCCGAGCGCCAGCCCCTCGGCGAGACTGGCCTCGAGGGTGATGGCGCGGATGCGGTTGAAGCGGTTGAGACTGGGTGACTCGGCGGTCTCGGTCACGCGCGCCAGACTGGCGAGCGGGATCAGGGCGTCAGTGCGCGCCGAGCGAATATAGATGTTCTCCAGACTGGTCGGCGTCCGCTGCTCATCGCGCTCGCCCTCCAGGATGACGTCGTATTCCTCGCCCTGATCCAGATAGGTGGTCACCCGGCGCGAGCCAAGCATGGTTTCGAGCGTGCGCCCGAGCGTGCCGACCGTCACCCCGAGGTCGGCTGCCCGGTCATAATCGATCTCGACCCGAAGCTGCGGCTTGGTCTCCTTATAGTCCCAGTCGAGTCCCACCAGTCCGGGATTGTCCTTTTCGATCTCAGCGACCAGGGTGTCGCGCCAGGCGGCCAGTTCCTCGTAATTGCCGCCGCCGATGACGAACTGAACCGGCTTGCTGGTGCGAGAACCAAAGCCTTGACGCATGACCGGGAAGGCGCGCACCCCCGGCAGATCGGCAAGCTTGGCGCGGATCTCGTCCATGATGACCCAGGCCGAGCGGCGCTTGGCATGGCTGTCGAGCACGATGATCACCATGCCGGTGTTGAAGGTCGCGGTATTGGAGAAGGCGCGCGGACTGCGCACCAGTAGCCGGATCGCCTCGCCGCTCTCGGCATAGGGCATGAGCCGGCGCTCGATCTCCTCCATATAGGTCTTCATGTAGGTGTACGAAGCGCCCTCGGGACCATTGACCAGGATGAAGAAGGCGCCGCGATCCTCCTTGGGGGTGTACTCCTGCGGGATACGCTCGAACAGCCAGGCGGCCGCGCCGAGCGTGGCGATCAGCGCCAGCAGGATGATCCAGGGCTGGCGCAGCAGAAATTCCAGCAGGCGTCGATAGACATGGCGGATCGACAGAAAGACGCGGTCGATGCGCTCGGCGAGTCCGGCACGCTCGCCCTCGGGCCGGTGAGCCGGCGGCAGCACCTTGGAGGCCAGCATCGAGGAGAGCGAAAGCGCGACAAAGGAGGAGAAGACCACGGCCGCCGCCATGGTCAGCGCGAACTCGGCGAACAGCCGTCCCAGATCCCCCCGCAGGAAGGCGATAGGGATGAAGACCGAAGCCAGCACGATGGTGGTCGCGATGACAGCGAAGCCGACCTGGCGCGTGCCTCGATAGGCGGCGACCAGCCGTGTCTCGCCGTACTCCTCCATGCGCCGGTGGATGTTCTCCAGCACCACGATGGCATCGTCGACCACCAGCCCGATGGCCAGTACCAGGGCGAGCAGGGTCAAGATGTTGATCGAGAAGCCGAGTACAAGCAGCACGGTGAAGGTGGAGACGATCGACACCGGCACCGTGACCGCCGGCACCAGGGTCGCGCGCCAGTTGCCCAGGAACAGAAAGATCACCAGCACCACCAGACCAATGGCGATAGCGAGCGTCTTGTAGACCTCCTTGATCGCCTCCTCGACGAACACCGAGCTGTCGAAGCTCTGGCTCAGTCGCATCCCCTCGGGCAATGACTGGTTGACGCGCTCCACCTCCGCCTTGGCCGCCTGGGCGACGGCGATGGTGTTAGCGGTCGACTGCTTGATGATGCCGATCCCGACCATCGGCGTGCCGTTGCCGCGGAAGAAGGTGCGTTCCTCCTCGGTGCCGCGCTCCACCCGCGCCACATCGCCCAGACGCACCAGATAGCCGCCCTCGCCGCGTTTGAGCACCAGACGCGCGAAGTCGTCCGGAGTGTTGAAGGCGCGATCGACACGCACACTGAACTGGCGGTCGATCGATTCGACCTCGCCGGCGGGCAGTTCCAGGTTCTCGGCCCGCAGTGCTTCCTCGACATCGGCGACCGTCAGCCCGCGCGCGGCCAGGGCGTGGCGGTCGAGCCAGACGCGCATGGCGTAGGTCTGATTGCCGCCGACCCGCACCCGCGCCACGCCGTCGAGCACCGAGAAGCGGTCGACCAGATAGCGGCGCGCATAGTCCGAGAGTTCGGGCACCGTCATCCGCTCGCTGGAGAGATTGAACCAGACGATGACGTCGTCGTTGCTGTCGACCTTCTGGATGTCGGGCGGATCGGCCTCAAGCGGGAGCTGGTCGATGATGCCCGAGACGCGGTCACGGATGTCGTTGGCGGCGCTGTCGACATCACGGTCGATGTTGAACTCGATACTGATGCGCGAACGCCCGTCCTCGCTGGTCGACTCGACGGTGCGGATACCTTCGATGCCGGCGATGCGTTCCTCGATGATCTGGGTGATACGGGTCTCGACCACGGCCGCCGCCGCGCCGCGATAGGTGGTGTCGATCGAGACCACCGGCGGATCGATGTCCGGAAACTGGCGTAGCGGCAGCCGGTCGAAGGAGACCAGTCCGAAGGCGACCAACAGCAGCGAGAGTACGCTGGCCAGAACCGGGCGGGTGATGGAGACGTCGGAGAGGATCACGGTATCGGGTCCGGTGTGGTGTCGGTCTGGGGCGCGCTCGATGCGTTCGTGGCGCCGGGGCTGGAAATGAACCGGATCGGCTGACCGGGTCTGACCTTCTCCTGACCCTCGGTGACGACGCGCTCACCCGGCGCCAGTCCATCACGGACCTCGACCCAGCCGGGGATGCGCGTGCCGATGTGGATCTGGGTCCGTTCAGCTGTGAGTCCTGCCTCGCTTTCCTGCACCCGCAGTACGAAGTGCTCCTGTCCGCGATGCAGGACCGCCGCTTCAGGGACCATGAGCGCCTCGCGCGGATCGAGCAGCAGCACCACGCGCATCAGGAGTCCAGGTTTGAGCCTGAAGTCGGGGTTGGGCAGGATGGCACGCACCCGCACCGAGCGTGTGACCGGATCGATCCGGCTGTCGACCCCGCGCACCACACCTCTGAAGACCTGCTCACCGAAGGCCGAGCTCGTCGCTTCGATGCCCAATCCAGGCTGGAGCGAGGCGAGATGGACGCTGGGTACGCTGAAATCGAGCTTCATCAAACGATCGTCATCGAGCGTCGTGATGAGATCGCCCGGCTCGACCAGGGCGCCCTGGCTGACGGTGCGCAGACCCAGCACCCCATCGAAAGGCGCCTTGATGAAGCGGTCGGCCACGCGCGATTCGATGGCAACGAGCAGGGCGCGCGCGGTGTCGAGATCGCGCTTGCGCTCGTCGAGCAGGGATTCTGAGGCCGAGCGCTGGGTGACCAGCGACCGGACGCGGTTGTACTGACGCTCGGCCTCGCGTGCCCGCACGTTGGCCTCTTCGAGCAAGGCATGTTCCTCGGCACTGGTCATCTCGACCAGCGGATCGCCGGCGCGTACACGCTGATTGTCGTCGAAGTGCACGACCGAGATGGTTTCAGTCACCTTGGATGTGATGGCGACCGACTCGTTGGCCTGGAGTGTGCCCAGAGCCTCGACCCGCTCGCTGAGCGGCTGGACGCGCGCTTCGGCGACCACCACGGGCGTAGCCGCCGGTGCTCCGTCAGACTTGGCGGCCCAGGCGTTCGGTGCGGCCAGCCAGACCAGCATCGTCATCAGAATCGGCATCGAGAAAACACGCATCGATCGGGACTCGCTCTGTGATGTCTCGTATTCGCGCCAGGGGCCTCCTGGCTAAACGGTGTCCGCACTGGGGTGCGTCGCTTATAAAGACGCGTATCGGACTGGACGCGGTTTAGTCGCTCGACTCCATCGAGAGTTCCCGACATCGCCGAAACGCAAACGGCCCCATCACGTCGATGATGGGGCCGTTCGTTGTCTCAGATGCGTGCTTCTGGGTCAATCCCTTGAGCCGGCAAGCGATCTCACTGGGTGGTTTGGGTCGAGGGCGCAACCGGAGCCTGCGCCTGGTACTGGGGCCCCGTCATGGGGCAGGGGCGCTCAGGGAAGGCACGGCTCAGCGGCTCACCAAGATGGCGGGTCGGATGCTGAGCACGACGCTCCTCGCTCCACTGCTTCATCGCCGCGCGGCGCTCATCGATACGCTGCTTGAGCTGCTCACGCTGGCTGTCGAGTTCCTGGAGACGTGCGTCCATCGACTCTGGCATGGCCGGGTACTGGCCGAATTCGGGCCTCTCCGGGAACTCAGGCGCGCTCGGATACTGGCCGAACTCAGGCATGGGCGGCATCTCGGGGAACTCGGGCGTCGACGCGAATGGATGGGCCGGGAACTCGGGTGCGGGCCAGGACTTCCGGGCCTGCTCAGCCCAGGCCATCTGCTGCTCGGCGAACTGGCGCTGGGCCTCGAAGGCGGCACGCATGGCCTTGTCGTGCTGCTCCAGCATCGCCTGATGCTGCTCAGCGCTGGGGGCAACGGGTTGATAGGGCGCGGCATACCAGGCAAAGGCCGTGGTGGTGGCGGCAGCGAGTGCGAGGGCGGAGGCGGCTTTGATCAGTTTGGACATATGACACACCTTGGAAGAAAATTGTTTGCAAGCAGGGATTCTTGGTTTTTTCGTCGTCGCGAAGGATCTTTAGTATATAAGAAAATTGTGAAATAGCAATAGGTGCTTGCTTTGACTGAATTGCGCGATCCGCGCACGTTATTGCGATGGCATGAAGGGCACCCGCTCCGGTCCTGGTTTCTAAACGCACGCGGCGGCACTCACCGAATTCCAATCCACGCGCAAACCCTGATAAGCTCCGGTCAACAGGGAGTCGTTGCGAACCACCCCCCCGTTGGATTTACAGCCCCAGACCCGATCTAACCTGGCAAGACGGGCGACGGTTGCGAACGCCGCGCCCAGGCTCCCGATCCGGTCAACGAGGATAGCTCCGAACTATGAATGCCAAGATCCTGAACATTCTTCTCTGGATTGCCGTCACCTTCTGGTTGGTGATGATGCTCAACAGCCTCACCACCTCCGATCAGATCGAGGCGCGCAATCTCAGTTACAGCCAGTTCCTGCAGGAACTCTCCAGCGGCGCCGTCCAGGAGGTCACCATTCAGGACGAGACCATCAAGGGGATGCGCAGCGACGGCTCGCGCTTCGAGACCTATGATCCGGGCGATCCTGGGCTGGTCGGTGATCTGCTCAAAAACAATGTCATCATCCGCGCCAAGCCGCCGGAACAGCCGAGCGTCTTCATGCAACTGGTCGCCGCCTGGCTGCCCTTCATCGTGCTGGCCGGCATCTGGATCTGGTTCATGCGCCGTAGCTCGGGTGGCGGCGCGGGTGGTCTGTTCAATTTCGGCAAAAGCCGCGCGCGCCAGCACGCCGAGGGCGAGGTGCGGGTGACCCTGCGTGACGTGGCCGGCGTCGAGGAGGCCAAGGAAGAAGTCGGCGAGCTGGTCGACTTCCTGCGCAACCCGCAGAAGTTCTCCAACCTGGGCGGACGCATCCCGCGCGGCGTGCTCATGGTCGGCCCGCCCGGAACCGGTAAGACACTGCTGGCGCGCGCTATCGCCGGCGAGGCCAAGGTGCCGTTCTTCAGTATCTCCGGCTCGGACTTCGTCGAAATGTTCGTCGGTGTCGGCGCCTCGCGCGTGCGCGATCTGTTCGAGCAGGCCAAGAAGAGCGCGCCCTGTATCATCTTCATCGACGAGATCGACGCCGTCGGGCGCAAGCGTGGTGCCGGTCTCGGTGGTGGACACGACGAACGCGAGCAGACCCTCAACCAGCTCCTGGTCGAGATGGACGGCTTCACCGGCAACGAGGGCGTGATCGTGATCGCCGCGACCAACCGCGCCGACGTGCTCGACCCGGCGTTGCTGCGTCCGGGCCGCTTCGACCGTCAGGTGGTGGTGGGACTGCCGGATCTGGCCGGACGCGCCGCGATTCTGGAAGTCCACATGCGCAAGGTGCCGATCGCCGAGGATGTCGACGCACGCACCATCGCGCGTGGCACGCCGGGTTTCTCGGGCGCGGATCTGGCCAATCTGGTCAACGAGGCGGCACTGTTCGCCGCGCGTTCCGGTCGCGAAGATGTCGATATGGAGATGTTCGAGAAGGCCAAGGACAAGATCATGATGGGTGCTGAGCGCCGTAGCATCGTGATGTCCGAGTCCGAGAAGAAGCTCACCGCCTATCATGAGGCCGGACATGCCATCGTCGGGCGCGTGGTGCCCGAGCACGACCCGGTGCACAAGGTCAGCATCATCCCGCGCGGTCGGGCGCTGGGCGTGACTCTGTTCCTGCCCGAGCGCGATCGCTACAGCATGAGCAAGCGCCAGCTCGAAAGCCAGATCTCCAGCCTGTTCGGCGGGCGGCTGGCCGAGGAGATGATCTTCGGACCTGAGCAGGTCACGACCGGGGCCTCGAACGACATCGAGCGCGCCACTGACATCGCGCGCAACATGGTCACGCGCTTTGGTCTGTCCGACAGCATGGGGCCGCTGGCCTATGCCGAGGATGAGGGTGAAGTGTTCCTCGGACGCTCAGTAACCCAGCAGCGTCAGGTCTCGCCCGAGACAGCGTTGGCGATCGATCAATCGGTGCGCGACATTATCGACCGCAACTATCAGCGCACCAAGCAGATCCTGGATGACCATCTCGACAAGCTCCACACCATGGCCGAGGCGCTCCTGACCTACGAGACCATCGGCAAGGATCAGATCGACGACATCATGGCCGGTCGCCCGATGCGGGTGCCCGACGAGCATGGTGGCGGGCGTCCGACGACCAAGTCTGATGGCGGCAGTGGGGCGACGCAGGGCGAGGGCGCTCCCGGTCAGCCGCCGATCGCTATCGGCGGGGTCTAAGCGTCCCGTGTCTCATCGGGCGGCGTCGAGGCCGCCCAAACAGGAAAGCCCCGCTTCGGCGGGGCTTTTTCGTCTGTGCTTCAAAAATGATCGCGGGGAGTGCTCAGCCTTGCGCGGCCTGCTGAGCCGGCGTGCGCGCCTTGATGGAGAGCGCGTGCAGTTCGCCGCTGGCGACCTGCTCCCTGACTGTTTCCATGACGAGACGCTCACGCTTGATGAGCGACAGCCCTTCGAAGGCGTCACTGACGACGACGGCCTCGAAATGCTCGCCATCTCCCGTGACTCGGACCTCAGATCCAGGCAGACCCGCGCGAATGAGTTGTGCGACGGCTTCGGTTTCCAAGTTCTGACTCCTCATCATTCAGTAGTGATAGCGGCCTTGCAGGAATTCGATCCGATCCGCTTTCACCAGATAGACACAGCGATGCTCCTGCGTGATGCGACGTGACCAAACATCAGGCCCGAGATACTTCAAAGGTTCCGGCTTGCCGATCCCCTTGAAGGGATCGCGTACAGTCGCCTTCACGAGTTCGAGCAGACGTTTGGCCGTGCGCCGCTCCGTTTCCACCCAGTAGCTCAGATCTTCCAGGAATTCCGGTTGAAAGACCGCGATTCGTTTGGTTTCAGCGGTCGAGGCCACAGTGCTTCTCCACCGCCTCAATGGACATCGGCGGCAAATCTGTGGTGCGTGCCCGCGTCAAGGCCGTGAGCAAGCGCTCGGCGTTCTTGGGCGAGCGCAGCAAATGAGCCGTCTCCATGAGTCCTTCCAGCTCATCGGCCGCGATCATGGCGACCGCCTCACCCGAACGACGACGGACCACAACGACCTCGCGGTCGTCGACAGCGCGATCCATCAGTGTCTTGAGTTGCTCGCGAGCCTGACTGTAGGTCGTTTCAATCGTCATCATCGACTCCTTAGTTGTACAGGTACGGCGTACAACTATAAGCCAGGTCGGCCTTGTGGAGATCCGATTTTCTTCAGACTCCCGATCCGTTCAGGTTATAGCTCGCGGGTGGCCAGGAACCGCACTTCGGGCCAGCGCTCCTCGGCCAGACTCAGGTTGACCATCGTCGGAGCCAGATAGACGAGCTGGTCGTCGCCATCGAGCGCCAGATGCTCGTAACACTTCTCCTTGAAGCGCTCCAGCATCTTAGGATCGTCGCACTGGATCCAGCGCGCGGTCTTGACGCTGACCGCCTCAACCACCGCCTCGACGCCATATTCGGCCTTCAGACGATAGGCGGCGACATCGAACTGGAGCACGCCGACCGCGCCCAGGATCAGATCGTTGTTTTTGAGCGGCCGGAACGACTGAGTGGCGCCTTCCTCCGAGAGTTGCAAGACCCCCTTCTGCAACGCCTTCGTCCGCAACGGATCCCGGAGCACCACCCGCCGGAACAGCTCAGGCGCGAAATAGGGGATGCCCTCGTACTTGAGATCCTCGCCCTCGCTGAATGTATCGCCGATCTGGATGGTGCCATGGTTGTGCAGACCGATGATATCGCCCGGCCAGGCTTCCTCGACATGACGGCGCTCGTCGGCCTGGAAGGTGATGGCATTGGCGACCTGGATGCTCTTGCCGATGCGCGCGTGACGCATCTTCATGCCCTTTTTGTAGCTCCCGGAACAGACGCGCATGAAGGCCACGCGGTCGCGATGCGCAGGGTCCATGTTCGCCTGGATCTTGAAGACGAAGCCGGTGAACGCTGACTCGCCTGGATCGACGGTGCGCTGCCGGGTCTCGCGCGCAAGCGGCGGTGGGGCGTAGCTGACGAAGGCATCAAGCAGCTCGCGCACACCGAAGTTGTTGATCGCTGAGCCGAAGAACACCGGCGTCTGCTTGCCCGCGAGATAGGCGTCAAGATCGAGCGGATGGCTGGCGCCCTCGACCAGTTCCAGTTCGTCGCGCAGATCCTGAGCCTGATCGCCGAGGATCGCGTCCATGCGCGGATTGTCGAGGCCCTCGATGATTTCGCCCTCGACGATCTTGCCGCCGTGCTGGGCGTTGAACAGATGGGTGCGCCCGGTGCGCAGGTCATAGACGCCCTTGAAACGCTTGCCCATGCCGATCGGCCAGGTTACGGGTGCGCACTGGATCTTCAGCACGCTCTCGATCTCGTCGAGGATCTCGATGGCATCGCGCCCCTCGCGGTCGAGCTTGTTGACGAAGGTCAGGATTGGCGTGTCGCGCAGCCGGCAGACGTCCATGAGTTTGATGGTGCGCTCCTCGACGCCCTTGGCAACGTCGATGACCATGAGCGCCGAGTCGACCGCCGTCAGGGTGCGGTAAGTGTCTTCCGAGAAGTCCTCGTGACCGGGCGTGTCGAGCAGGTTGACGATGGCCTCGCCATAGGGGAACTGCATCACCGAGGAGGTGACCGAGATGCCGCGCTCCTTCTCCAGTTCCATCCAGTCCGAGGTGGCGTGACGCGCCGCTTTGCGCCCCTTGACCGTACCGGCGAGCTGGATCGCGCCGCCGAACAGCAACAGCTTTTCGGTGAGCGTGGTCTTACCGGCGTCGGGGTGCGAGATGATGGCGAAGGTCCGCCGTTTGGAGAGCTGTTCCAGGAGTTCGGTCATGGCGTGAGGTCGATTCGGATGGGAGGCGCGCTGAAAAGCGTCTGATTATACCGATTCGAAGTGAGCTACGACCGCGTTCATTGAAGTTGCGCGCGTTTTCCGATCTTCAGCCCTGGAACGCGTCTAATGCTGGAGGCCATTAGTACCGAGAGGCCGACTCGATCCGTCTACGTGTCAGCACGCCATAGATGTGGTCGATGCCGGGCGCGAGCGGTCGTGTGACATAGAGGGCTTCGGCGCCTCGATCGCGCAGGATATCGAGGGCTTCCTGGAGGGTGGCCTGCAAATGGACGGCGGCCAGCTCGAAGCGTTCGCCCGGGATGTCGAGTAGGTCGATCGTGCTGCGCTCGCTGTCGCGCGCAAGATGACTGGCCAGCGTGATTCCAGGCATCAGATAGGCTGGATGTCCCTTGTGGTCGATGATGATCCAGTCGAGTCCATCTCTGACCAAGTGCTCGGCCTGCTGGCGATCAAGGCTTGAATCGCAGCGTGTAAAGTGAGTGTTCATCACGCTGGCCACGCCGCTGCGGCGCAGAAGCTCGACCACCGGATGGGCCTGATAGTCCATCCCGTGCGACTTCAGAACCGTGATGAAGAGTGAATCCTTGCCGAAGACCTGCTTGCTGATCAGGCCGGCAAGGACGATGGTCATCATGCCGGGCATGATCGCGCCTGGGTTGTGAGTCAGTTCGACGACCGCTGTCAGCGCGGCCAGAGGGGCCTGAAGGCTGGCCCCCATCATGGCCGCCATGCCGAGCAGGGCATAGAAACTGGCGTGACCGCTATCGATGAGCCCGCTCGCGGCGGCGATCGCAGCCGTCAGATTACCGACCACAGCGCCCATGAAAAGCGCCGGGCCAATGGTTCCGCCCGGAATGCCGAGTCCCACGCTGGCGGAGGTCGCCAGGAGCTTGGCCAGCAGCAACAGCGTGAGAAAGGTCCAGGGCAACCCCAGGGTCAGGAGCTGTGTGAGCGAGTCGTAGCCCAGGCCCATGACCTCGGGCATCAGCACACCAAAGACACCGGCGATGAGACCGGCGAGACAGAGCCGCCAGAAGACCGCGATTCGCCGCCCCAGGCTGGCGATCGATTGCAGGAGTTGGATGTAGGCCGCCGAGACTCCGCCGGCGAAGATCCCGAGCAGCAGCACGGGCACCAGATCCGAGAGCGAGGCCAGCCACAGGGGCGGGACAGGCAGGGTCGGCGCACTCCCGAACACGGCGACCGACAGTGCATTGGCGCTCACCGCGGCGAGGATGATCGGAATGAAGCCATGGAGGCTGTATTCGAGCGCCAGGACCTCGAGTGCGAAGATGACCCCAGCAAGCGGCGTATTGAACGAAGCCGAGATCCCCGCCGCTGTTCCGCAGGCCAGGAGCAGGCGGATGCTATTGTTTGGCAACGCGAGCGCCTGACCGAGCAGACTGCCGCTGGAGGCACCGAGATAGACATGCGGTCCTTCGCGTCCGACCGAGTGCCCGCTCAGGATAGCGATGGCTGCACTGAGGAATTGGAGCACGAAGCCGCGCACGTCCATGTAGCCCTGATGATAAGCCAGGCGCTCCATGACCCGCGCGACACCGAGCACCGGGTTGCCCCGAGCGAATCCCAGGAACAGCAGCGCGATCGCCACGGCACCCAGGATGGGCAGTAGTAAACGCCAGAGGACTGGCAATCCCTCGTAGTTTTCACCATGCACGGGCAGCAGGGATTCGAGTGTCCCCTCAACGACTAACCGAAAGCCGATGATGACCAGGCCGGCGAGCAAGCCGGTCAGCAGGCCCAGCGCGGCATGGGCCAGGAGTGCATCCGGGCGCGCAAGCCGCAGGCGCAAGGCTTCTAAACCACGTCCAGTCAGAGATGCGTAATTTTTGTGATACGCTGTCCACATGAACTGAGTCGCCGTTGGCTCGCCCTC
>NZ_WNKT01000042.1 GCF_009720725.1 Allochromatium palmeri
CTTCAGGACCATCGGGGTCTCCGGTCGACTCTCAAAACGTCCTTCATAGCATCATGGTCTTAAATTTAGAACTGCTGACCGTGCGCGTCGAGCATTGAGGTGAACCACCATTTCGCGTTATAGTAACGCGCTCAAAGGCAATCCGCTGGCGTAGCTCAGTTGGTAGAGCAGCTGATTTGTAATCAGCAGGTCGGGGGTTCGAATCCGTCCGCCAGCTCCATAAAATCAATAACTTAAGTGCAAATAATTTACTTAAGTTATTTTTGAGTCACCAATAAGTCACCAAAGTCATGCTTCGTCGAAGCATGACTTTGGCCCCCACCATTCACTGGCCTAGCGCCCAAGTCGCCTCAACCCATTCTTTCTGTCCCCTGGCATCAGGCCGCCTATCCAGCTCTGTGTTCTGAACAATCTGGCGTGGTCTTCCCTCGCATTCGCTTGCTTGGCGGTTCGGTCGGCTATTCTGAGTCCAGGCCACACACACAAGCGATACTTTAGAGTTGCAGGGGGTGGTCTCAGGATCTGGGGACAGTGGGAACAAATCTATAACTTTCTGATAATAATTAGTTTTTTTAAAAAACGCTCTTTTTTGCGCTGCTGTGTGGTAACACGTCTTGGAACAAGCCACGTCCGCCGTGAGCGTGTCGATTGGCGAGGACATGGGATCCGGGCGCTGAGTTCAGTCAGCAGGCACGCGCGCGGTTCGCCGTAGCGGTGTGTGAGGATCTCGGTGAACGTCAAACGCCTGGCAGGCCACCAATACCGCAACCCGCTGGTCAAGCGTTGGCGGTACTACGTCGGCAGAAACAGCTGGCAGAATCTCCAAATCGCAGTACACCGCTTCAAAATCGATCATGGTGGATCTCTGGAACCTTAGGATAGTCTCCAGAAACCTTAGCCGGTTTCGCCGCCTTGAGCCGCCGCCCTTATCCAGAACTCACGTTAATCCACTTTTCGCGTGGCCTGACTTCACGTCCGCACAGCTCTTCGAAGCGCTGAAGTGGCCCGAGCGCCGCCAGATAGGCGGCGGCCAGACTGCGGCGATAGAGTCTGGTCTTGATGCAGTAGATGCCCTCGGCGATCAGCCAAGAAGTGGTGGATTCAGCGCGGTGCCTCCAGGCGCGCCACCCAGCGCAACACCTCGGCCACAGCCTCAATCAGATCACTCGGGATGTATTGATCGACCTGTGATTGCTCATGCAGGGCGCGCGCGAGCGGAACGTTCTCCATCACCGGGATGCCCTCGGCGCGGGCGATCTCGATGATCCGCTGCGCCATCAGATTCTCGCCCTTGGCACGCACGATGGGCAAGGGCGTCTCGCCCTCAATGTATTCGAGCGCGACGGCGATGTGTGTAGGATTGGTGACGACCACGGTCGAGCGCTTCACGGCGCTGGCGGTGTTCTGCATCATCAGCTCCTGATGCAACTGCCGGCGCTTGCCCTTGATGCGCGGATCGCCCTCCATCTCCTTGTATTCCTGCTTGACCTCCTGCTTGGACATGCGCATCTCCTTGGTGAACTGAAAACGCTGAAAGGCGAAGTCCGCCGCGGCGATCAGGATGAAGCCGAAGCTCGCATAGATCATCAGATCCAGCATCAGGGCGCCCAGTAGCGGCGTCACGCACCCCACCCCGCATTGGGGCAGCTTGAGCAGATTGGCCAGATTGTCGCTGATGACCTGATAGAAGAGGATCGACAGCAGCGCGATCTTGAGGATCGACTTGAGCAGCTCGACCAGATTCTTGATCGAGAAGATCTTTTTGATCCCCTTGCCCGGATTGAGCTTGTTGAGATCCGGTTTGAGCGACTCAAAGGCGAGCAGAAACCCGAACTGTCCCAGATGAGCCGCGATCCCGACCACCACCGCCAGCACCAGCGGCGGAGCGATCATCTGCAGAAACAGCACGATCAGACCGTCGAAGGTCTGTTCGAGCGCCTGATAGAAGGGCATGTCCGAGCCGATGAAGACCGTCGGCAGCAGGATCAATTCCTGGAGCTTGTCCGAATAGAATCCGGATGCGCCCCACAGCAACGCGAACATCAGCACCACCAGCGCCGCCGAGACCACGTCCTTGCTCGACGAGACCTGGCCCTTCTTGCGTGCGTCGCGCAGTTTCTTGGCTGTAGGTTGTTCGGTCTTTTCGCCGCTCATGACCGTTGGCTCATCGAAACAGGGCGTCCAGCAGCCTGAAGTGCGCGCCCAATCCCAGCAGCTCGTCTTGCAGGAAACCGAACAGCAGGGTCATATAGATCACCAAGATCAGCATCCCAACGGCGCTCTTGATCGGCATTGCCAGCGAGAACACATTCATCTGCGGCGTGAAGCGGCTGATGAGTCCGAGCGCGAACTCTGACAGGAACATGGCGATGATGACCGGCGCGGCCAGCAGCACCGTCAGCGCCATGAAATGATCAAGCAGACTCAGCAGCCAGGGAATGGCTGTCGGCTCCAGACGCGGATAGAAGGAGAACACTGGCCACAGCCGATAGCTCTCATAGAGCGCGCCAAGGAACACCAGTATCCCGCCACCGACGAAGAACAGCACCGCCAGCACCTGCTTGAACAGCACGCCGAGCGGCGAGGTCTGGGAGCCGGTCATGGGATCGATTGAGCTGGCCATGGTGGTGCCGCGCTGGTTGTCGATGAAGAAGCCGGCCGAGTCGGCGATCCAGAACGGAATCGCGACGCCGAAGCCGATCATCAGTCCGATGAAGACCTCCTTGCCGACCAGCGCCAGCCCCTCCAGCCAGCCAGGCGGCGTGCTCGGCGCCTCAACCAGCGTCAGCGGCAGAATCAGCAGGGACAGACTGACCGCCACCCCGTTGCGCGTCATGCCCGGCAGCACCTGGCGCGTAAACATCGGCAGCAGGGCGAAGGCGGTCAGGATGCGCGGCAGGCTGAACACCAGCGCGATCAGGAGATGACGCCAGTCGTCGAAGCCGGCCATCAGTGCGCCTTCAGGGTCGCAATGCTGTCGAGGATGGTCAGGGTGTAGTTGAACAGCTCGCCGCCGAGCCAGCGCGCGGTCAGGAAGATGACGACGATGACCACGAACAGCTTGATCGCGAACGACAGCGTCTGCTCCTGGATCTGGGTCAGGGCCTGGAACAGACTGACCAGGGTGCCGACGATGGCCGCCGCCAGGATCGGCGGCAGCGACAGGTAGAACACCAGCAGCAAGGCCCTGGCGGCGAACTCGACGACCTGCGTATCCAACATGTTCGGATCTCTCCCGGCTCCGGCGCTCGGCGTCTGGTTTCAGGCGTCAGGCGTAACTCAGCACCAACCCCTGAATCAGCCGCGTCCAGCCGTCGACCATTACGAACAGCAGCAGCTTGAACGGCAGCGAGATGGTCATGGGCGAGACCATCATCATGCCCATGGCCAGCAGGATGTTGGAGATGATCAGGTCGATGGCGACAAAGGGCAGATAGATCAAAAAGCCGACCTCGAAGGCCGTGCTGAGCTCGCTGACCGTGAAGGCAGGGATCAGGACCATGAGGTTGCGCGCGTCCAGATTCTCCGTCACCTCGGGGGGCCACAGTCGATGCGCCGTCTCTAGGAAGAAGGCCTGATGACGCGGCGCGACATGGCGGCTGAGAAAGTCGCGAAACGGCTCGGCGGCCTCGCTCAAGACCGACGTCAGTTGGTCGGTGGGCAGATTGGCGAGATCATGCTGCGTCAGGGTGTCGAAGGCCGAAATCCCGACCGGAGCCATGATATAGAGCGTCAGGATGATCGCCAGCCCTTGCAGGGTCATGGTCGGCGGGATCTGCTGGATGCCGAGCGCATTGCGCAACAGCAGCATCACCACCACGATCTTGACGAAGGATGTCGCGATCACGGCGATGAAGGGCACCAGACCCAGGACGACCAGGGTCAGGATCAGCAGGGTCGGATCGAGCGCGGCACTCATGTTGCGGGCGGTGCGCCGAAGAGTTCGGTGACGCGAACCCCGAGATGATCCTCGATCATCACCAGTTCGCCGTGTCCGATCAGACGCCCGCCGACCACTAGCCGGATGCGCGGGCGATCAAGTTCGGTCAGCTCGAAGCAGTAGCCGGGCTGGACGGCGCGCAGTTCGCGCAGCGGCAGTTGCAGGCGGCTCAGTTCGAAATCGACGCTGATTTCGAGCTCATCGGGGTCGATGACGGCGGGAGTGGAATCGCTATCCGGGTCGTTCATGGAGGGTTCGGACATGGTCGCGGGTACCAGAGAGTCGATGATGAGGCGCTGATCGGCCAGATGGGCGGTGGCGAGCGTGCGGCGACTGTGTTTCAGGTGCAGTGGGATAGCCGCTGGGTCGACCCGGCGCGGCAACAGCAACAGGTCGCCGGTTTCGAGCGCGCGCCATTCGTGCGTTCGCAGGCGAGTGGCGCCGAGCCATGGGGTCAGGGTGATGGGCAAATCCGGCCAGCGATCGGCAATCGGCGTGGAGTCGGTGGCCGACTGTGGTTCCTGCTCCAGCCGTGCGGTCAGGCGTATGCTCGCGGCCGCGTCCAGACCCAGACGCGCGATAGGTTTGGCGGACTCGACATCCGCTCGCCACAGTGCTAAGACGCTTTCTGCAGATGGCGACGTTTCAGCCTCAGCCGGTGTCGTGGTCGCTTCGAGCCGAGTCGACAGCAATGCTTCCAGTGCGTCGAGCAACGGCGCCAGCGCGGCTTGACGGGCCGCCGCTCCCAGCGCGGGCGGAAGTTGGTCAAGTTCCAGATCGCCGATCCAGTGCCCAAGCCAGTGGCGCCAGACATCCGGGGCCGGCGCCAGCCACAAGGCTCCCGCTTCGCCATGCAATAGGAATAGGATCCACTGATCCGCCGCTTTGGGCCAGGCGGCCTGCTGCTCCAGCGCGAGACTCAAGGTCAATGGTCCATCGGGCAGATCTAGCGTCAGTTGCGGCGTCCACTGTGCCAGGCACTGCGTCAGCCGCACCTGAGTGCGCGTCAGACGTTCGAGCACCAGCGGTCGTATCGGCGTTTGATCCGTCACGCACCTGGATCCTCATGTGCTTCCCAAGGATCGCGCCGGTTGCGCGAGCGTCCATCGCCGGGGTTGGAATCATTACCGGCGTTGCGCACGTCGACGACCTGCACCTCGACCCGAACCTGGGTCTCCAGCCGGTTGGCGAGCGTCTGTTGCAATGCGTCGGTCTGGCCGGACAACTGGCGTGCAAGATCGGTACTGGGGATCTGGATGCTGACCACGAGTTGGCCATGCTCCTGGCGCAGCCGGATCTCACCGCCCTGCAGGACGGATTCGCGCAATTGGATCCGCACTTCCGATTCACCCACCTGACGGCGGTCGGACACCAGGATGCGCTGTGCCAGACGCTCGCCGAGGCGTTCGATCTGCTCGATCCGGTCGCTGGTTTGAATCGCGCTCGTCTCGGATGTCGAGGTGTTTTCGACCGTATCGCTCTGCCGGCCGAGTCCTTGCAAGATGTGGTCGCCCGTGGGCAGGGCGTTGGTTAAGGGGGATGATTCGATCTCTTTGGGCTTGGAGGCGCCGATGGAAAGAGACTGTGAAGCACCCTGGGGCTCGACGACCTTGGCTGTGGTGTCTTGCGCGACTTGGGCGTTCGTAGAGGAGCGTTGCGGCTCGTCTCGATGGTTGCTGATCGTGGAGCCGGACGGCGTGGGCCTATCTGGTGATCGTTCATTCTTCGTCGCCTCAGTGGAACGACCGTCAGCGACTTGGCCCGATTCGTCATCGACAAAGCCAAACGCGCAGCGACCTTCACCCGGAATGGTCGCCTCGGAATGCCGCCTGTTTGCAGTGCCATTCGCAATGGGCGCGGACTCGTCATCCAAGGCGGTTTGAGCGGCTCGATGGCTCATCATCTTCGAGGTCAGCGCGACCGCCTCGTCGATCTGGACCGCTGTGTCATGTTTAGCCGGTTCGCTCGCCGATGATTTCTGCTCCAACGAATGGCGCTCGACGGGCGGCTGCTCCGATACGTGACCCGCTGACTGGGATTCCGTTTTGGCGTGCATTAGAGCGCTGAAGCGTTCAGCGGCTTGATCGAAATCGGTGTCAGTTCCTTGAGTCGACCGATCGGGCTTCGAATCCGAACCTGCTCGGGCTTCCGTCAGGCTCGACCGGTCGGACGGCAATCCGCCCGCCGTCGTATTGCGTGTCGAAATGGCCATCAGGACCACTCCCGCCGCATCTGATGCGCCGCGCCGGCGATCTCTTCGAGTTCCTGTTCCTCGCGCATCATCTGTTCACGCTCCTCGATGGCCCGCTGTACGGCGACGAATTGTTCGAACTTCTCGCATTCGCGCACGCTGGCCGCCTGACGCTCACGCGCCGCTTCCAGCGCCTGACGTGCACTCTGCAACTGCTTTTCCTCATTGAGCACACGCTGATTCAAGAGCGCCTCGCGTTCGCGCAATTGGGCGGTATAGCGGTTCATGTCCTCGATACTCTCGACCAGCACCAACTGGTTGCGAATCGCCTCGAAACACCGCTGCTCTTCGCTCAGGCGGTGGTCATGAAAACGCTGCGCCTCATCGCGCGCCTGCTGCACAACTCGCGCCTGCTGGTCGAAGCGTTGCTGCTCGCGTCGCAACGCCTGCGTGGCCAACTGCTCGCGATAGTGCTTGATGCGCAGGAGTTCGCCATAGGTGTCGCTCATGTCG
Organism: Allochromatium palmeri; assembly: GCF_009720725.1. GTDB lineage: Bacteria > Pseudomonadota > Gammaproteobacteria > Chromatiales > Chromatiaceae > Thermochromatium > Thermochromatium palmeri. Next base: position 6,645 of record NZ_WNKT01000042.1, read on the forward strand.
GCGTCTTGGAGTCAGCGGAGCCGTCAGCCGACCAGCCGCCGCAGGGTCTCGACCGTCTCTTCGAAGCTCGGTCGCTCATCGCCGCGTTGACGCAGAAAGGCACGAATGGCGTCGATGCGAGCCAGCGCCTCGTCGGCCAGCGGATCGCTGCCCTTTTTGTACTCGCCGATCTTGACCAGCAACTCGACCTCCTCATATTTCGCCATCAGCTCGCGCACCCGGCTCGCCGCCGCGCGATGCTCGGGCGCGACGATGGCACCCATCACGCGGCTGACACTGGCCAGCACGTCGATGGCCGGATAATGATTGGCCGCCGCCAGCTTGCGCGACAGGATGATATGCCCATCGAGGATCGAGCGCGTCTCGTCGGCGACCGGCTCGGTCATGTCGTCGCCCTCGACCAGCACCGTATAGAGCGCGGTGATGAAACCCTTGTCAGACTGACCGACACGCTCCATCAGGCGGGGCAGGGTGGCGAACACCGAGGGCGGAAAGCCGCGCCGGGTCGGCGGCTCGCCGGCGGCTAGTCCGATCTCGCGCTGGGCGCGTGCAAAGCGCGTCACCGAATCCATCAGCAGCAGCACCCGCCGCCCCTGATCGCGAAAATACTCGGCGATCGCCGTGGCTACATAGGCCGCCTTGGCGCGCTCCATCGAGGGCCGATCCGAGGTCGCGACCACGATCACCGACTTGGCCGAACCCTCCGGCCCCAGGTCGTGCTCGATGAACTCGCGTACCTCGCGCCCACGCTCGCCGATCAACGCCAGTACGGTCACATCCACATCCGCCCCGCGCACCAGCATCGACAGCAGGGTACTCTTGCCGCCGCCGGCCGCCGCGAAGATGCCCAAGCGCTGGCCTTCGCCACAGGTCAGGAGTCCATCGAGCACGCGCAGACCCAGCGCCAGGGGTTTGTCGATGATACGTCGCTTGAGCGGATCGGGCGCGTCCTGATAGACCGGATAATAGGTCTCGACCTCCAGCGGGCCGAGCCTGTCCTGATCCAGCGGGCGACCCAGACCGTCGAGCACCCGACCCAGTAGCCCAGGCCCCACAGGCACCATCTGCATGCGCCCGGTCGGGATGACTTCGGTATTTGATGAAACGCCATAGATCTCGCCCATGGGCGTGAGCAGCGCCTCCTTGCCGCCGAAACCCACCACCTCGGCCACAAGCTCGAAGTCCTCGCCCGGATTGCGCAGATGACAGAGTTCGCCGATGCGCGCCCCCGGTACCATGGCCTTGATGATGGTGCCCGTGATCTGGGTCACGCGCCCGCGCACCTCCAGCAGCCGCGCCTCCTCGATGGAGCGGGCGAGCAGGTCGGTGATGTAGTCGAGGCCCGGCGCCGTGCGTGTGTCGTTCAATCGTTGCCGTCCCCTGGCCGGTTGCAGCATTGTGATGCGGCGACCCGCAGGCGCTCAACGATCATCAGAACGGCTGCTGTCTCGGCATGGATTCCATTGAGCAGATCGACAATCGTGCTTGGGTCGGGGTATTCATGTCCGACGGCATTGCGCAGACCGCGTTGCCGTTCCCAATCGGCAGTCGAGGTGACGATTCCCTGCTTTTCCATGAGTGCATGCAAGGCGAGAAAGCCGGAATCCGCCTTGGGTTCCAATTGCGCACGCGCCAGTGCACGCATGGCCGGCGCCAGCAGATCCTGGCAGCGGGCGTAGCGCACGGCCAGGGCATCCAGGCGCTCGAGTTCCAGTGGGGCCAAGTTTGCCAGTTGCTCGACGGCGAGTGGAAACAGGTCGGCAAGGCCACGCCAGCTTGTATCCAGGCGTGTCGCCGCCTGATCCAGTGCCCTCAGAGCTTCAGCCAGTACTTGATGACGCAGTGTCATAAAGGTTTTCCTTCGGTTCGTGCCTGACGCATGAAGGCCGTGAGCGGTTCGCGGCCGATCACCACGTCGACGGGGCGGCGCAATCGACGCTCCAGTTCGCGCTCCAGGGCTTGACGCGCCAGCAGCACATTCGTCGGCAGGGGAGCGCTCGGCTCGATGTAGAGATCGACATCACCGCCACGCGCCTGATCATCGAGCGCCGAGCCGAACAGCCAGATCGCCGTATGGCCGTCGAAGTGCGTGTTTACCGCCTGATGGATGTGAGCGATATGTTCGGGAGTTAGTCGCATCGGGCCGTTTTCCTGGTCGGTGATGTCGTCGAGGCTCGGCCCCGTGCGCGTGTCGCTCAATCGCTGTGGCCCCCTGGCCGGTTCCGGTGTGTCGCGTCGGTAGTATACTCAATCGCCATCCAACCGATTCAGCACCGTCGAGCACGTCCGCCATGTCCGGTTCAGGTTCGATTCAAGCCGATCTCACCAACCTCGCGGGTCTCCGTTCGGATCGCGACGCGCCGCTGACGACCGGCGGGCACAGCGAGGGCCAGTATCGCGGCGAGCGCGTGGTGCTCGGCGACGAGCGCTCACTGCTCCAGGATGCCGCCGAGGAGATGACCTTCCAGCATGGCGAGAGCGAGGAGAAGACGCTTGCGCGCCGCACCATCAGCGATGCCGCCAAGCAGAAAAAGGGCCTCGCCATGCTGCGCGTCAAGCAGGTGATGGACAAGCTCCCCGACCTGCGCAAGAACAATCTCGAGCGCGTCATGCAGATCCTGATGCGTCTGCGTCATGCCGAGTCGTTCGATCTGCGCCATCAGGTGCGCGAGCAATTCCGCGAGCCGTCCCATCAGTATGCCGCGCTGCTGGCGTTCGCCGAGCGTCTGCGCGAGGAGGGCGCGCCCGCGAGCCAAATCGCCATGGCCGAGCGCGCCCTGCGCGAACTCGAAGCCGAACAGGGGCCGGCGATCCGCGCGGCGCTCAATATCGCGGACGTTGCCGACGCGTTCAGCCGCACCCAGCTCGGCGATTTGCAGACCCTGCGCGCAACCTATCGCGATGCCGTGCTCGACGCCTCCGGCCTGAGCGAGACCTTCAACACCCTGAAAGATCGCCATGGCGACTCCGAGCTGTTACAGGCCATCAAGTATCTGCTCAAGGCCCTGGCCGCCGACCTCGGGGCCGACGGTCCCTCGATCGACCCCGCCAAGCTCAGCGTGCTGCTCAACGATCTCTACCGGCTGGAACTGCTGACCGGTCTGCTGGAGGACTGCGCCACCCTAGTCGAACGCTATCGCACACCGGGCTGCGCGTTCAAGCCGAGCGACCTGCTCGGCGAGCTGCTCGCGCTCCAGGTCCAGACCTGGCTGAGGCCCGAGTCGATCACGCCGCTGCCGGGCAAGCTCGGCGTGCGCGAGATCGCCCAGGAGATCGGGTTCCTGCGCGAGTTCAGGGAACTGGCGCGCTCGATTCCGCTCAAGGCCTATGCCGACTGTGAGCAGCGTCCGCGCCTGCTCGACGCCATCCAGCAGGCCATGGACAGCGCCATTGAGCGCGAGGACGAGGAGGGCTATTGAGATGATCGGATCCGTGATCGACGCCTTCGCGCATGGCCTGGGCCTGACCGATTTCAGTTGGTCCAGGTGTCGGGGGGTGGCGGTCTTCGCCTTTGATCGGCGCGGCACGCTCTATCTGGAGGAACATCCCGAAGGACTGCTGATGTATCTCAGCCGCGACTTCGACGCCCGTGAGTCGGTGCGGGCGCGGCTCACCCAGGCGCTGCGACTCTGTCACTATCGGCACAGCTGGCCGTTCGTTGTTCAGGCTGGACTGCGCGAGTCTTCGCATCTGGTCTTTCTGGTGCGTCTGCCGCTCGCCGAGGTCACACTGCCGGCCCTGGAGCAGGCGCTCGACCTCCTGACGCGCCTGCACGATCAAACCGCGAGCGCCGTCTGAAACCCGAAACGAGGGCGATATCCATGGATCACAAGATCGGCGGCTTTGCACCCGACCTGGGACTCGAAACCATCGGTCGGCTCGACGGCCCGGCCACCCGGCTGCCGGCCCAACGCGAGACCCGACTCACCGGCGGCCCGATCCGGCATTGGGTCGGCGAACTCTTCCAACCGACCACCCTCGATCAGACCCTGCGCCGATTCGCCCAGCCGCATCTGAGCGATCCGGCCCTGCTGACCCCGGCGCGCTTCGAGTCGCTGGTGCGCGACAGTACCCATGTGTTGAACGAACTGGCCGAACGCGACCAGGATCCCGTCCTCGCCGCTGCCGGTGAGCTGCTGGCGCGCGAACTGGAACTGCGCGATCTGCTGGCCGGCTATCGCGCGCTGCTGATGAGGGCTTAGACCGCCATGTGGAGTCAGGAGCATACCGATGTGCTGCGGGTGTTGGCCGACGTCTATCTGGAGCAGGACCGCGCCGGTGAGGCGTTGATCCTGCTACGCGCCTTGGCGCGGCTCGCACCCGCCGAGCCGGGCGTCTGGCGCGCACTCGGCTATGCCGCTCTGCGCGCCGGCGAGCCGGAAGAGGCGCTGAACGCCGCCGACGCCCTGTTGCGGCTGGAGGCGCCCAGCGCCGACAACGCGCCCATCCTGCTCCTGCGCGCTCAGGCCCTGCGCGCGCTCGGCCGCGCGGGCGAGGCACAGGACAGCCTCAACCGCTATCTGCAACAGCGACCGGACACCGCCTGAATGTTCACCCAAGCCCAAGCCATCCTGGGACTGGTCACGCGCCGTAGCGACATCCTGCTCGCGGTCTCGGTGGTCATGATCCTGTTCATGATCATCGTGCCGCTGCCGACCCTGGTGCTCGATGTCCTGATCGCGGTCAACATGACCGCCGGCATGATCCTGCTGATGGTCGCGGTCTATATCCCCTCGCCGCTGGCCTTCTCGGTGTTTCCGGCGATCCTGCTCATCACCACGCTGTTTCGGCTGGCGCTCAACATCAGTTCCACGCGCCTGATCCTGCTCGATGCCGATGCCGGTGAGATTATCCAGGCCTTCGGCGAGTTCGTGGTCGGCGGCAACTTCGCCGTCGGCATGGTCCTATTTCTGATCATCACCATCGTGCAGTTCGTCGTCATCACCAAGGGCTCGGAGCGCGTGGCCGAGGTCAGCGCGCGGTTCTCGCTCGACGCCATGCCGGGCAAACAGATGAGTATCGACGGCGACATGCGCGCCGGTCTGATCGACATGGACGAGGCGCGTCGGCGACGCGGGCTGGTCGAGAAGGAGAGCCAGCTCTACGGCTCGATGGATGGAGCCATGAAGTTCGTCAAGGGCGACGCCATCGCCTCACTCATTATCACCGCCGTCAATCTGATCGGCGGCATCGCCATCGGCGTGCTGCAGAAGGGCATGACGGCAGGGCAGGCGGTCGAGGTCTATTCGATCCTCTCGATCGGCGACGGTCTGGTGTCGCAGATCCCAGGGCTGCTGATCTCGATCACGTCCGGCATCATCGTCACCCGCGTTTCGACCGATGAGTCGAGCAATCTCGGTTCGGACATCGGCGCTCAGGTGCTGGCCCAGCCCAAGGCGCTGCTGATCGCCGGCAGCCTGCTGTTTCTGTTCGCGGCCATTCCGGGCTTTCCCTATCAGGTGTTTATCCCGCTCGGTCTGACCCTGCTCGGGTTGAGCTGGACGCTGATCCGGGTCGGGCAGGCCGAGGCGGCGGCCACGGCGGGTGGAGGCGTGATCCCGGCCACGGCGCCGGCCGGTCAGCCTTCCAAGGCCAAGGCGCCGTCCAAGGGGCGTACCGGCGCGGTCGAGGACGAGTTTTCGCTGACCGTGCCGCTGCTGATCGATGTCGATGCGGCCCTGGAGCCGGTGTTGCGTGCGGATGAATTGAACGAGGCGCTGATCCAGGTCCGCCGCGCGCTCTATCTGGATCTCGGGGTGCCCTTCCCCGGTATTCATCTGCGCTACAACGCCAATCTGACCAACGGTGCCTATCAGATTCTGATCCAGGAGACGCCGATGGCGCAGGGGCGTCTGCGTCCCGGCTGGGTGTTCTGTCGCGAGGAGGCGCGCCATCTGGAGATGCTTGGGGTGCAGAGCGAGGGCGGCGACCGGTTTCTGCCCGGCGTCGAGACGCTCTGGATCGAGGAGCGGCATCGCGCTCTGCTTGATAAGGCCGGTATCGCTACGCTGGATCTGCCGCGCGTGCTGACTTTTCATCTGTCCTTCGTGCTCAAGAAATACGCGCCAGACTTCATCGGCATTCAGGAGACGCGCTATCTGCTCAGTCAGATGGAGGGCAGTTTCGGCGAGCTGGTGAAGGAGGTGCAGCGGGTGCTGCCGATCCAGAAGATCACCGAGATCTTTCAGCGTCTGGTGTCGGAGGAGATCTCGATCCGCAATCTGCGCACCATCCTGGAGGCGCTGGTCGAATGGGGACAGAAGGAGAAGGATTCGGTGCTCCTGTGCGAATACATTCGCGGCACACTCAAGCGCTATATCAGCTACAAGTACAGCAGCGGGCAGAACATCCTGCCGGCCTATCTGCTGGCACCCGATGTCGAGGAGACCATTCGCGGTTCGATCCGTCAGACCTCAGCGGGAAGTTATATGGCGCTCGATCCGGCGGTGGCGCAGAAGTTCGTCGCGCACTGCAAGCAATCAATCGGCGAGCTGCGTCCGGGGCGGGCGCGGCCGGTGATCGTGGTGTCGATGGATATCCGGCGCTATGTGCGCAAACTCATCGAGATGGAGCTGTATGAGGTACCGGTGCTGTCGTATCAGGAACTGACGCAAGAAATCACGGTGCAGCCGCTCGATCGCATCCTGTTGTGAGCGGCGCCGGACCCTCAGTGTCAAGATAGTTGACGTCTGCTTCGGCTATCTTTCTTAATACATCTGAGGGCGCGAGGAACTGAGTGATGAGTGGGTATTCCGAAGAACGCCGAGCGGCGATCGTGGCGAAGTTGCTGCCGCCGCAGAACCTGAGTCCGCGTGAGGTGGCCGAGCAGGAAGGGATCTCGTTGCCGACGGTCTATAAGTGGCGCAAAGAGGCGCGGGCGGCGGGGCGCTGCCTGCCGGATGCCGATGCCACGGGGTCGAAGTCCTGGTCGTCGAAGGACCGCTTTGGGGCGGTGGTGGAGACGGCGGGGATGAACAGCGCGGAAGTGGCCGAGTACTGCCGGCGTCGGGGGTTGTATCCGGAGCAGTTGGCGCGCTGGCGTCAGGACTGTGAGCAGGCAGGGAACCTGAGTCACCAGGAGCGTCGGCGCGAGGGCGAGGAGCTGAAGGTGCAGCGTCAGCGCATTCGGCAGCTGGAGCGGGAGTTACAGCGCAAGGAGTCGGCCCTGGCGGAGACGGCGGCGCTGTTGGTGCTGTCAAAAAAAGCGCAGGCGATCTGGGGGGTAGAGGCGTGATGATCAGTGCCTCAGATCGCCGTCGCGCTGTGGAGCTGATCGAGCAGGCCCAACAGGCGGGAGCGCGCTTGGCGCCGGCCTGTGAGGTCTTGGGCCTGAGCGTGCGCACGTTTCAGCGCTGGACGCGCGCCGGTGGCGTGCGCGAAGACCAACGCCCGACGGCCATCCGTCCCAAGCCGGCCAAGGCGCTCAGCCCCGCCGAGGAGCAGGCGATTCTGGACGCCTGCCATCGCCCCGAATTCGCCCATCTGCCGCCGGAGCAGATCGTCGTGCGTCTGCTCGATGAGGAGCAGTGCTATCTGGGCTCAGTCTCCAGCTTTTACCGTGTGCTGCGCCGCCACGGGGAACTGGTCCATCGCGGGCGGGCCAAGACCCCGCGCCGTGCGCCGCGGCCCACGACCTATCAGGCCACCAACCCCAATCAGGTCTGGTCCTGGGACTGTACCTGGTTGCCCGGACCGGTCAGGGGACTGTTCTTCTACCTGGTGATGATCGTCGACATCTACAGCCGCAAGATCGTCGGCTGGGAGGTCTTTCACAGTGAGTCGGCCCAGCACGCGCGCCTGGTCATCGAACGGGCGGTGCTCGCCGAGCGTCTCATCGATCAGCCCCTGGTGCTGCACGCCGATAACGGCAGCGCCTTCAAAGGGGCTACACTTCTAGAGAAGCTCCATGAACTCAACATCACGCCCTCCTACAGCCGCTCACGCGTCTCCAACGACAACGCCTACTCCGAGGCGCTGTTTCGCACCTGCAAGTACGTCCCGGACTATCCCGTCGACGGCTTTGCCGGCCTGGAGGACGCCCAGCGCTGGGTCTATGGCTTTGTCGGCGGCTACAACACCGAGCATCGCCACAGTGCCATCCGCTTCGTCACCCCCGCGCAGCGCCATCGCGGCGAGGATCCCCAGATCCTCGCTCAGCGCCACGCCCTCAACCAGGCCGCCCGCGACCAACACCCCGAGCGCTGGAGCGGGCCGACGCGCAACTGGACGCCGATCACGGTCGTCTCCCTCAACCCGGAGCGTGACCTGGATCACACGCCGTTAGAGCAAGCGGTGTGACAACGATGCAGGCGACAACTACCTTGACAATTACCGCGGAAAGCGCCTCGATTGTGTGAGCCAGATCAATGTTTCAAAAGATTTCGAGGTGTAGTGTGGGCGCGTTTTTCGATGGAGTGCGACGGTGATCGATTCTGGTGCCGGTACTTTGGAACGATCCGTCGACCCGTTGGCGGATGCCTTACGGGCCATGGGGCATGCCGTCACCGCGCATCGTCTGTCCAATCGTCCCGACTCGCTTTACATCGGCCCGCGTGTGCGGATGCGTGAAGCCGAGATCATCTACCGCCGCCCCGAGCCGGGGCTGCTGCTGATCGTCCTCTATCGCCGGCTCGGCGAACGGCGCGTCACGCTGGCCAATCCCTTCGCCGAGCTGTTCGGCTTCCTGTCCTTGTGTGTCGAGCCGCGCTTCGGCTTGCGCCGCGTTCTGTGCCGCATCTCGACCAGTCCCTATCGCGATCAGGGTGGACTGGACGACGCGCGTATGGTGCGACTGTGCGACCATCTGTTGGGGGCGGAGTGGGTCGAGTATGACCAGCATCCCTGGCTTGCGCAGGAGGCGGCGGCGTTGCGCGCGCGCCTGGAGCGGCTGCGGCCCGCGCGCGGAACCGGCGACCGACCGCCTAACATCCATCAATGCCCAGGGCCAGTCCGGCGCAAGCATCCACACACCTTTCCGGGGCCGATCAACACTCACAATAACGCTGCATCGCGAGGACTCTGAATCATGATCGCACCCATCCACAACGCTTCGGTCGAGCGGGCGAACGACGCCGCCAGCAATCAGCTGCGGCTGTCGGTCGAGGATATGATCGTGCTGGTTGGCCTTGAGGCCATGCAGTTCCAGCAAGGCAAGATTCGCAGCCAGTACCAGCACATTGCCAATCAACAGGCCTTCATGAAGAACCTGCAAAAGGCGGTCAATGCCGCAGCCCATACCAAGACGGGGCGACTGGACAAAATCGTTTTTGATTACACTGATCCGGTGACCGGCAAGACTCAGAAGATGGATCTCAAAACCTTCATGGAGCGCTTTGGCATCGACACCCCCAAGACTGAGTATCACGGCATCGTCAAGTTCATCAAGGCTGTGATCGACGGCATTGGCAAATTGATGGGAAAGGCGGTCGAGTTCGTCAAGAAGAATTATCCCGATTTGGTCGATACGCTCAATGGAATCGGAAAATCGATCAATAAAGTGGTTGACTATATTGCCAATATTCTCAAAGCGATTGATAAGAATATCGGCGAGTTTATGAAAACAGATGTTGGTAAGGCCTTGGCTTTTTCAGCTGCCTTTGTGGGTGCTGGTGCGGCAGCCTTATTAGCACTTGGCACCTTTTTGCCTGCGGAACTCTCAATTTTGGCTGTCATGGGCATTGGCATTGGATTAATGGCTATCGCGAAATCGGCCAACATCAAGCTCGAGGACTTCGATCTCTACAAGCTGTTCAAAGGCGTGGTTGGGGAAGTGGTTGATTTTGGCGAAAAGCTCTGGGCATTTTTGCAAGAAAACCTGCAGGAGATCCTCGAGAACTGGACAGAATCTCTCGATGAAAGCCAATGGCAGGTTGTCGAAAATAACCTGAAATTTAGTTCGGACAGCGCCAACTCGATGGCGCAACAGGATCATCTGCGACTCTCAAATGCGCTCAACGAATACAATGAATTGACCCAAATGGTCAGCAACAATCTCAACAAGATGACGCAAATGAACATGAATGTGATCGGCAACATGCGTTGACGCCCTGACACCTAAGCGCCAGCAGGAGATCGCTTATGCATACAGATGATAGGGCAAAGCCCGGATTCAATCCTGAAGAGGTGAAAAAAAGCGCCGAACGCTATTTCGGCCCGGATGGCATCACGCTCGATGCGATCAAACGCTTCCTCGCGGATTCGGGGTCACCACCACTGCCCGATGTTGGCAAGCTGTTACAGCTCGCGATCGACCTCCCTCGCAGTGAAGAACTTGGAAAAGGCTGGGAGCGTTTACTGAAAAGTAATGATCTTGGAGCACTGATTGACGACCCCAAAGCATGCACCGAAAAACACGGGATCGGTTCGGATGTGATCAAGACCCGTCTGGAGGCGTTTCAGCGCCGTCTTGACGACATGGAGCCGATCCAATTTCCCGACCCATCGATGATCGCTCAGCTACTTCTGACAATGGCCGAGCATCTGACTGACAACATGAACGAGACACCGAAGATGACTGATCTTGCCGAGACGATCCAACGCAATGAAGACCTCATTGGTCAAAACGAGGCGCTGTTGAGTCAGACGGACCGCCTGTTGTCGGAGCACAGGGCATTGCTCGAACAGCACGGCCTCACGCCCGATGCGGTGCGCCGCTTCATCGAGAGTGACGCTGTGTCGCCGGAGGATCGCGAGCACATTCGTCAGGAGCTCGCCAAGGCCCAGGAAGAAATCACCGCGCGCGAGGCCCAGATCGAAACCGAGCAGGCGCTCGATGCCAAAACCAGTTACGCCAAAAAACCCAAGATGCGGTCGATGGTGTGAGGTGATGCAATTTCAATTTGCTGCTAGACCAGGAGCAATATCATGTCCGACGTACAGGGTACGAGTCGCCTTGGGGCAATGGCCGGCGCGGAATTACCGAAACCTCAGATGAGTCTCTCCGAGATCCTGCTGATGATCGGTATCGAGGCCATGAATGCCAACGACGACCGCATTCGCTTGGCCTACGCCAAGGTGCAGCAGAACAACAAGGATCTTCAGGAGCTCAACAAGGTCATGGCCTACCTGGCCGCGCACAAGGATCAGGATATGTGGGAAAACGCCGACATTGGCGATGGACGTAAGCTCGGCGATGTGCTCAAAAAGTTCGGAATCTCCTATCAGACTCGCGAGAGTAACGGAAAGCCCTTCATCAGCAAGGATGATTTCAAAAAGATCGAGACCGCCGTCAAAGGTGCGTCGGATGCCCTCGGCGGCACCAATCAGATCGACATGATGAAGCTGCAATCGACGCTCAATAAACAGAACGAAATGTCACAGATGGTCAGCAACAACATGAGCAAGCTTAATCAGATGGCGATGTCAGTCATTGGCAACATGCGATAAGCTTGGCACGAACCTTTTGTTGTTGATAGGCGCTCGGCGCCAAAACTGGTCATGCCAAGAAACCCAAGATGCGGTCCATGGTGTGAGCGGGTTCAACTTATTTTTTTACCGCGAAATGAGGGTCAATGACATGTCCGATGTACAGGCTATGAGTAGTGTTGGGGCACTCGCCGGCGCGGAAGCACTGCCGCCTCGGATGAGCATCTCCGAAATCCTGTTGATGATCGGCATCGAGGCCATGGACGCCAACGACGAGCGTATTCGCGTGGCCTACGCCAAGGTGCAGCAGAACAACAAGGATCTTCAGGAACTCAACAAGGCCATGGCCTATTTGGCCGCGCACAAGGATAAGGATCTCAATAAAGACGATATCATTGATCCGAGTGCCAAACCTCCCATTAAATTAGGTGATGTGCTGGATAAATTCGGCGTTGCCTATTCAGCGGGGACCGACGGCAAGATCGGCAAGGATCAGTTCGCCAAGATCGAGACCGCCGTCAAGGGTGCGTCCGATGCCCTCGGCGGCACCAATCAGATCGACATGATGAAGCTGCAATCGACGCTCAACAAACAGAACGAGATGTCGCAGATGGTCAGCAACAACATGAGCAAGCTCAATCAGATGGCGATGTCGATCATTGGCAACATGCGGTGAGCCGCGCTCGCCCGCCAGTGCGTGGCGGGAGCCCTGGTCCGAGCCTTCAATCCCGATTCCATGGAGACGCCTGATGTCCGCATCGCCGGAAGAACTGACTGATTCGCTGGTATCCGAGGTCAGCGAAGACGATCTGGCCCAGATCACGGCCGATTTCATCAAGAATGGCAAAACCCTGCGCGAACTCAAAGGCGTCACCCGCGACGAACTGGAGGCGGTCTATCAGGTCGCCTATCAGTTGTATTCCGGCGGCGACTATGAAAAGGCGCGCAAGCTCTTCGAGTTTCTCTGCTTCTTCGATCATCTCGAGCGCAAATACTGGCTCGGCATGGGCGGTTGCCGCCAGATGCTCAAGCAATACGAACCGGCCATCGAGGCCTATAGCCTGGCCATGCTGCTCGATTCCAACGATCCGCTGCCGCCCTTCCACGCCGCTGAGTGCCACATCGCCCTCGGTCACCGCGACGCGGCCATCAGCGGTCTGACCGCCGCGCTGGAATGGTCGACGGAGGGTTCCGAGCATCAGGCGCTGCGCGAGCGGGCCAAGGCGTTACGCGCGATCCTGGAAGAGTCCGCGCCCGCCGCGGCCGAGGAGGGCTGAGTCATGTCGATTCCACCGGATGTTGCCCAACGCCTGATCCATGCCGGTTATGTGCCCGAGCCGACGGAATTGCCGCCGGCCGCCGCGTCCGCGGGGGGCGCGCGAGCCAGCGTGCCGCCGCCGGTCAGGGATAGCGCCGCAGCGGGGGCCGCGCCGCCGCTGCCGCCGCCGCCCAAGATGAGCATCGAGGATCTGACGCTTGCCCTGACCGCGCTCGGCGCCAAGATCGCCGAGACCCGCCAGCAGACCTCGATCACCGAGATCAAGGGCAACATGGCCAAGCAGACCGCAGAGAACAAGGCGCGCCTGGCCAAGATCGAGGAATCGGCCAAGAAGGCCGACGAGGCCAAGAAGAGCGGGGTGTGGGGCAAGGTGTTCGGCTGGGTCGCGACGATCGCCGCGACCATCGCGGCGGTCGCACTCTCGATCACCGGCATCGGCGCCCTGGTGGGCGCGGCGCTGATCGCGGCCGCCGTGGTCGGCTTGACGATGCAGATCGTCAACGAGATTCCGGCGGCCAAGGAGTGGATGGCCAATCATTCGGCGTTCGGCTGGGTCATGATGGGCGTGCAGGTCGCGCTGTCCGTGTGTACCCTCGGCGCGGGGCTGGCGGGTGCGATCAAGACAGCGACGGATGTCGCCTGGAAGACCGCCGCAGCCATCATCGGTAAGGTCGCCAATCTCCTGGGCGGCACGGCCACGGTTGGCGGCGGCGCCTCGGGTGTCGCCACCGCCATACTGAACGACGAGGCATCCGGCGCTCAGGTCGATGCCAAGGCCATCGAGGCGGAACTCCTAAAATTGCAAGGGCTGCTGGACGAGGAGATGGCGCGTCTGAAAAAGATGATGGAAGAAGCCGAGGAATCGGTGTCCATGTGCATGAGCATCATGACGGGCGCCAGTCAGGCCAAGCAGAACATCATCGCTAAAATGGCGGTGTAACGGACGGGACGATTCGGAGGGTTGGAGCATGTCGAATACGATCGACGATCATGCCAGCTTCATTCCGGCATCCATGCCGGAGACGAGCGCCTTCGCGGCGGAGACAGACGCGGCGGACGCGGCCCGCGCCGCCTCTGGATTGAACGCCACGCCGACGCGCATCGAGCGGATGGCGACGGATGCCGTGTCGTCTTGTCAGGCGGGGGCGCCCGAACTGCCGCCCCCCGGTGAGCCAGATCGGCGAGCGATGCAGGACGCGGCTAACCGCGTCAGGCATCTGTCCGAGGACGGTATGCTGGATGTCTTCGAGGTGATGGCGGAGTTCTACAAGCTGACCCAGACGATGCGCGAATCGTCCAAGCAGGCCGCGCACGCCGAAATGGAACGTCAGGTCGCGGAGATTCATCTCCAGGCCGATGAAATGCACAACGCGGCGGTGAACAACCTGGTGGGGGGCATCATTTCCGGCGCCATGCAAATGGCCGCGGGCGCCCTTCAGCTCGTTGGTGGCGTGAAATCGCTCAAGATAGCGTCGGAGGCGGATACGCAAGCCAACGCCATGATGACGGCGTTTCGTGGCGCTTCAGAGGTTGTATCGGGGGTTGGCAAGGGAATCGAGAGCCGTTTCCAATATGCCGCTGCCGCAAACCAGGTGGCCGTAAAGGATCACGAGGCCGAAGCGACCAGGGCCGCCGGCGAACGCGACGAGATGATGCAGTTCAAGAACAAGATGGAAGAAAACATGCAAGCCACGCTGCAAGCCCTGCAACAGGTGATGCAGAGCCGCGAGCAGGTCGTGTCCAAGATTTTTGCCTGAAGGAGATTCTCATGTCACGTCCGATTGGAGAAATGCGCATCACGCTGCCGCAGGCAGTCAATCAGGTTTATGCCGGCGATCTCGCGGCGGCGCGTACCTTGAACGGGCGCTCGGTACAGGCTGCCCCGCCTGGCGCGGCCCGCGCGGCGCGCGCCCAAGAGCAGCAGCGCATTGCCGCGCCGCCGGCATTCTGGAAACGCCTCTTTAATTTCATCGGTTTGCGCAAGTTCACGCCGGAGGAAAGTTATCGGGCTCAAACCCATGCGCTCAGCGGAAAATTGCGAGATGCCGTCACCAAGCTCGGCACGGGACATGCCACCAAGGACGCACTGGTTGGACCCATGGGTGAAATCGTGGGGGATATCAAAAAATTGGCACTGACGGTTCTGGCGAACAATCCGGATATGAAGTTACTGGTTGAGTCGAGAAGGAAGCTCTTGAATCGCCAACCGGCGGGGGGCGACGCCAAGCAGCAATTGGCCTCGGTCGAACTCAAGATTGAGGCGATGGCCCGCCAAACCGAGAAGGCGATCATCGGCGCCCGACTTGGGGCGCTCGTAAAATCCATGTCCAACGAGGGGCTCAATCGCTTGCACAGGGTTGCCGATGAGACCCGCGAAAGGCTGCAATCGCAGCTCCGGAAGATAGATCGGTACGATGAGAAAAAGGCGTTGCCGGAAGGCCCTATGAAGGACCAGGAGCTCGCGCTGCGCAGTCGGGAGTATAGAAGCTTCGAACGGCCGCTGGGATTGGCACTGAGCCTCTTCGTTGCCACCCGCGACGAGCTGGCGAGCCGGAATGCGGCGCGTCAATGGGAAACGTCTGGGGTTGCAACGATCGATATGGATCGTCTCCAGACGGAAGCAAAACCCCAACTGGAAAGACTGGAGGGTCACCTGGCTCCAGCCCTTTTGTCGCTAGACCATTTTGAAAGAACATTTAGAGACACGAGTCGGAATATGCACTTTTCCATTAATGGCGAAGCACTCAATATCTGTCAACTCGGGGCTCGCAATAATGATCAGACCGCGGCCATGGCGGCTTATGCCACAGATAAAGAACGGATAGCCGCCAAATTTGGCGAGAATGCGCCAAAAGTTCTGGCGTTTCTGGATCAGCAATTGATAATGGGCACTACTAATTCAATTCTCAAGAACGTCACTGTTGAGATTGGTAATCCTCCAGAGCCTTGCGTCGTGAAAGGCACGAGGATTGGGTTAACACCTGGGACATCTCATATAAATATGAACGTCGTTGGCGGTGAGAACGCGGTGACTTTCGAGGTCAATATTCGGCGCCCGATTGCCGAGATACTAGATGAAACAGAAGGATCGCATAAGTTCGATCAAGATCGAAGCTATTTCGATATCAGCTATAAAATAGCCCTCACGTCGGATAATCATCTGACATGGGATGGAGAGCCAAAATTGGCTTACCGCCTGAAAAATCCGAAAAACTGAGGAGTGCACCCGATCATGACCTTCGATGAACTGACCCAGTCACTGTCCGGCCGCTTCGGGCTGTCCGAACTCGCCGCCAATCAGGACGGCATGATCCGCCTGGCCTTCGCCGGCGATGTGGATGTCGATATCGAACCCGAGGCCGAATTGGACGCCCTGCACATCTACAGCGCGCTCGGACCTCAAACCGACGATCCCGACGTGCTGACGCGGTTACTGGCCGCCAATCTGTTCGGCAAGGACACCGGCGGCGCGGTCATCGCGCTGGATGACTTCCTCAAGCAAATCCTGCTGGTGCGCACCTTCGCGCTGAGCACCCTGGATGTGGATGCCTTCCTGGCGGCGCTGGAAGAGTTCGTCAATCACGCTGAGCTGTGGCGGAATCGTCTGACATCCGGTGACCTGACCAGCTACCCGACCCGCGAGCCGGCCACTGATCTGCGTCCGGAACTGATGATTCGCGGTTAGGAAAACACGGATGCCGGCCTCGACACTCGAAGCGCTCATGACGCACTTTGCCGCGCGTCGCCATCTCGATCCGCTCACAGCAGATGCCGATGGCGGTTACCATTTGCGGATCGACGAGCGCCTCGACATCAGGCTGTTTCAGAGCGGCGGGCAGATCCTGCTGGAGAGTTCATTCGGCCCCCCCTTGCCGCCGGAAGACCCGCCGGAGCAGCTGTTGCGGATGCTGCGTCTCCAACTGACGACGATGTCCGCGGTGGAGGAGGTGTTGACCCTGAATCCCGAGGACGAGACCCTGATGCTGTTCAGACGCTTGCCGGCTGGCCGCCAGACACTTGAGGATTTTGAGGACGCGCTCGAAGGGTTCGTCAACCAGCTCGAGCGCTGGACGCGCGAACTGTTCCAACCAGCATCATCCGCTCCGACTGCGCCGCCCATCCCAACCCTGCAACTGTTTTTCCCTTGATCGTGTATGAGTGCATCGCCTGACCGCTTGATGGCCTGCGAGGATCGCTCGGCCGGTTGGGTGCTTCGTCTGCTCACGGGTTTGCAGCAGGGCGCTGAGGCGCCCTTGTCCGACGGGGTCGACTATGTGCTTGGCCGCGACGAGACCTGCGACCTGGTGCTGTGGGACGAGTCGGTCGCGCCGCGTCATCTGGCGCTGCGCGCCGAATCCGGACGGGTGCGGGTGCAGGCTCTGGAACAGCCGCTCGTCCTGCGCGATCGGCTCCTGGAACCGGATGGAGTGCTCGAACTCGCGACCGCCGCGACGCTGCGCGCGGGCGTCTTGGTGCTGGCGGTGGGACCGTCCGACACCGACTGGTCCGGACTCATGCCTCCCGATACGCCATCGCCTGCCGGATCGAACCACGCGCCGGACGAGCCGCCGGAAATTCAGACTGAGCCGGACGCAGGGACACCACAGGCAACGCCCGTGGCGCCTGAGACGATCGCTGACTCACCGGATATCGAGCTTCCGACCGCGTCTGCCGTGACCCCATCCCGAACGCGGCTGGTCAGGATGACCGCCCTGATCGTTGCCGGCAGTCTGCTTATCGTGCTCCTGATCCTGCTTGGCGTCCTCTTCGAGACAGGCTCGACGCCCGAGGCGGATCGATCGACCGAGGCGACGTCGGCTCAAAACATCGAGCGCGCGCGTGCCTTGGCCCAACGAGCCGGAATCGACGACATTGAGATCGACGTCGGTCCCTCTGGACTCCTGACGCTGCACGGCTATAGCGCGACGCGTGCCCAGCGCGACGCCTTGACCGAAGCCTTGCTCGCCGAGGGTCTGCGCGCGGACAATCGGCTCTGGCCCGAAGACGTCTTGCATGAGACGCTGCGCGAAACGCTGGAACGACTCGGCGCTCGGCATCTCAGCTATGATTATCGAGGACAGGGCGAGGTCCGGGTCCAGGGTATACTCCGCCCCGGACTCACGGCCGAGCGGCTCGCGCGCACACTTCAGGACGATATACCCGGCATCCGCCGTGTCGTCACCGAGTTGCAGCCGATCGCGCCGCTGTTGCAGGATTTGCGGGAAGAATTGCGTGCGGCTAGACTCGATCAGAAGCTGACGCTCACCTCCGAGGAACCGCCCGTGACCCTGAGCGGGCGATTGAACGCACGCGAGATGGAACACTTGACTGCGATCCGCGACCGCCTCGCCGCGCGTTATCCCGAGTTGCCGCCGCTGGTGTCGAGCGTCATGCTCGACGCACCTCAGGCATCTCCGGCGATGTCGGCGTCGTCCGAAGCGACCGTCTCGGGCGGACCCTGTACCGAGCCGCTAATTCGGGTGGTCGGCGTTCTGATTGGGACCGGCAAGGCGGCCTACGCGATCCTGGAGAGCGGCGAACAGGTCAGGCGCGGTGAGCGGATCGGCGGACGCTATGTCGTCGAGGAGATCCGTTTCGATCGCGTGATCGCGCGCGCGGATGGACAGCAGCATATCTTTCCTGTAGGAGTCAGTCACCGATGACCGAGAATCACCAAGATCAAGACGAGCCCTGGTTCGAGATCGAGCGCCGACTGCGCGACGATGCTGAAGGGCGTGAGCGCGACGCGCTCGAGCAGAGACTTGAAGAGGCGGCACGCGCCGTCAAGCGGCGGATGGACGTCGGTGTATCGCCGGCCGAATTCAGCGGACTGCAAGCGATCCATCAGGGATTGGAGGCTGGAATCGACGTGATGCAGCGCGTCTGGCGCGTGCATCACCCTCTTGCCTGAACAGCGACCGCCGATCGTGGCGGCGCTTCTTGTCATCCATCGATCAATGGGAGAAATCGCATGAGCATCAGCGTTGGCGCACTCATCGGCGCACTTGGCAAGGAGGAACAGGCAATAAAGGACAAAATCAACGATCCGAGTTTCAACGCTTCCGACTCGAAGCAAATGCTTGAAATGCAGATGAGATTCAGCAATTACCAACAGATCAGCGGCATCACCTCCGCCATCCTCAGCGACCTGAAGCAGGCCGCACAAGGCGTGATTCAAAAGATTTAGATCACCGACATCAGTGGCGGCATGACGCAGAGGCACGGGCATGGATATCGATGAAGATCTCGTTCGACTGTTGGCCGAGTTGGCCTCGATCGCTGGCGGGCGCTGTCTGGCCGACCAGACCGAGGCGCTGGTTGGGGCGCTGGCGGTCTTGCGGCCCGACAACGAGCGGCCTTATCTGATTCAGGCGCTCGCCCGCTTGAATCTGGGCGATGCCGAGGGCGCGGAGCGCATCCTGCGCGATCGCGCGCTCAAGACCAATCCAGTCGGCGGCATGGCGATGGCCTATCTGGGGCTGGTACTCCATCAACAGGGGCGTATCGCCGAGCGTGATCAGGTATTGCGCGCGGCGCTGGATAGTCAGGATGGCGACGAGGACGCCGCGCGGCTCGCGCGCCATCTGCTGAACACGGCACCCGCCTGAGCGGTATGATCGACCCTATTGCCCCCTATGCTACGGGGCCATTGGCCAGCTTGGATCCCATGCCTCTGATGCCGCTGCCTGTGGCGCTGCCGTCTGTCGGCGCCGCCGATCAGGTTCGTTTCGAGACCGCTCTACAGCGTGTCGAAGAGCCCAGGAGTCCGGCCTTTGCACCGGTCCCGATATCGGTTCCGACCGACCCTCCCGCCTCACCCGGCGATGTGATCCTGCATGGACTGGAGCGTTTGCGCGCCCGCTATCGCGAGGTGACTGCTGAGATGACGGCCGTCTCCGATCGACAAACCTCGGTCTCGCCTCAGGAATTGATCGGGTTACAGATGCAGATGACACAGGTCACGCTCGGCACTCAGCTGATCGGTCAGGTGGCGAGCAAGCTGGAGCAGAATCTGAACACCTTGCTCAAAGGCTCCTGAGTCGCGTGTCCAGTTCGATTCACCAGATCGGTCGCGGACGCCGGCGTTGGCTGATCGGCTGTCTGTGGTTGCTGCTATTGCTGACGGGCTGTCAGAAGGTCGAGCTCTATTCAAACCTCTCCGAGCGCGAGGGCAACGAGATCCTGGCCGTGTTGCTGGATCATGACATTGCCGCAGCCAAGACCCGCACCAAGGAGTTCGTGACCATCAGCGTACCCGAGGCCGATGTGGCGAACGCCATTGAAGTCCTGCTCCGCCAGGGTCTTCCGCGCGAACGCTTCACCGATCTCGGGCAGATCTTCCAGAAACAGGGCCTGATCTCGTCGCCGATGGAGGAGCGGGTGCGCTACACCTACGGGCTGTCGCAGATGCTCGCCGAGACCCTGACTCAGATCGATGGCGTGCTCTCGGCGCGCGTACTCATCGTGCTGCCCGAAGCGGCGTCCTTCGGCCAGACGGCCCCGCCCGCGTCGGCCTCGGTCTTCATCAAGTATCTGCCCGGAATGGCGGTCGAGGAGTCCGTCCCACGCATCAAGACGTTGGTACAGAACAGTGTCGATGGTCTGAGCTACGACAACATCTCGGTCGCACTCTTCCCAAGTGCCGATGCGTTTCTGGACGGTGAGGGCATCCAGCCGCCGGAGCATCCGCCGCGATCGCCTTGGCCAGGCATTGCCATCGTGCTGGCGATGCTGTTGGCCGCGTCGTTGGGCGCGGCGGCGTATCTCGGGTGGAGGATGCGTCACCCGCGCCGCGTACCGGAGACGGCCACCGATGGTTGACGCCTGTCTCGGGCTTCCCGGATCGCCCTGGTGTGAGCGCGCACTGATCTTGAACACCCAGCCGACGCGCTATCTCCACGCTTCCTGGTACGAGGCTCTACCGCATCGCGAACTTGCGCGGCGGCTCATGGCTTGCGCGCGCGCCGAAGCCGCTCTATCACGCTATCTGCTTCAGTCCTTCGAACTCGAAGGGCGCTATGTGGAGAATTTCAGCAACCCCTGGGCGCGTCTGGCCTTGCTCGATGGCCCCTGGATCGAACGTCTCATGCGCCGGCTCGGTCTGGCGCTGCATGCGTCGCGTCTCAGGCTCGAACTCTCGGGCGAGCGCTTGCGGCGCCTCAAGTCGGCCTTAAGCGCCGAGGATTGGAACTTCATGATGCGCGAGACGCCACTGCTGGGTCCGATTCCCGTCTTCCATTCCGAACCGCACCGGCCGGACGCCGATCCCGCGACCCGGTTTGCGCTGATCGGAACGCGCTTCTGTGTGCTCCAGGGACTTGGCGCCTTGGACGAAGCGCTGATTCGCCGTCTGGCGCTGAAGCTGCCCGCCGATTGGACGCCTGCATTGAGTGCGGCCCGCGTGCCGCAATCGAACGCATTGCCGCCCATCCTGCGTAGATTGCTCCGGGAGTTGCCGCCGGCATGGATCCCTTTGTTCGCCTGACTGATCGCGTCTTGAGCCTGGCCCCGGATACGCGCCTGCTGAAACAGGCCGATTATCAGACCTTCGTCATGGCCGGGCAGATACTCGCGGCAACCCAGCGCGAGGCAGAGGAACAGCGTGCCGAGACCGAGCGCGAACAGGCGCAGCGTCTGCAGGCGGGCTATGAGCAGGGGTTGGCGCAAGCGCGCCTGGAGATGGCCACGCGCATGCTCGAAACGGTCGAGCGCACGGTGGACTATCTCGGCGCCGTCGAGCACCGGGTCGTGGATCTGGTCATGATGTCGGTCCGAAAGGTGCTCGGCGAATTCGAGGATACAGAGCTGACCGGGCGCCTGGTGCGCCAGTCGCTGCAAGTGGTGCGCAACCAGCCGCAGGCGACGATCAGGGTCTGTCCGGCACAAGCCGAACAGCTACAGCAGCGGCTGAATGAGCTGCTGGCCGGCTACAACAGCTTGAGAATGATCGAGGTCGTTCCCGATCCGCGTCTGGGACGCGGTGACTGTATCCTGGAGACCGAGATCGGCGTGGTCGACGCCGGCCTGGAGACACAGCTCAAGGCACTGGAGCAGGCCCTGCGATCGCGTTTGCAGAAACAGGCGGAGGCGGCGTCCGTCGATTAAGGGCGCTGATCCCGTTCATCCGAAGGTCAAGGGGGATACACGATGGATATCGATGTCAGGCTCCAGGACGGTATTCATGTCCTGAAAATTTCCGGTCAACTCGATGCGCTCAGCGGGCCGGACTATGAGCAACGGGTCAATCGTCTCATTGCCGAGGGGGCAAGACGGTTGGTCGTGGATTTCGAGCCTCTGGTTTATATCAGCAGTGCCGGTCTGCGCGCCCTGCTGAACACGAGCAAGCCGCTGATGATCCAGGGCGGCGCTCTGGTCTACGCCAATCTCCAGCCCAGTGTGCGCGAGGTCTTCGAGATGACGGGCCTGCTGTCGCTGTTCAAGGTATGCGATTCGTTGCCCGAGGCCATCGCGCTGGTGCAAGCGTCATGAAGGTCGTGTCACGGCGTTTGCCCGCGGCCATCGAACAGTTGACCGAGGCACGGGCCTTTCTGAAGCCATTGGCCAAGCAGGCGGGACTCGATGAGCGTCTCACTGGGCGTCTCGAACTGGCGCTCGAGGAGGTCTTCGTCAATGTCTGCCACTATGCCTATCCCCCCGATCGGCCGGGCGAGATTGAGCTGCGGATCAGCGCCGACCGCGATTGTTTCATACTCGATGTGCTCGACGATGGGCAACCCTTCGATCCCGAGACCCTGCTGGAACCCGACCTGTCGGCGTCGCTGGAGCAGCGCCCGATCGGCGGGCTGGGCTGGTTCCTGACCCGTCAGATGGTGAGCGAACTGCGCTGTCGGCGGGAGCAGGGGCGCAATCTGGTCTCACTGATCATGCGGTCAACCGATGATGAGGATAGTCGTGCTTCGAGTTCGGGGCATGGTTGAGCTGCTGCACGGATGGCGCGTTCTGTCTCGTAGAGCATTTGGTTGCGCATGGCGGTGGGCGCCGCTGGTCATGCTGCTGTTCATCGTCCCCCAGACCAGGGCCGGAAGCGATGCGGTTGTGCCGCCAACGCCCCTGCTGCTCATGCTGGCCTGGCAGCCGCAGGCCCAGTTCGCCGGTTACTATGTTGCGCTCGAGCATGGTTTCTACCATGAGGCTGGAATCGAACTGACGATCCTGAGCGCGGATCGGGGACGTTCGGCGCTGGCTGCCCTGCGCGCGGGTGAGGTCGATCTCGCGGTTGCCTGGTTAGCGGCCGCCATCAAGGCCCGCGCTGATGGCGCGCCGCTGGTCAACGTTGCACAGCTGTTGCCGCGTTCA
Source organism: Allochromatium palmeri (assembly GCF_009720725.1). Taxonomy (GTDB): domain Bacteria; phylum Pseudomonadota; class Gammaproteobacteria; order Chromatiales; family Chromatiaceae; genus Thermochromatium; species Thermochromatium palmeri. The sequence goes on from NZ_WNKT01000042.1 coordinate 29,605, forward strand.
TCCGTGGTACTGATCACCCGCGTCAGTTCCGGCGTGCATCGTCTATCCGATCTTGGCGGCCGGCGCGTTGGGATGTGGATGGGTGATGCAGCACTTCCGGTCGAGGCGTTGCTGCGCGAGCAGAATCTGGAGGTCGAGCGCGTTCCGCAGTCGACCACGATCAATCTCTTTTTGCGTGGCGGTGTCGAGGCCATGTCAGGGATGCTGTACAACGAATACCACCTGCTGATCGATGCCGGCCCGGAGCCGGAAGAGGTGATGGTGTTCCCGCTGGCTGAGCATGGAATCGATTTTCCCGAGGATGGGCTGTATGTGTTGGAACAGACACAGCGCGAAAAATCCGCCGTGATCGCCGCCTTCGTCGCCGCGACCCGGCGCGGTTGGGAGCAGGCCTTTGCCGATCCGGAGGGCGCGCTCGATCTCGTGCTTCGGCGCCAGCGTGCGGAGTATGTTCCAGCCAATCGCACGCATCAGCGCTGGATGCTGGAGCAGATCCGCGCCGCCATGGGCGAGCCGGGCGAGAACGGCTGGGATTGGCGGCTGCACCGTGAGGATGTCGAGCGGGTCGGCGACCTGTTGCAACGCCTGGATATGATCGATGCCGTTCCGTCCGACATCGAGCGCCTTGGAGCCGAATGATGGCGCGTTTCTCAGGCATTGGCGCTCGACTGGCATTGTACGTGACGCTGTGCGTGGCCATCATTCTTGGCGCCAGTCTGGGGCTGTATCAATATCAGGCGCGTGAGCTGTTGTTGCAGCGCTTGCAGGAGAATGCCCAGAGTCGTTCACTGGCGTTGGTGCAGCGTGTGGAGCGTGTCCTTATAACGGTGCGGCGAGCGATCGAGACCCTGGCCGGCACGCTCGAATCGGCGTCTCTCAGTCAGGATGACGTGCCTGGACTCATGCGACATACCCTGGAGATGAACCCCGAGATCTTTGGCATCGCCATGGGCTTCGAGCCATCGGCTCTCGGGCACCCGGATCGACGTCACGTCCCCTATGTCTTTCGTCGTGATGGTCGGATCGAGTTGAGTCTCGAACCCGGCGCTCAGGATTATCTGTTCGAGGATTGGTATCAAATTCCGCGTGAACTGGGGCTGCCGGAGTGGAGCGAACCCTATTACGAACTCGACGACGACAATGTGCAGTTGATCGCCACGTTTTCGCTACCGGTGATGCAACCCAAGTCGGACGACCAACGTCTGCGCGGCATTCTGGCCGCCGATATTGCCCTCGACTGGTTCACATGCGAGCTGGCCGAATTCAAGGTGCTCCAGCATGGCTTCGCGGTCCTGATCTCGCGTAACGGCGCCGTCCTCAGCCATCCCGATACCGACTGCATCATGAATGAAAACCTGTTCAGCCTAGCGGCGGCCTGGAGCGACAGCGCGCTGCGCGAGCAGGCACGGACCATGATCGGAGGTGGTGAGGGTTTCATTCAGAACACCCCCTTGTTCGGGGTGATGGCGCACGTCTACTTCGCCCCCATTGCCGGATCCGACTGGACGCTCGCGATCGTGTTTCCCGAGAATGAACTGTTTCGTGACATCAATCGTCTGACGCTCAACGCCGCCATCGTCGGTAGCCTGGGTTTGGGGCTATCGCTACTCGTCGTGCTGTCGATCGCCGGCTCCATCAGTCGCCCATTGCGCGTGCTCGCCGACTCGACCGAGCGCATTGCTAAGAGCGATTTCGATGCCCCATTGCCGGAGGTGCAACGAGGCGACGAAGTTGGGCAGTTGACCGAGTCATTCGCCGCCATGCGCACGGCACTGCGCCAGCATATCGAATGGCTCAGGACGACGACGGCGGCCAAGGAGCGCATCGAGAGCGAGCTGGCGATCGCGCGCGACATCCAGATGTCGATCCTGCCCAAGCTGTTTCCGCCGATCCCGAATCGGGACGAGTTCGACCTGCGCGCGCTCATCGTGCCGGCGCGCGAGGTTGGCGGCGATTTCTACGATTTCTTCCCGCTCGACAAGGACCGGCTCTGCTTTCTGATTGCCGATGTCTCGGGTAAGGGCGTACCGGCGGCGCTGTTCATGGCCGTGACCAAGACCCTGATCAAATCGACTGCGCGTGACCGGCAGGATCCAGCCGAGATCCTGACCCAGGTCAATGCCGAGTTGGCGGCCGACAATGCCAGCAATATGTTCGTCACCGTTTTCTGCGGTGTGCTCGATGCGCGCACCGGCGCTCTGGAGTATGTCAACGCCGGTCACAATCCGCCGGTGCTGATCGGGACAGGTGGTCAGTCACCGCGATGGCTCAAGGGCACGCCGCAATTGCTGCTCGGCATCATGGAGGGCGTGGTCTATCGGTCGGCCTCCTTGCGTCTAGCACCCGGCGAACGGCTACTGCTCTATACCGACGGCGTCACCGAGGCCATGAACGGGCAGGATGAGTTCTATTCCGAGGTGCGTTTGCTCGACACCCTCGAATCGGAGCCGCAGCCGGATCTGGTGAGCCTGCTCGCGATGCTGTTGGAGCGTGTCCAGTCCTTCGCCGGCGAGACGCCCCAGTCCGACGACATCACCCTGCTGGCGATCGAGTATCGCGGCCAGGGCCAGCGACCGATCGCTCCCAGTTCTGCTTCGGTCGAGTTTTGAAATCCGTCCGAATCGTCCCGACCATATAACTCGCTCCTACTGGAGTCACCACGAATAAGCGCCCACGGTGACACCCGACGCGCCACGTTTACCGCAGCCTATGAACTGGCCGCCGCTAGCGAGCGCAAGCGGCACTATGACCATGAACGCACTATTCTACTCAACGCAATCCGCCGTTTGAGCACGCCTATGAGGCTCGAATAGAGTCACAAAGCCCAGTAGTTGCAAATCCTGCACCATTCATGGCTGCAATGGCGCAACCACGATCCGGACCTATCTACCCCTTGATGGGAAGCTTGGCGGGGCGCCCGCCATATCCATGGCGTTGTTGATCCAGGCCAAGGCAGCGAATTTCGGGGTGCGGTGATGTCCAAGGACCGCGCAGATGCGGCTCCCAGTCCGGCCATTTCCCAATCGCCGCGGCGAGCACGCGCGCGGTGCGCCAGTAATCGTAGCGCGTGCCGGCGGCCAATCCGGCCGTGCCGTGCTCCAGGGCGTAGCGCAGATGCTTGGCCCGGTACTGGTAGGGCTCGCGGACACCAAAGCGCTCGGCCATCCAGTCATGTAGGCGTTGCGCACGCCGGATGTGTTGCTGCACGCTCCGGTGACTGCCGGGCTGAGCCCGTCGCAGTAGAACCTCGATGCGCATGCTCAGCGCCCGCCGATGTAGGCGGCCACCACATCGAGACGCCCATGCCCCAGCTCCTCGGCGATGACCTGTCGCGCCGACCGGTCACGCCCGCGCTCCGTCGCCGTTGGCCGCCGTCCGGACACCACGGGGGCGGCGCGTCCCGTCAGCGTCTGATAGCGGCTACAGGCATAGGCGGCGCGGGCATCGTGATAGCCTGGCAGGCCATGCGTCTGGAGGATCTCCCGCGCACGGTTCAGCTCGGACTCACGCGCGATGGCCAGCTGGGCATAGGTCTCATGCGGCGCGATCAGATTGGGCGAGCCGGCCGGGCGCGTGGCCAGCGCGCTCGCCAGCGTCTCGCGGGCCTGGTCCGTCATCGGCACCCAGCGCGGCGCATCGCGCCCACCCTTGGTGCCGTCTTGGACATTCACCGCCCCGTGGCGCTCGGCCTCCCGGCTCCAGCGCCCCAGATCCGCTTTCACCGCTTCCTCGCGGCGGACCCCGAAGTCACGCGCCAACTCCAGCACCGCTGCGGCGCGTTCCAAACCGGCGGCTCTGAGTGCTGTCGCCGCTTGGCTGACCCGCGCTCGGTCGAGACTGCCGGGTGCCTGAGTACGAACCTGTGAGCGCCGGCCAACCGCCTGAGCCGGCGAGAGGCGCACCCGGTCGTCACCGCGCAGCGCGGCGAGCGTCACGTTCACCGTCGAGAGCAGATTCTGGCCGTACTGGACGCTGATCGCCTGATCCTGGACCCGGCTGGCGACATGCGCCGCGTAGCGCTCGAGCGTCGCCTGTTGGTCGACTCGGGCTAGATCCCGAATCCCCTGCGCCTTGGCCCAGTGCGCGAACTGGTTCCAGCGATCGCTGTGGGCCGCGACCGAGCCATAGTGACCGTCGGCGTAATAGGCGCGCAGCGCCTCGCGTCCGGCGTAAGCGAGCTGCTTGCCGAACCCGAAATTGCGCGCACTGGCGTACTTTCCCATTCCGAACGCTCCGAACCCTGCCGATTTTCAGACCCGCACAGTCCCGCTGACGTTGGTAAGTGATGACCTTGAAGCCCAAGGCTAGGCGTGCGGTTGGCCGTTTAATGTCGTGCCGGACATCGAGACCGTTGTGCCATCCGGCAGAGGTGGTCTTAACCTCGATGCGCTCTCACCCGGTCGCAGTGAGCGGGGGACCGTCGCGCCGCCTGGCGGCCGGGCGCGGTGGAGCGTGCGGTTGAATCGGTGTTGGCGAAAGCGATGCAGACCGGCCTGGGATGCCTCCCCTGGTGGCCCGAAGTGGGCCGCCTACAGGCGTTCGCGGGTTTTGGTGCGGAGTTTTGGTGCCTGGGAACAGCCGTTGAAGCCTGTCAGGACGTGAGTTCCGTGCCGGCGGTCTTTGTGGACAAAGACCGCCGCAGCCAGCGGGGCGGTTGAGGCGCGATGGCGTACAACAGCCTGGAGCACCTGTCGGCGCTGGGCGGGGCGTGGTCCGAGCCGGTCGGACGCAGATGACTTCGGTGGTGGCCGGCGGAGAATGAACCGCCGCTGATCGACCGGAGGTGGTCGCGGGATGGTTTGAAACCCGCAGGCGCAGATAGCCCGGAGTACTCCAGACAGTTTGGCCTGGATCAAACGTCTTCGACGACGCGGTTGGGAGCCTGATCGATCAGGCTTCGGTGGTGCGTGGGTGCTTGTGGATCGCCCCCACCGGCGATGGACCCAGGCCTCAGGCGGGATCACCGTCTGTGGGGCTGGGGACGTGCAGTGATTTCATCGTAGGCGGCGCGGGTGCATTCGTCAATTGTGGCCGCCTTGATGTGCTCCGGGCCAGCCTGTCCTACATGGCCCAGACGTGACCGTCGTCATGACCGACGGATGACCCATGGATGACCCATGGATGACCGTGATGACCGGTCGGTGTCCGTAACGGTCAGTGGGGCCAGGCATCGCGTCATTCGGTGAAACTTGCCCCGGAGCCAAGGGTCTATTCGCGCGTTAAACCACGTCCAGTCAGAGATGCGTAATTTTTGTGATACGCTGTCCACATGAACTGAGTCGCCGTTGGCTCGCCCTC
>NZ_WNKT01000043.1 GCF_009720725.1 Allochromatium palmeri
CTCAGGCATGGGCGACCTCGTTTAGCTTCTCCGAAGCGTTCTTGGCGGAACACCAATTTTATCAATTGGTTAAACGAGATTCGCCCTTTTTTATGAATAATTCGGGTTAGAACATCTTCTGGCTCGATCGACGGTTCTTCAGGAGCTGCGCGTGATTCAGTCTCCGGCACGAGATCCAGCTCGCTCGGCAGCTCCAGATCCTCAGTCGCTTGCTCGATTGGCGCTGCCGGCTCCTCGACGTCCGGGGTCGGCGACTCCTCGCTCACGAGATCCAGCTCGCTCGGCAGCTCCAGATCCTCAGTCGCTTGCTCGGCGGGCGCTGCCGGCTCCTCGCTGTCCGGAATCGCGAGTTCGAGTGCGTCCTCAGCGAGCGACTCATCGAGCTGAAGTGACTCATCGATCGGGACGGGTTCTGGTTCTGCGGTGTCTTCGGGCGCGATCTCTTCAAGCGCTACGGCTTCGAACTCGGTCTCTTCAAGTTCGACGAATGACTCAGGCTGGGTCTCTTCGACCGCCGCGAAGGAGTCAGGCGTGAGGTCATCGGCGAATTCAGTGGCTTCCGGTTCCAGCTCCAGCGGTTCGAGGTCCAGCGGTTCAAGTTCCACAGGACTGAAATCGACGCTCGACGGTTGTGGCTCGCTGGCGCTTGATGCGGTGGGTTCCTGGTCGGACTCGGGCGCCGGTGTCTGAATGACGGGGAGCGTCAGTTCGGGCAACAGGGCCACGAGCGTCGCCGCTCCCTGGCCCGATGCGGGCAGCTCATCGACACGCTGTGCGATGGCCGCAGTGGCACGCCGAAAGAGTTCGACGAGCGGCTCGCTCAAGGGTTCGCCGCTCGCGCGTAGTGGCTTGACACAGGTTTCCATCGCTTTGGTGACACGGGCGATGGAGTCCATGCCCGACATGCGGGCGCTGCCGGTCAGCGTATGGAGTGCGCGCTCGATGGCTTCGTCGACTCGGTGCTCGTCGCTGGGTTCATCGCTCTCCAGGAAGGCCCGCAGCACAGCCAGATGCTCCAGGGTCTCGGTGCGGAAGATGTCGAGCAGTTCCTCGTCGGCGGCAAACAGACTGTCGTGATCGACGATGTCCTCGGCAGCCGGCGATGCCGTCTCGACCGGCGGTTGAGCGGCTGGCGGCGGCTCGCTCCCTGATACGTCACGCAGCTGGGTGGCGCGCATCACATACGGTTCGATGTCGAATTGGCGCCCCTCGGCCTCGGCTTCCACGAGGTCAGGCAGAACGCGCACCGCCTCGACGATACAATCCATGATCTCGGCTGAAGGACTGGACTGGGTCTCGATCAACCGGTTGAGCAGAAACTCCATGGCCTGCGCAAAGTCGCCGACCTGAAGCGCGCCGACCAGTCGACCACTGCCTTTGAGTGTGTGGAAACTGCGACGCAGTGTCCCTAGCGCCTCCGAATCGAATGGATCGGCTTGCCAGCGCGCCAACTGCGTGCGTGCTGATTCGATCTCTTCACCCGCTTCTTCCATGAAAATATCGAGGAATTCAGTCTCTCCATCCTCATCTTCATCCACGGACGTCAGATCATCAGCTGGCGCTTCGGGTGCGGACGGCTCGGCTTCGGAAAGGATCTCGAACGCTTCCGGGGCGCGTATCGCCTCCGGCTCCGGCTCCGGCGTAACGCTGATTTCGGCAGGCGCCGGTGGTTCGCCCAGTTCGCCAATTTCGGCCTGGAGCACTGAGATCGACCGTCCGGCGCGGTTGATCAGGGTATCGCCGAGCGGCATCGGCTGCTGGAGATGGCCGATATAGAGTTCGAGTCCGGCGACGGCATCGGCCAGATGATCGATCTCGCTCCCGCTCGGAAGACGCTGGTGGCGGACATAGGTGTTTTGCACCAGACGTCCCACGGCTTCCGCCAGATCGGCGGCTGGATTTTCGCCGAGAATGCGCAGCGCGCCCGACACGCTGGCCAGATAGCCGTGGATGGGTTCGAGGATCGCGGGGGAGTCCGGCGCGCTCTGCCAGTCGGCGATGGCCTCCTTGACCCGCAACAGCTCATAGCCGGCCTCGCGGAGCGTGGCGGCGGTCAGATCCGAGAGATCCATGTCGGGAGCGATGAGCTGTTCGGCGCCCGCGTCGCGCTGACCAGCCAGGGCCAGGAGTACGGATTCGATCCCCAGCAGCTCCATGGCGTAGGATTCGAGCCGTGCGGCCTGACTGCCGAGATCCGCGGCATCGAGCGTCTGGAAGCGATCGGCGAGCGCTCGCAGACGCGCCGGCAGGTTGCCGACTTCGACGTCTTCGAGTCGCGTAGCCAGACGACGCAGAGAGTCACTGAATCCCTGGATCGTCTCCTGATCGGCGCGCTCTTCGAGCGTGAGGCGATCGAAGGTCGACTTGAGCTCGGCGATCTCCGTGACCAGATCGCTCGCCAATCGGGCGAGTGCCGCGTCGGCTTCCAGAATGGCCTGAGTGTCGTTCGCTGCCGGCACGTCTGGCGCCGGACCGTATTTCATGCGGGCGTCGATGAGCGCGGCGTCTTCGATGCCGGCGGTGGTCAGAATGTCGAGCAGCTGCTCGATCAGGGTCTTGCTATCGACCTCGGGCCAGACGGGCGGACGCTGAGTCAGTGGTTTGAGCGCCCAGTCCAGGTGCCCCATGAGCGTGCGCGCGCGGGGGCTGGATTCGAGCCGGCCATCCCGCAGCGACTCAGCGAAGATCTCGGCGAGTCGGAACAGATCGGCGAGCAGTCCATCCTTGAGATAGTCGTGGAGCTGGCACAGGAGCCGTCCGAGCTGGACCAGCCCTTGGCCGTCGCCTCGGTACCATTCAACGAGATGACGGTGGAACTGGGGGCGCACCTGGCGTATGACCTCGGCCAGGATGTCCAGCTCCTCGGACATCCAGTGTGCGTCGCTGTCACGACCGGCGATCGCGAAGTTCAGCAGTTCCGAATGGGTCAGGGGCAGTTGGTCGCGGGCCGAACGCAGGGCATTGATGATCGACCACAGACTCAGCGGCGGTTCTTCGAATCCGGCATCCAGCCGATCGAGATGATTGCCGAGCTGATCGAGCGCCTGACCCATGACGGCGGTGACATCCGCGTAGTGCTCAGGATCGGTCTCGTCCAGGCACTCGGCGAGCTGGTGCATTTCCTCGACCAGACGCGCGGGCGCTGTCAAACTCAAGGCGAGCAGGACGCCCTGGATCTGTTCGAGCGCCTTGAGCACGGATGCTAGCTCCGACTCGGCGTCGAAGTCGTTCCCGGCCGCCACCAGATCGCGGACCGGCCCCAGGGTGGCACCGATCTCATTCTTGACCCATTTCAGGCCGCCAATCAGCTGTTTGTTCGCCACTGGCCTGTCCCTCGCACTCAAGTCCGCCCGTCAACCCGGCAGCCGGAAACCGGCCACCGATTTTTGCAGGTCGCTTGCCAGACCGGCCAGCACCTCGACCGATTCAGCCGCTTTGCGCGTGCCATCGGTGTTCTCTTCGGTGATGGTGCGGATGACTTGCACTGTGTCGTTGATCTCGGCCGACTGGCGCGACTGACGCTGTGAGGAGTCGGCGATGCGCTTGGTCAGTTCGGCGATATAGGCCGAGACGTTTTCGATCTCGCGCAGGGCCTCACCGGCGTTCTCGGCCAGATGCGCGCCCTCGACCACGCCGGCAGTACTGGCCTCCATCGAGCTGACGGCCTCGTTGGTGTCGGCCTGGATGGTGCGTACCAGCACCTCAATCTGTTTGGTGGCGTTGCGCGAGCGCTCGGCCAGACGCTGCACTTCGTCAGCGACCACCGCGAAGCCCCGGCCGGCCTCGCCGGCCATGGCCGCCTGCATGGCGGCGTTCAGGGCCAGGATATTGGTCTGGTCAGCGATGTCGTCGATGAGTTCGATGATCTCGCCGATCTCCTGCGAGGACTCGCCCAGCCGTTTGATGCGCTTGGAGGTTTCCTGGATCTGCTCGCGGATGGCATCCATGCCCTGAATCGTGTCGCGCACGGTCTGGGCGCCGCGTCCGGCCACTTCGACCGAGCGCGAGGCGACCTCGGCTGACTCGCCGGCGTTGCGCGCCACCTCGTCGATCTGCACCGTGAGCGACTGCACAGCCGCCGAGGCCTGGGTGATCTGGAGCGACTGGGCGCTACTGGCGTCGGCCAGACGCAGCGAAATGGCGCGGCTGTCCTGGGCCGAACCGGCGACCTGGGTCGCGGTCTGGTTGATGGTGGCGACCAGTCCACGCAGAGCCTCAATGGCATAGTTGAAGGCATCGGCAATGGCGCCGGTCTTGTCCTCGGTGACCGTGGCCTCGACCGTGAGATCGCCATCGGCCAGGTCGCCCAATTCGTCGAGCAGACGCAGAATGGCGCGCTCGTCGCGCTCGGTCTGCGCCCGGTAGGCCGCCTCACGGGTCTTGGAGTCACGCAGGAAGATCAGCACCAGGGCGGCGAGACTCAGGAGCGAGAGGGCCGCGAACAGCAGCACCGCCCCCGTGCCGATCGGCAGACCGATCAGAATGAAGCGACGACCGGCTTCGCGATAGTGCCCGAGCAGTGCCGACAGGGCCGACTCGACACCACCGGCGGCGGTCTGAATGCCAGGAAGTTGCCCGATGGCCGCACGCACGCCGTCCATGCGGCGCAGGATCTCGGTCGAGCGGGTCTCGAGCGTAGCGAATTGCTCGGTCATTTCCTGGAGCGCCGCGTGTGAGCCAGAGGTCTCGCCGCGTCCGCGCGCACCGGCGATCAGGGTCGAAAGCCCCTCGGCGAAGGCATCGGTCGACTTGACGGCCTCGGCGAGTGCCTGGCTCGCCTCGACACCGCCCATCAAATAGCGGTCCAGCGCCGACTCCAGCCGCTCCAGCCGCGAGACCTGGAGTCCGGCCTCCAGCACCAGCGCCGGTGCCGCCCCCTCGGCGGCGAGACGATTGGCCGCTTTCGTCATGGTCTCGCGCAGACGCGGGAGCTGCTCGCGCGACTCCTCGACCAGTTTGCGCACCGCCAGGATCGGCTCGCGCGCGGCCAGAATCGCGTCGATTCCCTGAGCCAGCGGCGTCCAGGATTGCTCGATCTTGCGCAGCTCGGTGCGCAACAGACTGGTCGCCGCCTGCTGGACGGACTCCTCGATGCCCTGACTCAGATCCACGAATCTGGCCTGGAAGCGCTGACGCTCGCGGCGCAGACGTTCGAGCGACTCGGCCTCGCCGGTGGCCGCTTCGCGCGCCGAGCGCGTCAACTCCTGAGTCAGGATCTGTTGTTCGGCCACGAGCAGGGTTTGACGCGCGTTCACTTCGTCGAGCTGAGCCAGCTCAAGATAGCTGAACAGTGCCAGGATCGCGAAGAACAGCGCGCCGAGTCCAAAGGCAATCGCAATCAGGAGATGCGAGCCATCCAGCGCGGGCTTGCCAAGATTTAGTGTGAAACGTTTCGCCATCTCGTGCCGACTCCTTGATCGATCCTGTCCGGCGCCTGCATTGGAGGCTCGGGACCGACAGGTCTGACTGCTTGATTCATGTTTTGATCTGCCATCCGGGGCCGATCACTCCGCTTGAGGACCGGGATCAGATGAGCGCCGCGTTGAGCAACGGATCGGTCATCATGGCCCTCAGTTCAATCACCGGCAGCGGCTGGCCATCGAGCCGATAGGCCGTCCCGACATAACGGCTGATTGGTCCCCAGCCCTCGACACTTTCGGCGATCCGATCACTGTTCTGGATATAGCGCATGCCCACGGCCTCGGAGACGACCAGACCGCAGGGGAGATCATCCTGTCGCACCACCAGGACACGTTCGCGTCCGCGAATCTGTTCGCGCCGACGCTCCGGCGCGCCCTCGTGGAAGCGCTTGCGAATCCGTGGCGCGCCGCCCGTGATCAGTGAAGCCAGATCATAGATGGGCAGCAATGTGCCGCGATTGTTGGCCACCCCGAGCAGCCAGGGTTTGGTGCCGGGAACGCGCGTGATCTCCCAGGGAAGTTCCAACACCTCAGCGATCTCGTCCAGGGGCGCGAGCAGGAGTTGGCGATCGACCCGAAACAGCACGGCGGTCCAGCTGTCCGGTGGACGTTCCTCGTCGGGCAGTCCGGCGGCACGGGCGCGACAGCGCGCGTCGAGCTTCTGGATCAGCTCGTGCAGATCGGTACGGGTGCGCTGGGTCTTAGCCATGGCTTGCGGGGCCGTCCAGTACGGCGCGGATGCGTTCGAGCAAGAGCTGGCGGTCGACCGGTTTGGTCAGATAATCCGTCGCGCCCTGGCGCAGTCCCCAGGTGCGGTCGGTCTGGAGATCCTTGGTCGTGACCATGATGATGGGGATGTCGGCGGTCTCGGCATCGCGTCGTAACTGACGGGTGGCCTGGTAGCCGTTGAGCACCGGCATGATGACATCCATGAGGATGACGTCCGGGTGTAGGGCGCGCGCGCGCGCGACGCCTTCCTCGCCATTGCAGGCGGTCTCGACCTGGTAGCCGGCTTTCTTCAGCGTCGTTGAGAGAATGTGCGTCTCAGTCGGCGAGTCGTCGACGATCAGGATGGTCGGACTCGTCTCCATGGTCGTCGCTGCGGCGCCTAGATCGCGGTGCGGATTCGATTTGTCTAGGGTGCGTCTCATGGCGTGCTCGGGACTCGAGTGCTTGATATCCTCGCGAATCGATCTCGGCGGGGAGCGAACGACGGCCTGGCTGAGTGGCTTGGGTGGCGATTCATGGGCGCTGGCGCTCGATTCAAGGCTTCTGCGTGGATGACGATTGACTCAGGCTGGCGCGCACCGCGCCGATCAGCTCGTCGGCGGTGAAAGGCTTGGCGAGATAGAGCTGAGCGCCGACCAAACGGCCCTTGGCGCGATCGAAGAGTCCATCCTTGCTCGAAAGCATCACGACAGGTGTGTCCTTGAGTTGTGGATTGTTCTTGATCAGCGCGCAGGTGTGATAGCCGTCGAGGCGTGGCATCATGATATCGACAAAGACGAGATTGGGCTTGAAGCTGACGATCTTGCCGAGTGCCTCGAAGCCATCTTCGGCGAGTTGAACCTCGCAGCCGGCCTTGGCGAGCAGTATCTCGGCGCTACGCCGAATGGTTTTGCTGTCGTCGACGACCAGGATTTTGGTACCGCGCAGATCTACTTCGTCTGGCATGCCAACTCCTGCTCGCAAGACGGCGTGATGGATGGACGGGCCGCGCGCTGGAGAGCGGCAGAGCCGATGTGTTCAATGTTCTCGAAACGGATTGCCATGGTCATCGATGTTGGAGTCCCTGGCTCGGATAGGAATTCCTGATGCCTGGAGTGTACTGGGATGCTAGGGTCAAGCGTCCTTGCATGCAAGCGACTAAACTCGGTTTTTCAATTTAGGCGCACGGTTTTGCTGTTATGAATATTCGTATCGGTTTCGTTATGGACCCGATCGGTTCCATCCGGATCAAGAAGGATAGCACCTTCGCCATGATGCTCGCCGCCCAACGGCGCGGCTGGTCACTCTGGTATATGGAGGTCGGAGATCTGTCGCTGCGCGACGGACAGGCCAGGGCGTGGATGCGACCGGTCGAGGTCGTCGATGATCCGCTTGGCTGGTTTCGACTCGGTGAGCAACGCGAACAGCCGCTCGACTGGCTCGACACGCTCCTGATGCGCAAGGATCCGCCGTTCGACATGGAATATGTCTATGCGACCTATCTGCTCGAACACGCCCAACAGGCCAGCTGTCTGGTCGTCAATGATCCGCGCAGTCTGCGTGATGCCAACGAAAAGGTCTTTACCGCCGCCTTTCCGTCGTGCGCGCCGCCGACGCTCATCACACGCCAGGCGCGCGACATTCGCGCCTTCCAGTCCGAGCACGGCGAGATCGTGCTCAAGCCGCTGCACGGCATGGGCGGCGCCTCGATCTTTCGTCTGCGTCCGGGCGATCCCAATCTGAGCGTGGTCATCGAGACCCTGACCCAGCATGGACAGGCTTTTTGCATGGTCCAGCGTTTCATCCCTGAGATCAACGCCGGAGACAAGCGCATTCTCATGATCGACGGCGAACCTGTCCCCTATTGTCTGGCGCGCATCCCGGCGCCGGGCGAGACCCGCGGCAACCTGGCCGCCGGGGCCTCGGCCGAGGCGCGCCCGTTGAGCGACCGTGATCGCTGGATCGCCGAACAGGTCGGTCCTGAACTGCGCGCGCGCGGTATTCTCTTTGCCGGGCTGGATGTCATCGGCGACTTTCTCACCGAGATCAATGTTACCAGCCCGACCTGCATTCGTGAGCTGGATGCGGCCCATGATCTGGACATCGCGGGTCATCTCATGGATCGCCTCGCCGCCCGACTGGGTGAGCGCGCGGCTCGCGTCCTGTGACATCCGGCGTGCCATCGGGAGGTGGTACGCACACAAGATTCAACTCGGGAGCCATCATCATGGGGTTTGTGCAGTTCCCCTCGATCTTATTTCGGCCGGCACGGTCGATCGTGCTGCTCCTCGCGTTGTCGCTGACACTGTCGGCCTGTCGCGACCGCGCGCCCGTGACCCTGTCGCACTTCGCGGCCTTCGGCGGTCAGGTGGATCTGAGCCTGGTCGCCGTGACCTCAGAGCAGGCCGAGCAGGCGGCGGCGCATGTGGCCCAGGACTTCGCGTATCTGGAGCGCGACTGGTCGAGCCAGGGAGAGGCCATGGCGCGTGTGAATCGGCTCCTGGCCCAGAGCGAGCCGTTCGTGCCGCCGCCGTCCATCGTGCCGCTGGTGCGACTCGGGCAGTCGCTGGAGTCACGGAGCGAGGGACTCGTCAACCTCGGTCTCGGACGACTCGTGGCGCTCTGGGGCTTCGAGTCTGGGGCGCCGGGCGGTTCGCTGCCCGCATCTGAGCGGATCACGGCGCTGGTCGAGGCGTCACCCTCGATGGCGTCGATTCAGATCGAGGGTCTGACCCTCAAGGGCACCAATCCGGCCCTGAGTCTCGATCTCGAACCCATTGCCCTGAGTCGAGCCATCGATCTGGCGATTGAGCATCTCAAGGATCTTGGCGTGCGCAACGCGCTCCTTCAGTCAGGCCGCGAGCTGCGAGCCATCGGCGAGCGCAGCGGTCAGCCCTGGCGCATTCCCGTGCGGCGCCCAAGCGGCTCGGCGGTGCTGGCCATCGTTCCGCTGCGCGGTGATGAGGCGCTGGCGAGCATCTCCGAGCAGGATCGTGCATTCACGTATCGCGGCCAGCTCTATCATGCCATTCTCGACCCGCGCACGGGATGGCCTGCGAACGGGGTGCGCTTGGTCACTGTCATGAGCGGGGAGACCGTGCAGGCTGCCGCCGCGGCCCGGGCGCTCTTCATTGCCGGTCCCGCCGCTTGGCCGCGCGTGGCCGGGCGCTTGGGTGTGCAGCACGCGCTGCTCGTCGATGCCGAGGGACGCCTGCACATGACGCCGGCGATGGCCGAGCGCCTTGAGCTGGTCGATGCCGAGGAGTCCGTCGAAATCGCTGAACCCGAGTGGTCGGTCTCCAGGCCCGTGGAGGAGGATGGCCGTCAACCATGACGCGCGCCCCGTTCACGACACTGGAGCCTCCACGCGAGCTGACCATACAGGGCACCCAGGTGCCGAGTACGCCGTTCATCGCGGCCCTGGCTGGAGCAGGCTGGTTGCACCTGCTGCTGATCCTGGCCGTCTCCTTCGTGCGGCCCGAGCCAGGCCCGCCACCTGAGTCGGCGATCGAGGTGATCCTGCTCAAGGATCTCGGGGCCAAGGTACAGAACCGCGCCACCGAGGCCGCGCTGGCGCAGCGCGATCAGGTGGGCGAATCGCCGCTCGGCGATGCCGCGATCCCGACCTTCGGCGAGGCGAGTCAGGACGCATCCGAGACGCCCGCGGAAACGGATACGCCGGTCAGTGAACTCCAGCCACCGGTCGCGAACGAGGCCCCGGCGCACGCTGACTCGCTCGCGCGTCCCGATGCCATGATCCGCCCACAGCAGGAGCCGCCGACAGCGCCGGTCCTGGCTACCGAAGCCGAGGCGCCGCCACGGCCGGACGTCGATCCGCTCAGGCCACGTCAGACGGTCGTCGACGCCGCTCAGATCCTTGCCAGCCAGGGGCTGGAGGTCGCGCGGCTCACCTCCAGCCAGGAGGCCCGCGCTGCCAGCAGCGCCAAGCGCGCACGGCGCAAGTCGATCAGCGCCAGCACGCGCGAGTTCCGCTATGCCAGCTATCTGAGCGCCTGGGCGCAGAAAGTCGAGCGCATCGGTAATCTCAACTATCCGCAGGCCGCGCGCGATCAGCGTCTCTACGGCAGTCTCATCCTGCATGTCGCCGTGCGCGCTGACGGCAGTCTTGAGAACATCCGCGTGGTGCGTTCTTCCGGCTTCGACATGCTCGACCGGGCGGCGATCCAGATCGTCGAACTGGCCGCGCCCTTCTCGCCCTTTCCGCCCGACATCGCCGCCGAGACCGATGTACTCGACATCGTGCGCACCTGGCAGTTCATGCGCGGTGATGTGCTCGGCTGGGAGCGTTGAACACGCTTCTCTGGGACAGCGGGACGAAACAACCGTATGATCGTCCTATCGACCCGAGGCCGGACGAATGCCGCTGGCCTTCTGCGGATGGCTTGTCGTGCTTGCCTCATCATGAGCCGATCAGGATACTAACGCCCATGTCTTTCAGTACTTCATTGACCAACCACCTATTGATCGCGATGCCGGGTCTGCAAGACCCCAACTTCGCGCGCACGGTCACCTATATCTGCGAGCACACCGATCAGGGCGCCATGGGCATCGTGATCAACCGCCCGCTGGATGTGACGCTCGGCGCGCTCCTGGATCAACTGGATATTCAGGCGGTGCGTCCGGGTGTGGGTGATACGCCCGTCTATCAGGGTGGCCCGGTGCAAACCGACCGCGGCTTCGTCCTGCACACCGCCGGCTACAGCTACGACTCCACGCTCAATATCACGCCCGATATCAGCGTTACCACCTCGCGCGACATCCTGGAAGCGATCGCCGGCGGTGAGGGACCGGATCAGGTGCTGATCGCCCTCGGCTATGCCGGCTGGGGCAGCGGTCAGCTCGAACAGGAGATGAGCGCCAACGCCTGGCTCAACGGCCCGGCGAGCAATGAAATCATCTTCCGCATGGACCCCAGCGCGCGCTGGATGGCGGCCGCTCAGCTGCTCGGCGTGGATCTCAATCTGATGAGCGGCGAGGCCGGGCACGCTTGAAGCCCGTGATCCAGTGATGACGCTGCTCGGATTCGACTTCGGCCCGCGCAAGATCGGTGTGGCCGTGGGTCAGATGATCACCCGCTCGGCTACGCCGCTGACCACGCTGCGCAGTCAGGGCGAGAAACCGGACTGGCTGCGTATCGAAGCCCTGATCCGCGAATGGCGTCCGAGTGCGCTGGTTGTCGGCCTGCCGTTTCAGATGGACGACACGGAGGTCGAGTGGTCGCCGCGCGTGCACCGCTTCGCCCGTCAGCTCGAAGGACGCTATCGACTGCCCGTGCATCTGGTCGACGAACGTCTGACCTCGCGCGAGGCCCATCGTCAACTCGCCGAGCGCGATCGGCGCACGCCCACCCTGGAAGCCGTGGACGCGCTCGCGGCGGCCCTGATCCTGGAAACCTGGCTCTGTGAGCAAGACTGACATCTGGAAGGACGCCACCGCCATCGAGGCGGCCATCGACACCATGGCCGTGCGCCTGCGCGAACGTCTGGAGCGCCGTGGTATCGCGGCACCACTCATGATCGGCATCCACACCGGTGGGGTTTGGGTCGCCGACCGGCTGCATGCGCGGTTGGGGCTGGCCGAGCCGCTGGGGCATCTCGACATCTCCTTTTATCGCGATGACTTCAGCCGGGTCGGCATGCATCCGCAGGTGCGCCCGTCCTATCTGCCGGTCGGGGTCGCTGATCGGCATCTGATCCTGGTCGACGACGTGCTCCAGAGCGGACGTACCATCCGTGCGGCGCACAATGTGCTGTTCGACTATGGCCGGCCGGCCTCGGTGACCCTGGCGGTGCTGCTCGAGCGCGACGGACGCGAGCTACCGATCGCCGCCGATGTGGCCGGTTTCGAGGCTGGATTCGGCGCCGATGAACAGATCAAGCTCAGCGGTCCTGAGCCACTGCTCATGCTGCGCGCCAAACGGGACATACACCGTTGATATCGACTCACATCGTCTGACACCCGTCCACCCAGCTGCCTGCGAGACTATGACCACGCCCAATCCCCAGCTCGACGCCCAAGGTCGACTCAAGCACTTTCTCACTATCGATGGACTGAGCCGCGAACTCCTGACCGAGATCCTCGATCAAGCCAATGGCTTCCTTGGCGTGGCCCAACAGGCGGTCAAGAAGGTGCCGCTGTGTCGCGGCAAGGTCGTGGCCAATCTGTTCTTCGAGAACAGCACCCGCACCCGAACCACCTTCGAGCTGGCCGCCAAGCGGCTCTCGGCCGACGTGCTCAATCTCAATATCTCGACCTCAGCCACGGCCAAGGGCGAAACAGTGCTCGATACACTGCGTAACCTGGAAGCCATGCATGTGGACATGTTCGTGGTGCGCCATGCCGAAAGCGGCACCGCCCACTTCATGGCCGCCCATGCTGCGCCGCATGTCAGCATCATCAATGCCGGTGACGGTCGCCATGCGCATCCGACCCAGGCCATGCTCGACATGCTGACCATCCGCTGTCACAAACCGGATTTCAGCCAGTTGCGCGTGGCCATCGTCGGCGACATCCTGCATTCGCGCGTGGCGCGCTCGCAGATGATCGCGCTCAAGACGCTCGGCGTGCCCGATGTGCGCGTCATTGCTCCGCGTACCCTGCTGCCGACCCGGGTTGAGGAGGCGTTCGGAGTCAGGGCCTATCACGATCTGAGCGAGGGCGTGCGTGACGCCGACGTGGTCATCATGCTGCGCATCCAGCGCGAGCGCATGAACAGTGCGCTCCTGCCGAGCGAGCATGAATACTTCCAGCTCTTCGGGCTGACCGAGGAGCGGCTTTCGACCGCACGCCCCGATGCCATCGTCATGCATCCGGGGCCGATCAATCGCGGGGTCGAGATGGACTCGCAGGTCGCTGACGGGCGTCGCTCGGTGATCCTGGAACAGGTCACCAATGGCATCGCGGTCCGCATGGCGGTGATGTCGATGTGTCTCGGCAACCAACATCTCGGCACCAGCCCGAGCCAGGAAGAAGCGGCCCATGCTTAACGCGCCTCGTCTCAGTATTCGTCACGGACGGCTCATCGATCCGGCCAGCGGGCAGGATGCCGTCGCCGACATCCATCTCGCCGAGGGCCGGGTGCTGGCCATCGGCGCCGCGCCCAGCGGATTTCAGCCCGATCGCACGCTCGATGCGCGCGGGCAGGTGGTCTGTCCGGGCTTCGTCGATCTCTGCGCCAGGGTGCGCGAACCGGGGCACGAGCAGAAGGCGACCATTGCCAGCGAGGGGCGCGCCGCCGCCGCGTCCGGTGTCACGACACTGTGCTGTCCGCCCGATACCCGCCCGGTCATCGACACGCCCGCCGTCGCGCGGCTGGTGCATCAGATCTCCAAGCGCCACGGCCTGGTGCGCATACTGCCAATCGGGGCCATGACGCAAGGGCTGGAAGGCAAATCCATCACCGAAATGGCCGCGCTCAAGCTCGCCGGCTGTCCGGCGCTCGGTCAGGCCGATCGCCCGGTACGCGATACGCAGGTCCAGCGACGCGCGCTTGAATATGCCGCGACCTTCGGGCTGCCGATCTTTCTGCTGCCGCTCGATCCGGAACTGAGCGCTGGCGGATGCGCCCACGAGGGCCTCGTCGGTACCCGACTCGGGCTGCCCGGTATTCCCGAGGCCGCCGAGACCGTGGCTGTGGCGCGCGATCTGGCGCTGGCCGAGCAGACCGGGGCGCGCATCCATTTTCGTGGGCTGTCCACCGCGCGCGGGGTCGAGATGCTGGCCGAGGCGCGCGCGCGTGGAGTGCGGGCGAGCGGCGATGTGGCGCTGCATCAGCTTTTTCTCACCGAGCACGATCTGGAGCACTTCGACGCCAACTGCCATCTCATCCCGCCGCTGCGCACGCCCGCCGATCGCGACGCGCTGCGCACGGCCCTGGCCGAGGGCGTGCTGACGGCGGTCTGTTCGGATCATCAGCCGCACGATGCCGACGCCAAGCTTGGTCCGCTGCCCGAGACCGCGCCCGGACTCTCGGGCCTGGAGACCGTGCTGCCGCTGGCGCTGCGGCTGGTCGCAACCGGCGTGCTCGATCTCATGGGCATGATCGAGCGGCTCACGGTTGGGCCGGCCTCCATCCTGGAGCGTGATCTCGGGCGTATCGCCCCTGGTACCGCCGCCGATCTGTGCGTCTTCGATCCGGACGCGGTCTGGACACCGTCGCCCGCGACCTGGATCAGTCAGGGACGCAACACGCCCTTCATGGGGCACGAACTGCGCGGACGGGTGAGCTGGACGCTGCTCGGCGGGCGGATCGTCTTCGAACGTTGAGTATTCGATTCGTATCGGCATCGGCGTTACAATCTCCCATGGCTGACCTTGCCTCATGGAACTGGAGACTCGATGCCAACCCCTGGGATCCACCCCTTCACCCGTTTCACCCGCGCGCAACGACGCGGCTCGGGCGCGCGTTATGGCGTGCTGTTCGCGGTCATCGCCGTGCTCTTCCTGGGGCTGATCGCCTCGCAGCTCATGGTCTCCCATCGCGCGGCGCGAGCGACGGCGATCACCACCGCCACCAATCTGAGCCTGGTTCTCGAATCCAAGCTGAGCGCCGATCTGCGTGCGGCCGAGCGGAACGTGACCATGATAGCGCGCGAGATCGATCACGACGCCATGCGCTCCGAGTCGGCAGCCCCCTATCGCCAGCGCCTCAACCACTGGCTCCAGTCGCACGTCGGCGAGGTCACGGCCGCCCTGGCCCTGCGTGTCTTCGATACCAACGGCGATTGGCTCTATAGCAGCCAGGCCGACGATCGTGCGATCAACATCGCCGACCGCGCGTTCTTTCAGCAACTTCGGAACGATCCAGCCCAGGGCACGGTCTTCTCCGAGGTGGCGACGGGACGTTTGAGTAAACGCACCACGCTGTGGATGGCCAGGGCGGTCCAGGACGACGAAGGGCGATTTCTGGGCGTGGCCGTCAATGCCATCGATGTGCAGGCGCTGTACGATCAGTTTGCTCAGCTCGAACTGGGGACGGATGGGTTGGTGGTCATGCGCCGTCTGGAGACCGGCGCCATGATCGTGCGCTATCCAGATCCGGTCAAAGTCGACAACCAGCCCGTTCCCGACATTCCGATCCGTGTCGCCTATCTGACTCAGGGGACCAGCGGCTTCATCGATATCCTGTCGCCGATCGATGGCATTCGGCGCATCCTCGCGTACCGGCGCGTTGGTGAGTTTCCATTCCTGATCGCGGTCGGCATCGCTGATGCCGAATATCTGGCGCAATGGCGACGTGATTCGCTCATGACGCTCCTGGCCTCGGGACTCTTCCTGGCGGTTCTGGTGTTGGTGTCCATCAAGCTCGCGCGGGCCGAGCAGCGTCGTGATGCGAGCGAGGCTGAACTCGAACGCCATCGCGATCATCTGGAGCACTTGGTCGAGGCCCGTACCGCCGCGCTTGCCATCGCCAAGGAGGCCGCCGAGTCAGCCAATCGGGCCAAGACGGCCTTTCTCGCCAATATGAGTCACGAACTGCGCACGCCCATGAATGCCATCATGGGGATGAACGCGCTGGCCCGGCGGCGCGCCTGCGACTCCAAGCAGATCGAGCAACTGGAACAGCTCGATAAAGCCTCGCGTCATCTCCTGGAACTGATCGATGACATCCTGGCGTTTTCCAATGTCGAATCAGAGCAATTCACGCTCCAGGAGCGAGACCTGGACGTCGAACGTCTCGTGATGGAGCAGGTCGCTCTTGTGCGGGCGAGCGCCCTGGAGAAGGGATTGTCGTTGCTGAGCGAGTGCGATCCGGCGCTCGCCGAGAGGCGACTGCAGGGCGATGCGGTGAGTCTCGGCCAGATTCTGCTCAACTTGATCGAAAATGCCATCAAGTTCACGCCGTCGGGCTCAGTGTGCGTGCGGGCGCGGTTGATCGAATCGGATACGGCCCAGGCTGTCATCTGTTTCGAGGTCCAGGATACCGGTATCGGGATCGCGCCAGAGGACCAGAAACGCATCTTCGAAGCCTTCGAGCAGGCGGACAATTCCAACACGCGCCGTTATGGAGGCACCGGGCTTGGACTGGCGATCAGTCGGCGTCTGGTCAAGCGCATGGGCGGTGAGATCGGTGTCGAGAGTCAGGTCGGGGAGGGCAGTACCTTTTGGTTCAGGGTGCGTTTCGCGTCAGCGTGATTCGATACCAGCGAGACGTTTGTGGTCATGGCGCCCGCCTCGCCGAGACGGGCGTCTGCGTTCAGATCAGTTGCTCTTGGTCTCAGGCTTGGTGTCCACCGGCGCTGTAGCCTGCGTCTCGGGCGCCTCCGTCTTGCGCGGCTTGGACAGACGACAGTGGCTCGACACCTGGACGCCGTCTTTTCTGGTATAGCCCTGCATCCAGCGACATTGCTCCTTGGTCGTGCAGAGATCCTGGGCCAGTCCTTTGCACTCAGAGGCCCCGAGGGCCGGTTGCCAGGTCAGGGCAAGCAGTGGCAGCGTGGCGGCAAACAAGGCTGGGCGAAGCATTGAGGACAGTGATGGGTGCATCGTTGAGTCTCCCTTCAAACCGTGTCTTTATCCTTGCTGAACAGGTCGCTCTCTGACTTCGATTCGTGATTGGCGCGATGCGGATTCGGACCCGATTTGAATA
Source organism: Allochromatium palmeri (assembly GCF_009720725.1). Lineage (GTDB taxonomy): Bacteria > Pseudomonadota > Gammaproteobacteria > Chromatiales > Chromatiaceae > Thermochromatium > Thermochromatium palmeri. Next base: position 16,738 of record NZ_WNKT01000043.1, read on the forward strand.
CGGTTTCAGGAATGAAGGCTCGATTCGACAGTCTTTGTGGCCTGCGAGCGGAAACAATGAACCGGACTGTGACCCAAGCGCAGCGAGCGTCATGATTGATGTGTATGACGCGAACGTTTTATACAACGCTACTTACACGTTTGGCAAGAGAATTCGCTGTAATCAGCGCAAATTAAGCTGATTTGGCGCTCAAGCGTGTATAGAGCGCGATCGCTTGACCGCGATTTGGGTGTAGGCTGTGTGCAATTCGTGCAGGCGGGGTTCCAGGTCCACGCGCTCACCGCTGTTGTCGATGCGATCGTCGGCGCGGGCGTTGCGCTCCTGGCGCGGGATCTGGCTGGCGATGATGCGCCGCACCTCGGTTTCGGACAGACCGCTGCGCTCCATGACACGCGCGATCTGGATCGACTCGGGCACGTCGACGACCAGCACGCGATCGGCGTGACGCTGCTGTCCGGTCTCGAACAGCAGCGGGATCACCAGCACAGCATAGTCGGTCTGGAGCGCGGCGAGCCGTTCGAGCATGGTCGCTTCGATGAGCGGGTGGAGGATGGATTCGAGTTGCGCACGCGCGGCTGGATCGGCGAAGACGCGCCGGCGCAGTCGGGCGCGGTCGAGTGTACCGTCCGCAAGCCGGATGTCCGGCCCGAAGGCGTCAGCGATCGGCGCCAGCGCCGCGCCATCACGCGCCGTCAGCGCCCGTGAAATCTCGTCGGTGTCGATGACTCCAGCGCCCAGCTCGGCGAGCCGGTCAGCCACCGTGGTCTTGCCGCTGCCGATGCCGCCGGTCAGGGCGACGACCAGACCGACACAGCTCACGCCAGTCCGCTCAGACGCAGATAGGTGCCGTTGATCTGCTCGCCCCAGATCAGACTGATCCAGCCGGCGGCGGCCAGATAGGGACCGAAGGGCAGCGGCTTTCCTGATTCGTGCCGACCGCTCAGAATCAGCGCGACCCCGACCAGCGCGCCGACCAGCGCCGAGAGCAGGATGATCTGCGGCAGCGCCAGCCAACCGAGCCAGGCGCCGAGCAGGGCCAGCAGTTTGAAATCGCCATAGCCCATGCCTTCCTTGCCGGTGGCAAGCCGGAAGAGCTGAAACACTGTCCACAGACTCAAATAGCCGGCGACAGCCCCGATGATGGCGGTCTGGCTGTCGGTGAAGAGTCCGAACAGACTCAGCACGAGTCCCAGCCACAGCATGGGCAGGGTGAGGCTGTCGGGTAGAAGCTGGGTGTCGAGATCAATGACGGCGAGCGCGATTAGCGACCAGGTCAGGAGCAGCGCGGCCGCCGCCTGCCAGGTTGGACCGAACTGAACCACCACTATCAGCGTCAGCAGCGCCGTCAGTCCTTCGACGAGTGGATAGCGCAGACTGATTCGCGCCCCACAGGCTGAGCAGCGTCCACGCAATAGCAGATAGCTCAGGATGGGGATGTTTTCGTGGACGCGAATGCGATGCCCGCAGCTTGGACAGGTCGAGGCGGGCTTCGACAGGCTGAGCGGTGGCTCATCGGTCTCCGGCAGCGTCTCGTCCGCCCCCAGAAGTTCGGCGCAATCACGTCGCCATCCGGCTTCCATCATGCGCGGCAGACGCAGAATGACGACGTTGAGAAAGCTGCCGAGGATGAGTCCAAGCAGCACGGCACTCGTATACAAGAGCCAGGGATGCGTCTGGAGCAGTTCCAGCCAGGCGGGTGTGGACATGGTGTTTGGCAGGACTCCTGGAAACGACCTAGACGACAGAGGCCAGCTTGAAGATCGGCAGATACATGGCCACCACCAGACTTCCGACCAGACCGCCGATGACGACCATGATCATGGGTTCAAGCAGGCTACTCAGGGCATCGACGGCATTGTCGACCTGCTCTTCATAGAAGTCAGCGACCTTGCCGAGCATGTCGTCGAGCGCGCCCGATTCCTCGCCGATGGCCGTCATCTGGATGACCATGTGCGGAAAGATATCGCGCTGGCGCATGGCCAGTTGCAGCGATTGCCCCGTGGCCACCTCTTCGCGCATCTTCATCACCGCGTCCTGATACACCACATTGCCGGTTGCGCCCGAGACCGATTGCAGCGCCTCGACCAGGGGCACACCGGCGGCGAACATGGTCGAGAGCGTGCGCGCAAAGCGGGCGATGGCGGCCTTGTTCAGAATGGGACCGATGATCGGAATCTTGAGACTGGTACGGTCGACGATTTCGCGAAAACGCTTGGAGCGCTTGAAGATATAGGCGACGCTGTAGCCGAAGGCACCGATCCCGCCGAAGAAGGCCCACCACCATTCGCGGATCAGATCCGAGAGTCCGATGACCATGAGCGTGAAGGCCGGCAGATCTGCACCGAAGCTCGAAAACAGCTCCTTGAACTGTGGGATGACGAACAACAGAATGACCACCGTCACGATCACGGCCACGATGATGACGGCGGCCGGATAGAAGAGTGCCTTCTTGATCTTGCCCTTGATCGACTCGGTCTTCTCCTTGTAGGTCGCGATCTTGTCGAGCAGCACGTCGAGCACACCGGCCTGCTCGCCGGCCGACACCAGACTGCACACCAGGTCATCGAAATACAGTGGATGCTTGGCCATGGCGATCGACATGGCTGTGCCGCTCTCGATGTCCTGCTTGATCGAAAGGATGATGTCCTGCATCGCCGGGTTCTCATGTCCACGCCCGACGATATCGAACGCCTGAACCAGGGGCACGCCCGCCGACATCATGGTGGCGAGCTGGCGGGTGAACATGGAGAGATCCTGGCCCGTGATCTTTTTCTTGCTGGTGAACAGCGGCTTGGGCTTAGCCTTGACCTTGGTCGGGTTGAAGCCCTGACGGCGCAGATCGGCGCGCACGGTATTGATATTGGCCGCGCGTGTCTCGCCCTTGACCCGTGCCCCGCGCCGATCGGTGCCCTCCCAGGCGAAGACCTTGGCCTCTTCGGCCTTGGGTTTCGGCTTGACCTTGCTTGCTGTGGCGAGTGCCATGATGATGCGCTCCGTGGAAGGTTATTCCGTGGTGACCCGGTTGACCTCTTCCAGACTGATGAGTCCGGCCTTGACCTTGCGCAGTCCAGAGGCGCGCAGATCGGCGATTCCCTCGCGTCGGGCCTGTGCGGCCAGCTGCATGGAGTTTCCGCCCTCCAGGATCAGGCTCACTGTGGCCTCGGAGATCGGCATCACCTGAAAGATACCGACACGTCCGCGATAGCCCTTGTTGCACTTGTCGCACCCGACAGGCGCATAGATGGTCAGGCCCTCGTCGATCTCCTGATCGCTGAACCCCTCTTCGAGCAGGGCCGCGCGCGGCAGATCCACCTTTTCGCGGCAGTGCATGCACAGCCGGCGCGCCAGACGCTGCGCCATGATCAGCAGCACCGAGGAGGCGATGTTGAAGGGTGGCACGCCCATGTTGGCCAGACGGGTCAGGGTCTGGGGGGCGTCGTTGGTGTGCAGGGTCGAGAGCACCAGGTGTCCGGTCTGGGCCGCCTTGACTGCGATCTCAGCGGTCTCCAGGTCACGGATCTCACCGACCATGATGATGTCCGGATCCTGGCGCAGAAAGGCGCGTAGCGCCGCAGCGAAAGTCAAGCCGCTCTTGGGGTTGAGGTTGACCTGATTGATGCCCGCAACCTGGATCTCGACCGGATCCTCGACCGTGGAGATATTGATCTCGGGGTCGTTGAGGATGTTGAGCGCGGTGTAGAGCGAGACGGTCTTGCCCGAGCCGGTCGGCCCCGTGACCAGCACCATGCCATAGGGTTTTTTGATCGCCTTGAGAAAATGATCGCGCTGTTCAGGCTCGAAACCGAGCGCGTCGATGCCGACCTGGGCCGAGCTGGCATCGAGGATCCGCAGCACGATCTTCTCGCCATAGAGCGTGGGCAGTGTATTGACGCGAAAGTCGATATCGCGATTGCGGCTGAGCTTGAGCTTGATGCGCCCGTCCTGGGGCACACGCCGCTCGGCGATGTTCATGCGCGACATGACCTTCAGACGCGAGGTCAACCGATTGGCAAGGTTGAGTGGCGGGCTGGCGACCTCGCGCAGCAGACCATCCTGACGGAAACGGATGCGAAAGAACTTTTCGAACGGCTCGAAGTGAATATCCGACGTCCCGGAGGTGATGGCATCGACCAGGATCTTGTTGACGTAGCGTACGATCGGCGCCTCATCGATGGTCGCATCCAGGTTTTCGGTGTCTTCCTCCTCGTTGCCCATGACCTCCAATTTTTCCAGATCAGCATCGGCGAAATCACCGAGCGTACTGGTATCCTGAGCCTGGACCGCTTTCTGGATGGCCGCGTTGAGCTTGCTCTCTTCGACCAGGATGGGGTCGGTCGCCAATCCGGTGTGAAAACGGATCTCCTCCAGCGCCTGGTCGTTGGTGGGGTCGGAGATCGCCAGAAAGAGCCGGTTGCCGCGCCGCATCAGCGGCAACGCGCGATGCTTGTTGATCAGCCGCTCTTCGACCAGATTGGGCGGCAGATTCGAGGCTTCGAAGGCATCCAGATCGAGCAGCGGGACGCCGAACTCCTGTGCAGCCACGACCGCGATGCGACGGCTGTCGAGGAGCTTTTCCTCGACCAGATGCTGAACGAAGGATCGCCCCTTGGAGAGCGCGTCCTGATAGGCCGTCTGCATCTGGGACTCAGAGATGAGCTGATCCCTGACCAGTCGCCAGGCCAGTCCGGAGGGTTTGAGTGTGACTGAATCCTTCGCCATCGGCAGCCCCAGATGTTTGCGTCAGCTAGCGGTTGACCGTGAACGCCAGTCTCACATTGTTGGCGACCAGTCCATTGTCCTTCTGTTCGCTCTCGTTGAGGTAGAACTCCAGCACGGTCTCACGATTCATCAGTAGATCCTCGGTGACTTCGTCAGCGACCTCGTTGGCGTGACAGAACACGCTGGTATAGGGCGAATCGACCTCGCGTGGGTCTGTGATCCAGAGATTTGGCGAGAGTTGATTCATGACGCGCAGGAAGCCATAGCCCTTGTCGGGGAACCACTTGGTACAGACGCCCCGCACACAGGAACCGGGCTTGCCCCATTCGTTGCGCGGCTCGTACGTAACGGGAAGCAGATCCGGGATGATGAAGCCTGAATAAAAGGCATCGACCCGCTGCTGGAGCAGGCGCGAGACGTTTTTGAAGCCGATCAGTTCGACCCGGCAGCCGGTGTTCTGAAGCGCCTCGACGACTTGCAGAAAGTCCCCGTCGCCCGTGACCAGCAGCACCTGATCGAGCCGGTTGGCCTGGAGCATGGCATCCACGGCCATGTCGAGATCAGCATTCGCCTTGGTGGTGACGTTGCCGTTGTCATCCGTGTAGCGCCGCACTGTTTTGGCGGTGATCTTCCAGCCAAAGTCGCGCACCATCTGTTGATAAGCATGGGCCTTTTTTTTGTACTCGAAGTCCTCGCGCGCGCGCTCGGCATCGTAGGCCATGTAGGTGTTGAGACGTTGTAACACGCCGCCCTCGCGTGCAGCGAAACGGCGCAGGATGTCGTAACGCATCTGATAGCCGCCGTTGTAACGCACGTTCTCGGCGTCGACGAAAACTCCAACTCGAAAACTCGAAGACAAGATGAACCTCTTGAGATGAATGGTTCAAACCGCGTCCAATGCTCAAAGCACAGTGCCGTCCACTGCCCCGGTCCCGTCCGAGCCAAGCGGTTGGCGAGACGCGGCTTGAAGAGTTTTTAAATCAATCAATTGAAATCCATTTTGGCCTTGCGACCCAGTCCCTTCAAGACGAGATCGCGGCCCGGACCAGCCGGGCCGCGCGTGCGCCTCTTTACTTGACGGCGCGGTTCTCGATCAGATCCTCGACCACGGTCGGATCGGCCAGGGTTGAGGTGTCGCCCAGCGAGTCGATCTCGTTGGCGGCGATTTTGCGCAGGATGCGGCGCATGATCTTGCCTGAACGGGTCTTGGGCAGACCCGGCGCCCACTGGATGATGTCGACGATGGCGATCGGACCGATCTCGCCGCGCACCAGCGACACCAGCTCCTTCTTCAGCTCGTCGGTCGGCTCAACCCCGGCCATCGGGGTGACATAGGCATAGATACCCTGACCCTTGAGGTCGTGCGGATAGCCGACCACCGCCGCCTCGGCGACATGCGGATGCAGCACCAGCGCCGATTCGATCTCGGCGGTACCGAGACGGTGGCCCGAGACGTTGAGCACGTCGTCGATACGCCCGGTGATCCAATAGTACCCGTCGGCATCGCGGCGCGCACCGTCGCCCGTGAAATAGTAGCCCGGATACTGCTTGAAGTAGGTGTCGATATAGCGCTGATGATCACCGTAGACGGTGCGCATCTGACCCGGCCAGGGCTGGGTGATGACCAGTGCGCCCTCGCCCGGACCCTCGATCAGGGTGCCGTTGGCTGCATCGACCAGTGCCGGCACCACGCCGAAGAAGGGCTGGCTGGCCGATCCCGGCTTGAGCGCCGTGGCGCCCGGCAGCGGGGTGATCAAATGGCCGCCGGTCTCGGTTTGCCACCAGGTGTCGACGATCGGGCAGCGGCCATCGCCGACGACGTTGTAATACCACTCCCAGGCTTCGGGATTGATCGGCTCGCCGACCGAACCGAGGATGCGCAGCGAGGCGCGCGAGGTCTTTTTGACCGGCTCCTCGCCGGCGCGCATCAGCGAGCGGATGGCGGTCGGGGCCGTGTAGAAGATGGCGACATTGTGCTTGTCGACCACGTCCCAGAAGCGCGACATGTCCGGATAGTTCGGGATGCCCTCGAACATGACCGAGGTCGCGCCATTGGCCAGCGGGCCATAGACGATATAGGTGTGACCCGTGACCCAGCCCACATCAGCGGTACACCAGTAGACCTCGCCGTCCTGATAGTCGAAGGTGTACTTGTGGGTCATGGCGGCATAGACCAGATAGCCGCCGGTGGTGTGCAGAGCACCCTTGGGCTTGCCGGTGGAGCCGGAGGTGTAGAGGACGAACAGCGGATCTTCCGCGTCCATCGCTTCGGGGGCGCATTCAGTGGAGGCGGCGGCGATCGACTCGTCGTACCAGATGTCGCGACCCTCGACCCAGTCGACGTTACCGCCGGTGCGGCGCACCACGATCATGGTGTCGACGTTCGGGCACTCGCGCATGGCGATGTCGGCGTTCTTCTTGAGCGGGATGTGACGCCCGCCGCGCACGCTCTCATCGGAGGTGATGACCAGCTTGCACTCGGAGTCGAGCACGCGGTCGCGCAGCGAGTCGGGCGAAAAGCCGCCGAAGACGATCGAGTGCACCGCGCCGATGCGGGTACAGGCCAGCATGGCGACAGCCGCCTCGGGAATCATCGGCAGATAGATGCAGACCCGGTCACCCTTGTTAACGCCGCGCGACTTGAGGACGTTGGCCAGACGGCAGACTTCCTCGTGCAGCTCGCGATAGGTGATCTTGCGATCCACGTTCGGGTCATCGCCTTCCCAGATGATGGCGACCTGATCGCCACGAGTGTCCAGATGACGGTCCAGACAGTTGTAGGAAACGTTGAGCTGACCGCCCTGGAACCACTTGATGTGCAGGTCGTCGGCCTGGTAGCTGTAGTCCATGACCGAGTCCCACTTCTTACTCCAGGTCACGAACTGCTCGGCCTGCTCGGCCCAGAAGCCGGCCGGATCGTCCATCGAGCGCTGATACATCGCCGCGTACTGCTCGGCATTGATATGAGCCTTGGCGGCGATCGCCGCTGGAACCGGATAGACCTTTTCTTCTGACATGGATCTGATCTCCTCGATCTCTGATGGTATGTACGGCTTGGGCCAGCGTTCAGTCGCGATCACGGCCGGGACGACGCTGGTGGTTGGATGAATCCGTCGACAATAGTAAACCGTCGACTGAGTGACGATCTAGCCGAGACGATAAATCCGATTTCACTCAGCACAGAAATTCCGACAGACGCAGCCGGCGTCCGTCATCGCGATAGGCCGCCTGGGCCAGGAACAGTTCGGCGGCTGACAGGGCATCGCTGAGTGCATTGTGGGCCCCGTGACGAGGCAGGTTATAGCGACTGGTGAGCGCGTGCAGGCGCAGATCCGAAGCCTTGAACGGAATCTGGCGCCGCTCCAGCGTGCGATGGGCCAGGGTCTGGGTGTCGACAATGTGCAGCGGCAGCCCCTGACCCCAGCAGCGCTGGCAGGCCTGCGACAGAAAGCCCTGCTCAATGCTGGCATGATGGGCGATCATCACCCGGCCGGTGAGCGCGGCGAGGGTCTCGCCGAGGACATCCTCCAGCTCGCGTCCGGTGGCGGCCTGATCGTCGGTGATCTGATGGATCACGGCGCTCGCTTCGGGGATGGAGCGATCGATGCGCACCAGGTGATGACGCGCGGTCGAGAGATCGATTTCGGGTCCGTGGAGCACGACATAGCCGACGCTCAGAATCAGATCCTGGCGATGATCGAGTCCGGTCGTCTCCAGATCGATGGCCAGATAGTCGACCTCGCGATAATCGGTGCGCGGGCGCGGCAGGGGCTGGGCCAGATAGTCGCGCAGCGGTCCCTCGGGTGCGCGTCGGTGGCGCCAGCGTCGACCCCAGTCGGTCAGGATCGCCATACGTCAGGCAAAGCGCCCGGTCTGATAGCGCTGGCCGAGCGACTCCTGCATGGTGTTGATCAAGACGAAGGCCTCCTTCAGATGCCCGCGCTCCAGTGGTGAGAGCGCATCGGGTGCGAGAAAGTTGTCGGGCGGCTGGCCGTTACGCAGCTGATCGGCCTGATGGCGCATGCGCAGCGTGGCGATGAGTTCGAGCGCGTCGATCAGATTGGCGGCCCCGTCGCGACTCAAGGCCCCGCGCTCGGCGGCAACCTGGAGCCGCTCGTTGGTGTTGTTCTCCGGAATCCCGGCCGAAAGCGCATAGACGCGCGCCAGGTCGATGATAGGGATGAGCGCGCGATGCTTGATATCGAAGGTGTGGTCGTGATCGCCGCCCTGGATCAGCACGATGTTGCGGAAGAAGCCCAATGGCGGACGATTTTTGAGTGCATTGGCCGCCATGTAGGCGATGAAAATGCGGTTGGCGCGCGACTTCTCAATGATGCGCTCGTGCAGCTCCTCGCACAGCCCGTGCGGATCGCGCAGCGAGCGCATATCGAAGAAGACGTTCGACAGCATCAGCGCCATCGGCTCGGGCTTGAGGATCCAATTGGAGAAATACTTGTTCCAGATCCGTAGTGTCTGGCGCCATTTGGGATTGCTGGCCATGACATCGCCGGGACAGTAGACGAAGCCGCAGGCGTTGAGTCCATCGTTGACGAAGCGCGCCAGCGCCGCGAAATAGGCGTCGTCTTCGGGCTTGGCCTCGTCCGAGATCAACAGCGCATTGTCCTGGTCCGAATGCGAGGATTGCTCGCGCCGTGCCTGCGAGCCGCCCAACAGCCAGGCATAGGGTACGGGCGGCGCGCCCAGATCGGCCTCGGCCAGCTCGATCAGACGCAGCGTGATGGCATCGGTGATGGCGCTGATGGCCTGCCCGACCTGGGTCGCGGTGGCGCCGCCGAGGATGAGGTGGACCTGTAGCTCGGCGATCTTGGACCCGATCTGGGCCAGGGTCTCGATCGAGTCGGCACGGTGGATGTCGCCGACCAGATAGATCGAGTTGGCGCTCTGAAAGCGGGTGAAGTCGGTCGAGGAAATCAGCCCCACGACCTGCCCGCCCTCCAGCACCGGCAGATGGTGGATATTGAGCCGGGTCATGGCGATGAGCGCCTGGAAGCCGAGCGTGTCCAGGTCGACCGTGGTCAGGGTCTCGGTCATGATCGCGTGCACCGGCTGATCGGTCGCCAGTCCGGCCGCGACACAGCGATTGCGCAGATCGCGATCAGTGACCATGCCGGCCAGTCGCTCGCCATCCATGATCAGGAGCGAAGAGACATGGTGCTCCGACATGATGCGCGCAGCCTCGCGGATGCTGGTCTCCGGGCCGGTGGCGATGGGCGCGCGCTGGACCATGTCGCGCACCCGCACCGTCATGAGTCCGGTGCCGCTGGACGGTGACTCGGTCACCACGTCGAGCGCTTTGCGCAGCCGGCGTGAGGTCGATTGATCGAAGTGTTCGGCAAAGGATGGATGGGCGGCGCGCAGTTCGGCCAGGTCCGAGCAGGGGAGGGCGTAGACGAGCGTGTCCTCAGCGGTATGGCCCTGAAAGCGTGCCTCATCGGCGTCGGCCTCGACGCGACAGTTCTGATCGCACAGATCGCCCTCGGCCAGCTTGCCGACCAGTTCACCGCGCGAATTGCGCAGTTCAATCGCGCCGCGCCGCAGAATGTAGATACAGGACGGATCAGTCGTCTCGGGCGGAAAGGGCATGCCACGCCGGAAGTAGCGCACCGACAGGCGCCTCGGAAGACGTGCCAGCGTCTCCTCGGGCAGTTGATCGAACGGCGGATGGCTGGCCAGGAATTCCTGGATTTCGATCAGTTCGACATCCATCGGTTGCTCTCACGCTTGCAGAATAGAACGTAGATCCGGGACGAGGGCGCAGGATCCGAACCGCTCAGGGACCGCCGCGCCAGCGTCCATCGAATCCGATCACTCGGGTCGAGCCGGTATTGAACCATGAATTGCCAACGTTCGGGCGAGTGCCGTATCACGCCGGTTTCGTTCGAGGAGCGTTTCGGCGAGAATGCGCCGTCACCCCAAGAATCCCTGGATGCCCTTGCTATGCTGTTGATGATCGACAATTACGACTCTTTCACCTACAACCTGGTGCAGTATTTCGGCGAGCTGGGCGCCGAGGTGCGGGTGGTGCGCAACGATGAGCTGACGGTCGAAGCGGCCGTGGCGCTGGCGCCTGAACGGGTGGTCATCTCGCCCGGACCCTGTACGCCGCACGAGGCCGGGATCTCGGTCGCGCTGATCGAGCGTCTGGCCGGTCAGGTGCCCATTCTCGGTGTCTGTCTCGGACATCAGTCGATCGGTCAGGCGTTCGGCGGTCAGATTATCAAAGCGCCTGAAGTCATGCATGGCAAGACCTCGCCGGTGTATCACACCGATCAGGGTGTCTTCAATGGGCTGTCCAATCCTTTCGAGGCCACGCGCTATCACTCACTGGTGATCGAGCCCGAGACACTGCCCGAGTGTCTGGAGGTCACGGCCTGGACCCAGACCCCGGATGGTGCGCGCGAATGCATCATGGGCGTGCGTCATCGCGCGCTGCCGATCCAGGGTGTGCAATTCCATCCCGAATCCATTCTCACCGAGCACGGCCATCGCCTGCTCCAGAACTTTCTGGAGGACCGCTGACATGGAACTCAAGGACGCCATCGCGCGCTGCATCGAGCGCCGCGACCTCGACAGCGACGAGATGAGCGCGGTGATGCGCACCATCATGACCGGCGGGGCCACGCCGGCTCAGATCGCCGGGTTCCTGATCGCACTGCGTATGAAGGGCGAGCGCGTGCCTGAGATCGCCGCGGCGGCCTCGGTGATGCGCGAACTGGCCGCCGGGGTCGATCTCGACGGACTCGATTATACGGTCGACATCGTCGGCACCGGCGGCGACTGCTCCGGCACCTTCAATGTCTCGACGACGAGTATGTTCGTGGCGGCGGCGGCGGGCTGTCATGTCGCCAAGCACGGTAACCGCTCGGTCTCCAGCAAATCCGGGGCGGCTGATGTGCTGGAAGCGGCTGGTATCCGGCTCGATCTCAGTCCCGAGCAGGTGACCCGCTGTGTGCGCGAGGTCGGGGTCGGCTTCATGTTCGCGCCCGGCCATCACAGCGCCATGAAGCACGCCGTTGCGCCACGGCGCGAGCTGGGCGTGCGTACCATCTTCAACGTTCTGGGACCACTGACCAACCCGGCCGGCGTGCCCAATCAGGTGCTCGGCGTCTTCAGTGCCGAGCTGCTTGAACCCCTGGCGCTGGTGCTGCAACGGCTCGGCAGCCGGCATGTGCTGGTGGTCCATGCACGCGACGGACTCGACGAAATCAGCATCGCCGACAGCACGGATGTCGCTGAACTGCGCGATGGCGAACTCCATACCTATAGCCTGCGTCCCGAGGATTTCGGGCTCCAGCGCGCGTCGCTCGACGCCATCCGGGTCGGCGGTCCGGCGGAGAGTCTGGCGTTGCTGCTGGGCGTGCTGGCCGGCGAGTCAGGCCCGGCGCGCGATATCGTGTTACTCAACGCCGGTGCCGCCATCTATGCCGCCGGGCGCGCCGACTCGCTCGCCGAGGGCGTGACGGCGGCCGCACAGGCCATCGACAGCGGCGAGGCACAGCGGCGTCTGCAACGCCTGGCCGCGCTCACCGCGAGCTTCGACTGATCACGATCCACACTAGCCATTGGCCACATGTAGACATGAGCGATACCCCGGATATCCTGAAGAAGATCGTCCAGCGCAAGATCGAGGAGGTCGACGACCGGCGTGCGCGTCGATCAGAGGCCGAGCTAATGACCGCCCTGACCGATGTCGGGCCGGTGCGTGGGTTCGCAGCGGCACTCCAGACGCGGGTCGCGGCCGGCGATCCGGCGGTGATCGCCGAGGTCAAGAAGGCCAGCCCCAGCAAGGGCGTGTTACGCGCCGACTTTCATCCCGCCGAGATCGCGGCGAGCTATGAACGCGGTGGTGCCGCCTGTCTCTCGGTGCTCACCGATGTGGACTTCTTTCAGGGGAGCGACGTCTATCTCCAGCACGCGCGCGCGGCCTGTGCGCTGCCGGTCATCCGCAAGGATTTCATCATCGATCCCTATCAGGTGCGCGAGGCGCGGCTGATCGGCGCTGACGCCATCCTGTTGATCGCAGCCTGTCTGTCCGATGCGCAACTGAGCGAGCTGAATGCACTAGCCCGGGAGCTGGACCTGGATGTGCTGATCGAGGTGCATGACGCCGGGGAGCTGGAGCGGGCGCTGGCGGTGCCCGGACGGTTGATCGGCATCAACAACCGCAATCTGCGTACCTTCGAGGTGACGCTGGACACCACGCTCGGCCTGCTGGGATCGATTCCCGCTGAACGTCTGCTGGTCACCGAGAGCGGTATCCTGAACCGCGATGACGTGGCACGGATGCGTGCTCAGGGCGTCCATGCCTTCCTGGTCGGCGAAGCCTTCATGCGCGCGCCCGATCCGGGCGTCGAGCTGGCGCGGCTGTTTTTCTAAACAGCCTCAGCGCGTGCCATAGACCACGATCGTCTTGCCCTTGACGCTCAACAGACCCTGTTCCTCCAGGTTCTTGATCACCCGCCCGGCCATCTCGCGCGAGCAGCCGACGATGCGCCCGAGTTCCTGGCGCGTGACCCGGATCTGCATGCCGTCCGGGTGCGTCATGGCATCGGGTTGCTTGCAGAGATCGAGCAGGGTGCCGGCGATGCGCCCCGTGACGTCGAGAAAAGCCAGATGCCCGACCTTGCGGCTGGTGATCTGGAGCCGCATCGCGAGCTGCCCGCCGAGGCTATAGAGAAAATCCTTAGCCACCTCGGCCAGGTCTTCTTCGAGCAGCCGGTCGAGGCGCTGATAGCTGATCTCAGCCACCTTGCACTTGGTGCGGGTGCGCACGATGACGCTGCGCGTGTTCTGCGGGACGAACAGCCCCATTTCGCCGATGAACTCGCCCTTGTTGATATAGGCCAGCATCAGTTCGCGGCGCTCTTCCTCATCGAACATCAGGGCCGAGACCGAGCCTTCGATGAGATAGTAGAGGCTTTCGGCGGTCTGTCCCTGGCGGATGAAGTCGACGTTCTTGTCATAACTTTTGGTATGGCAGTGCGCTAGAAAGGGCTTCAGCCACCGTGGTTCGTCCTGCGGTGCTTTCTGAATGCTCATCGCTCGACCTGTGCGTGGGGGGCGGAACTGGACTCGATTCTAGGCAGGCTTGAGGGGCTTGTCGAACTTAGGCTGGCCTGCGGCACCGCCCGCGTGGACGATCGAAGCGAACCGGATAACAACCAACCGCCATGAGAGGTGCAATATGAAAGCACGGGTGAAATGGATCGATGGAGTCGCCATGCTGGGCGAATCCGGCTCGGGGCATGGGGTGGTGATGGATGGCCCGCCCGAACTGGGCGGACGCAACGTCGGTGTGCGGCCGATGGAGATGCTGTTGCTCGGCATGGGCGGCTGCACTCAGTTCGATGTGCTCATGATCCTGCGCAAGGGGCGCCAGGACGTCACCGACTGCGTGCTGGAGCTGGACGCCGAGCGCGCCGAACAGGATCCCAAGGTTTTCACCCGCATTCACGCCCATTTCATCGTCACCGGGCGCGGACTCGATCCCAAGCGGGTCGAGCAGGCAATCCGCCTGAGCGCCGAAAAATACTGCTCGGCCTCGATCATGCTCGGCGCCACGGCGGCCATCACGCATGACTTCGAGATCCGAGAGGCGGTCTGACAAACGCACTCCTGATGAAGAAACCGAAAGAGACTTGAGCAAGCGGAGCCGGATGCGGGAATTTCGCCTGTCCGGATCTGTGGGTACTTGGTTGGACTTTGGACAAAAACAGGCTCCTTGTCCGCGCATCAACAGGTCGCTCCAGCGTGAGGCGAATGACCCGTCCGGAGGCGGTCTGATCAAGCCATTCAGCGCTCTGCGAGGGACTCCCCCAGGTCTCGGGGTCGGCCAGGCGAAAAGGCGCGCCATACCAGGTCGGATGCCCGCACGCCAAGGCGCTCGCCGGCGCGGGGCGATAGTAGACGCGGTTGCTGGCGCTGCGGGCGATCACGACATGATTGGAGAAGGCGCTGAGCGTATGCAGATACGCCGCATGGCTGTAGTCGGAGTCGGCCACCTGCACGCTCAACGCCGCCCCATAGGGCTGGGCGGGATCGGCCAGCACGGCGGCCATCTGCGCGGCGGCCACTGCGGTGGCGGTGGTATCGCTAGCCACGCGCTGCGCCTGGAGCGGTACGACCCACGGGGGATCGAGGCGGGAGCGTTCCGGCAACGCCGCCACCACCGAAGAGCGATGCCCAACAGCAATCGGTTTATTGCCCGGAGCCGGATTGGGCTGGTAGACCACTCCACGATCGGCCAAGGTCGCGGCGAACGGGCGTGGATTCGGCGTGGTGTCCACCCCAACAGCCGGCCTTGATCATCGCTTGATCCAAGGCTGAGCTTTTTGGTCGGTGATTGTCATGTGCAGGGAGTGGCAGGAGCACCTGGAGGGCATACCCTTGGGGGTGCGAACCAACCGAGGGGAAACGCCGGTGCCCGATACTCCTGCCGAATCGGACTGTAGTGCATGTGAACCGACGAAGCCAAGGCATTCGCGCCTGCGCGGCGTCGAGCCGTTCAGCGCGGTGGCGAACGCGCTGGAGGATGGGGTCTCTCAGCGTTGCGCGGCAACCCGCGCGGGCGTTGCGCGAGGCACCCTGCGCTATTGGGAGCGCCGCCGAGTGCACGCCGCGCCGCCAGAGTCCGCGCTGGCCGTGTTCATGGAGACGCCTGAAGGGGTACGTTGGCTGCGCCAGATGGTCGTCGCCGGGCTGGTCCAACGTCCAATTCCTTAGGTAATTTAACTGACGCCGATTTTCAGGCAGAAAATGTAAAACAAGGGCTAATATTACGCAGCGCCCTGAGACTCTACTTTATGAAATCAACAAGTTGGCTTAGCGTTTACAGCTCGCAAGTGATTGATTTTATAAGACAGCTGCGTAACATCAGATAAGGGAGGGTTAACTCCAGCCATTTTAAAGTGTATAAAAAAACATTTAAGATCAAATGGTTAAAAGATCAGGTGATCCTGGCAATCTTCAAACCCTGCGATCTCGCGCAAGCACTTTGAAGCAAAATTAGGGTTTTACAAGCGGACACATTTCGCCACCTTAAAAGGGCTGGGGTTAACTCACTCCCATCCTGAAAGAATGAATTTCTCACGGAGGAACGGATGAACGAGCGTATTTCTACTTTCCCAAATCTCTCATGGCTGCTTGCCAGACTTGTGCCGATATCATTTCTTTGGGGCGTTTCAATAGCAGGCGCCGCTGCGTTGAATATATCGCTCGAGGTTGGTCCTGACCCCGTCCAGCCCCTAGGCCGAGTCACGCAGGTGCTGACGATTCGCAACAACAGCGGAGTTGCTCAGACGGGTGCGGTCGCCATCTCGCGGCTTCCACATGAAGTGTGGAATGTGAGCGGATCGATCAACGTGGAGGGCAACGGCACGTGCCCCGGAGTCGATTGCGGCGCGGGCGAGCCCGTGAGCTGGGCGCTTGGGACGCTTGAGCCTGGCGAAGTGCGTCAGCTTGGGTTGAGCTACCTGATTGTGCGGGATGTCGCGGATGGCAGCCTGATCGCCCAATCGGCTTCGGTCCAATTCGACGGTGGGGTGGCAACGGCCAGCTCGGATGTCTTGGTAGAGAGCGCTCCGTTGCAACTCGGGCTGACGCCGTTGCCGGATCCGGTGCGCATTGGCGATATGCTCGATTACCGCGTGAGCTACGGCAACACGACAGGAAACGATGTTACGGATGGTCGGTTACGGGCCCGCATCCCAGCGGATACCACACTGTTTTGGGCGAGTAACGACGGTCAGCAGGTGGGCGATTGGGTCGAGTGGCTGATCGAGGCTCTCCCTGATGGGGGGAGCGGCAGTCGGCAATATATAGTCCAAGTTGATGGTGCAGCCCGCTTGATCACGGCCGACGCGACGCTTGAGAGCGATGCGAGCGAGAAGACCGCACTCGCTCAGGCTGTCAGCTCAGTACAAAAGACGGTTGCCGTGAATATATCGCTCGAGGTCGGTCCTGACCCCGTTCGGCCCCTAGGCCGAGTCACGCAGGTGCTGACGGTTCGCAACAACAGCGGAGTTGCTCAGACGGGTGCGGTCGCCATCTCGCGGCTTCCACATGAAGTGTGGAATGTGAACGGGTCGATCCGAGTAGAGGGCAACGGCACGTGCCCCGGAGTCGATTGCGGCGCGGGTGAGCCCGTGAGCTGGGCGCTCGGGACGCTTGAGCCTGGCGAAGTGCGTCAGCTTGGGTTGAGCTACCTGATTGTGCGGGATGTCGCGGATGGCAGCCTGATCGCCCAATCGGCTTCGGTCCAATTCGACGGTGGGGTGGCAACGGCCAGCTCGGATGTCTTGGTAGAGAGCGCTCCGTTGCAACTCGGGCTGACGCCGTTGCCGGATCCGGTGCGCATTGGCGATATGCTCGATTACCGCGTGAGCTACGGCAACACGACAGGAAACGATGTTACGGATGGTCGGTTACGGGCCCGCATCCCAGCGGATACCACACTGTTTTGGGCGAGTAACGACGGTCAGCAGGTGGGCGATTGGGTCGAGTGGCTGATCGAGGCTCTCCCTGATGGGGGGAGCGGCAGTCGGCAATATATAGTCCAAGTTGATGGTGCAGCCCGCTTGATCACGGCCGACGCGACGCTTGAGAGCGATGCGAGCGAGAAGACCGCACTCGCTCAGGCTGTCAGCTCAGTACAAGAGACGGTTGCCGTGAATATATCGCTCGAGGTTGGTCCTGACCCCGTTCGGCCCCTAGGCCGAGTCACGCAGGTGCTGACGGTTCGCAACAACAGCGGAGTTGCTCAGACGGGTGCGGTCGCCATCTCGCGGCTTCCACATGAAGTGTGGAATGTGAACGGGTCGATCCGAGTAGAGGGCAACGGCACGTGCCCCGGAGTCGATTGCGGCGCGGG
>NZ_WNKT01000044.1 GCF_009720725.1 Allochromatium palmeri
GCTTCTTGCTTATGGCAGAGATATTTATTATATACTCAAACAGGTATTTTGTTAAAATTATTTAATAGATGTACTTAATAACTCCATCACCAGATCCGCTGCCTTGAAAATCAGGAATATCAGTCAACCCATCAGGCTGGCCGTTTTTAGCAACTGTATAAGAAAAAGGACCAAAAATATTTCCTAAATCAAAGAATAGAAAATCAGAAACATCATTTTTAACAGGGTAGTGATTGTTAGGAAAATAACTATCTTGGCCAAATAAAAATGGATCTAACACATTACCACCCATGGTAATGGATAAACCGGAACCATCTTTGCCATTTAGAATTCCATTTTCAACAGAGGCGATAAGTATTGCGCCTTTTCCATTAAAGCTAGATAACGTCGAATCAAGATTAGACCAATCATCACCAAGCAGCGAACCTTCTGCATATTGCCCGCCTAGCTGAAAAACATCTTTTTTCCAGGCACCCGCTACAGCAAGCATAAATGAATTTCCTGAAGCAAACGCCGTGTCTTCATCACTGCCTTGAGTGCTATTAGCAATGTAATCTGTACAACTCGAATCTGTACATGCGCCCACCTGTAAGATAGGAACGGCTTGCAAGGATGGCGCCGAAAAAACCAAGAGCGCCACTGTTATAAAATTAAGTTTTTTCATGACAAAGCTCCTGACAGCAGCTAAATTTGTTAGTCGTAAATTTAAAAGCAAAGATCAAAGAAAAAACAACTTCTTCACCAAAGCGCACGCTGTAAAAAAATCGATCACTATTCGCTCGTTCCCATGCTCCAGCTTGGCTGGTCACACGCGACCTCAGAGCGAGGGAGCCAAAAATGCGGTGATCGAAACGATAATCAAGGCTGGCCGCCTTCCGACCCCAACTCGGCCCAGGAAAGCATCATTCGTCGATGCTCTTGTGCTGCCGAACCTTTTCTACCTCGAACTCGGGCGATGGCGCGATTCAGGCGTTCGACATTGCGGAACCAGGATGACCTGGATAACATACATACGTTCAAGTATGTACATTCAAAAATTATGAGCACCTCGATCACCCGTGTCTTCATGAATGGCAACAGCCAAGCCGTGCGTATCCCGGCTGAATTCAGGCTCGACACTTAGCGTGTAGAGATCCGCCGCACGGCGGATGGCGATCTCGTACTCCATCCACTGCGCCAAGGTCTTGGTAGACCGGACGTTTGTAAGAAATCCTGACACTCTCGGCTCCCAACAGTTGGCGCAACGGCTTGAGCAGCGCATCGGCAGGACGAACACGCCAAGCATTCCCCAACATCAGTTCCCCAACCGCGCCAGGACGACGGTAGATCAGCCGAATCAGCAGACTCGTCTCGCGCCCCGTATCGCGATGGGCGAACAGGGTCTCGACCTCGCTCCAGTCCGCACGCATAGGCGACACAGACGACTGGCATTGGCGACCTCACCCCTTGATGCAGACCAGTTGCTTGAGCGTATGCACGACTTCGACCAGATCGGCCTGATTGGCCATGACCTGGTCGATGTCCTTGTAGGCGCCGGGGATCTCGTCGAGCACGCCCCTGTCCTTGCGGCAGATCACACCCTGAGTCTGAGCTTCCAGATCCGCCGGTGTAAACTGCTTCTCAGCCGCCGTGCGACTCATGCGCCGCCCGGCACCGTGGGCGCTGGAACAGAAGCTCTCGGGATTCCCCTGGCCGCGCACGATGTAGCTGCGCGCGCCCATGCTGCCCGGTACGATCCCCAGCTCGCCGTCGCGCGCCCGGATCGCGCCCTTGCGCGTCACCCAGACATTGGCCCCGAAGTGATGTTCGCGCTCGACATAGTTGTGATGGCAGTCGATGACCGCATCGGTCAGCTCGAAGGCCGGCAGATGCCGTTCGAGCGCGGCCAGCACCAGGAGCATCATCTGTTCGCGATTGGCGCGCGCATAGGCCTGCGCCCAGGACACGGCCGCGACATAGTCATCGAAGTACTGGGTGCCCTCGGGGAAGTAGGCCAGATCGCGGTCGGGGAGCCGGATCATCCAGCGCTGCATCTCGCGCCGCGCCAGATCGATGAAATAGGTGCCCATGGCGTTGCCGATGCCGCGACTGCCCGAGTGCAGCATGACCCAGATCCGGTCGTCCTCATCGCGGCAGACCTCGATGAAGTGATTGCCGCTACCGAGCGTGCCGAGCTGGTTGACCCAGTTGTCGAAGCGCTTGAACGCCTTGCGCAGTTGGGGATGCGTGTCGGTCAGCGCTGCCAGAGGGTCGGCGAAGGGCTCGGCGGCCTGGGTGCGGGCGCGGTCGTCGCGGTGCTGATCGCGTCCGACCGGTACGTCGCGGCTGATCTGATCGAAGACGCGCTTGAGTGTCGAGGCGTCGAGCCGATCGGCCGTCAGTGAGGTACGCACCGCCGCCATGCCGCAGCCGATATCCACACCGACGGCTGCCGGGATGACGGCCTTGTCGGTGGCGATCACGCTGCCGATGGTGGCGCCCATGCCGGCATGGACATCCGGCATGGCGGCGATATGACGATGGATGAACGGCAATGTGGAGAGGTTGACCAACTGCTCGCGCGAGCGCGCGTCCAGCTCGTCGGTCCAGACCTTGATCGGCGTGTCGCCGTCGGTGATCACTTGCTTAATGGTCATGTCGGTTCCTGTCGCTCGAAGCGACGGAGGTGGAACTGTATGGCTTCACGGCCTTGAGTAGCGACGGATTCAGGCCGGCTCTGAGGAAAAGTATAACCCGCCGATTCACGATGCCCTGTCGCGCTTCGCCCGCGCCTGTCACAATCCACACCATGCTCCAGATCACGCCCACAGTGTTCATCCCCGATGCCGAGTTGTCCGAGCGCTTCATCCGTGCGCCCGGACCCGGTGGTCAGAACGTCAACAAGGTTGCGAGCGCCGTGCAACTGCGCTTCGATGCCGCCCGCTCATCGGCCCTGCCCGAGGACGTCCGCCGCCGTCTGGTGCAGTTGGCGGGACGGCGCGCCGATCAGGACGGCGTCATCACCATCGAGGCTCATCGTTTTCGCGAACGCGAGCGCAATCGCGAGGATGCACGCGAGCGGCTGGTCGGTCTGATCCGTCAGGCGCTCCACCGTCCCAAGCGGCGCATCGCCACCAAGCCGACCCGGGCCTCGCGCGAACGGCGGCTCCAGGCCAAGCAGGTGCAGAGTCGGCGCAAGCAGCAGCGGCGCCGACCGTTGGATGACTGATGCTTGAGGCGTTGGTCGATGCGCGATTCAGTACGGCGGCCCCAGACGCCGGAAGCCATGGGCCAGCACCACCAGCAGGAAGAACGCATTGCGGATCAGCACAGCGGGCACGAACAGCGGTAGCGGTCGCACGGAGGTTACTGGTGTCCGGCTTGCGGCCAGACGCTCGCCGAGCCGTTCCAGCCAGGCGATCGAGCGCGGCCATTCGATCACGCCGTTCAGCCAGTCGTCCGGAATCCCGGATCGTCCCACGGCGGCGCCGAGAATCCCCCCGACGATGGCAGCGGTCGAGTCGGTATCGCCGCCGCAGCGGATGACGGCCCCGACGGCGGCCCGGTAATCGCGCGGATGCGACAACCAGGCGTGCAGGGCCACCGGCACCGTATGACAGACATAGCCCGAGACGCCGCGCGCCAATCCCAGACCCTGGGCAAAGGCTTCGTTCGACTCGCCCTGGTTGACCGAATCGACGGCGCGTTCGATCAGGGTCGTGAGCGTTTGACCCTCGGTCCCGAGTGACGTGCGCACCTCGGCGAGATAGCGTACTGGGTCGACCGGACCCGCGCCGGCCATCCGCGCCGCCCAGGCCACAGCCCAGGCTCCCTGCTCGGCCAGGGGATCGGTATGGGTCAGACGGGCGCTGGCGCGAACCAGGACGCGCAGTGATTCCGGATCGGCGATCGTCACGCCCAGGATGGCCGCGCGCATGGCCGGACCATTGCCGGCCGAATAGACCCCGCTGCGCTCGGGGCGAATCCCGATCCAGAGACGCAGGATCGCCCGCAGTGTGGCCCAGCCGACACCGGCCGGCAGCCCCAGAAACCACCAACGCAACCGCCAGGCCAGTGAGCGGCGGAAGCGTTCCGGGTCGCCGCTACTGGCGATCAGGGCTTGTGCGACCATGGCCGTGTGCTCGGTGTCGTCCGATACCAACCCCCAGCGCCCGAGTAGTCGCTGACGCTCCGGTGGGCCAAGCAACCGCGCGGCGCGCTGGGGCGACAGTCCCTCATAGGGCAGACCCAGTGCATCTCCTACGGCCGTGCCGAGCAGGCAGCCGACGATGGCTGTGCGATCGGGGATGGATGGATCAGGCATGGCGGCCTCCAGGACGCTCGAACCAACTGCGGAGCAGCCAGACAGCGGCTCCGAGGACGCCGCTGAGCACACAGCCCCAGAACAGCGCCGACATCGGTATCGCTCCCAGCCAGCCATTGGCCGATGACCAGGGCGACAGTGGCTGCATGTCGGCGTGCATGAGACTGTCGAGCGCCACATGCGAGAGCGTTCCACTCAAGGCGCCCAGCATGACCGGGCCGCGCGCCAGGATCGCCGGTCGAACCAGTCGGTCGAGACGATAATAGGTCAGCTCTCGATTCCAGCGGCGCAGGATCGGTCGTCCCAGCGGTGGCGTGATGACGGCAACAGCCAGTCCGATGACCAGCGCGGCCGGATAGGTGTGGGTGATGCCATGCAGGATCGGCGCACCGGACAGGAGTCCGATCAGTGGTTCGAGATCCATAGCCACTTGGGCCAGAACGAAGGCCAGCAGACTGAAGCGGTCGCCGAGTCCGGCCTTGAGAGCGATTCCCGGTCCCAGATGCAGGGGGGTGAACGGCATGCGTATGCTCATTCTGAGTCAGTGCGGATCCAGCCAGTTTAGCGCAAACCGCTACACACGGATCCGGGCTTCACCGAAGACTCCCGGACAGTTCGGGGCGAGACTTGACACCTTGAAGGCCGCAAAAGTTGATGGTGCAGAAAGGGTATCGGCGGGATGAGTGCGCCGGATCAAATTGAATGAGCTTGCGACAGCAGGCTTTCATAGGGGATGCGCAGACCATCGTGCAGGCGTTTGATCATCCGCAGGCTCAGGGGCCGCTTGCGGTTCAAGATCTCCGAAACTCGACCGCTCGAACCGATATAGGGTTCCAGATCCTTTGGGGCCAACCCCTGCTGCTCCATGCGAAATTTGATCGCCTCGACCGGATCGGCCGGCCCGATTGGATAGTGCCGGTTCTCGCAGGCTTCGACCAAAGCGACCAGGATCTCCATTTCATCCGCTTCCGCCGATCCTTCGGGCGCCTGGAAAATGGCTTCGAGACGCTCGAAAGCGGCGCGCAGGTCGTCATCGTTCCGAATCGGCTTAATATTCATCGGTTCATCCGCGAGAAACCCCGTCCTTCAGGCCGGGGAGGGATAGCGGCTACGACCGTGCAGCCGCCGGAAACAGGTGCAGGCTTTCCACCTGCCGGGCCGTGAGGCTCTGCCCGTAAGGGCCTGGTGACGGACCACGCCTCGCGACGTGGTCGCTCCCCTCGCCAATGTGTGCAACCGGCTCCCGCTTGCGCGGCGATCAAGACCTTCAACGCTTTACCTTTCGTCAGCCTGATCCCGACCTTTCAGAGCGGCGGACTGAGGAAGCATCCGCCGGTGAGTCTTAGCGACCTGTGGCACACGTAGCCCCTTTCGACCCTCCTGGTCAGGCGGGCTGAGGCTGGTCAACCCAGCTTGCTCTCACAAGCTCCAGCCTTCAGGCCGGGGTAGTTGACTGACCGTCTCCACGTCGATTTCGTCATACCGTGCATGGATACCGATGAACTTGACCCAGGCAATGCCGGCCCGGTACTGCATCTCCACCACGAGCCGGTACTTGTTGCCGCCGATATTGAAAACGACACGGTGATTGCCGCAGATGCTGGCGTGCCGGTATCGTGGGGGTGATAGGACATACCGAACGCCCTCAGGACACCGCCCGCAGTCGCGGCGGCGACTGTAACTCGGATATGGGTGCCGGCTGGACCGGGCGCTCATAAGAGACGCGGACACTCTCGGCTCCCAGCAACTGGCGCAACTGCTTGAGCAGGGCATCGGCCGGACGAACGCGCCAGGCACTCCCCAGCATCAGCTCGCCGACCGCACCGGGACGACGATAGATCAACCGGATCGGCAGACTCGTCTCGCGCGCCGTATCGCGATGGGCGAGCAGGACCGCGCGCAGTTCCTCGACCCGCTCCAGCCCCCGCGCATGGACGGATGGATCGGACAGATCCAGCGTCAGGAGCAGATGATCGGCGGCGGTCGCGCGTGCCTCCTCAAAGGTGCGCACGCTGTCGGCGCGCAGCGACCAGGCGTCGCGGAACTCGTCGAAGTTGAGCGCGCCCGTGATGCTCAGGATCTGGTCGGCGACCAGCAGATGACGCGCCTGTTCATAGAGTTCGGAGAAGACCGTGGCCTCAATGCGCCCGGTACGGTCGTCGAGCACCACCGACCCCATGCGTCCGCGCTGGGTCTTGCCGTGCCGCACGCTGACCACCAGCCCAACGACGGTGCGTTTTTCGCGGTCGCGCCGGTCGCGGCGTCCGAGTTCGCGATCGGTCTCCAGCAAGCGGGCGATACGCGCCCCGCCCATCGCCTTGAGTTCGTCCTCGTAGCGGTCGATCGGATGTCCGGTGAGATAGAGTCCGAGCGTCTCCTTTTCGCCCTGGAGACGCTGTTCGTCCTCCCAGTCGGCGAGGGTCTCGCGGGCGAGCTGCGGGTCGCGTGTGGGTGGGCCGCTGGGTTCCATGACGCCAAACAGATCGACTTGCCCGGCGGCGCGGGTATTGCGGGACTGCTCAGCGGCCTTGAGCGCCAGCGGCAGATGGGCCATGAGCGTGGCACGGTTGGGGCCGAGTTCATCGAGCGCGCCGGCGCGGATCAGTGACTCCAGCACGCGGCGGTTGACCCGTTGCAGGTCGATGCGGCCGCAGAAATCCCAGAGGTCGCGGAAGGAACCGCCGGCACGACGCGCCTCCAGCATGGCCTCGATCGCCGACTCGCCCACGCCCTTGACCGCGCCCAGGCCATAGACGACGGTCTTGTCGTCGGCGATGGTGAAGTGATAGTCGGAGCGATTGATGGCCGGCGGCTCGACCCTGAGCTTCATCGTCCGGCATTCGTCGATCAGGGTTACGACCTTGTCGGTGTTGTCCATGTCCGCCGAGAGCACGGCGGCCATGAAGGCGGCCGGATAGTGCGCCTTGAGCCAGAGGGTTTGGTAACTGACTAAGGCGTAAGCGGCACTGTGACTCCTATTAAATCCATAACCAGAAAAATATTCCATTAAATCAAACACATGCGAGGCGAGCTGACCATCAATTCCTCGTGCTAGCGCACCCTGCTCAAAGGTTTCGCGCTGCTTGGCCATCTCCTCGGGTTTCTTCTTGCCCATGCAATTGTGGGCAATAAAATCGTTGGCGATAAAATTGTGATGTTTGGGAATGGTGAGATCGAAGACTTCCATCCGGCCTAGCGGGCGGATCGACTCGATTACATCCCACAAGATATCCGACTCGACGCCAATCCTTGACTGCGGTTCATCGCTTTCCAACGGCAACCGTGCCGCCAATCCGATCGTCTCGTCCTCGACAAAGCCCCCCAGCGGCTTCCACCCCATGAGCGTATAGAACAGATGCGTCGCCGTCGCCTGAATCCGGCGTCCGGTGCGTGTCGTGACCTCGAACACCTCCTGCACGCCATTGCGATAGACGGCGGCGATCGGTTGGCGCACGATCTTCTGGGTTTTCAGATCGAGCGCGAACACCTCGCGTCCGATCCAGACCTCGGGCGCGGCGGCGATCTCGGTCAGCGTCACTCGTCGCCCGGTCGCGGCATCGACGACCTCGGTCGAGCCGGCCAGACAGCGACGCAGAATATCCGCCCCACCGAGCGAATACCCCGCCAACACCTGCGCAATCTGCATCACCTGCTCCTGATACAGGATGATGCCGTAAGTGGGTTTGAGGATCGGCTCCAGATCCGGATGCGGATAGGCGACCTCGGCGCGTCCATGCTTGCGCTCGATGAAATCATCGACCATGCCCGATTGCAGCGGACCGGGCCGGAACAGCGCCACCAGCGCCGTGATCTCGTCAAAGCTGTCGGGCTGGAGCTTCTTGATCAGCTCCTTCATACCGCGCGATTCGAGCTGGAACACCGCCGTCGTTTCACAGCGCTTGAGCAGATCGAAAGCGTCCCGGTCGCGCGGGTCGATGCGCTCGATGTCGAGCGGCGGCTCGCCCTGGGCGGCGCGCCCGGCATTGATGGTCTTGAGCGCCCAATCGATGATGGTCAGCGTACGCAACCCCAGAAAGTCGAACTTGACCAGCCCGACCTGTTCCACGTCGTCCTTGTCGAACTGCGTGACCAGATTCACCCCGCCCGGTTCGCAATAGAGCGGCGCGAAATCGGTCAGGATCGTAGGCGCAATCACCACGCCACCCGCGTGCTTGCCGGCGTTGCGCGTCAGCCCCTCCAGCGTGCGCGCCATGTCGAGCAGGGCGCGCACCTCCTCGTCCTGGTCATAGGCACGCTTGAGATCCTCGCTCTCCTTGAGCGCCTTCTCCAGCGTCATCCCCAGCTCGAAGGGCACCATCTTGGCGATCTTGTCGACGAAGCCATAGGGATGCCCCATGACGCGCCCGACATCGCGCACCACCGCCTTGGCCGCCATGGTGCCGAAGGTGATGATCTGCGACACCGCCTCACGCCCGTACTTGCGTGCCACATAGTCGATGACCCGATCGCGCCCTTCCATGCAGAAGTCGATATCGAAGTCGGGCATGGACACGCGCTCGGGATTAAGAAAGCGCTCGAACAGCAGCTCATGCTCGATCGGATCGAGATCGGTGATCTTGAGTGCATAGGCCACCAGCGAGCCGGCGCCCGAGCCGCGCCCCGGCCCGACCGGAATGCCGTTGTCCTTGGCCCACTGGATGAAGTCGGCCACGATCAGGAAGTAGCCGGGGAAGCCCATCTGGATGATGACGTCCAGCTCGATCTTGAGCCGTTCCTCGTAGACCCGGCGCCGCTCGGCATACTCAGGCGCGGTGCGATCGAGAATCCGCTCCAGACGCCATTCCAGACCCCGGCGCGACTGCTCGGCAAAGAAGCTGTCGGTGGTCATGCCCTCGGGCACCGGGAACACCGGCAGATAGTTCTTCCCCAGCCGGAGTTCCAGGTTGCAGCGCTTGGCGATCTCGACCGTGTTCTCCAGCGCCTCGGGCAGATCGGCGAACAGCTCGGCCATCTCGGCCGGAGTGCGCAGATACTGCTCCTCGCTGTAATCGCGCGGGCGGCGCGGGTCGTCGAGGGTACGGCCCTGGTTGATACAAACACGCGCCTCGTGGGCCTCGAAGTCACTGGCGGCGAGAAAACGCACGTCGTTGGTCGCCACCACCGGCACGCCGCGCCGGATGGCTAAATCGACGCTGGCCTCGATCAGCTCGCCTTCCAGAGCGCGCCCGGTGCGCATCAGCTCCAGGTAATAGCGATCCCCGAACACCGACAGCCAGGCGTCGAGCCGCTGCTCGGCGATCGCGTCCCGGCCCTTGAGCAACGCCTCGGCCACATCGCCACGTAGACCGCCCGAGAGCGCGATCAAGCCCTGATGGGCCTCCAGGATCCAGTCGCGCTCGACCTGCGCCACACCCAGATGCTGCCCCTCGACGAAGCCGCGCGAGATCAGTCGCGTCAGGTTGCGATAGCCCGGCTCGTCCTGCGCCAGCAGCACCAGGCGATGCGGCTGATTGGCGTCCTCCGGATTGCGCACCCAGAGATCCGCGCCCGCGATCGGCTTGACCCCCGTACCCACAGCGGCCTTGTAGAAACGCACCAGCGAGAACAGATTGCCCTGATCGGTGACAGCGACCGCCGGCATTCCGGCCGCCGCGACCGTCTTGACCAGCGGCTTGATACGCACCAGGCCATCGACCAGCGAATATTCGGAATGCAGATGCAGATGAACGAAAGTTGGGTCCACGGGAGTCCTGCGCGACGGCTGAAAAGGAGGGCAACCCCGAGCGGGGGGACGCTAGTCTAACGGCCAGCACCGCGCCTGTCCGAAACGGAAAAATCCATCAAAAATGGATTCGGGATAGGCGCCTGACAGCGGAGCTGGAAAAGTCGCCTGAGATCCGCGACTTGGACTAGCTCCGTTCGGCAAGATGCCGCCCATGATCGCCAACCGAGCGGCTCCCGGCATTTGAAAAGCCTCAACACTCCGACTAGGCTGGCTGGATTGAGTCCAAGTATCGAGCTGTCAGGCTGCCGACATGACGCACACGTCAACCCTCCAGACGCGACTGGAAACCCTGCTCTGGGGCCAGGATCTAGACCAGTTACCACCCTGGCAGGTCCACGCCATCCAGATCGGGCGGCTCGTCCACGCCGTGGCGCGCGATCTGACACAGGGCCATCTGACGCTCTACGCCATGAGCCTGGTCTACACCACATTGCTGTCGCTGGTGCCGCTGCTGGCGGTCAGCTTCTCGGTGCTCAAGGGCTTTGGCGTGCACAACCAGATCGAGCCGCTGCTGGCCAATGCGCTCGAACCGCTCGGCGAATCAGGCGTGGAAATCACACAGCAGCTCATCGGCTTCGTCGACCGCATGCAGGTCGGCGTGCTCGGCGCGCTGGGCGTGGGGATGCTGTTTTATACCGTGGTTTCGCTGATCCAGAAGATCGAGCAGTCGTTCAACCATGTCTGGCGCGTCGACGAAGTCCGCCCGTTCGCGCAACGCTTCACCCAGTATCTGAGCGTGCTGACCATCGGGCCGGTGCTGTTTTTCTCGGCCGTCGGTGTCTCGGCCTCGCTCGGCGGCAATCCGCTACTACGCTCGGTGATGGATTATGAGCCGGTGAGCTGGCTGATGGAGCTGGTGCGGCTGCTCGCGCCCTATCTGATGATCTCGGTGACCTTCACCTTCATCTACCGCTTCGTGCCCAACACCCAGGTGCGGCTGGTCTCGGCGCTGATCGGCGGTCTGGTGGCCGGTTTGCTGTGGCAGTCGGTCGGGGCGCTGTTCGCCCAGTTCATGGCCGGCTCGACCCAGTACACCGCCATCTATTCGAGTCTGGCGATCCTGATCCTGCTCATGATCTGGATCTATCTCGGCTGGCTGATCCTGCTCGTCGGCAGCAGCATTGCTTTCTATCAGCAACACCCGGAGTTGCTCGACTCGCCCGAGCGCGAGCCGGAGCCGAGTCCGCGCCAGCGTGAGCGTCTGGCCCTGATGATCGCCATGTCCATCGCGCGCACCCATCTTGCCGCCGAGCCGCCCCAGGATCGCCGAACCCTGGCCAAGGCGGTGCGCCAGCCGGAACGCACCATCCAGGCGTCCCTGAATCTGCTCGAGGACGCGGGCTATGTCGTGCGCACCGCGGCCGAGCCGGCCGGCTATGTGCTGGCGCGCCCGCCCGAGGACATCAGGGTGCTGGACATCCTGGAGCGGGTGCGCCATTGGGGCGAGCAGCGGATGGGAGCGGCCGGTCAGCCGATCGAGCCGGCGATCACGGCGATCGAATCCCGGATCGAAACGGCCCTGGGCGAAAGTCTGAAGGATCTGACGCTGCGTGATCTGACGACCGAGGCTTGATCCCGGATCGATTGGATTCAGGCCAGATTGCCGATCAGAAAGAGCGCGGCAAAGATGGCGCACAATGGCCCGGCGAGCCACAGCGAGACCTGACTGAGCCGGCGCCCGGTGACGAAGCGCAATCCGACAATGCCCAGAATCAAGCCCAGAATGCCGGTCGCCATGCCCGAGAAGAACAGCGTCTGGACACAATCGGTCTGGCAGGTACGCCCATCATAGGGGCCGGAGAGCATGGCCGCGGCGCTCAGGGCGGTCAGCGTCCAACCGGCCAGGGCCAGCAGGATCGCGGGCAGTGAAGCGATATTCATCATCCTCTCTCCTCTTTTTTATTTTCTCGCGCAGTCGTTGTCGTTTGTACTTGCGACTGTGACTGCGATGGCGACTTCGGCTCAAGCTCCGGCGGCGGCAGGAACCAGGTGCGCGCGATCTCATCATGCAGGTCGCCGACACCGATCTGGAACTCGTCGATGAAACTCTTGAGCTGCTGCTGATTGAGCCGTCGCGGCTCCACGCCCTCCAGCATGCGCTTGAGACGTCCAGCGATCCGTAATGTCGCCTCATTGCGCGGCAGCTTCTCCAGACTCTTGCGTAGCGACTCCAGGCTGTAATTGACTGAGCGCGGAAAGACCGGATGCTGGAGCAGAAAACGCAACACCGGTCCGCGCAATACCCGGATCTGCTCACTGCGCCGATAGGCCTGGTAGCCGGTGAGCGACTTGAGCACGCTGACCCACTGAATGGTCTCGAACGGACGCAGCTCGGTGGTCTCCTCGGGCAGCAGATTGGCCGAGCGCACGTCGATGATGCGCGTGGTCATGTCGGTGCGCTCGATGAAGCGCCCCAGATGCAGGAAGTCATAGCCCTGATCGTGCAGCATGGTCCCCGACAGCATGCCGGTCATGGTCTGCGCGCCCTGGATGAGATGCTTGAGATAGACATGACGCCCGCTCTTGGTCAGCCCCTTGGGCAGCTCGTCACGCGCATAGAGATAGAGTTCGTTGAGCAGCTCCCAGGACTCGCGCGGCACGAAGTCGCGAATGGTGCGGCAGTTTTCGCGCGCCGCGCTCAGGGCCGAGAGGATGGAACCGGAGTTGCGCTCATCGCCGATCAGAAAGCGCACCACCTGGCGCTCGCCATAGTCCTTGTAGTGCTCCTCAAACAGCGCATTGGCGCCCGTGATGTCGATCAGCGGACGCCAGCCGGGGGCGATGCCGCGCGGCAGGTCGAGCAAGAGGTTGGCATTGACGCTGACGATGCGCGCCGTGTTTTCCGCGCGCTCGACATAGCGCGACAGCCAGTAGATGTTTTCAGCAACACGCGACAGCATAAACCCGACTCCATCAATCTTTAGCGCAATCCGGCAGGATCCAGGTGTCCTTGCTCCCGCCGCCCTGTGACGAGTTGACCACCAGCGACCCCTTGCGCATGGCCACCCGCGTCAGTCCGCCCATGGTCACCTGCTGGCGGTCGGCCGAGAGGATGAAGGGGCGCAGATCCACATGCCGGGGTTCGAGCTTACGCCCGATGATGGTTGGCACCGTCGAGAGCTTGAGCGCCGGCTGGGAGATGTAGTTGCGCGGATCCTTCTTGATCAGCTCGGCGAAACGCTCGCGCTCGGCCTTGGTCGAGGCCGGGCCGACCAGCATCCCGTAACCGCCGGACTCGTTGGCCGGCTTAACGACCAGTGTTTCCATATGTTCGAGCGTATAGGCCAGCGAGTCTGAGTCCATGCACCTGTAGGTCGGCACATTGGGGATGATGGGATCGGCGTCGAGATAGTAGCGGATGATCTCGGGGACGAAGGCATAGACCACCTTGTCGTCGGCCACGCCGGCGCCCGGCGCATTGGCCAGGGCGACCTTACCCGCCTTCCAGGCCCGCAGCAGACCGGGCACACCGAGCGCCGAATCGGGCAGGAAGGCTTCGGGATCGAGAAAGAGATCATCGACGCGCCGATAGATGACGTCGACCCGCTCGGCGCCATCGACGGTGCGCATATAGACACAGTCGTCATCATCGACGAACAGATCGCGCCCTTCGACCAGCTCGCAGCCCATCTGCTGAGCCAGATAGGCGTGCTCGAAATAGGCGGAGTTGTAGATGCCGGGCGTCAGCACCACGACCTCGGGATAGTCGGCCGGGCGCGGCGAGAGCGCCGCCAGGGTGTCGAAGAGTTGCGAGGGATAGTCGTCGACCGGCAGCGGGGCGTAATGCTCGAACAGCTCGGGGAAGACGCGCTTGGTGACCAGCCGGTTCTCCAGCATGTAGGACACGCCCGAGGGCACGCGCAGATTGTCCTCCAGCACATAGATGGTCCCATCGGCGTCGCGCACCAGATCCGAGCCGCAGATGTGCGCCCAGATCCCGAGTGGCGGATTCACGCCGACGCATTGCGGTCGAAAATTGACCGACTTGGCCAGCACCTCGGCCGGAAAGACACCATCAGCGATGATGCGCTGATCGTGGTAGAGGTCGTCGATGAAGAGGTTGAGTGCCTGGACGCGCTGGCGAAGTCCGGCTTCGACCCGATCCCATTCGGACTGGGGGATGATGCGCGGGATGATGTCGAAGGGCCAGGTGCGGTCGATCGCCCCACCCTCCTCCGAATAGACGGTGAAGGTGATGCCCATTTCCTTGATGGCGACATCGGCCGCCTCCTGGCGCGTGACCAGCTCATCATGGCCGAGATCCTCCAGATCCTGGAGCAGACCATCGACACAGTCGCGCGCCTTGCCGGGCGCCTCGACCAGCTCGTCGTAGAAATCCTCGCAGGAATAGTCGTTCCAATCGATGCTCATGATTTATTCATCCCATACAATTCCCAGGGCTGTCGTGCCCGACCGGTCACGAAGGATCGCTCAGGGTT
Source organism: Allochromatium palmeri (assembly GCF_009720725.1). GTDB lineage: Bacteria > Pseudomonadota > Gammaproteobacteria > Chromatiales > Chromatiaceae > Thermochromatium > Thermochromatium palmeri. Next base: position 14,489 of record NZ_WNKT01000044.1, read on the forward strand.
CACCAGGGCGTGACCGGCGATGGCCGTTCGTCCCAGGAGCATCCGAAACAACATGCTCTCGCGATTGGTCAGGGTCAGCTCGATCGGCCAGTCCAGACCGGCCAGCGCCAGACGGGTCTCGATGATATAGCGCTCTTCGCGATGCCCGCCCGAATCCGAGATCTGACGCTGGTCGATCACCAGCGCCTCGCTATGGACGACGACATCGGCGCGATGCTGGAGCGGGTGCACGCCGAAGCGCGCATACAGTTGCCCGCCACGCCGAAACGTATCGACATAGAAAGCGTGCAGGGTCGAGGTGCGCGCGCCCGTGTCGATTTTCGCCTTGATCGCCGGCAGTCCCAAATCAGGCAGCGCCAGCCATTCGCGCCAGCCCAGGATCAGTTCGGGGATCACTCGCTCGGGATGGCTCATCGCGTGTCGCTGAAACGCTTGGCGCTCACGTCAGGCGGCTGAGCAGATAGTAGACCGCCCCCGCCGCGCCCATCCCGAGCAGCGCGGCCAGCACGATGAGACCATAGACCGGCCCCATGGCTGGCAGTCGTTCTTCCAGTGACTGAATGGACTGCTGCGCGGTGGCGAGGGCGGCATCTACGACCTCCTTGGACTCGCGCCGCGCCATGCCCACCGCTTTGCGCGCGATCTCGTCGGCGTCCGAGCGCTCATGATCTTCGCTCACCGCCGCTTGGGCCAGGGTCTCGCTGAGACGCTTGTCGACCCAGTCCTGGATGTGGGTGCGCTCGGTCTGGATGGCACGCTTGATGAGATCCGGCAGGGTCTCGGTAGCCAGGCGCGTCGAGATTGCCTGGAGATCAGCCATGGTCGGCTGGGGTGCCGCCGACTGTCTGGCCGAGTGCTCGTTGGCCTGGCGCTCTTCGATCAAACGCGCGGACTCATTGAGTACGGTCTCGTTGAGTTCACGCCTCAGCTCATCGAGCATCGGCGAGAGCAGGCGGGGCAGACGCTCTTCCAGACGCAATTCGAACAGCCTGATGATCGCCTCTTCCGACAATCCCGGCGATACGACCGGTGGTGCAGCGGGTGTGGTCGGCGGCGTTTCGGCTGGCTTGGGTTCGACGGGTGCACTGGCGGCGGGCTTGCCGGCGGCTGGTGCCGGCGCCTTCGCCGTGATGGACGCAAGTTCGGTCTGCAATCGACCCATCATCTCGGGCAGCAGCTCGGGCGCGGCCGATTTAGGCAGAATGCCGAAGACGCCCTTCTTCTGGGCGGTGGCGACAAATTCGGGCTCTTCGTGCGAGGTGCACATGATGATCGGAATGGCCGCCGTGCGCGGATCTTCGCGGATCACTTCCAGCGCCTCGAAGCCGTTGAGCCCCGGCATCATGTGATCCATGAGGATGGCGTCGGGCAACTCGCCCTTGAGCTTTTCAAAAGCCGCTTCGGCCGATTCGGCCATGTCGACTTCGACGCCCTGTTTCTGGAGTTGGAGCCTGAGCGCATAACGCGCCGATTTGGAGTCGTCGACCAGGAGTATCTTCATTGGGCCATCGTTTCCATGATCAGATGAACGGGTTGACGCGAACCCAGCTAACCCAAAACGGTTTATCGCTGAGTCAAACCACGCCGCGCGCGCAATAGGATAACCAAACCATGCCCGATACCAGCCTCGACTTCCAGTCTTTCGCTTCAGCCGAGCAGATCGCCGAGACGACGGCCCGCCGGCTGCTCGATGCCGCCGAGCGCGCCATCGCTGAGCGCGGGCGCTTTCAGCTCGTCCTGGCCGGCGGGCGTACCCCGCTGGCGGCCTATCGCCGGCTCGTCGACCAGCCGGCGGACTGGGCGCGCTGGCACATTTTCTTCGGCGACGAGCGCTGTCTGCCGGCGGATGATCCTGAGCGCAACAGTCTGGCCGCGCGCGAGGTCTGGCTCGACCGGGTACCGATTCCGCCGGACAATATCCATCCCATCCCCGCCGAACTCGGCGCCGAGACGGCCGCCGCACGCTATGCCGAGCTGATCCGCGACCGGCGCCCCTTCGATCTCGTGTTGCTGGGACTCGGTGAAGATGGGCACACCGCGAGCCTCTTTCCAGGCCATCCAATTCAGGAGGCGGCCCTGGTGATTCCGGTCTACGGCGCGCCTAAGCCACCGGCCGAGCGCGTCTCCCTGACACCTCTGGCCCTGGGATCGAGTCGTGCTATTTTGATCCTGGTCACGGGTCGAGGCAAGCACGAAGCCTTGGCGCGCTGGCGCGCGGGGGCCGATCTGCCTGTCTCCAGGATCATCTCCGCCGGCCGTCTGGAGGTGCTGATGGATGCCGAGGCGGCGGACGGCTGATCTTACATCGGGCTAAGCGCACGGGATCGGGTCCGATTCGGCGTCCAGCACCGCGTGCCAGGCCGGATGCGCGGCGATCAGGTCGAGTGCCTGGGCCAGGAGCGTGCGTCCCGGCTCCATCTTAAACCAGGTCGAGGCGCCGGACGGATGCGGCAGCGGGATGACATCGGCCTCCCAGCCCTCGGGCGAGCGATAGGTCCATTGGTGGCCGATGACGTCGTTCAGACGCGACACCGGCATGAGTTGCGCGATGGCGAGCTTGCCGACCGGCAGCAGCAGGCGCGGACGCAACAGTTCCAGCTCGCCGCGCCACCAGTGCTCGCAGCGAGCCACCTCGTCACGATCCGGCACCCGGTCGCCGCCCTTGGGATTCTTGCCCGGAAAGCAGCGACAGACGGCGCTCATCAGGATGCGCGCGCGAAAGGCAGTCTCGTCGAGTCCGAGCGGGGCGAACCAGTTGAACAGCGTCTTGCCGGCGGTCCAGCAGAAGGGCTTGAGTTGTTCGATCTCGCGCGTGCCGGGCGCCTGCCCGATCAGCATCACGGGCGACAGCACCGATTCGCTGTGGACCGCCGGCCCATACATCTTGGGGCAGCGGCGGCAGGTCTCCAATTCGGCGTGCAGGGCGAGCAGCGCGGCTTGGCGCGTGTCGCGTTCAATCGTCGTGTTCGGTAATTCAGTGGTCATCGTATGATTGGGCGTCTCGCGTGAGATTCGTTCCGGTCGCTCCGGCGTTTGAAGTGCGGGCGTTTCGGTCGCTATTTTGGGCGCCGTATGACGAAACCGCCATCGCGTTCCGCCGGTGGACCGACCGGGGTGCTGGAGTCGGCGGGTCGGTTGCGCGAATATACCCAGGTTTCGATCCATTGCCGGAGGCGTCCCATGGAAGCACTGAAACTCAACACGATCGACGATCTGCTCCTGTCCCCGGAAGAGCGGATGGAACTGATCGGCGGAGACATCGTGCGTCGGCCGATGGCACGCATTGCCCACGGCGTCGCACAGGGCAACCTGCGCGGCGAACTGTATCCATTCGGCGGCCGCGATGGACACGGCGGCGGCTGGTGGTTCGCCACAGAGGTCAGCGTCGCCTACGAGGTCCACGAGTGCCCATCGCATGATCTGGCCGGCTGGCGTCGGGAGCGTCTGCCCAGGCTACCCAGCGGCGTCATCGATCTGCCGCCGGATTGGGTCTGCGAGATCGTCTCGCCCGGACATGAGAAGAAAGACACCCTGGTGCTGCCGCTGCTGCTCAAGCGACATCGCACGCCCGATTACTGGCTGATCTGGCCCGAGGAACGGCGGCTGATCGCCTACCGACTCATCGATGGCGACTGGCGCGAGATCGCGACGCTCGAAGGGAGCGGACGCGCCCCCATCCCGCCCTTCGAGGCCATCGAACTGGATCTGGATGCCCTGCTCGGCACGAGCTGAGTGGCGCGGGAGGGACGGCGAAACAGGCTCAGGCGTTCCCATCCGTCACCGAGGACAGCACGCATGTTGATTCGCTGTGAAATTTCGGCTTGTGTGCGTTCGATGTGGTACGGCTTTCTATTCGTCTGCACGCTGGCCCAGGCCGGCGAACCGGCCCAGGCACTGGAGACCGTCAGCCTTCAGCTCAAGTGGAGCCATGCCTTTCAGTTCGCCGGCTATTACGCCGCCCTGGAACAGGGCTACTACCGCGATGCTGGCCTGAACGTGCGTTTGCTGGAAGCCGGTCCCGGCATCGATGCGCTGGAATCCGTGCTGTCCGGCAAGGCCCAGTATGGCGTCGGCACCAGTAGTCTCTTGCTGGCGCGTGCCGCCGGGCAGCCGGTCGTGGTGCTGGCGGTGGTGTTTCAGCATTCGCCGCTGGTGCTGGTAGCGCGTCAGGATCTCGCCACTCTGGGCACCCAGGGTATCCACGACCTGGTTGGCAAGCGGGTGATGATCGAGCCACAGTCCGACGAACTGATCGCCTATCTGAAGCAGGAAGGCATCGGCCTCGACCGACTCGTTCAGGTGCCCCACAGTTTCGAGCCACAGGATTTGATCGCGGGGCAGATCGATGCCATGTCGGCCTATGTCACCAACGAGCCGTACTATCTCGAAGCTTCCGGCCTTTCCTATCAGACCTACACCCCTCGCAGTGTCGGCATCGATTTCTACGGCGACAATCTGTTCACCACTGAGGAGGAACTGAAGCATCATCCGCAGCGGGTGCGCGCCTTCCGCGAGGCCAGTCTGCGTGGCTGGCAGTATGCGATGGAGCATCCCGAGGAGATCGCCGACCTCATCCTCGCCAAGTATTCAAAACAGCATCCGCGCGACTTCTATCTGTTCGAGGCCGAGCGCATGGTGCCGCTGCTACGCACCGACCTGATCGAAGTCGGCTACATGAACCGGGGTCGCTGGCGCCATATCGCTGCGACCTATGCCGATCTGGGCCTGCTGCCCCGGAACTATGTGTTCGACGGTTTTTTGTACGAGCCGGACAGCCATCCCGACCTGACCAGGCTGTACATCGCCCTGGCCCTGCTGATGCTTGTGAGCGCCCTCGCCCTCTATATCCATCGCGCCAATCGCCGTCTCGCCCTCGCCCTTGACGCGAAGTCGCGCAGCGAGGAACGCCATCGGGTGATTTTCCAGACCACGGCCTCGGCGGGGGTCGTCTGGCGCGAGGGCTTCATCGTCACCGACTGGAATCGCCAGGCCGAAGCCCTGTTCGGCTGGCGGCGCGAGGAGGTGCTCGGTCGCCGCTTCGTGGAGTTCCTGCTGCCAGAGTCCGAGCGGGAGCGTCTGACGCCGCGATTCGGGCACATGGTTCGGGAAAACGTTCTGCCGCAAGGCGTCAACGATAATCTGACCCGCGACGGTCATGTGATCACCTGCGAGTGGTTCAACGCCTGGCTGCCTGAGCGTCCGGGTGAGCCGCGCGAGGTGGTGTCGCTGGCCAATGACATCAGCGAGCGCCGGCGGCTGGAGGAGGAGATCCGCCAGTTGGCTTTCTTTGATCCGCTCACGCGCTTGCCCAACCGGCGTTTGCTATTCGACCGCCTCGGTCGCGTGCTGGCTACGTTGCGGCGCGATGGCGGTCATGGCGCGCTGCTGTTCCTCGATCTCGACAACTTCAAGCCGCTCAACGATCGCTATGGTCATGCGGTCGGCGATCTGTTGCTCGTCGAGGTGGCGCAGCGTCTCGGTGAGTGTGTCCGTCATATGGATACGGTCGCACGCTTCGGCGGTGACGAATTCGTCGTGCTGCTGGGCAATCTGGACGACGATCAGGCACTGGCACAGGATCACGCGAAACGCATCGCGCGCAAGATCCTCGATCGGGTGGGTGAACCCTATCGGCTGGCGCGTGCGGATGTCGAGACAGCGATCGAGCACCACTGCACGGCCAGTATCGGCCTGGCGTTGTTTGATGCAGCGGCGGATGAGGAAGACATCCTGCGGCGTGCTGACACGGCGATGTATAAGGCCAAGGGCGCAGGACGCAACCGGATCGTGGTCGATAGCGGTTCACCCGGCGAAGCGTTGGACCGAGACGCCGCGAGCCATGTGGATCGTCGCGCTCATCTCAATAGTGGTAACGGCACGAAATGATTGTCAGGTATCTGTCGTCGACCGCATAGACCAATCTGTTGGTGTCGTCGATGCGGCGGGACCAAAATCCGGCGAGGTTTTCGCGCAAAGGCTCGGGTTTGCCGATTCCGGTGAATGGTGTGCGGAGCGTATCGGTCAGGAGGGCGTTGATGCGCTTCAGCGTCTTGCGATCCTGCGACTGCCAATAGAGATAATCGGCCCAGGCTTCGCCGGTCCAGGCAAGGCGTCTATCCATCGATCAATTCGCGTTCCTGGACTTCGCCGGCCTGATATTGCGCGATGGAGCGGGCCAGATGTGCCGCATTGGCCGGCGACCTGAGCAGATGCACGGTCTCCATCAGGCTATTGAAGTGTGCCAGGGACATCACGACCGCGTCATCGGCATGATGGCGGGTGATCACCGTATAGTCTGCATCGGCGGCGACGCGATCCAGAACTTCTTTGAGGTGGTTGCGGGCGTCGGAGAACGAGATGGTTTGCATGTGGGGCATCCTCTGTTCGTTGCGTGTTACGACACTGTGCAGTTGTAAGGACTAACCGAGCAGAAAACCATGCTCGAACACCTGGGGCCGCAGTTTGCGGCTCAGGGCGTCGTAAGCGGTCTTGAACGGCTCGAAGTCTACGGAGTCGTTGTCGCTGTTGGCTTCCAGTGCGCGACGGATCTGGTACCAGCCCGCGTCCGGGCGGTTGAGTTTGAATTCGTCGCGGATCTTTTTCTCGAAGCGGGTGCTGTGATAGCGCGTCCAGAGCGCGCGCCCGGCGTCCATGACGGCCTTGGCTTCCTTGGACAGCTTGAGTTTGTTCAGATAGCCGACCATGAAATCGGACTCGAAGCGCCCGGAGGCGCCGACCTCGTTCTCGCTGAAGGGGATGAAGTGGTTGACCAGCGACCAGGTTCGCCCGTTCCACTCCAGACCATCGGTGCCGGCTGACAGGTTGGAGCCGTTGAACAGCATCCAGATCAGGCAATCGGACTTGAAGGCGGGCGTGAGCGTGGCGCTGGGTTGCAGGAACTGGTCGCGATCATTGAGCCAGGTCGGTTTGATGAGCCGACGCACGGCGAAGACGATGGCGGCTTTTTCCAGGTTGTCCGGGGTGACGAAAAAGGCTCCGGCATTCCCGTAGCCGGAGGACAGCAGCGCCGTTCCGGTCGCGGCATGTTGCAAGTCGTTGCCGAAGCAGATCATGCTCCCGATCGCACCATCGGCCCATTTGTCGCCGCGTACATCCTTGGTGCTGGTGGTGGGCGTGAGGGCATTCTTGAGCGGCAAAGCCTCCTGCCGGTTGGAGCGCGGGCGCACGATCCACTTCGAGAGCGGCGCGCGATCCGGTTCGGGGTCGAAGGACTTCTCGCCGCTCGCCGTGCCGTCCTTGTCGAGTACCGTGGTCTGGATCTCCTGGAGCGGCAACGCCTTCGCGGTATCCCACACCAGAAAGCCGATCGGAAAATCGCCCTTGAGTCCATCGAAAGCGCGGCTGTGCACCACGAAGCCGCCGAGATAGCCGGCCTGCCACCGCTCACGGAAGGGCGCGAAATTGGGTGCGTTGACGTACTTGAGCGTGCTGAACATGGCCACCGTCGCCCCCGGCAGCTCGCGCTGGATGCGCACCAGAAACTGCACATACAGCTCGCGCGCCGCGTAGCCGAAGCCGTCCATGCTTGCACCGATGCGCGTACTGGCCACACCCTGCTTGGCCTCGGCGTTACGGCCATTGGCGGCGGTCGTGTTGTCGACGTTCATCGCCTCCGCATAGGGCGGATTGATGAGCACCAGGATCTTCTTCGCCCTCTTCTTCCGCGCCCGCAGATCAGCGATGGCCTCGCGCAGGGCCGGCGGCGCCTTGTCGGTCAGGCTGTAGTCGATCTCGCCGTCCGCGTTTACATCGTCGTTGAGATAGTCGTACTGAAAGCGCGTCGCCGCCACACAGGTCCGGCTGGCCGTCATCACGTCGATATCAGCCTGATCGAGCGTGCTCATGAACAGGTTGCGGTGGTTGGAATGCTTGACCTCCAGATTACCCACGCCGCAACACATATCCCAGACGAGGTAGTTCTTCTGCCAGTTGCGGCCCAGGATCGCGCCGAGCTGCGCATAGGCTTTGTCGACGATGTGCAGCGGCGTGTAGAACGCACCCTTGAAACTGCGCTCGTCGAGCGGCAGTAGACTGTCGCGCCGCTCCAGCAGATAGGCGCGATGCGCCTCTTCGGGCGGACGGTGATAGATGGCCCAAAAGCGTCGATAGCCCTGCTCGCTGGCCAGCTCATAGGTGCGACCATTGAGCAGGAACAGCGGATGGTCGCCCTCGTGCAGCAGCCGCGCCGGCAGATTGGCCATCGCCGCCTTGGCGCCGTCGTGCATGATGTCGGCAAAGAACAGCAGCGCATAGTCCGACGCGGCCACGCCGTCGAGTTCGCGCCCGATGCTCTCCACCCATTTGTCGAACACCTGACGCAGATTATCGGGCGTGATGGGCGTGCGGATCAGACGGCCTTCCCGGATCGCCTGCTTGACGGTGGAGATGAACGCCTGTTCATGCTCCGCCAGCCGGTAGACCACGAAATGGGTCTCGATGTGTGGCGCGACCTGAGCGGCGAAGGACTTCTCCGCCTTCGAGCCGGACTTGGGCCAGCGGATCGACTTATCATCCAGGATCGGCAACGCCCTGGCCGTCTCCATGATCGCGGCCTTCTCGCGGTCGATCACAGCCAGAAACGGCGGGATCGGCTCGCCCTTCTTGCGTGCGTCGCGCACATAGAACAGCAGTTGGGCGAACATCAGGATCGGCGGCGTGGGCGCGTCCTTGGACTCGAACCAGATTTCCTCGGTTCGGATGTCGATCAGTCCCTTGGTGTAGCGTTTCAGCCCGAGCGCCTTGATATAGGCGTCCTTGACGTCCTCTTCCGATTTGGCGCTAGCCAGTTCCGCGATCAGACTCATTCCGCCTACACCTCGGTTTTTAGCGTTCCCTATCGGCCCAAATACCATCCATCAGGATCAGTGATTGCTCTTGCCCCAGGTATCGCGCAAGCCGACGGTGAGATTGAACACCGGCCGTTCCGCGTTCGAGTCGGGATCGACGACGAAATAGCCCTCACGCTCGAACTGGAAACGCTCGCCCGGCAGCACGCCGCGCAGATTCGGTTCCAGCCTGACGCCCGTCAGCACTTGCAGCGACTCGGGGTTGAGATCGGCGCGATAGTCGCTCCCGCCCGCGCCCGGCATCGGCACATTGAATAACCGGTCATAGAGCCGAACCTCGGCGACCACCGCCTGCTCGGCCGCCACCCAATGGATCACGCCCTTGACCTTGCGCCCCTCGGGATTCTTGCCCAGGGTGTCGAGATCGGCCCAGCATCGCAGTTCGACGATCTCGCCGGCGTCGTTCTTGACCACCTCGTCACAGCGGATCACATAGGCCCCGCGCAACCGTACCTCGCCGCCCGGAATCAGCCGCTTGAAGCCCTTGGGTGGGGTCTCCTCGAAGTCGGCACGGTCGATATAAAGCTCGCGCGCGAAAGGCAGCGTGCGCGTGCCCAGCTCTGGATCCTTGGGATGATTGGCTAACTCGATGGTCTCGGTCCGGCCCTCGGGATAGTTGGTGAGCACGACCTTGAGCGGATTCAGGACCGCCAGCCGACGCGCGGCATTGGCATCCAGATCCTCGCGGATGGCGTTTTCCAGCATCGCCATCTCGACCCGGTTGTCGGACTTAGTGATGCCGATGCGCTCGCAGAAGACGCGGATCGCCGCCGGCGTATAACCGCGTCGGCGCAGACCGGCGAGCGTCGGCATACGCGGGTCGTCCCAGCCGTCGACATGCGATTCGCCGACCAGATCGGTCAGACGGCGCTTGCTCATCACGGTGTATTCGAGATTGAGCCGGCTGAACTCGATCTGACGCGGACGGCTCGGCACCGAGACATTGGCGATCACCCACTCGTAGAGCGGTCGATGGTCTTCGAACTCCAGGGTGCAGAGCGAATGGGTGACGCCTTCGAGCGCATCCGAGATCGGGTGCGTATAGTCATAGGTCGGATAGAGACACCAGGTGCTGCCGGTCTGATGATGCACCACGCCATGCTTGATCCGGTAGAGCACCGGATCGCGCAGATTGATGTTGGGCGAGGCCATATCGATTTTGGCGCGCAGGGTGTGCGAGCCGTCCGGGAACTCACCGGCCCGCATCCGCGCGAACAGATCCAGGTTCTCGGCCACCGAACGCGCGCGCCAGGGGCTGTCACGGCCCGGCTCGGTCAGAGTGCCGCGATACTCGCGCATCTCCTCAGCCGCGAGATCGCAGACATAGGCCAGACCCTTTTCGATCAGCTCGACCGCGAAGCCATAGAGCGGCTCGAAATAGTCCGAGGCAAAATAACACCGATCGCCCCAGTCGAAGCCCAGCCAGCGCACGTCGGTCTGGATGGCCTCGACAAACTCGAGGTTCTCCTTGTGCGGATTGGTGTCGTCGAAGCGCAGATTGCAGCGTCCGCCCAACAACTTGGCCAGGCCGAAGTTGAGCACAATCGATTTGGCATGCCCGATGTGCAGATAGCCGTTCGGCTCGGGCGGAAAGCGGGTGATAATCCGGTCATGCTTACCGGAAGCGAGATCCGCCTCGACGATCTGGCGGATGAAATGGGTGCGTGGCAACTCGGCAGCGTCGGTCATGATATCTCGGCAGGAGCTTGAGTGAAAATGATCAGCGCATTTTAAACGCGGCCCGCATTCGCCGCAGGCTTTATCAGTCCCAATCAGAAACAACGAGGAGGCCGCTCATGTTGATCCGCTTCGAGACCCCAGCCTATGCCACCATCACCATGTTCGGCGACGTGGCCGTCACCCTCATCAAGCTGATGGGACACAGCGGCGCCGTGCCGGGCGCGCTCCTGGCCGAAGACGTGCCGGCCGCGCTCGCACGGCTGAAGAACGCTGTCGCTGAGCATCCGGACGCCACGCTCGACCCTGACACGCCAAACCAACACCAGGGCGATGAGTCCCAGCACGTCAGCCTCGCCCATCGCGCCCTACCCCTGATCGAGCTGCTCGAAGCCGCCGCGCGCGATGGCGAAAATGTGATGTGGGAGTAAGGCCCTCGGCGCGGTCCCGAATCCAGGATCGGGATGGCGCCGTGTTGCGTATCCAAACAGCTTGCGGCATGGTATGCCCGGTTTTCGAACGTCGATCGAGACACTATCGAGGGGATGGCATGGAATCTCTGTCGCGCGAGTCGCCGAGATGAAGACACTGCCGAAGGGCGCAAATGCGCCGCTGGCCAGCTCGGGCACGGTGCGCGTCGAATTGGGTTGGCCGTCGGGTCGAGCGGCGCTGGATGCGGTGTGCTTCGCGGTCGGCGACAACGGACGGATTCCGAGCGACGACTGGTTTATTTTCTACAACCAGCGCCAGTCGCCCGGTGCGGTCGTCGATCTGGCGACAACCTTAGCCGGTCGCGCCGAGCTGCGCGTGCAACCGGAACGATTGCCGGCCGGCATTCAGCGTCTCGTCATCGCCGCCGCCATGACGGATGGCGCGTTTCGCGATCTGATCGGCACCCGACTCACAGTTACGCCCGCCTCCGGCGAGCCGCTCGCCTTCGAGTTGACCGAAGCAGGAGACGAACAGGCGCTCATCTTCGCTGAACTCTATCGCCACGGCACCGGCTGGAAGCTGCGCGCTGTCGGTCAGGGCTTTCGCGGCGGACTCCAGCCACTGGCTGAGCATTTCGGCGTGGCCGTTGCCGATGACGACCCGGAGACGTCCGCGTCTGTGCCGGCGCCAATCGAACCGCCCCACAGCCCGCCCATCCCACCGCGACCGATTCCACTTGAAGCCACTCCACCGCCAACGCCCGAGCCACGCCAGCGCCGCCCACGCCCTGGCTGGCTGACCTGGGGTCTGGCCCTGCTGATCCTGCTCGCCACCGCGACCGGCGCGCTGTGGCTGTTCAAGCCCGATTGGCTCGAAATCCCAGGCGAGCTATGGGCCGAAACACGCGATTATTTCGCCTATACATCGAGCACGAGCGCAACCCTCGACGCTCCTCAGCCGCCGACACCCGCGTCTACCGAGCGCGACAGTCGCACGACCGCTTCGCGCCCGCTCTCGACCCGCTATCAGGCGCCGACCTGCCCCTGGGACGATGCGCCGGTCTTCGAACGCTATCATGCGCTCGGCGAGAACTATGTCCGCATCCTGCAACGGGTCGAGCGCAGCAACAAGCTCCTGGGCAAGTGGCGCAATGAACTGCGCCAATCGGCCACGGACTGTCCGGCACCCTTCGTCGACGGCAACCGCCAGGAGGTCGAGCAACTGAGCCAGTTGCCGATCAGCGCCTGGATGGACGAGTCGATCAAGCTCAACAACTGCGCCGGACTCATGATCAAGCGTCTCGACAAAGAATTGAACCAGGAATCCAGACCCATCATCATCCAGCGTCTGGTGCGCGACGCCGACCGCGCGCGCAATCTCGAATCAGATCTGACCGACATCGCGCGCGACCTGGCCTATCTGCGCAACAAGACCTCGCGTCTGATCGATGGCTTCGAGGAGAACATCGAGGCCTGCGGCCTATGACCCAGTTCCAAGGAGACCCGATGTTTTATCGCGACCACCCACGGCGGCTCCAGACGACCCGATCCACCGCGCGCAGCCGACCGACCAGGCTCGTGCTCGGTGTACTGTGCGCGCTGTTCATGAGCGCGCCGAGCTGGGCGCAGGATACTCAGTACAGCGCCCGCAATCCCAATCGCACCAATCCGACCGTCATCCTCGAAAACGAGATGGCCAACATCCGCAATTCCAGCGCCCAGCTCGGCGCGCGCATTCAGACAGCGATGGAAAAGCTGGAGGAGGTCGCACGCCTGACCTCGGAGCAGGAAAAGGAGGCGCAGGTCGATAGTCTGTTTTTCACCCTGCGCGACGAGGTCTATGGGGTGCTCAACAAGCTCGATCTCAACAGCGACTTCGCCGACGCGCTCAACCGCGCCAAGGAGGGCACCATCGTCCTCAAGAGTTGGTACGAGCGCCAGCCGCCCGACTATCCCAACCGCGAGCAGAGCATCGCCCAGCTTGAACGCGCCATCCGGGAATACGACATCGTCGACGAGCGCCTGAATCAGAGCCGCACCCTGGCGCAGGAAAAACTCTCGACCATCATGCGCCAGCATCGGGTGATCCTCCAGGAGATGAAGATCGGCAAGGTACTGGAGGCCATCACCGCCGCGCGCTCCGTGGTCGAGGGGCTGAACGACATCACCCAGGCCATGGCGGTCGTCGAGCAGAAGACCCAGCAGAGTCTGCAAACCTCGGTGCCCATCGCCAACTGATCCCGACCCCACCCATCGGAGGACATCATGAAGACATCCGCCCTCGTGCTCGCTGGCGTACTCGCCCTGACCGGTACGGCATCACTCGCTCAATCCGCCGATCAGCCCGACATGGGCCGGTTGTTCGAGAAGGTCAACGCGGTGGCCGCGCAGCTCCAGGAGAACCTGAGTGGACTGGATGCCAACATTCAGGCCAGCCGCGATTCCATCGAGAAGGGCGGCGAGGTGCTCGACGCCATGCTCGACTCGGTCAAGCGTGTGAACGCGAGCATGGCCGAGGACAGCGAGATCTGGACCGAGCTCGACGGCCTGCTCGCACTCTGGGAGCAGCGGCGCAAGGAGGCGCTGGAGAAGTCCGAGTCCAACCCGGCCTTTCAGCCGATTGCTCAAGCCTGGCAGAGCCGACTCAACACCGGGCGCGAACTGCGCAACCAGATCAGCACCGAACGCGCCAACTCGCTGGCGCTGATGCGTGCCATCGAGTCCGATCGCGACATCGTGCTCGCCTACTACGAGCTGGGTCAGGCTGACAAGGCGATCCAGAGCTTGCAGCAGGTCGGCGCTAATCTGACGAGCCTGAACGAAAACATGCAGGCCATCGTCAAGACCGCCAGCGACGCGCAGCAGGTGCCGATCGCGCCATGAAACCCGCTGGCGTCCCGGACGTGCGCCCCTGGCTGCTGACGTTGAGCCTGGGCGCGTTGCTGGCGGTCGTTTCAGGCCCGGCACCGGCGGAGATCGCTTCGGGGGCGCCGCCACCGTCGACACAGGCAGCTCCGGCTGCCGATCCAGCGGCTCCGTCCGACCCGGAGCGGGACACACTCAAGGCCCAGCTCGACGACATCCAGCGTCTGCTGAGTCGGCTCGATGACCTGGAGACCCAACTCATCGCCCAGGCCCAGCAGGCGCTCGACCGTGCCGACGCGGCCCAGAATCACGACGAACGCGCGCGCCAGGAACGTCTCTACGGCGAGATCGGCGCCCGGATCGGAGAACTGCGGGCCACGCGGCGCGACATCGCGCAACAGCTCCAGGTGCTGGAACAGACCCTGGATGACTCCGCCACGACCCAACCGGATCGATAGATGTCTCCACCCGCTCAGCCATCGCTTGATCTCGATCAGGCCGCCGGGCTGTTCTCCGAGCGCCAGATCGCCCGGCCGCTGATCGTCGCCGTGCTCATCACGCTGGCGCTCTATCCGACCCTGATGCATTTTCTGGAGCCGAACGCCCTGCCCGACTGGATCGGACGCTATTTGGGCAATGGCTACTGCCGCTTCATGCTGGCGCTGTTCGTGGCGAGCGTGCTCTATGCCGTTTTGCAATATCTGGGACTCCAGAGCGAGCGTCGCCGCTTGATCAGGTCTGGAGACCCAAGCGATCAGATATCCGGCCCGTCGCGTTGGCAGGACTGGATCGGCTTTCTCTCCGGACGCGAACAGACCGACGCCGAGCGGGTTCCGGCCGCGCTGCGACACTGGCACGACCGGACCCACGCGCGCGAGGACTCGGTCCATCTGAGCGACTATGTGCTTCTGGTGCGCGGCCAGCAGCATCAGCACAACTTCGCCCCCATCGGTTTTGCCATCTGGGTGCTGCCCATGCTCGGGTTCATCGGCACCGTGCTCGGTATCACCCAGGCCATCGGCGGACTGGCCGACAGCGTCGCGGCCACGGCCGTCGATGGGGGCGGCCTCGGCGGCGTGCTCGGTGGGCTCCAGTTCGCCTTCGATACCACCTTTGTCGGGCTGGTGCTGGTGATTCCGTTGATGCTGGCCCTACTGGTATTGCGCGCACGGGCGCAGACGCTCGACATGCTCTATTACCGGCGGCTGCTCGACCGGTTGTTTCTGGACGCGCCCGACCTGGACGCCGCCGACTGATGCGCCACCGCCCATCGATGCCGCTGATGCCGGAGCTGAATCTGCTGCCCTTTCTCGATCTGGTACTGGCCTTCGTCGGCATTCTGATCGTCGTCTTTGCGCTACAAGCGCCCAACCGGCCCGAAACCGGACGTCCGCTGGCGATCGACGATCTGGTCGTCTGTCAGGCCGAGGGCGCGGTGACGCTCCATGCCGGACCCGAGGCCGAGCCGATCGTCTATCGCGAGACCGAACTCGATGCACTGCTGGAACGGGTCGCCGAGCCAGGCGCGGGTGTGCGCAATTTGGTCTTCGCGCTTACCCAGGACTGTTTCGGCACCCGCCGCGCCTTCGAGGACGCCTTCAGCCGCTTCACCAGCCGGCTCGATCCGCGCGCAGCGCCACGCCGGGCGTTCAGGCTGAGCTTCCGGCCGCTGTCGACCGCGCCCGACGCGCTGCCCCGTCTGCTGACCGAGTGGCGCGGACATGGAGACTGACGGCCCGACCCCGAGCGCCTTTCTCGACATCGCCACCAATTTGCTGGCGATCCTGCTGATCGTGACGCTCTTCGCACTGGCCGCGCCGCGTCAGCGTGATGAAGGGGCCAGCCAGCTCCCGGCCCGTCCGAGCACCGGACCGCGCTTCGTCGAACCGCAGCGCGAACGCTTTCCGCCCTTCTCGCGCTTCTATTTCGTGCTCGCCGATCGGGTGGCGGTCTGGGACCAGGAGGCCGTGGTCGACGCACTCGCCGCCGCGCTGGACACACGCTCGGGCACCACCTGGCAGGGACGTTTTGCCTGGCGGCCCGAGCCGCTGGTGACGCGCGACATCGATACCTTTCAGTTGGAGTTCCGGCTCGATCGCAAGGCGATCCTGAGCCGGTCGCCGCCCTGGAGCGTCGAGCAGACCGAGCGACTGGTCGATGAGTTGGCCCAGGACGCGGCACGCGATCGAATCGCGCCTGTCTTCATCGTCCATCCCGACGGCCTGGAGACCTTCGTGCCGCTCTATGAAAGGTTGCAAGCCGCCGGTCAGCGGTTTCGCTGGTTCACCCAGCGGCCGGACGATCCGTTGCTGATCGGCCGTCATGTCGCCCAGTTCACCCACTATGGCCTCTATTGGTAGCCCGCCGCACGCATCACGCCCAGGCCCACGGCTCGTGCCGCGTCTGGCTGCGCTGGCGCTGCTGACGGTGCTGGTTGGTGTGCTCTGGGGATTGGCTCAGGCTCCGAATCGAGCCGCCGAGACGGGCGGACTGGGTGATTCGGCCGAGGCGCGCCAGGCCGTCGAGGCGTGGGAAACGCTGTGGTCGGAGCTGGGCGAGCGCGGCGTCGCGGCCCTGAGTCCCACGGCGAGCGATGCCTCGCGCCGTTCGGCGGGTGACACGGTCTTCATGCGCTATCGCAATCTCTGGGGCCGGATCGACGACGAGGCGCGTCTGGCCTTCCAGCTCGCCGCGCTCAGTGGCGATCCCGCGCGCAAGCTGGCGTTGATCGAACCCTTGACGCAGGCCGAAGAGCCGTTGATCCGCTTCCGCGCCCATCTGGAACGCGCGCGTCTTCAGCGGCGTTTACAGGATTTCGAGTCGGCGCGGATTGCCGCGCGCGCGGCGCTGGCGGTACCGGAGCTGCCCGAACGGCTGCGCTCCGACGCCTGGTTCGTCCTGGCCGACAGCGCCTGGGCGCAGGATCGGCTCGACGAGGCTGAGACGGCGCTGAATACCGCCATCGCCGATGACCCCGGATTCTGGGATGCGCGTCGATTGCGGCTCGAAGTGCTGGCGCGCCGGCTCGCGGAGCCGCGTCAGCGCGGGGCCGTCTGTCTCGATCGCACCCGGCGCATGATCGAGGATCTGGGTGCTCTGCCCGCTCTGGCCGAGGATCAGACCCAGTTCCGCGATCTGGCCGACCGCTTTGCGTGTCAGGGCACACCGTCCCATGTCGCGCTGGCGCTGATCGCCGGGCTGGGCTATCGCTGGTCGGGTGACACGGAGCGCGCGCGGGTGACGCTGGCGAACGCCGAGCGGTTGCGTAGACGGCTGCCGGACGGGTGCGAGCGGCTGATCCTGGAGCGGGTCTCGGGGTTGCTGGAGCCGGCTTTGGCCCCGGAGCAACGGCCATGAGCACGGCGCTGCTGCTGTTTGGCTGGATGTCGCTGAACGGACTGGTCGGCTGGAGACCAGACTGGCTCGGACGCTGGTCGAGCCGGCTGGCGTTGGGGCTGATGCTGTTGACGCTGTTCGTTTCGGAGTTCTGGCGGCAGGTCGTGAATGCGCTTCTGAGCCGGGAAGCGCCGCTGTTGGCCGGACCCGAGGCGGCCTATGTCAGTGTCTGGATTCTGGTGTTGCTGCCGATCCTGCGCCGTCGGCTTGATGTTCGCACTCTGAGTGCGACCCTGCTCAGTGGACTGACGGCAGCGGCGGCGTTCGGCTTGGCACTCGACAGTGCGCCGCTGATCACCGCTGGATTCGCATCTGCCGGATTACAGCTGGAAGCTTTCGGGCAATTGGCGCTGACGGTCGTCGTTCACGCTTGTCTCGCCGGTGCTGGACTGGCTATGCGTCAACTCATGGAGGCAGAACATACGACCTCAATTTGCGAGCAATTCCATTGGGAGTACGCTGCCATATACGCCGGTTTGATCAGCATGCACCAAGCTATTGCCTAACTGTCAAGTCCCTGGAGATTGTAAGAGATTGTAGACGCGCTTTGCCTACTCGCCTCCACCTACCCGGGACTACCGCCCTCGCGTTTCGCACTTCCATCGCCGGCAGCGAACGACAATCTAGCGCGCTATCATCGCCTTCAGAATCCAGGAGGGAATATCGCCGGATTTGGGTGGGGCGCTCAGCCACGGGTCGGATTTTTTCGCGAGGGCGCGCCCCGCGTCGAACCCCGCACGCATCTCGGTTGGCTCGAAGGCGAGCACGTCATTGCCGATGTCAACGTTGTTCGGAATCGCAACCATCCTGTAGGAGTAGCCGAGTAGCTTTGTCCCGAAGTAAGACCTTGTCAGCGCTGTCTGCATCGACTGTTCCATCATCACGCTGATGGTTGTCGCCGCGACGTCGCCAATGGCTCGGCGTAAGGCAGCAGGCGGCTGCGTGACCCTACCGTTATCAATTAAGTAGAGATTCCCAGGGCCGTACAACGGAGGATTGGGCTTCCGCGTTCCGCCCATCCCCGGCACCACCACATTCGACCGGGCGGCCCCATCGACGAACAAGTGGCCATCGATTTCCACTGGCGGAAAGACGATAGGGAATGAGGCGGACGCCAGTAATACCTTCCGATAGAGTTCTAAATCTCCTGCCTTCGCGATCAGCGTCATATTCCAGACCCAGGTCTGGCCGTAGTCGATGTTGGTGGTGCCGACAAACAACATACGATTGTCATCGTACGCCGCGGCCACACGCTTTAAGGTCTCCGCCGTGATAAATTTGGCAATCATTGCGCGCAACGGAGCGGTATCCCTTAGTGAATCTGTACCCGACAGAAGGCCAAAGACCCCTCTCTCCTTGTAGATATCGGCGTGCGTAACCTGCGTGTACATCGCTTCCAACTTCGCGTCGTCTGCCGGGGTGCCAAGAAAGGCGTGCGTGGCCAGCAACGCGCCCGTGCTCACACCGCCGACGATATCGAACTCCGGTCGCCGTCCACTCTCACGCCAGCCGATGAGGAAACCAGCACCGAAAGCGCCGTTCTGGCCACCGCCGGAGAGTGACAGTAGATTTAACGCATGTCCACGTTTGCGCTCCAGGTAGCGAATGACATTATCGCCAGGAATCGCCGTTACCCCCGCATAGATAGGCGAAGGTTGGGTCGGATCAAGCGGTTGGTATCCATTCGGCAGCGTGGCGAACGACGGTGCCTTTGAAGAGAGTTCCCGCTCAGGGGGCGATGCGCAGGCCGCTAGAAACAGCGAAGCTGTCAGACCGAGAAAAATCATAAAGTTCTTGTGTTTCATGCATCTTCCAGTCTTTGAAAAAGTAGATGTTGCGTCCCGTGTGATTATGTTCCGCGAAGGAGTTACCCTTTGTGTACGCCCGGCATGGGCATAAACTGATGGGGTGGAAGTCCCCTGTAGGAGTACCTGTAGTGTCCTTTCGGACCAACGTAACTACTAGCCGACGGCAAGGGCAAACCCGTGAGGGGATGTCTGGAGGAAGCCCGAGCGCAAAGGTGCGAGCCGACGGACAGAAACCGCATAGAAGGCTCAGTCCCTGGGTGAGTCAGCACGAGGTGACGAAACCCATCAGGTGCAGGGGATAGGGTAAATGCGGCGGTTGTGCACTGAAAGTTCATGTCCTTATCCGGGGAGATCTGTCCCGCGTGCGGTCCGTGTGCCTATGGGAGTCGCACTGAGGCCCAGTCCGAAAGGGCTGGAATCGCCATCGAACCCTACGGGGGCTGTGGTCGCCACGGGAGCCGGACTGAGGGCCGACGCGAAAGCGCCGGAATCACCACCGGACCTTACCGTGA
>NZ_WNKT01000045.1 GCF_009720725.1 Allochromatium palmeri
TCGATCATCGCCTGGCGATCGAGCGCGAGCGGCGCCCTGTCGCTGGCACCGAAGGGCACGGCGGAGGGGGCGACGGTTTGTCAACCATCGTCAGCAAGGCCGCGCCCGAGAGCGCGAGCTGACCGAGATGGATCAAGTGCCAGTCGCTCATGCAGCCGTTGGTCGCGGAATACTGGCACATGGGTGCGATCACGATGCGATTGGCCAGCCTGAGCGAGCCGATCGTCAAGGGTTCGAAAAGTTTCGGTGTAGGCATGTCGATTAACCTGTGAGTCGATGAGGGATCGGGGTCGGGTCCACTATAGGGTCGTCTGGATCGGAACGGCGGATTGCGCACCGGGCGTCAGGCCAGAGACTCGGCGCTTGATCGAACGATCACGCACCCGTCGATGCCCGCTACCAATCCCCATACTGCACGGGTGCCGCGCCATG
The DNA here is from genome assembly GCF_009720725.1 of Allochromatium palmeri. Taxonomy (GTDB): domain Bacteria; phylum Pseudomonadota; class Gammaproteobacteria; order Chromatiales; family Chromatiaceae; genus Thermochromatium; species Thermochromatium palmeri. Next base: position 433 of record NZ_WNKT01000045.1, read on the forward strand.
CACTTCCAGCACCTGTGGCTCCTGGCTCTTGGATTCGGCGTTCACACGTTCGACGAGGAGTTCGAATCGCCAGTCATCGCCAAAGTCGAACAGAAAGCTGATCCGCATCCCTTCGCAGAGCGAGAGGTCGCCAACCTTGACCTCATCCGCCACGTTGTCGGACTCGCCCGCCAGATCGGGATGATCGATCGCGATGGTGCCGCCGAAGCGGTCTTGATAGCTGAAGCGGTACAGATGGTCCGTGTCATCGAAGTCGAAGGCGGTGAGAATCGTGGCCGCGAGTGCGTCGAGATGGGCGTCGCCCCCAATGGCGATCCGCCGCCAGCAACCCGCTCCCAGCGACACCTTGAACAGATGCTGGCCGGGTTGGAAAGGGGACGCGGGAATCTCCAGCTCCTGGCGCCAGTCGGGGATCTGCGGACGCACCAACTGGCTCCAGTGCTCGAAACGCGCCAGCGGGTCGAAAAAATCCCCGGCGTCATGGATGGGCGTGGCCGATTCGGCCTCTGGCGCCCAAGGTTGGCGCATGAAGCCCGCAAAGTGGCCCAGCAAGGAACGTCCCCACTCGGTCAGACCGATCCGCTCTGGCTGCCATCCCTTGCCTGCCACCGGTGGCATGGCCCGCAGGTCGAGCAAACCAAAGAGCTCCAGCAACGCCAGATGGTGGAGGCCGGGAGAATATCGAAGCCAATCCGCGTCCTGAGGTGTCTTGAACGTTAGACCGGCATCCGGCAGCCGTTGAAGAAAGGTGACGATCTTCATCGACGCATCCCCGCCCCAACTTTCGAACTCGCCGATGACCCCCTCGCTTGAACGACCCCACCAGGCTTTCAGCAAGGCAAAATAGCGCTCGGCCCCGTTGAGGGCGGACCAGGAGGCCAGGACGACGGGGTCGAGATGCAGACGCGGTTTCTTGGACGCCATGTCGATCCGCGCCAGGCCACTCGCACGCAGCACCAGATACAAACCATTGATGTGCGGATAGGATTTCTGCATCGCACGCTTCAGCCCCAGTTCCAGGGGATGGGCGAGACGCTGATTGATCGTCTCCAGGGTCTTCATGGCGAACAAATGGCCAGGGGTGAGCGGCAGCCCCTGATCGCCAATCAGGTCCAGCAGGGCGTCGAAATCCCGTAGGATGGTTCCCGGCGGCTGCCGTTCAAAATCCGGTGCGTCGAATTGGTGGATGAAGGTCGGTACACGGGTCTTGGTCATATCAAATATCCATTCAACCGCCGCACGGCTCCTGGAACTGGAGTGTGGCCAGACGCGCATAGAGTCCATCCTCGTCCATGAGTTCATCATGCCGCCCTGCGGCCACGATCCGTCCCTGATCGATCACCAGAATCCGGTCGGCATTGCGCACCGTGGCGAGCCGATGGGCGATGACGATGCTGGTGCGCCCCTGCATCAGAGTTTCAAGCGCCTCCTGCACCAGACGCTCGCTCTCGGCATCGAGCGCGCTGGTGGCCTCGTCGAGCAGCAGCAGCGCCGGATCGCGCAACAGCGTGCGGGCAATGGCGATGCGCTGACGCTCGCCGCCCGAGAGCCGCACGCCGCGCTCACCGAGATGGGTGTCGAAACCTTGCGGCAGCCGTTCGATGAATTCGAGCGCATGGGCGGCCTTCGCGGCGCGGCGCACGTCCTCGTCGCTCGCGCGCTCCAAACCATAGCGGATGTTCTCCCAGGCGCTGGCGCCGAAGATCACCGGATCCTGCGGCACTAGGGCGATGCGGCTACGCAGATCGCGCGGATCGAGCCGACGGATATCGACCCCATCGAACAGCAGACTCCCCGCCGTCGGATCATAGAAACGCAGCAGGAGCTGGAACAGCGTCGACTTGCCCGCACCCGAGGGCCCGACCAGCGCCAGCCGCTCGCCCGGCTCGACGGTCAGATCCAGCCCGTCAAGTGCCGGCGTATCCGGGCGCGAGGGATAGACGAAGCGCACCCCGCGCAGTTCGATCCGCCCACGCGACGGCTCAGGCAGCGGTTCGGGCGCCACCGGCGGCAGGATCGCCGGCTGGATCTCCAGCAGCTCCATCAGCCGCTCGCTGGCCCCAGCGCCGCGCAACAGTTGTCCGGTCAGGTCGCTCAGCGACCCCACGGCTCCGGCGACCACGATGGCATAGAACAGAAACGCTGAGAGTTCACCGCCGCTCAGGGTGCCATCGAGCACCTGATGTCCACCGATCCAGAGCACCACGCCGATCGCGCCAAAGGTCAGAAAGGTAGCAATCCCCGACAGCGCCGCGCTCGACAGCGAACGGCTCATGGCCACGTCGAACGCGGCCTCGACCTGATCGCCATAGCGGCGACTGTCGATCGGTTCGTGACAGAACGCCTGCACGGTGCGGATGCCGTGGATGGCTTCGTCGACATAGGCGCCGACATCGGCGATCCGATCCTGGCTGTCGCGCGAGAGCCGGCGCACGCGCCGCCCGATGATCCAGGCCGGGCCGATGACGATCGGCAATCCGGCCAGCACCAGCCCGGTGAGTCCCGGACTGGTGATCATGAGCATCAGGATGCCGCCGACGACCAGCAGCGAGGTGCGGATCGACATGGCGAGCGTCGAGCCAACCACCACTTGCAGGATCGCCGTGTCGCTGGTCAGGCGCGAAATCACCTCACCGGTGCGCGTGGTCTCGAAGAAGGCGACATCCAGGACTAACACCCGTTCGAATACCGCTTGGCGAATGTCGGCCACCACCCGCTCGCCGATCCAGTTGAGCAGATAGCTGCGCGCCATGATGGACGCCGCTGTGAGCATCACCACGAACAGAAACAGCATCAGCGAGCGATCAAGCTCCGCGACTGAGCCGGTGCTGAGTCCTGAATCGACCACAACCCGGATCACCTGCCCGAAGGCCAGCACCGAGACGGCGGCGATCAGCAGCGCGACCAGCGCCAGCGCCAGTCGGCGCCGATAGGGCCAGGCGAACTGGAGCAGACGCTTGAGCGCGGCCAGATTACGGGTAGCGGGTCGATCGGTCAGATTGGCTTTGATGTCAGGCATGGGTTGGGTCGAGAGGCTCGCTGGCTGTCAGGTCGGGCTTGAGGCTGTCGCCAAGAGATGGGGGCGGTCGGCTTGAGGCTCAAAGCCACGCCCGTCGTGCCTCAAGCGCTTCGATGGTCTCGCGGTTGGTCCAGGAACCGGTCAGCTCGGCGGCCTCGCGGGCCGGGAGCCAGCGGTATTCGAGATGCTCGCGTGGATTGAGCCGCACCAGCCGCCGCGAGTCGAGCACCAGGCCGAAGCGATATTCACGGTTGAAGCAGACGTTGGGCGCATAGCGATGACGCCAGGCCGGGATGATCGGAAACAGTACCGACTGACGCAGATCGATGAGCGCGCCGCCAGCGCGCAATCCGGTCTCCTCCCAGAGCTCGCGCACCGCCGCATGCCTGGGCGTCTCGCCTGGCGCGAGACTGCCCGTGATCGACTGCCAGAACCCGGCCGGGCGGGTGCGACGCATCAGCAGGAACTCGCCGCCTCGGGTGCAGACGACGACCAGCGCCGACTGCGCCCGTTTGCGCTCAGGATCGCTCAAGCGCGTGTCCGCAAGCGCAGCGCCAGCTCCTTGAGCTGGGCCTCGTCGACCGCCGAAGGCGCGTCGGTGAGCAGACAGGCCGCCGTCTGGGTTTTGGGGAAGGCCATGACGTCGCGGATCGAGTGGGCGCCGGTCATCAGCATCACCAGCCGGTCGAGACCGAAGGCGATACCGCCGTGCGGCGGACAGCCGAAGCGCAGCGCCTTGAGCAGGAAGCCGAAGCGATCCTCGGCCTGCTCGTCGCTGATGTTCAGGAGCTTGAACACCTGACGTTGCACCGCGTCGCGATGGATACGGATCGAGCCGCCGCCGAGTTCGGTGCCGTTGAGCACCATGTCATAAGCCCGCGAGAGACAGGCGCCCGGATCGGTTTCCAGCAACCCGAGCTGTTCCTCCTTGGGCGCGGTGAAGGGATGATGCAGCGCCACCCAGCGCCCGTTGGCCGGGTCATGCTCGAACATCGGGAAGTCGACGACCCACAGCGGACGCCACTCACCTTCCAGCAAGCCGCGATCCTGACCGAGCTTGACGCGCAGCGCGCCGATCGACTCGTTGACCACGCGCGTCTTGTCGGCGCCGAAGAAGATCAGATCGCCGTCCACGGCTCCGGTGCGGGCCATGATGCCTTCGACCGTCGCATCGGGCAGGAACTTGAGGATCGGCGATTGCAGCCCCTCGCGCCCCTTGGTCGCCCACTCGTTGACCTTGATATAGGCCAGACCCTTGGCGCCATAGATACCGACGAACTGGGTATAGCCGTCGATCTCCTTGCGCGAGAGCTCGCCGCCCTTGGGCAGACGCAACGCGACCACACGCCCTTCGGGATCCTTGGCCGGACCGGCGAAGACCTGGAAGTCGACGCCGTCCATCAGATCGGCGACATCGATCAGCTCCAGCGGCACGCGCAGATCGGGCCGGTCGGAGCCGAAGCGGCGCATCGCCTCGTCATAGGTCAGACGCGGGAAGGGATCGGGTAGCTCGACGCCGATCACCTCGCTGAACAGGGTGCGGACCAGGCCCTCCATCAGCGCCATCAGCTCGTCCTCGCTCATGAACGAGACTTCGATGTCGAGCTGGGTGAACTCGGGCTGACGGTCGGCGCGCAGATCCTCGTCGCGGAAGCAGCGGGCGATCTGATAGTAGCGATCCAGGCCCGACATCATCAGCAACTGCTTGAAGAGCTGGGGCGACTGCGGCAGCGCGAAGAACTCGCCCGGATGGGTGCGGCTGGGGACTAGATAGTCGCGCGCACCCTCGGGCGTGGATTTGGTCAGGATCGGCGTCTCGATGTCGAGAAAACCCTGCTCGTCGAGGAAGCGGCGCATCGCCTGAGTGACGCGGCTGCGGGTGCGCAGACGCGCCTGCATCTCGGGGCGGCGCAGATCCAGATAGCGATAGCGCAGACGCAGTTCTTCGGATGCATCCGCCGTGTGGCTATCGAGCTGGATCGGCGGGGTCTCGGCGGCGTTGAGGATCTCCAGATCGAGTCCCAGGATCTCGATCTCGCCGGTGGGCAGATCCGGGTTGGTCGTGCCCTCGGGACGCGGACGCACGCGACCGGTGATCTTGAGCACATATTCGCTACGCACCTGCTCGGCGCGGGCGAAGATCTCAGCGCGATCCGGGTCGAACACCACCTGAACCAGACCCTCGCGGTCGCGCAGATCGATGAAGATGACCCCGCCGTGGTCGCGCCGCCGCTGCACCCAGCCACACAGGACGACCTCCTGGCCTGTATGCTGGCTGTTCAAATCCCCACAATACTGCGTGCGCATCACTCTATCGCCCCATCTTGTTCAAGGTGGATGGACCCGGCGCCAATAGAGGCCGGAACCATCATGAAAAAGCGTGAAAGATTACTAGCCGCAATGGTTTAGCGCAAGCACTGACCACGATCGACGCTGGCATGAGAGCATGAACACATGAAGCCATCGAACCAATTGGATCTGTTCGCGGGCACGCCGGATGAAGCGCCCGCGCCTATATTCGTCGAGCCGGCGCGCGACACCTGGAGCCAGGCGCGTGAACTCGCCGGTGCCCTACCCGCTCGGCTGCGGCTCGGTACCTCGTCCTGGTCGTTTCCGGGCTGGCTGGGACTGATCTATGATCCGGCGGCCAATCCGCGTGTCCTGTCGCGTCATGGGCTGCACGCCTATGCCCAGCATCCACTACTGCGCACCGTCGGTGTCGACAGCGCCTACCATGCGCCGGTGCCGACCGAACGTCTGCGCGCCTATGCCGAGCAGGTTCCGGAGGAGTTTCGCTTTCTGGTCAAGATGCCGGCGGCGATCACCGATGCCGTCTTGCGGGCCGGTGGCGGGCGTCCGGTTGAAGCAAATCCTGGTTTTCTCGACCCGGAGCGGGCGACCGAGCAGTCGGTCCAGCCGTTCGTCGAGGGACTGGAGGCGCGCGGTGGCGTGCTGCTGCTCCAGTTTCCGCCACTCGGCGAGACGATCACCGCCAACCCGCGCCGCTTTGCCGAGGATCTGTACCGCTTCCTGCGCCGCCTGCCGACTGGTCCCTGTTATGCGGTCGAGGTGCGCGATCGCGAGCTGCTGACGTGCGATCTGGCCGAGGCCCTGCGTCACGGCGGCGCCCAGACCGCGCTCAGTCTGCATCCGCGTCTGCCCGCGCTCGATCGGCAGCAGACACTGTTCGCCGATCTTCCGCCAGGTCCATTGGTGCTGCGCTGGATGCTGCGCGCCAATCGTCGCTATAACGAGGCTCGGAACCTCTATCAGCCCTTCAACCGACTGCGCGAGCCGGATCCGACCGCGCGCGGCCAGATCGCGCAGCTCGTCTCCGAGGCGCTGAGTGCCGGACGCGAGGTCTATGTCATCGCTAACAACAAGGCCGAGGGCTGCGCGCCGCTGAGTCTGATCGGGCTGGCCGAAGCCTTGGTTGACTCTCCAAAACGCTTGAAGACCTGAAGCGTTCTACTCGCCGACGATATGAGCAAAGAAATCATCCAGTACCGCATCGAGCAAACCCAGCGTCCTCGTCAGTCTGGCCAGATGGAAGCGCAGCTCGCGCTTGTTCCCGAGCCGATAATGATTGGCCAACCAGAGCAACAAGCGCTTGCCGTCGATACCGCGAATCAGCCCCAGCCATCGTTCGGTGCTTCGATCATGGTCCGCACCGCCGAAACTCACGATCTTTTCGATCCAATCCTCGACAGAGCCAGCCACTTCCGGCGATAGCTGACGCTCGACTTGTCGGAGAATCTCAGCATAGTTCTCCAGCAAGGTCTGGTTCAAACCAAACGTTTTGTCAAAGCCGCGTCGTCCATAAGACATCAGCAGCAAACTTCCGGCGACGATGGGGGCCAGTCCACAGACAAGACCGAACAACTCATTGTTAACCTCTGTCTCGGGCCTCGGACTCCGCCCCTGCTCGTCCGCGAGAAAGGACTCGATAACCAGGGGATGCAACAGATAGTTCTCAATTTCCCAGCGTCGCAGAACGTAGATCCGCTCGCCGAATGGGGAGCGATTCGAGCAACAGACGTCGGTCGTATCGAGGAAGGCTTCCCAGTGTGAACGCGCCGCCAGACTATCCCGATCCAGAATACCCAGGGCGTCGATTCCATTTTCGACGTCCTCTTCGACCTGAGCGACGACGCAGTTGCATCCACCACCCAGCTCATCACCAGCCGCCCGGAACTCGACCTTGTCGCCCCGATCGTTGAACCAGCGCTCAGCCAGAATTTGGACGTCCTCTTCGGATTCCAGATAGATGAAACGCTTTGCCACATAGCGTCGCTCAGCCAGATCGCCGGACGCGAGCTCTTTCAAGGCCGCCATGATACCCTCCCTCCCTATTCCACACCCCGTTAGGCAACGCCTTCCTCAATGATGTGCCCGCCCTTGCGTAGTCCCGGTTCAGGGATGTCGTGACCGAAGGCGGGGATCAGCTCCCTGGCATGGGTGCTGGTGATGATGGTCAAACCAGGGTGATCAACGGCTAACTGTTTGAAAAATGACAGTGTTCGGTGCTGCCAGATCGAGTGCAGATGGATATCCAGCTCGTCGACCAGCAGTAGGGTGTTGCGTGTCATGTGGACACCGACTCGCAAGTAGAGCTGGATCAAGCTCTTTTCGCCACTACTGAGCCGATCCAGGCGATGCGGATTGCCACCGCTGACGACCATGGCCTCCGGGGGTTGCTTACGCACACCCTTCAAGAACTTGGGACTCTCGACGAAGACGCGCTCGTTGATGACTTTGATCGCTTGCTCGTAGCGGCCATCATCCAACCATTTGAGCCAGACCAGAAGGTTGTCCAGCGAATCCTGCCACCCCTGGCTCTCGGTACCGAAGCGATGCACTGGACGGTACCCCCAGCTCGGAGGCTGTATGACACCCCGCTGGCTGTCCTGAACCCTCGGAATATCCCGATAGGCCGAGAACAAGAGCAGGGTCGGCATCGTCAGCGGAGCGTCCTCAAAGGCGTCTGGGGCTTGGTTTTGATGCGCGTGCATCGCGGCGAGTATATCCGCGACGAAATCATCATCGACGAGACCATCGACCACCATGGAAAGTCCGCGTGGCTGCCCACCGCTTCCGCTGCCCTCGCCAACCCGAGACAGCCGGCCGCTCGCCTGTCGAATAAAGCCGAACAGACTGTGTGCTTGGGCTCCGTACCGAGCTAGTCTCGACTCGCCCCAGGGGTTCAGCCCCCAGGGCTCATCGCGTCCGGCGACCAAGGATAGGATGCGCGTCGTTTCTTCACCGTCCTTGCGCACGCGAACCAGAAAATCCCACTGCGCCCTTCCGGCCCCTGAGTCCAGATCCTCGAATCCGATGGACTCCGGGACACGCTGCTCGAACATCCCCATCAATGACGCCATCAGATCGAGCAAGGTCGTCTTGCCCATCCCGTTCTTGGAGAGCAGTAAGTAGACATTGCAGGGTTCGTCGTCCGCGTCGGTGAAATCGAGCTGGAAGGGTTGCTGCTGAAAGGGACCAATACCCTCGACGGTCAGGAAGAGCGGTCGGAAATCGAGTACCTGGAAGTTGGCAGCGATCATGTTCGCGCTCCATTATTGAAGGTCGCAATCGCGGCGGCGATGTCATCGGCCATCATTCTCTATCCGTGGATACGCACCGGCTCGGCCTGCCCGGTCGCGACCAGCATATCCCCCAGACCCGTCAGGCGTTCGGCCCCGACGCGATCGAGGATGATCACACGGGACGCAACAGCTACCTCAGTTTCATTTCATTCGAAATGTGTAGCGCCTCGCCAAGCTGTCGTATATCGCCTGATTGCTGGATTGTAAGACGTTTGGCCATCCTTGGCTCAAATTGGGTCTGGACTCCCAGGCTCAAAACTGCGCTTGGCACGTCGTTCTCAGGCGACGTTCTTGGCCGCTGGCTTGGACGTGGACGTGCTGGAGGCCGTATCGCTCTTGGCCGCGCCGCTACCGCTGGAGCCGGAACTCGCGCTGTCCGATTTGGCCGCCGACTCCTTCTTCTCGCCGCCGCTATCGTGCAGGTTCTTCTTCTTATCGCCGGCTTTTTTGAAGTCGGTCTCGTACCAGCCGCCGCCCTTGAGCCGGAAACCGGCCGCCGAGATCAGCTTCTTGAGCGCCGGCTGGCCGCACTCCGGGCAGTCGGTCAGCGGCGCATCGCTGATTTTCTGCATCTTTTCCAGCTCGTGACCACAGTGTTCACAACGATATTCATAGATTGGCATGGAGGTTTCCTCTCACTCAAAACTAAAGGGTTGATCGGACGATCATGACGTTTTCGACGGCGCCCCAGATGTGGATCGCGCCAGCAAAATCAAATCCGGTTGCGTGACGGGGCCAGATTGGCGTTAATGCCCAACCCAGGAGGCTTCCGCCGCGCTCGACGTGCGCCGGAAGCCCGCCCGGCCCCTCGTTACTCAAGGTTCAGACGCTCCGATGCACGCGAACGTAACTACCCGCTCCATCCTCATCACCGGCTGCTCCAGCGGGATCGGCCATCATTGCGCGCACGCCCTGGCGCGTCGCGGCTGGCAGGTGATCGCCTCGGCGCGACGGTCCGAGGACGTCGCCCGGCTCGAAACTGAAGGACTGAGCGCGGTGCAACTGGATCTGGACGACCCGGCGAGCCTCAGCACGGCGCTGGAACGGACGCTGGAACTGACCGGCGGACGGCTCGACGCGCTCTTCAACAACGGCGCCTATGGCCAGCCAGGCGCGGTCGAGGATCTGAGCCGCGATGTCCTCCGCGCCCAGCTCGAAACCAATCTGCTCGGCTGGCACGACCTGACCTGCCGCGTCATCCCGCTCATGCGCCGTCAGGGCCAGGGACGGATCGTGCAGAACAGCTCCATCCTCGGCTTCATCCCCCTGCCCTATCGCGGCGCCTATGTCGCCAGCAAATATGCGCTCGAAGGTCTGACCGATACTCTGCGGCTGGAACTGCGCGGCTCGGGGATCTCGGTCTCGCTGATCGAGCCGGGGCCGATCCTGAGCCGTTTTCGTGACAACGCGCACCGTGCCTTTCGGGCCAACATCGACCCTGAGCACAGCGTCCATCGCAACGCCTATCGCCGGGCCGAGGCGCGTCTGACCAAGGAAGGGCCCGCCCAGCCCTTCACCCTGGGACCGGAGGCGGTACTGACCAAGCTCGTGCATGCCCTGGAGAGCCAGCGCCCGAGGGCGCGGTATTATGTCACCTTCCCCACCCATCTGCTCGGCACGCTCAAGCGTCTGCTGCCGACCAGCGGGCTGGATTGGTTCATGGCGCGTGCGTCGCGCGGTGGAGAAGGCTGAGTCAAACTGATGACACCCAAGCAGAGACCCGAACTCACTGGTCCCGCTCCCGAGATCGTCGCCGTTTTCGGCCGACTCGCCGGCGTGGGCGCCACCACGACCGCTGTCAATCTGGCGCTGGGCCTGGCCGCTGCCGGGCGTTCGGTGCTGCTGCTGGATCTCGACCCCGAGGGTGGAGCCAGTCGGGCGATGGGCGTGGCGGAACGGGAGCGCGGCGGCACCGGGCGCGTGCTGCGCGAGCGTGCCATCACGCGCGACATGATCGTCGCCACCCAGGTGCCACAGCTCTATCTGGCGCCGGCCAGTCCCGAACTGGCGTCGGTCACCGAGGCTCTCGGGGAGGACGACGACCCGCTGACGCGCCTCTATCAGGCGCTGGCGACCCTGCCAGCCTTGTCACTCGACTTCGACCATGTGGTCCTCGACTGTCCGCCGTCGCTCGATGCCCTGACCAGCAATGCCCTGATCGCGGCGCACCGGATTCTGCTTCCGCTCGCCGCCGAGACGCCGGCACTCGATGAGCTGCCCGCGTTGCTCAAACAGGTCAACGAATTGCGTGCAGGCCGCCCACAACCACTCTATGGACTCTATCTGCTGATCGGGATGCGCGGCGCGACTGCGACCTCCAGGAACCTGATCGATCAGGTACGGCGTGAGCATGGGCGCATGACGCTCGCGACCGAGATCCCGTTCGATGTGCGGCTCAGCAAGGCCGAAACGCCGACGCAGCCACTGCTGGCGTCCGGACTGACCCGCGAGATCAGTCAAGCCTATCTGGGCTTGGCCGCCGAGTGGTTGATGCTGAGTGAGACGGGCGACCGCCCGGATGGAAGCTGGCGTCCCAAGTCGAGCGAGGAGCGCCGGGCGCGTCATCGTGCGCGCCTGACCCAGGCCATCGAGGACTGGCGACTCGATCCGCTATCGCGGCTCTATGATCCCGAACAGGCCATGCGTCATCAGGACAGCCAGGCACTCGGGGCGCTGTTTGAGGCGGCCGCGCCACGGCGTCGCTTCTCGCTCGCCTGGCGTCCGGGGCGCGCGACCTGGCTGGTTCTGACGTTGCTTCTGCTCGCGGTGGGTCTGTCTGTCTGGCTCCATCCCTGGCTGACCGACAAACAGCGACGTCTGGAACTCGCCGCGCGCTTCATCGGCTCCGCGCATCATTGGGAGGCCGGCAGCCAACTTCTGGCGCGCGCCGACGAACGCGCCTATCGAGAATTGCTCCTGGCCGCGCAACTGCTCGACACCAATCGCGCGCGCCTGATCGCCTGCGCCGAGCGCGCCACGTCAAGCGGACCGGCCGAGTGCCTGGTCGTACTGCCATCAATGGAGGCAAATCCATGACACGCGACAACACCCAGGCTCAATGCCTCATGGCGCTGGCCCTGATAGTCGGCGCCCCCCTGACGGCCGTTGAGGCCGATGCGGGTCAGCCGCTTCCACGCGCACCGTCCGAGTCCGCCAGCGATGCACGCTGGCTGGAGCACCTGCCGTCAGCGACTCAGCCGCTACCCAGGTCCATCGATCTGGCTCAGTCGGGTTCCAGTTCGCTCGAGGACGCGCTGAAGCTGCTGGAATCGCGCGTCGAGTCCGGCGCCCTCGACACAGCCCCGAGCCGCGTCGAGTCGCCACCACCGGTCCCCGCCGACGAACGGCGCAGGGAGACGCCGGTCTCGGCCCCGCCGCCTCCAGTCGCACCAGCCCCGCCGGTCGTGCCGGCTCCACCCGTCGCACCCGAGCCAATCGAGCCGGTGTCACCGTCGGCTGATGCCATCGACGCCGCCCCCGAAAAGCCACCGTTGGCTCCAGTGGCACCGAGCGACGCTCCCAATCCCGATGAACCGACCGCAGAAGCCGCGCCACCCCTGGAAGCGCCACCGGAGACTACGCCTGAGCCAGTCGACGCGCGGATCACCGCGAACACACCCGAACCCGCCGCGCCGCCAGCGACCACCGGACGCTGGCAGGTGCAGCTCCTGGCCGGGCGTTCACTGGCACGGGTCGAGCGCGACCGCGACGACATCCAGCGCTTCCATGGCGACAGCGTCGCGGGTCTGACCCTGGCGATCAGTCAGGCACGCCCCGGCGGCCTCTATCGTCTGCGCGCGCTCGACTGGACGAGTCAGGCGGCGGCCGGCGACTGGTGCCAGCGTCTGCGCGCGGCAACCCGACTTGAGTGCATGGTCGTGCGTGGCGACGACCCGCCAGCGTCAGCCTCCATGGACGCGCCCCCACCCCCAGCGAGATAGTCAAGCAGGCTCCATGCGTACCCTCTGTGTCACATCCGGTAAGGGCGGGGTCGGCAAGACCACGCTCTCCATCAATCTCGGCATCGCGCTCGCGCGCGCGGGCCGCAAGGTGCTGCTGCTCGACGGCGATCTGGGGTTGGCCAACCTCAACGTGATGCTCGGGATCATCCCCAAGCACACCATCCATGACGTCATCCGTGGTCACAAGACCCTGGCCCAGGTCGTGATCCAGACGCCCTATGGGCTGGATCTCATCGCCGGGGCCAATGGCATCGCCGAGCTGGCCGATCTGGGGGAACGCGAGCGTGCGCAGGTGATGCACGATCTGGAGGATCTCAACGGCTATGACGTGCTCATCATCGATACCGGGGCCGGCATCGGCGACAACGTCGTGCGCTTCGTGCTAGCCGCCGATGATGTGCTGATCGTCACCACGCCGCATCCGACCTCGCTCACCGATGCCTATGGCATCATCAAGACCATCCTGGCCAAGGAGTCCAAGCCACTCAAACTGCTGGTCAACTGCGCGCCCTCGCCCGCCGACGCCAAGCGAGTGGCCACGCGCCTGGCCGGCGTGACCGATCGGTTCATGAACGGCACGCTCGAATTCATCGGTCATGTCCCGGTCGACAGCCTGATCGAGAAGAGCATCCTGGCGCAGAAGCCGCACCTGATCCTCAATCCCGGCTCGACGAGCGCCCGATGCATCGAGCAGGCCGCGACACGGCTGGTCAACGGTCATTCACCCAACCTCACCAGCAGTCTGGGACGCTTCCTGAAACGCCTGATCGGGCACTGAAGCCGGATCGGGCGCGGATTCAGCCGCATCAGATGTACTGGATCTCCAGGATCTCGAACTCACGCAGCCCGCCCGGCGCCTGGAGCGAGGCGACATCACCCTCGGCCTTGCCGATCAGACAGCGCGCCAGCGGCGAACCGACCGAGATCAGCCCCTGCTTGAGATCCGCCTCGTCCTCGCCGACGATCTGATAGCAATGCTCCTCGTCGGTCTCCAGTTCGAGCACCTTGACGGTGGCCCCGAAGATCACCTTGCCGTTGTGCGCCATCTGGGTCACGTCGATGATCTGGGCATGCGAGAGCTTGCCTTCGATGTCTTTGATGCGACCCTCGACGAAGCCCTGCTGTTCGCGGGCGGCATGGTATTCGGCGTTCTCCTTCAGATCGCCGTGCGCGCGCGCCTCGGCGATGGCCTCGATGATACGCGGACGCTCGACACGCTTGAGCTGCTCCAGTTCTTCACGCAATTTCTCGGCACCCCTGGCAGTCAGAGGGACTTTGTTCATGGATGATTTCCTCGTATGTGAAAGCGCCGCCGGGAAGATTCTCCCCAGGCGGCGCCGACCTCTTGCGGGTCTCTTTGGACGTGATCGGGATTGCGTCGCCGCCTCATCACACCCGGTGTCGAGCCGGATCGGGACGAGGCGCCGGTCAGTCGCGCGACACGATTCAGTACAGGTCTTGTAACCGATTGACGCTCAGGATGTCCAGTTGCTTGAGCGCCATGCAGGTGGCCTCGGCTCCGGCGATGGTCGTGGTATAGGGTACCTTGTGCTGGAGCGCCGCGCGACGGATGGCGGCTGAATCCGCAATGGCCTTGGCCCCTTCGGTTGTATTGACGATGAAGCCGATCTCATTGTTCTTAATCATATCGACGAGATGCGGGCGACCCTCAGCGACCTTGTTGACGCCCGTGCAGGGCAGCCCGACGGCGCGCACGGCTTCGGCGGTGCCGTGGGTCGCGTAGAGCGTGAAACCGAATTCGAGCAGATCGCGCGCGACCTCGACCAGACGCGCCTTATCGCCCTCGCGCACGCTCAGGAGTGCCTTGCCGCCTTTGCGTGGCAGCAGACTTCCGGCACCCTCCTGAGCCTTGGCATAGGCTTCGCCGAAGGTCTCGCCCACGCCCATCACTTCGCCGGTGGACTTCATCTCAGGCCCGAGCAGAGTGTCGACGCCGGGGAACTTGACGAAGGGGAAGACCGCTTCCTTGACGAAATAGTGCTTGGGCCGAACCTCGCGTCGATAGCCTTGCTCTTCGAGCGAGCGCCCGGCCATGCAGCGCGCGGCGACCTTGGCCAGCGCCAGACCGATCGCCTTGGAGACGAAGGGCACGGTGCGCGAGGCGCGCGGATTGACTTCGAGGATGAAGATCTCGTCACCCTTGATCGCGAACTGAGCGTTCATCAGGCCCACGACATTGAGTCCGCGCGCCATCTTGACCATCTGCTCGCGCATCCGGTCCTGAATCGCCGGCGACAGGGTGTAGGGCGGCAGCGAACAGGCCGAATCACCCGAGTGCACGCCGGCCTGCTCGATGTGCTCCATGATGCCGCCAATCAGGACATCGTTGCCGTCGCAGATGGCATCGACATCGACCTCGATGGCATCGTCGAGGAAGCGGTCGAGCAGTACCGGCGAATCGTTGGAGACGCGCACCGCTTCGCGCATGTAGCGCTTGAGATCGGTCTCGTCGAAAACGATCTCCATCGCCCGTCCGCCGAGCACATAGGACGGACGCACCACCAGCGGATAGCCGATGGCGGCGGCACGCTCGACGGCCTCCGCCTCGCTGCGCGCCGTGGCATTGGGCGGCTGGCGCAGACCCAGCTCCTGGATGAGCTGCTGGAAGCGCTCGCGATCCTCAGCCAGGTCGATGCTGTCGGGCGTAGTGCCGATGATGGGCACGCCGGCGGCTTCGAGCGCGCGCGCCAGTTTCAACGGGGTCTGACCGCCGTACTGAACGATCACGCCCTTGGGCTTTTCCTTGGCGACGATCTCCAGCACGTCTTCGAGTGTCAGCGGCTCGAAATAGAGCCGATCAGAGGTGTCGTAGTCGGTCGAGACCGTCTCGGGGTTGCAGTTGACCATGATGGTCTCATAGCCGTCATCGCGCATGGCGAAAGCGGCATGGACACAGCAGTAGTCGAACTCGATACCCTGACCGATACGGTTGGGACCGCCGCCGAGCACCATGATTTTCTCGCGGTCGGTCGGCTCGGACTCGCACTCTTCCTCATAGGTCGAATACATGTAGGCGGTGCTGGAAGCGAACTCGGCGGCACAGGTGTCGACCCGCTTGTAAACCGGATGCAGACCCAGCTCGTGACGCAGGGCGCGGATCTCAGATTCCTGCGCCCCGACCAGCCGGGCGATGCGCCGATCGGCGAAGCCCTGACGCTTGAGCGCGCGCAGTCGCTCCAGGGTCAGCCCGGCGTGGCCGGCAGTGCGCGTCTCGTCCTCGGCTTTGATCAGATCCTCGATCTGGGCCAGGAACCAGGGGTCGATGCGGCTCAGATCATGGATCTCGTCGAGAGTCATGCCGGCGCGGAAAGCTTCGGCAACATAGAACAGTCGCTCGGCGCCGGTCTGGCGCACTTCGAGCCGAATGGTATCGAGTGCGTCGGGGTCGTTGAGATCGACGATCTCGTCGAGTCCGTAACGGTCGATTTCGAGTCCACGCAGGGCTTTCTGCAGCGATTCCTGGAAGGTGCGGCCAATGGCCATGACCTCGCCGACCGACTTCATTTGCGTCGTCAGACGTGCGTCGGCCAGGGGGAACTTCTCGAAAGCAAACCGCGGGATCTTGGTGACCACATAGTCGATGGTCGGCTCGAACGAGGCCGGCGTCGCGCCGCCGGTGATCTCGTTGCGCAGTTCGTCGAGCGTATAGCCAACGGCGAGCTTGGCCGCGACCTTGGCGATCGGGAAGCCGGTGGCCTTGGAGGCGAGCGCCGAGGAGCGCGACACACGCGGGTTCATCTCGATGACGATCATGCGCCCGGTGGCCGGATCGATGGCGAACTGCACGTTCGAGCCGCCGGTGTCGACGCCGATTTCGCGCAGCACCGCGATCGAGGCGTTGCGCATGATCTGATATTCCTTATCGGTCAGCGTCTGCGCCGGCGCGACCGTGATCGAGTCGCCGGTGTGTACGCCCATTGGGTCGAGGTTTTCGATCGAGCAGATGATGATGCAGTTGTCTGCGTGATCGCGGACGACTTCCATCTCATACTCCTTCCAGCCGAGCACCGACTCCTCGATCAGCAGCTCCTTGGTCGGCGACAGATCCAGACCGCGCCGGCAGATTTCCTCGAACTCTTCCTGGTTGTAGGCGATGCCGCCGCCGCTGCCGCCCATGGTGAAGGACGGGCGGATGATGGTCGGAAAGCCGATCGGCGCCTGGACCTGGATCGCTTCCTCCAGACTGTGGGCAATGGCCGAGCGCGGCATGTCGAGTCCGATCCGGCGCATCGCCTGCCGGAACAGATCGCGATCCTCGGCCTTGTCGATGGCTTCACGCGAGGCGCCGATCAGCTCGACGCCGAATTTTTCGAGCACCCCTTCGCGCACCAGATCGAGCGCACAGTTGAGCGCCGTCTGACCGCCCATGGTCGGCAGGAGCGCGTCCGGGCGCTCTTGCTCGATGATCGAGGCGAGCGCGCGCCAGGTGACCGGCTCGATATAGGTCGCATCGGCCATCTCGGGGTCGGTCATGATGGTGGCCGGATTGGAGTTGACCAGGATGACCCGATAGCCCTCTTCGCGCAGCGCCTTGCAGGCCTGCGCGCCGGAGTAGTCGAATTCGCACGCTTGACCGATGACGATGGGGCCGGAGCCAATGATCAGGATGCTATGGATGTCGGTACGCTTGGGCATGGGGTCTCACGCGGCGGTTCGGAAAGGTGGGCGATGTCAGGCACAGGGCGGTCGAACGGGCGAGCCGTCCGGATCGGACGGACTCAGGGCAGTCGGTCGTTAGGCTTTGCGCTCCCGCATCAGGTCGATGAAATGGTCGAAAACGGGCGCGACGTCGTGTGGACCCGGACTGGCTTCGGGATGCCCCTGGAAGCTAAAGGCCGGACGCTGGCGATGATGGATCCCCTGAAGCGAACCGTCGAACAGCGAACGATGGGTCGCCTCCAGCGTCTCGGGCAGACTCGACTCGTCGACCGCGAAGCCGTGGTTCTGGCTGCTGATCATGACCACGCCGGTCTTGAGATCCTGCACCGGATGGTTGGCGCCGTGATGGCCGAACTTCATCTTGAGCGTCTGGGCGCCGCAGGCCAGCCCGAGCAACTGATGACCGAGACAGATGCCGAAAATCGGGGTCTCGGTCTCCAGCAGTTCGCGAATGGCGGCGATGGCGTAATCACAGGGCGCCGGGTCGCCCGGTCCGTTGGACAGAAAGACGCCATCGGGTTCGAGCGCCAGTACGGTCGCCGCCGGCATGTGCGCCGGGACCACGGTGACATGACAGCCGCGATCGACCAGCATCCGCAGGATATTGCGCTTGATGCCGTAGTCGTAGGCGACCACATGGAAGGGCAGTTTGTCGCCGACCGGCTTCAGTGGTTCGGGCAGTCCGCTGTCGAGCGTCCAGGAACCCTGGGTCCAGGGATAGGCTTCCTGGGTCGAGGCGTGCTGGGCCAGATCCATGCCCTTGAGTCCGGGGAACGCACGCGCCTCGGCGAGTGCGGCGGCCTCGTCGATGGACTCACCGGCCTGGATGCAGCCGTTCTGAGCGCCTTTTTCGCGCAGGATACGGGTCAGACGTCGGGTGTCGATATCGGCGATACCGACCACGTTGTGACGGGTCAGATAGGCGTCGAGTGACTCCTGCATCCGGAAGTTGCTCGGGCGCGCCGGCAGATCGCGCACGATGAGTCCGGCCGCCTGGATGGTGCCCGACTCCTCGTCCTCGGAGTTAGCGCCGACATTGCCGATATGAGGATAGGTCAGGGTGACGAGCTGTCGCAGATAGGAGGGATCGGTCAGGATCTCCTGGTAGCCGGACATGGCCGTGTTGAAGACGACCTCACCGACGCTGGAGCCGTCGGCGCCGATCGACGTTCCGCGAAAGACCGAACCGTCTTCCAGAACCAAAATCGCGGGTTTTCTCAAGGGTGTCTCCGAATCGGGGGCGAGGGACGCGCGATCGTCCTGGATCGACGACACAGGCACGTTTCAAGGTCGCTGTGACAGCGACGCGCTAAATCTTCGGTATTTTAGAGAATGGCGGGCAGACTGTCCATGTGACACGGCTTTGGGCTTCGTCCAGGAGTTCCAAATTTGCCCATGTCACCGTTGTGAGGGTCGGCGAGAAGACAGGGCGGGTTGGAGTGCCTTGAGCATGAACTCAAACAGCCCCCAAGTGGCGAGGGTATGAGTCAGCATCTTGGGGTGCCACGCGCAGTCGCCCAGTTGGTTTTTGCGTCATGATCGAGTCACGCTAGACAACCAGGAGAAAGAAGCGGTGTAGGTATTTGATTGGCGCGCCCGACAGGATTCGAACCTGTGACCCCAGCCTTCGGAGGGCTGTACTCTATCCATCTGAGCTACGGGCGCGTGGCGTGAGAGCCTGGACTGAAGGGTGACGCACTATCTGACAGCGTCAAATCCAGGACGGCGCATTATGGCCCCTGGCGTGTCATTCGTCAAAGGCCATCGAAGCGCCGATTCGTCATAACCGCCCGCCTTTAAGCGGACTACTCCGTTGTTCCGAGACGCCATAGGCTCGATCATGGACGCTCTGGAGCATCTCCAGCTCATCCCAGGCTTCCTGAGACCAGCCACCCGGCAGATCGTTACGGCCCAAGACCAGGCTTTTGAAGACCATTTCGAAATCCTTGACGTTGCCCCAGCCAGCGACGAGCCGCTCGACGGCTTCGGGAAACTCAGACTCCAGACAGGACCGCGTCTCCTCCTCGCTGGCCAACTCCGAGCGAGTGTGGCTCGTGCTGGAACGCGCTGTCGCCGTCGCCACCGATTTCAGCCAATCCGGAGCACCCTCCAGATAGCTGCTGAAGGTGGAATTTTCTTCTTCCGTGTTGGACAGCCGATTCAAAACCAGATCGACAAAGGTGCGAATCGTGCTGCTCGGATGCTCGAATGCCAGCGACAGGGTATAGAGTTCGGCCCAGTCGAACCCCTTGACTTCGGACTTGCGCACATCTGAGACCCGTGCGCGCAAACGGATGCTCGGCAAATCGAAGGTGCCCCGGATCGATAAACTGATGCTCTGCCCGACCTGATAGGTCTCGAAGACCGTCACCGTGTAGCGGCCTTCCAGAATCTGCAACAGCTTCTCGCGCAGCTCATCGGTATCGCTGACCGTCACTTCCAGCTCGCGAAACAGGGCCAGCTTTCCGTCCTCACCCGCCGTTGTGTCTGACGGGTGCAGCATTTTAAGCAGGCGCTCCAGGCGACTCTGGCCGCGTGGCGACAGGCTGATGAAACGCAGCGCCACCAGATAACCGCCCTCACTGAGCGGACGCTCGCGTAGCATCTGGCACAGGGCACGGATGGTTTTGCCAGTCCGCCAGGGCAGGCTGAGCGTCAGGGTCTCGACATTTTCAGGCAATGGCTCGGACAGATACAGCAGCGCGCCCCCCCAGGAGAGGTCGCGCGTGGAGGCACGCACCGGTTTGTCGTGGCCTGGGATGGCCAGCTCGACCGAAATCTGTAGGTCGATACGAGCCTGTGTGCGCCGCTCCGTGGCCATGGATATCGATTCTGAATGAACCATTGACATGCTTTCCAGGAATAGGGGCGATCTGAAGGTCGAGCGACCGTAGGGGTTCGGTTGAAAGACTGATATTTTATACCATTAACGCCGTGATCTGCCCCATCGTCGGCCTGTTTTGCCACAGGTGTTGTTTCAACGCCGTCGGACCAATAGACTTTCGCGCTTTACCTGCCGAGATTTTCGATCCGATGCGCACCTCAGAGTTTCCGCTCCAGACTATCAAAGAGACACCGGCCGATGCCGAGATCGTCAGTCATCGGCTGATGCTGCGTGCCGGCCTCATCCGCAAGCTCGCCGCCGGGCTCTATACCTGGCTGCCGCTTGGACTGCGCGTACTGCGCCGGGTCGAGCGCATCGTGCGCGAGGAGATGGACCGCGCCGGGGCGCTGGAAGTGTCCATGCCCGCTGTGCAACCGGCTGAACTCTGGCAGGAGTCCGGGCGCTGGGAACAATACGGCCCGGAGTTACTGCGTTTCAAGGACCGCCACCAGCGTGAGTTCTGTTTCGGCCCCACGCATGAGGAGATCATCACCGAGCTGGCGCGTAACGAACTCAAGAGCTACAAACAGCTTCCCATCAATTTCTACCAGATTCAAACCAAGTTCCGCGACGAGATCCGTCCGCGCTTTGGCGTGATGCGCGCGCGCGAGTTTCTGATGAAGGACGCCTACTCCTTCCATCTCGACGCGGACTCGCTGGACGCGACCTATCAGCGCATGCACGAGACCTACTGCCGCATCTTCACGCGCTGCGGACTCGATTTTCGCCCGGTGAGCGCCGACACCGGCAGCATCGGCGGCAGCGCCTCGCACGAGTTCCATGTCCTGGCCTCCTCAGGCGAGGACGCCATCGCCTTCTCGACGGCGAGTGATTATGCGGCCAACGTCGAGCTGGCCGAGGCCGTGGCGCTGGCTGAGACCGCGCCCGCGCCAGCCGAGGACGCGCGTCTGGTCGATACACCCGAAGCGCGCACCATCGCGGATCTGGTCGCGCAGTTCGATCAGCCGATCACGCGCACGGTCAAGACCCTGGTGGTCGCGGCGTCGGAGGACAGCGACGCTGAGCTGGTCGCGCTCCTGGTGCGTGGCGACCACGAACTCAACGCCATCAAGGCCCAGAAGCTGCCGCAGGTCGCCTCACCGCTGCGCATGGCCACCGAAGCCGAGATCCGCGCTGTCATTGGCGCTGGTCCTGGTTCGCTCGGGCCGAAGGATCTGCCGATTCCCTGTATCGTCGACCGCACGGTCGCTGTCACCGCCGACTTCAGTGCCGGCGCCAATATCGACGGCAAGCACTGGTTCGGGCTGAACTGGGGCCGTGATCTGCCGCTGCCCGAGGTCGCGGATCTGCGCAACGTGATCGAGGGCGATCCCAGTCCAGACGGCCAGGGGACGCTCACCATCGCGCGCGGTATCGAGGTCGGTCACATCTTCCAGCTCGGCCGCAAGTACAGCGAGGCGATGAAGGCCACCGTGCTCGGCGAGGACGGCAAAGCGACCGTGATGACCATGGGCTGCTACGGCATCGGCGTCTCGCGCGTGGTCGCGGCGGCCATCGAACAGCATCATGATGAGCGCGGCATCTGCTGGCCGGCGCCGATCGCGCCCTTCGAGGTCGCACTGCTGCCGATGAAGCTCGGCAAATCCTACCGGGTGCGCGAGGCGACCGAAAAGCTCTATGCCGAACTCCAGGCCGCCGGGATCGATGTGCTGCTCGACGACCGCGATGCACGCCCCGGCTTCATGTTCGCCGACATGGAACTCATCGGCATCCCGCATCGCATCGTCGTCGGCGACAAGGGACTCGACGACGGGCAGGTCGAGTACAAGGGCCGCACCGACGACGAGATGCAGCTCATCGCCATCGACGCGATCGTCGAGTTCGTGCGCGCGCGTCTGCGCACCTGATTCAACCCTTAACGCTTTCGGCGGCCCTGTGTCGCCGGGCCTCCAGCATGCCATCCGGCGTGCCTTACTCTAGGATCGACTGTGAATAAAGAAGCCTCTTTCAATCGCGATGAACTGCTCGCCTGCGGGCGCGGCGAGATGTTCGGCCCGGGCAACGCCCAGTTGCCGGTGCCCAACATGCTGATGATGGATCGCATCGTGCGTATCGCCAACTTCGGCGGCGCCAATAGCAAGGGCGAGATCCTGGCCGAACTCGACATCAACCCTGATCTCTGGTTCTTCCAGTGCCACTTTCCGGGCGATCCCGTGATGCCCGGCTGTCTCGGACTCGATGCGCTCTGGCAGATGGTCGGCTTCTATCTGGGCTGGATCGGTAATCCCGGACATGGCCGGGCGCTGGGCGTGGGCGAGGTCAAGTTCACCGGTCAGGTGCTGCCGACGGCGAGCAAGGTGACCTATCACATCGACATGAAGCGCGTCATCAGCCGCAAGCTGGTGCTCGGCATCGGCGATGGCGTGGTCCAGGTCGACGGGCGCACCATCTACACCGCCAGTGATCTGCGCGTCGGACTCTTCACCTCGACCGAGGGGTTCTGAATCGCGTTATGACGCGGGTCGATTTCTACAGCCTCGAACCCGACAGCCGGGGTGATCGTTTCATCCTGGCCTGTCGGCTCGTCGAGCGTATCCGCGCTCAGGAGCTGCGCGTGCTCATCCTCTGTCCGGATCGCGAGGAGGCGCGCCATCTCGACCGTCTACTGTGGACCCTGCGGCAGGAGAGCTTTCTGCCGCATGGTCTGGTCGGGAGCGTGGATGCCGCCCTGACGCCGATCCTCATCAGTCTGGACGGCTCGCCCGCAAGCGAGTGTCAGGTGTTGCTGAATCTCTCGCGCGAACTCCCGCCTGGACTGGAACGCTTCGAGCGGCTGTGCGATCTGGTCGACAACGATCCAGCGCTACGTCAGGCCGGACGCGCGCGCTTCCGTGCCTACCGCGAGCGCGGCTACGCGCCCAATCACCACCAGATTCGCTTGTAGGGCTCCGCCCATCAACCGAGTGCCAGCGCGGCCGTCTCGGCCTCGCCATAACGAATCGCCACCTCGCAGAATTCATCGAAACAGGCGATGAAGGCATCCGCCACGTCGGGGTCGAAATGGCTGCCGCGACCGGCGACGATGATCGCGTAGGCTTCCTCGAAGGACATCGGCGGCTTGTAGACACGTTGCGAGATGAGCGCATCGAAGACGTCGGCGAGCGCCATGAGCCGCGCGGCGATGGGAATATCGTCACCGGCCAGCCCATCAGGATAGCCGCCGCCATCCCAGCGTTCGTGATGATAGTGGGCGATATCCTTGGCCATCATGAGAAAATCGAGCGGACGATCGACGTCGCGCTCGGCCTGCTCGATGACGTCACGCCCGAGCTTGGCGTGAGTCTTCATGACCTCCCACTCCGCCGGCGTGAGCTTGCCGGGCTTGAGCAGGATGTGGTCCGGGATGCCGACCTTGCCGATGTCGTGCAGCGGCGCGGACTTGACGAGGAGATCGATGGCGTGCCGTGAGAGAAAATCGGCGAAACGCGGATGCTCGGACAACTGCTCGGCAAGCGCACGCACATAGCCCTGGGTGCGGCGCAGATGATTGCCGGTCTCGGGGTCGCGGATCTCGGCCAGATGCGCCAGCGCATGGATGCTGACGTCCTGCACGGCCAGATTCTCGCTCATGCGTCGCGCCAGCTCGACTTCGAGATAGGCGTTCTGGTTCTTGAGCCAGTCGCGCGCCTGCTTGAGTTCGAGCTGGGTGTGGACGCGCGCGCGCAGGATCGGCGGCACGATCGGCTTGGCGATATAGTCGACCGCACCGACATCCAGCCCGCGGATTTCGGCCTCGGTGCTGTCCATGGCGGTGACGAAGATGACCGGGATATCGCGCGTCTCAGCGTCGGAGCGCAGACGCGAGAAGACCTCATAGCCGTCCATCTTGGGCATCATGACGTCGAGCAGGATCAGATCCGGCTTGGGCGTGGTCTTGACCACGCGTAGCGCCTTGTCGCCCGAAGTCGCGGCGCGCACGCGATACTCGGTTTGCAGCAACTCGCTCAGCACGGCCAGGTTCTCGGGCGAGTCATCGACGATGAGGATCGTCGCCAGGCCAGCATCCATCGTTAAACCTCCAACATGGGGTCGAGGGGGCGCTGTTGTTCCTATCCGGCGCGGGCTATTGAATTAATCATAGTGGACAAATCGCAAAAACATCGACACGTCGGTGGCTTATGCACGCAATCCATCGACGCGTTGAAAGCCGCGCGGCAGGAGTTTACCACGCCGTCCCCGCTCGCCACGGTAAAGCGCGAGATCGGCCGGCTTGAGCGTAAGTTCGCGTTTACCGGCCGACAGCGTCAGACTCGCACCCTCGCCTACCACGGCAACGGCGAGCAGACGCTCGCCATCGGCTCCGGCGCGTCCAGCCGGCAGTCCGATGATCTTGTTGCCCTTGCCGCGCGCCATCTCGGGCAGCTCGGCGAGCACAAAGACCAGCAGATGCCCGGCACTGGTGACAGCCGCCACGCTGGCGCCTTCGAGGTTAGCGATGCGGACCGGGTCCAGAATACGCGCCCCGTCCGGCAGCGTCAGAACAGCCTTGCCGCCCTTGGGCTTGGCGATCAGATCCTCGAAACGCACGATGAAGCCATAGCCAGCGTCCGAGGCGAGCAGATAGCGCGTGTCGGGACTGTCGCCGAGCACGGTGACGAAGCGCGCGCCGGGCGGCGGATCGAGGCGTCCGGTGAGCGGTTCGCCCTGACCGCGCGCCGAGGGGAAGGTGTGCGCGGGGAGCGAATAACTGCGTCCGGTCGAGTCGAGAAAGACGGCCGTCTGGTTGCTGCGCAGTCGTGCCAGATTCAGGAAGGCATCGCCGGCGCGATAGCTCAGAGTGGTTGCGTCGACCTCGTGACCCTTGGCGGCGCGCACCCAGCCCTTCTCGGACAGGACGACGGTGAGCGGTTCGCTCGGAGCGAGTTCGGTCTCGTCGATGGCGGCCGCGGCGGCGCGCTCGACCAGGGGCGAGCGACGCGCATCGCCATAGCGTTCGGCATCGGCGGTGATCTCGTCGCGGATCAGGCGTTTGAGCGCGCGCTCGTCACCCAGCAGACGCTGTAAGCCATCGCGCTCGGCGGCCAGCTCGGCCTGTTCGGCGCGGATCTTCATTTCCTCCAGGCGCGCGAGCTGGCGCAAGCGGGTGTTGAGCACATAGTCGGCCTGCGGCTCGGTCAGACCGAAGCGCGCCATCAGCACCGGCTTGGGTTCATCCTCGGTACGAACGATATGGATCACCTCGTCGAGATTGAGGAAGGCGATCAGTAGACCATCGAGCAGATGCAGGCGTTCCAGCACCTTCTCCAGCCGGTGCTGGAGCCTTCGGCGCACGGTCTCGGTGCGATAGATCAGCCACTCGCTCAGGATCTCGACCAGGTTCATCACTCGCGGGCGGCCGTTGAGCGCGATCAGATTGAGATTGACGCGATAGCTGCGCTCCAGATCCGTGGTCGCGAACAGGTGCGACATCAGGCGTTCCACATCGACGCGATTGGAACGCGGCACGATGACCAGTCGGGTTGGATATTCATGATCGGACTCGTCGCGGAAGTCCTCGATCATCGGCAACTTCTTGGCGTTGAACTGGGCGGCGATCTGTTCCAGCACCCGACTGCCCGAGACCTGATAGGGCAGCGCGGTGATGACGATGTCGCCATGTTCGCGGGTGTAGCGGGCGCGCTGTTTGAGGCTGCCGTTGCCGGTGCGGTAGAGCTTGAGGAGTTCGTCGGCCGGTGTGACGATCTCGGCCTCGGTCGGGAAGTCGGGTCCGGGGATGATTCGGACCAGTTCCTCCAGCGTCGCCTCGGGGTGTTCGAGCATATGGATACAGGCGCGCGCGACCTCGCGCAGATTGTGCGACGGGATGTCGGTGGCCATGCCGACGGCGATGCCGGTCGCGCCGTTGAGCAGCAGGTTCGGCAGCCGCGCCGGGAGCAGGCGCGGTTCGTCGAGCGTGCCGTCGAAGTTGGGCTGCCAGTCGATGGTGCCCTGATCGGCTTCGGCCAGCAGCAGCTCGGCATAGGGCGTCAGGCGCGATTCGGTGTAGCGCATGGCGGCGAACGACTTGGGGTCATCGGGCGAGCCCCAGTTGCCCTGGCCGTCGACCAGCGGATAGCGATAGCTGAACGATTGGGCCATGAGCACCATGGCTTCGTAACAGGCCGAGTCGCCGTGCGGGTGGAACTTGCCGAGTACGTCGCCGACGGTGCGGGCGGACTTTTTGAACTTGGCCGTGGCGGAGAGTCCGAGTTCGGACATGGCATAGAGGATGCGCCGCTGGACGGGTTTGAGTCCGTCGCCGATGTGCGGCAGGGCACGGTCGAGGATGACGTACATGGAATAATCCAGGTAGGCCTTCTCGGTGAAGTCCTTGAGCGGGCGGCGTTCGAGGCCCTCGGCGGTGTAGATGGGGGTGTCCGACATCGGCAATCTTGTGGTTTCGTTCAGTCAGGGACGCGCATGATGCGATAGGAGCGGCCTGTAAGACAAATCACTTCGCGCGCGGAGGTGGCGGGTCGGGTCATGGCGGGCGGGGGACGCCGTGAATCCATCCCTGGAGGCTTGACGACGGCATCCATGCCGTCGACACCCCCGCCCACCATGACCCGACCCACTTTGATCTTGGGCGGTACGGCGAGTGGTCTTGGGGTTCATGATGGCGTGGTCATCATGTCGGGACGCGCGTGCTTGATGGCCGCCAGACGGGCGGCGCGGATGCGCTCGGGTATCAGGCGCGGTTCGCTTTCGGCGTGGGCAATGGCGCTGGCATCGACGGCGGTGACGGCTTGGAGCAGGCGGCGCCAGACGTCGGCCTGGGGATACGGGCGTTCGGCATAGCCGCCGCGACCGCGAAAATCGGCTTCGCAGGCGACGAGCAGTTGCTCGAAGCGTTTTGGACGGCGGAAAGCGTCGGTGCGCTCAAAGACATCGAGGATGGTGCTGGCGCGCAGTTCGTCGACCTTGTGGATTCGTCCATGCTGGGCCGTCGTCAGATGTGCCAGTTCACGGCAGCGGTTGGGGACACGAAAGCGCGCGCTGATGGACTCGACCATCGGCAGGCCGCGCTCTTCGTGACCGTGATGGCTGGGCAGGATTTCGGGCGGCGTGGTGCCCTTGCCCAGATCGTGACAGAGCGCAGCGAAGCGGATCTCCAGCTCGGGCGAGAGCCGCGCGGCCATGTCGATCACCAGCATGGCATGGACGCCGGTGTCGATCTCCGGGTGCCATTTCTGGGTCTGGGGCACGCCCCACAGCCGGTCGACTTCGGGCAGCAGGCGTGCCAGAGCACCGCTGTCGCGTAGCACTTCGAAGAAGCATGAGGGCTGCGTTTCGCCGAGCGCGCGCGCCATCTCCTGCCAGACGCGCTCCGGAACCAGGGCGTCGACCTCGCCAGCGTCGACCATGCGGCGCATCAGCGCCTGAGTTTCCTCGGCGACCTGAAAGCCCAGATCGGCCAGACGCGCAGCAAAGCGCGCCAAGCGCAGGATGCGCACCGGATCTTCGGCAAAGGCCGGCGAGACATGGCGCAGTACGCGCGCCTCCAGATCAGCCTGTCCGCCATGTGGATCGATGATCCGGCCCTCGGCGTCCATCGCTATGGCATTGATGGTCAGATCGCGCCGCCGCAGGTCGTCTTCCAGCGTCACATCGGGATGGGCCTGGACCTGGAAGCCGTGATAGCCGGGCGCGGTCTTGCGTTCGGTACGGGCGAGCGCGTATTCGTCCTGAGTCTCGGGGTGCAAAAAGACCGGAAAATCCTTGCCGACCTGACGGAAGCCGCGCGCGAGCATCGCCTCGACGCTGACGCCGACCACCACATAGTCGTACTCGTGCGTGGTGCGTCCGAGCAGGTGATCGCGCACGGCGCCGCCGACCAGATAGGTTTCCAGTCCCTGGGTCGCGCCCGCACCGCTAAAAGGTTTAGACTTCACGCCAAGACTCCCGATCATTGGCCGACATTTGAAAGGAAAAGCACGCTCATGCGATTCATCGGCTATCTCCTGCTGTTGCTGCTCATCGCCTATGGGCTATGGCCCTATTACAGCCTCTATCGGCTCGACGGCGCCATCGTGCGACCGGATACGACCGAACTGGCCACACTGGTGGATCTTCCAGGCATTCGCGCCAATTACAAGCGTCGCATGGCCTCGGGTGTGAGTGGGATGCTGCTGGCCGAAGATCCGCAGAGCGTCAGCGGTTGGATTCGACAGAACATCGAGCGTCTGGGCGATTCGGCGCTGGAGCAGGCCATCACGCTCGACTGGGTGCGCGAGACCGTGCGCGATAGCATCACTCAGGTCACGGGTCAGAGTCCGCCCTATCTGATCGGTGCGGTCGATTTCGCCTTCTTCGAATCCTACGACCGGTTCCTGATCCGACTCGGACGGCTCGGCGAGAACGCGACCCATATCCGCTTATCGCGGATCGGCACTCAGTGGAAAATCACCGATATCATTTGATGCGGCTCATGTCATCGCTTGGTGACCCAGTGATAATGCATCCACATGCGCAGATGCTTATAGGCACGCCCCAGCGTCAGCGCGGCGATCAGCATCAGCCGATGTAAGCGACTCAGATCGTGCCGCTGCCACAGGCCTGAGGTCCACTGGGTCTGCTTGATATAGAGAATGACCGCGCGTCGATCCTCGGGCGAGACGATCCCACGAATCATCCGCCAGGGTGAAGGCACGACACGCTTGTCGACGAAGCCGCCAACACCGAAGACATCGTTGTGCTTGAGCGCGGCATAGGCTTCCGAGATCTGACGCTCGGGGCGCTCGATCAGATCACTCCAGAGCTGGCAGGCCTGTTCACGCAGATCCTGACTGCGGATTGAGTGGGCCTCGACATGGGGCGCCCAGTGCCGACAGGCCAGGAGCACGCCATCCTGGAAATACCGCACCACCTCGGCCTGGATGGCGTTCTCGGTCGGTTCGATCAAACGCCGGGCGCGAGCCCCCTCTCCCTCCAGGTAATACCCCATGACACTGCCATGCGGCGAATTGCAGAGCATCTCCATCGGCGAGACGGCATCGAGCAGGTGACTGAAGAACAGGTTGAGGTTGGCATCCGGACCATAGGCACGCTTGACGCCATTGGGTGGCTGGAGATTGAGGAAGCGCTGTAGACCCAGGTAGTAGCCGAAGAAGCGCGTGTTCGGCAGCATCCAGGCGAGATTGTCCTGGATAGTACCGCGCCAGCCGATATCGACGAGGCCGAAGGGTCCGCGCCCATCGATCAGCCCCTGCTGCGCGAAATAGGTGAGCGCCGCACGCCGATCGGCCGCGATCTTGTCGGAGACGAGCCGCACGAACACCGGATCGGCAAAGAGCGCCTTGACGCGCGTGTCGAGCCAGGGGTGCACGATGGTTTCCGCCAGCCTGAGGCCGTGCCGGGCGCCGATCGGTTCCAGCGGTTCCGTCTCCAGCCCGAGCGAACGGGCAAGCGCGAACAGCGACTGGCTGTCGTAGAGACTCCAGAGCCGGCGCATCTCATCGAGGCTCACTGCGCGCAGTGAGGCCGAGAAGGTGGCCAACCGGCTCACTTCCAGCAGACGCCCACGCGGCAGGCTGTGATTGCCCAAGCGCCCGTTCGGGACCACTGAGGCGAAGACGCGCTCGAAGAACTCGCCCTCGCGGGTGAAGAAATAGATCTGCTCGACATCGTCGATGATCGACTGCTCGGCGATGAAGAGCGCCTGACCGACGAACAGCGGCGCGCTCTTGATGCCGAGCCGAAAGATCAGTCCCGGCTTGGTCCTGAGATCCTCCAGGATCGGCGTCGCGGCCGTCAGCGCCGAGCGCTCGATGTGGCGCTGGAGCGAAGAACGATCAGTGAATCTCGCGTTCAAGTGCTCAGCCCTTTGGACACTTTTTGCAACGCTTGCCTTCGCGGTATTTTTTGCAGCACTTGTCGGACTTCTTGCTCATTGACGCAGGCGCCTCGCTTCGCGGATCGCGTGTCGCGCTCAGGCGCCAGTGCTGGGCTGAGTCGCTGCTGCGGTCGCCATCTGCTTGGCGAGCGCGCCGAGTTCGTTGTCGATCATGAGCAGTGCCTGCCCCTGATCGCCGAACAGCCGCACCCGTCCGATGATGTCGCCGACGGTGGCCTCTTCCTCGATCTGCTCGGTGACGAACCATTGCAGAAAGATCTGGGTGGCGTGATCCTTCTCGGAGAGCGCGCCATCGAACAGATCATTGATCGCGGCTGTCACGCTACGCTCGTGCTCCAGGGTGCGCTCGAACATGGCCAGAATGCCACGCTCGACGTTCGCCGGTGCCTCGATCGCATTCAGCTCGACCACCGCCCCCTGGTCGATCAGATAACGATACATCTTGAGTGCATGCGTCTGCTCCTCGCCGTGCTTGGCGAAGAACCAGGCGGCCAGACCCCGGAGATTCATGGCCTCGGCCTGGGCCGAGAGTCCGAGATAGAAATAGGCCGAATACAGCTCGCGGTTGATCTGGGCATTGAGGCGCTGGGCCATGGCTTGAGAGATCATGCTGACTTGCTCCTGAGTTGAAAGCGCGACGGCGGCCGAAAGTGCGGACGCTGGAAGTCTGGATAAATCCTACTGTATCCATATGTGAACCGCTGCATCGTAATCCAGCCGGCGGGTCAAAACCGAGCGAAGCGGTACACTTTTTGCTTTGACCCTATTCGATCCAGCCAGACCGAGTTTGCGACACACTACCAAAAAACACCCATCTCGACCTCCTGATGGCAAGGACTCGCGCGTTTGGCTGCCGCCACTATCGAGACCTGTCGGATCGCGACTCCGGGCGAGTGCGTGAAACATGACATCCGGCCATCGGCGAGGTTCGATTCAATCCAAGGATTCAAACACCATGTATTCGACAGCCTCTAGCGTACTCAGCGATCACGAACTCCAGGCACTGCTCGCCGAAGACGTCCCCTTCGGTGATCTCACCACCGAAGCGCTCGGCATCGCCGAGCGCGCGGGTCGTCTCCAGTTCGAGGCACGCGATCCCATGGTCGTCTGCGGGATCGAGGAGGCGGCGCGACTGTTGGCGCTCTGCGGTGCTCAAACCGAACTCCAGACGCGCTCGGGACGCGAGGCCGCGCCTGGAACCCCGCTGCTCATGGCGAATGGACCGGCCGGCGCGCTGCATCGCGCCTGGAAGAGCGCGCAGACGCTGGTGGAATGGTGCTCGGGGATGGCCAGCAGCGCCGCCGCGATCCAGACGGCCGCACGGCGCGGCCATCCCGACGCCATCGTCGCCGGGACGCGCAAGAACGTCCCCGGCACGCGCCGTCTGGCGGTCAAGGCCTTTCGCGCCGGTGGCGCCGTGATGCATCGTTGCGGACTCTCGGAGACGATCCTGATCTTTGCCGAGCACCGTCAATTCCTGGGCCATGCCTCGCCGGCGGTCGCTATTGCCAATCTGCGCCGACAGGCGCCCGAGAAACGGGTGGTGGTCGAGGTTCATACGCTCGACGAAGCACTCGACTGGGCTGAGGCCGGCGCCGATGTGCTGCAACTGGAGAAGTTCACGCCCGAAGAGGTCGCCGAGGTCGTCGCGGCACTCAGCGCGCGCGGTTCGGCGGCATTGGTCGGTGCGGCCGGCGGTATCAACGCACGCAATGCCGAGGACTATGCGCGCGCCGGCGCCTGCCTGCTGGTCACCAGCGCGCCGCATCAGGCACCTCCCCGTGACGTGCAGGTCCGCTTCACAGCCTGAGTCCTGAGTCCCTCTCCCGCCGGGAGAGGGGTTGGGGTGAGGGGCTTCAGGTGTTCTGAATCACGATGCGCGGGAACTTGGAGGCATAGTCCTTGGCCTGGAGCGAGAGTTTGGCGGCGGTCTTGCGGGCGATCTCGCGATAGATCTCAGTGATGCGCGACTCGGGCTGGGCGGCGACCGTCGGCTTGCCGTTGTCGGTTTCCTCGCGGATCTGGATGTCGAGCGGCAGTGAGCCCAGCAGATCGATCCCGTACTGGTCGGACATGCTCTGACCGCCGCCCTGACCGAAGATGTGCTCCTCGTGCCCGCACTTGGAGCAGATGTGGATGCTCATGTTCTCGACGATGCCGAGCACCGGCACCTCGACCTTCTGGAACATCTTCAGACCCTTGCGCGCATCCAGCAGCGCGATGTCCTGCGGTGTGGTAACGATGATCGCCCCCGAGACCGGCACCTTCTGCGCCAGGGTGAGCTGGGTGTCGCCCGTGCCCGGCGGCAGGTCGATGACCAGATAATCGAGATCCGACCAGTTGGTGTCGTTGAGCAGTTGCTCCAGCGCCTGGGTGACCATGGGGCCGCGCCAGATCATCGGGGTTTCGTCTTCGATCAGGAAACCGATCGACATGGTCTGGATGTCATAGCTGACCATGGGTTCGAGCGTGCGCCCGTCTTTGGAATCGGGCTGACCGCTGAGGCCGAGCATGCGCGGCTGCGAGGGGCCATAGATGTCGGCGTCGAGCAGTCCGACCTTGGCCCCTTCAGCGGCCAGCGCCAGGGCCAGGTTGACGGCGGTGGTCGACTTGCCAACGCCGCCCTTGCCCGAGGCCACGGCGATGATGTTCTTGACGTTGTCGATGGGCTTGAGGGACTTCTGGACCGAGTGGGCCTTGACCTCCCAGCTCACCTCGACCGCGACCGAACCGACGCCCGCGACCTTGGCGATCCGCTCCTGGAGCGCCTCGGCAATGATCGACTGGATACCCTTGGCTGGAAACCCGAGCACGACCTTGACCTTGACCTGGTCGCCCTCGATCGCGATGTCCTGGATGGCATGAGCGGCGACCAGATCGCGCCCGAGATGCGGCTCCTTATAGTCTTTGATAGCGGATTCGATGGCGTCTTTCGTCGGTTGGGACATGAGGTACTCCATAAATTGAGGATAAACACGCCTGGCCGCGGCCGGGCGTCGGCGATCGCGGGAGATTCGACCGTGGAGCGCATGGCGTTTGATGCCTCGGTCTTTCGCCGAGGGTTTGGGCGGCCAGGAGATCAAAGAGCAAAATTAAAGGGCGCCTATTGTGCGTCGGACGCCCTTTAATTGGCATTGGGAATTACCAATTCAAGTCCGTGGGACGTGGCCGAACCGCCTTGCCGCCGAGGGCGTCACCGACAGGCACGGAACATCCGGACGCCTGATTCAGTCCTCGATGAAGACCTTGTCGTAGATCTCAGGTAACTTCTCAATAAGTCATGGCAGCCTTGGCTGAAGATATCCGTTAAAGTACCTCATCGTTTCCCGCGACTCGTCCAGCCGTCATGCCCAGCCCGATTGAACTCCCTGACATCCCCGACGCGGAACGC
>NZ_WNKT01000046.1 GCF_009720725.1 Allochromatium palmeri
GGTCGGTCCTGAAGGGGGGCGACAGTCTACCAAGTCGGCAAGCGGGCGGCAGCGGCAAAGTCCGACAGGCTGCTAGCCCATCGACACCGCCTTGAAGCGTTCCACCATAACAGGGCGTGGCACTTCCGAGGGGATGCGCAAGACACAGTTTGGCCTCTTTCCACCCCAGTTGCTTCCCACAGCGCTGGTCCGACTGCGCCGGATCCGGGGTCATGATCGGCACCATCCCGCCATCCATTTCAGCCACAAGCCACGGCGCCCCAGGTTCGGTCGGCCACGCCGCTTGCACCTCATGGGCCTCCAGGATGGCCTGCGCATGGCCCTCAACGATCTGCCGGATCGTCTCCACCGGCAAACGCACCCGATAGTGCTCCCACAACTTCCCCGCCGCCTGCTGAAATGACACATCGGCCCCCAAGTCCGTCACCACCCGCTGCAACGGTTGCGAGCAACACCGATGGCTGACCTGCGCCCTAGCCGAAAAACTGCGCCGTAACTGCGTGCCTTCACGACACAGCACTTCCTCCACTTCAATCAGCCCGAACGTACTGTGCCAGCACAGTTTTTTTTTCCCGCCCGCCGTGCCTCTCCGCTCTCCAATGTCGCGCGCGTGGTCTGTTCCACCTGCCGCTGCGCCCAGGCTTGAAGGCTCTCCTGACCCAGACGCTGGAGTTCCTCAATCATCCGACGTTCCGCCGCATCTGCGCGCGACAACTCACCCCCGGCGTCTTCAACGACCGCCACAATCTGCTCAATTCGCTGCCTCAGCGACGGGTGACGATTCAGGGCCTCAAGCAACTCTTTATCGCGTTGGGCGTACGCTGGCATGGCAGGAGCCTCACAAGACAGTTCCATGGAACCTACAGTTTAAGCCAGCGCATCAGTTATGGTCGCACCCCGATAGACGGCATTTTCGACTCAACTCGGATTGGCGTGATGACTGGTGGTTGCTGGTTAAAATATGATCGATTTAACTTTCGTGGATATTTCCGTCAACTCGTTGGCTTGAGTTCCAGGTGTTGACCTTGAAGAACCCTCCACTTGGAGACCGTATTTTCAGTGCCTTGCAGAGCAGTAGGAGGCTTGAAGTGATGCTTGATCGCTTGAAGATGAGGGGGGATTGTCGTCGATGATGACACTTTTTGTAGGAGAAATGAGCGTTTCTTGGGTGGAGTCAGCTCGGTTATCCACAGGCCGCAAAGTTATCCACAGGACCTGATTCTCTTTTCTGTTTTAATGTTTTAACTTGTTTTAAGGGCTATTTTTTATTTAAAAATCAAATATTTGCGAGTGTATTATGTGACAAATCCCGACGATAATGAGACAAATCCCGAATGATAGTGAGACAAATCCCGAATGATAGTGAGACAAATCCCGAATATTGTGTGATATATTTTTTGTACGAAAAATCACATAATTTTTAACCATGCCACGGAAGCCCAACGTTGTCGTCACCAAATCCAACCATTTGGTCGAAGCGACCTATGCTTTGTCACTAGCCGAGCAACGGTTACTCTTGCTAGCCTTGGCGCGTGTGGACAGTAGAGGGCCTTTGACTGTCGGGATTTGTCACACAATCACGTTGGCTGACGTGATGGAGATCTACGGTGTCAGTCGTCCACAGGCTTACGAGCTATTGTGCCAAGTAGCCCAGCGCCTGTATGCGCGTTCTGTCGTCATTCATGGGCCATTTCCTCACCAACCAGACGTTTCCCTGATCGAAACCCGATGGGTCGCTTCGATCCGCTATCAGGATGGGCAAGGGGCGTTGTCGATTGTGTTCGCACCTGACATCCTGCCGTTTCTGTCCCAGCTTCGGGAGCGTTTCACGTCCTATCACCTGAAGTCCGTGGCCAGCATGACATCTGGCTACGCGATCCGACTCTACGAACTGCTAGTGCAGTGGCGTGAGGCTGGAAGTCGCACAGTCGAACTGATCTGGCTTCGTGAACGGCTGCAACTCGGCGGCAAGTACCCCAACATCCGTGACTTCAAGAACCGCATCCTCAATCCCGCCATCGAGCAGATCAACGCTCACAGTGACCTCTGGGTGAAGTGGGAGCAGCACAAGCGCGGTCGCGTAGTCCATGCCCTGACTTTCACCTTCGGTCCCAAGGCCGATCCGAAGCCCGACACCCAGCATCCAGATCCGGCCAAGTCCAAGCCAGTCAAACCCAAGGTCACGCGCGCCTACATCGAGCAGCACGCCCAGCCGGGAGAGAGCTGGGAGGAAGCTCGCGTTCGACTTCAGGGTCTGATTGATCAGGGTAAGGCACCCGCCTAGTTTGCTTAAACTCACAAATGTACATTTGTGAGTTTCATGTTAATTTGTACAAATGTTTATATAAGTTCATAATCAAAATCACAAACAAACGCACAAAAGCACAAAAGCACAAAATGCCAAATGTTATCGCGATCCTGAACCCCAAGGGAGGGTCAGGAAAAACTACATTGGCTATCCACTTAGCCTATGCCCTGAAGGAGCATGGTCGCACTTTGCTTGTGGATGCCGACATTCAAGGATCAGCGCGCGACTGGAGCGCGGCTGGAGCTTCTGGTCTCCCGGTGATCGGACTTGACCGTCCAACCCTTGATCGTGAACTTCAGGCTATCGGCGGTGATTACCAATGGATCGTGATCGATGGGGCCTCTAAGGTCGAAAAGATGGTTGCATCCGGCGTGAAGGCAGCCGACATGATCCTGATTCCAGTTCAACCATCAGCACTGGATCTTTGGGCCTGTGCTCCACTGGTCGATGTGATCCAGGCTCGCCAGCAAGCGACCGACGGTCGACCAGCCGCAGCGTTTGTCGTGGTCAGAGCGAAGAAAAATACCTCCATTGCACGCGAAATGCGCCGTGCTGTTGAAGGTTATGGACTACCGTTGTTAACGCATACGATCTATGACCGCACACTGTATGCGCGTGCTATCACGGAGGGAACTACTGTGCAGGCAATGGATGCTGCGAGCGAGGCCGCTAACGAAATTCGACTCCTCACCAATCGCGTTTTGGAGGCATTCGATGGAGTTTAAGGTTAAGCCCAAAGCCGCGCCATCAACTTTAAAAGAAGCTGTGCGTGACACTGAGCGTCTAAGCGTCGATCTGCCCAAACCACTCAAACGCGATCTGAAGCGTGTTGCTGTCGATGAGGGACGAACAATCAGCGAAATTGTGAATGAGCTGATCCGTGACTATGTACAAAGTCACAAAAACACAAATAAGTAATTGTGTATTTGTGCGAAATTACTGATAACCCTGATGCGCCATCGCTGGATTCACTCTGAGAAGCAGCGTTACTACAGCGTCGTCTTGGTCCATGACCTGTTTGATCAGTGGACATTAATCCAGTGTTGGGGCGCGCTAGGATCGCATCTGGGCAGACTCAGGATCGTTCACGTTGCCTCAAAACAGGCTGGACTGAAGCATATTGAGGCGATCAGCAAGCGACGTCGGCAACATGGCTACGAGCAACAGGCGACTAATAGGACATGAGGCACCGGAGATCGAGGGTGTCGATCGTTCCCTTGTTCCCTTGTTCCCTTGTTCCCTTGTTCCCTTGTTCCCTTGTTCCCTTGTTCCCTTTGTTCCCTCGTTCCCCGACGGCACGCGGCCAACCGCACTTTGATCGCGGCGGCACGCCGGACGCAGCGAGCCGACAGTCAGGCGATGTCGCCACCACTTGCAGGATGGCAGGGAACAGGGAACGGGGGGAACAAAGGGAACAGTCTGACACTCCGGTAGGAAACCTCGCCTACCGATGAAAAGATGATAACCTTCATGCCAAAGACTTGAGGAGCACATCAATGAAAAATCTGCATCTCACAACGCCTATCGGTGCCGATGGTTTGCTGCATATTCCTGTGGCTGAATTTGCTAACCAGGATGTCGAAGTCATTGTTCTGCCCGTGACCCATAAGGAAGCGCGTTCTTTTCTGGTTGGACAGGATGCTCTGAAAAAAGCCCTGGAAATCGGTTATATCGGCAGTTTTGAAGCGGAACCGGACTTTTCGGCGCGTTACAAAAACCATCTCGACTGGTCTCGAAAAGCCAAACCCTCGGTCTCATAATCGGAGACTTCATCATGCATACAGAAGAGCGTGTCATAGAACTTCTGCGGGAACTTTCCCCGGAACAGCAAGTAGAAGTGCTGGACTTTGCAGCGTTCCTGAAAGAACGACAAAAGCGGGTGCGATCACCACGTCCTTACGGTCTTTGTGACGGCGCATTTCAGGTGCCAGACGATTTCGATGCTCCTTTGCCAGAGACTGAAATAGCTTTATTTGAGTCATGAAACTCTTACTCGATACCCACATCTTTTTGTGGTACATCACCGCTGATCGTCATCTCAAGCCTGATACCCGTGATCTGATTCGAGATCCGGCGAATCGCGTCTATCTCAGTCCAGTCTCGCTGTGGGAAGCCCTCGTCAAGCATCGGTTAGGCAAGCTACCGCTTCCAGAGCACCCTGAGATTTATCTCGCCACACAACGCGCTCGTCACGGTATCGAAACCCTCGCGTTGGATGAAGCCAGTGTACAGCGTCTTGCGACTTTACCAGACCATCATCGCGATCCGTTCGATCGAATGCTGATTTGCCAAGCACAAGAACACGGTTTAACGTTGATAACTGTCGATACAGTGATCCCCCTGTATCCTGTGACAACGCTGTAAAATGTATTTATTTTTCTATTCTGATTCCGCGAATCAGACTAACAATTAACGCTTGAGCGCAACGCCATTAATCATGGATTTTTCATCTCACAACAAAATCGTTTCATTTATCTGGTCGATTGCGGACGATTGCCTGCGTGATGTCTATGTTCGCGGTAAATACCGTGATGTCATTTTGCCGATGTTCGTGTTGCGCCGTCTGGATTGCCTGCTTGAAGGGTCAAAAGACGCGGTGATGGAGGAAGTGGAATTTCAGCGTGACAACGGTTTCGCGGAACTTGATCCGATGGGATTGATGGAAGCTTCGGGTTATGTGTTCTACAACACCTCGCCATTTACGTTACAGAAAATCGTCGATACCGCCGCCAACAACCGTCAGCAGCTAGAAGCCAACTTCAAGTACTATCTGGACGGTTTCAGCGCGAACGTACAGGAAATCGTCGATAAGTTCGATCTCCGTCGTCAAGCCAAGCACATGGCGGCCAAGAACGTCCTGTTCGATGTCCTGGAAAAGTTCACATCCAAATCGATCAATCTGTCTCCGGTTGAAACGTTCGATCCGGACGGGCGCAAACTGCCGCCCTTGACGAATCTTGGCATGGGCTATGTCTTCGAGGAACTGATTCGCAAGTTCAACGAAGAGAACAACGAGGAAGCCGGAGAACACTTTACGCCGCGTGAAGTGATTCATTTGATGATTCACTTGCTGTTCGATCCGGTGCAGGATCGGCTACCGCCAACCATGCTGATTTACGATCCGGCCTGCGGTTCCGGGGGCATGTTGACCGAATCGCAAAACTATCTGGAAGATCCCGAAGGCGCGTTTCGCGTGCAACAGAACTCCGTGTTTCTGTACGGCAAGGAGATCAACGACGAAACCTACGCGATCTGCAAGTCAGACATGATGATCAAGGGCAATAATCCCGAGAACATCAAGAACGGATCGACGCTGGCTACGGATGATTTTAAGGGAATGCGGTTCGATTTCATGCTCTCGAATCCGCCGTATGGCAAGTCCTGGAGAACAGATCAAAGCGCGATTATCGATGGCAAGGATGTACTCGATCCGCGTTTTGAGTTTCTGCTGAAGAATTTTCGCGGTCACATTGAAACCGCTCCCGCCATTCCGCGTTCTTCAGATGGCCAGTTGCTGTTTTTGATGGAAATGGTGGACAAGATGAAGTCCATCAAAGACAGTCCGCTGGGGTCGCGCATCGCTTCCGTACATAACGGCAGTTCGCTGTTTACCGGCGATGCCGGGAGTGGCGAGAGCAATATTCGTCGCCATATCATCGAAAACGACCTGCTCGAAGCCATCATCCAGTTACCGAACAATCTATTCTACAATACAGGGATCACCACCTATATTTGGGTGCTGGCCAGTCACAAGGCCGCTGATCGTCGGGGCAAGGTGCAACTGATCGATGCGTCACAGTTGTACCGCAAGTTACGTAAGAACCTGGGTGACAAAAACTGTGAATTTGCACCCGAGCACATTCAGCAGATCGTCGAGCTTCATGCGCGGATGCCGGATGAAGGGATCTCGAAGGTGTTCGACAACACCGATTTTGGCTACTACAAGGTGACGATCGAGCGTCCGAGTCGCAAAGCCGCGCAGTTCACGCCGGAGCGTGTGGGTACATTGCGCTTCGTGCCGGCCCTGTCCGAGCCGATGGAATGGACGTATGACCGCTGGGGAGAGGCGATCTATGCCGAGTTAGGCCGGCACAAGGCCGTGATCGAAGAGCACCTGGAGCGCGAAGAGATCAGCTTGACGGCCAAGAACAAGAAGCTCCTGCTCGATCCCGGCACCTGGAACGCCCAACGCGAACTGATGCGCAAGGCCGAGCGGCTGATGGCATCGATGGGGCAGGAACTGTACCTGGATTTCAACCGCTTCAAGGCCGATGTCGACACGGCACTCGATACGCTGGACATCAAACTTTCGGTCTCGGAGAAAAACCAACTGTTCAACGCGGTCAGTTGGCGGGACGATCAGGCGGCGAAAGTCATCAAGAAAGTGCATACGCTGAAGGGCAGCAAGCTCGGTAAAGTGCTGGGAGAACTCTCCTTTGGTAACTTTGTGTGCGATCAAGACCAGCTTGCCGACTTCGGTTACTGGCCGAGCGAAACGCCGGGTGAGTTTATCGAGTATGAAAGCGATTCAGACGTGCGCGATACCGAAAATGTGCCACTGACGGAGGATATTCACGCTTATTTTCAACGTGAAGTGCGTCCGCATATCGACGAAGCCTGGATCAATCTGGACGCGACCAAGATTGGCTATGAAATCAGCTTCAACAAGTATTTCTATCAGCACAAGCCGCTGCGTTCGCTCGAAGAGGTCACGCGCGATATTCTGACGTTGGAAGCCGAAACCGAAGGATTACTCAAGAAACTGGTCAGTTTTGGAATCGAACAGGGAGCCGTATAATGGAACAGATCGCTTTTCCGAGATATGAGCAGTACAAAAAAGCTCAAAGTCCGTGGCTTCAAGAAGTACCGATTCACTGGCAGCTTAAACCTGGGTTTTCTGTTCTCATAGAAAATAAGCAAAAAAACATAGGAATGCTTGAAAATACTGTTTTGTCACTCAGCTATGGCCAAATAGTTATAAAACCTGTCGAAAAGTTGACTGGATTAGTTCCTGAGTCATTTGAAACATATCAAGTTATTAAGCCGAATGATATTATAATACGGCCAACCGATCTTCAGAACGATTATAATAGTCTTCGCACAGGATTATCAAAAAACCACGGAATTATCACGTCCGCATATATTTGTTTACGCCCAAATCCGGAACACAATCCTGCGTTTCTTTATTATTTATTGCACGCATATGATTTGATGAAAGTTTTTTATGGAATGGGTTCAGGTTTACGTCAAAATTTAGATTATAAAGATTTTAAAAGATTAGAAATATGTTTACCTCCTCGTAATGAGCAAGATCGTATCGCGAACTTCCTCGATCAGAAAACCGCCGAAATCGATGAAGTCATCGCCAAGAAACAGCGTCTTATTGATCTGCTGAAAGAGCAAAGGGCTATTCTAATCGATCGGGCTATAACCAAGGGGATTAATCCTAATGCGCCGACGCGAGATAGTGGGGTAGAGTGGATTGGGGATATTCCTGAGTATTGGGAAATAAAAAAGCTGAAAAATCTGGTTCGCTTTTCTAGTGGTGGAACTCCAAGCAAAAACAATCCTAATTATTGGAATGGGGATATTCCTTGGGTATCACCAAAAGATATGAAGAAAAAGTATTTGTCAGATTCTCAAGATCATGTAACTAATCTGGCAGTAAAGCGTTCACATGTTAAACTGGTTTCGGTAAATAGTGTTCTTATAGTTGTCAGAGGAATGATATTGGCTCGAAAAATTCCAGTTGCTTCACCGCTGGTTCCTGTAACAATTAACCAGGACATGAAAGCAATGCAGCCATTGAGGAGTATCGTTTCTGGATATTTGCTTTATCTTATTGATTCAATTTATAGAGAGATTTCGCTTTTTATAGAAGAGTCTGGGCATGGAACCAAAACGCTGCCAACAGAAAAGCTGGGAAATTTAGTTTTACCTTTGCCGCCAATCGAGGATCAGCTTAAAATAGTTGAATATGTAAAAAAAATTGAAAAAAATTTTTGTGACTCAATTCTAATTAATCAGAAGCAAATTAAACAGCTTAATGATTTTCGTCAATCCATTGTTGCGGAAGCAGTAACCGGAAAAATTAAACTATAAGTCCATGCTGATTAATCACTATGATACGCAATGATCACTGTCGCTGAAACCGGACCATTCCAAAAGAAGATTGCAACGCTGCTGTCTTCGGAAGAGCGCATGGAGTTGATTTCGTATCTGGCCGAACATCCGAGTGCCGGTGTTGTGATCCAAGGTGGCGGCGGTATCCGCAAACTGCGCTGGGCGCGGCAGGACAGCGGCAAGCGTTCCGGTATTCGCGTCATTTACTACTTTCACAGCGAAATCATGCCGTTGTATTTGTTGGCGGCTTTCGGCAAGAACGAAAAAGCCAATATTTCAGCCAAAGAAAAACAGCTTTTAGCGAAAGCCGTTGGAGAATTAATGCAAGTCTGGAGAAAACGTGATGAGCAGCGCCTTCACTGAAATTCTGGCGGGCCTGGAAGACGCCAAAGCCCATGCCAAGGGTGAACCTTCGACGGTCGTGGAGCATGTACCGGCTCGCTTGAACGTCAAGGCCATCCGCGAAAAAACCGGAATGACTCCGCAACGCTTTTGCGCCACTCTAGGCATCTCGCTCCATACTTTAGAGCGTTGGGAAAAAGGCTCGACAAAGCCGAGCGGATCAGCCCGTATCTTGCTCAAGGTGGTCGATAAAAATCCGCAAGCCGTAATCGAAGCAATCGCAGACTGACGGACGAGGACGCCGAGGATGGTCAGCCACACCAACGAACAAGCGCTGGAGGCCGCCATCGAAACCGCGTTGGTCGGTCTCAGCCGCGAAGCTCTCAAAGATCAGGTCGGGCACGGTGAAGCCGTCGCCCTGGCGCACGCCGCTCAGTACCTCCCCCAGCGCGGCCAAGGCTATCAATTCGGCTGGTCAGCCGACTATGACCGCGAATTCGCCATCGATCAGGACAAATTCTGGCACTTTTTACGCTCGACCCAGCCGGAAGAACTCGCCAAGCTCCAGGATCAACCGAATTGGGAACGCCTGATTCTGGAACATCTGCATAAACGACTGAAAAAACACGGACTGCTCAAGCTACTTAAGCACGGCCTGTCGATCAACGACGCCCATTTCACCCTGCTCTACAGCGCGCCTTACAACACCATCAATCCTGAAGTCGCCGCGAACTTCGAGCGCAACAGCTTCTCGGTAACGCGCCAACTCTACTATTCATCCGCCAATCCGCATTTGTCCGTCGACATGGCGCTGTTCATCAACGGCTTGGCGGTGGCCACGCTGGAACTGAAAAA
This sequence comes from Allochromatium palmeri, assembly GCF_009720725.1. GTDB lineage: Bacteria > Pseudomonadota > Gammaproteobacteria > Chromatiales > Chromatiaceae > Thermochromatium > Thermochromatium palmeri. The sequence goes on from NZ_WNKT01000046.1 coordinate 9,629, forward strand.
TGCCTGGACCGGCCAGACCACCTACCACGCGATGAAGCAATATCGCGAGGATCGCGACCCCAACGAACCGCTATTTCAGTTCGGGCGCTGTCTGGTGCATTTCGCCGTCGATACCGACGACATCTATATGACCACGCGCCTAGCCGGACGCAAGACGGTGTTTCTACCGTTCAACAAGGGCCATCACCACGGCAAGGGCAACCCGCCCGGCGAAGCCGGCACGGGCGGACACCGGACCGCCTATCTGTGGCAGGAGATCCTGAGCCGCCCCAGTCTGACCAACATCATCGAGCACTTCGCCAAGCTGGTCGGCGACAGGGATCACGATCCGCTGCCCAAGCGCACCCTGTATTTTCCACGCTACCACCAGTTAGAGGTGGTCCGGGAACTGCTGAAACACGCCCGAACCTATGGCGTCGGTCACACCTACCTGATCCAGCACTCTGCCGGCTCGGGCAAGTCCAACTCGATTACATGGCTGGCGTACCAACTGATCGAGCAGTACCAAGCCGACAGCCATGCACCGATCTTCGATTCGGTCGTGGTCGTCACCGACCGCCGTGTCCTCGACAAGCAGCTACGCGACAACATCAAGCTGTTCTCCGAGGTCAAGAACATCGTCGCCCATGCCGAGAGTTCGCAAGACCTGAAGAATGCCCTGCAAAGCGGCAAAAAGATCATCATCACCACCATTCAGAAGTTTCCTTTCATCGTCGACGGCATCGATGACCTGTCCGATCAGCACTTTGCCGTCATCATCGACGAAGCGCACAGTTCCCAATCCGGCACCGCTGCCGACAACCTCAACCGATCGTTGGGTGACAACCGCGTGGCCGACGATGGCGAAGATGAGATCCAGGACATCATTTTAGAGGCGATGCGCCGCCGCAAAATGCGCGGCAATGCCTCATATTTCGCCTTCACCGCCACCCCGAAGAACGCGACCCTGGAGCGGTTCGGTCAGCGTCAACCGGACGGCACCTTCAGACCCTTTCACCTGTACTCCATGAAACAGGCGATCGAGGAAGGATTCATTCTCGATGTGGTCGCCAACTACACCACCTACAAAAGTTACTACGAAATCGAGAAATCCATTCAGGACAATCCGCTGTTCGACAGCGCCAAAGCGCAGAAAAAACTGCGTGTCTATGTCGAAGGTCACAAGGAAACCATCGCCGTCAAAGCCGAAATCATGGTCAACCATTTTATCGACCATGTGGTGTCGCCCAAAAAGCTCAAAGGTCAAGCCAAGGGCATGGTGGTGACGCGCAATATCGAAACCGCCATTCGCTATTTTCAGAAGATTCGCGAACTCCTGGAACAGCGTAACGCCGGATTCAAAGCCATGATTGCCTTTTCCGGTAAAAAGACGATCGACGGTATCGAATATACGGAAGACTGTACGGCGATGAATGGTTTTCCCAGCAAGGACATCGAAGAGCGCTTTGAGAGCGACGATTACCGCTTACTGGTGGTCGCCAACAAATACCTGACCGGTTTCGATCAGCCGAAACTGAGTACCATGTATGTCGACAAAAAGCTGCAAGGCGTGTTGGCGGTCCAGGCATTATCGCGCTTGAACCGCTGTAACCATGCCCTGGGCAAGCGCACCGAAGATATATTTGTCCTCGACTTCTGCAACACCACGGCAGACATCAAGACCGCATTCGATCCGTTCTACACCGCCACCAGTTTATCATCAGCGACGGATGTCAACGTTCTGCACGAACTCAAGGACGCGCTCGATACGGTTGGCGTCTACGACTGGCCGGAAGTCGAACAGTTCAATACGCGCTTTTTTCAGAATGCCCCTGCTGAAGATCTCAGCCCGATCATCGATACCTGCGCCGATCGCTTCACCAATGACCTGGAATTAGACGACGACGCCAAGGCCGATTTCAAGATCAAGGCCAAACAGTTCGTCAAGATCTATGCGCAAGTCGCCTGTATCCTGTCGTTCGACAATCTGCGCTGGGAAAAACTACACTGGTTTCTCAAGTTTCTCATTCCCAAGCTGAAAATCAAGGACACGAATAAAGACGCCCTCGATGCCCTGCTGGAAAGCGTCGATTTATCCACTTATGGACTGGAGCGGGTCAAGTTACGGGAAGAAATCACGCTGGATAGTGCTGAGAGCGCACTTGATCCACAAAACCCTAACCCGCGCGGCGTACCGCCCGAAAATCCCATCCAAGATCCGCTCGACGAAATCATCCGGATATTTAACGAACGCTGGTTTCAAAACTGGAACGCCACCCCGGAAGAGCAAAAAGTCAAGTTTATCAATATTGCCCATCATGTCTTGAATGATCCGGCGTATGAATCTCAGGTGGTCAATAATCCTGATAAACAGAACAGTCAACTGGCGCGTGAAAAGCTGATTCAGAGCGCGGTCAGCAAGGAACGTCGGCGCGAACTCGACTTGTACAAAAACTATGCGCAAGATCCGGACTTCAAACGCGCGTTTGATGCGTCGATCACCAGACTGCTGGAAAACATGACTAGTTCGGTGTTGACGCTTTGATTCTTGCAATAATTAGCGGACTACAATACGCCAATGCATTACAAAATCAGTCTTTTAGCACTTGGATTGTTATCTGTCGCCTTGACAGCTTCGGTGCAAGCTACCGGAGACTGGTGCGCTAATCCAATCAAAACCGACGATGGCTTTTTAAATCTGCGCTTAGGGCCGGGTACGACTTATGCGATCGTGGGTCGTGCGATTCCAAGTGATGAATTAGTGATTGATACAGCGCAATGTCGGAATGATTTTGGAGAGATGTTATGTGATGAATCTGGGAAGTGGGTATTTGTGCAATATATTAATAGCGTGAAAGAAGCGAGCAATATTCAAAAAGGTTGGGTCAACAGTCGCTTTGTTCAGCAAGTTCAATGTAAGAATGATTGAACGGCAACATGGCTAAGACCCAACAGTCGTGTCACCAGGGGTCATTTCGGACGAAATAGCCGTTGTTGCAAAACTTATCGCAATAGTTCGGTGTTTTGCTACAGCGCAAATGACAGAATCGATAGAGTGTATTACCTTTCATAATGCACACAATCAAAGTAAAGTTTTTTTAATTTTAAGGAGATAAAATGAAATTGTTCAAATCATTTTTGATTATAAGTGTACTGATAATACAGCCTGTAATGGCTCAAGAATTTTTGAGTGAATCATCTGCAATCAGCTTAGATCGCCTGCTGAACGGTCTGGACAACCAGTGTGAATATAGTGACGATCTAAGACAGCTTCAACGTACCTTACTGATTGATCAAGGTGGCAGTTATCGATTCAATGCACGCGCTAAAGATCGCATTCAAGCCAATTTGAAACCCGCTATCGGTAATATTCGTCTGATCGAAGACGATGATGAATATGCCGTAATTTCCATTTCTGTAAATGGAACTTGGCATGGTTTTAGTGTAAGCGATCTTCAGTTTGTGCTTGGAAAAGAAAATGGCATCAATGCAACATCGGTCATATTTAATCCTCCGTTCGATCCTGTACTGAGTTTCTTTTCGCCACGGATAAAAGCTTCCAAGCAAGCTATTTTAAGCAATGCCAATGATTACATGGAAATTGTAACGGATCTCAATGTAGTCGATGGAAAAATTCGGTTGGATTGCGACGTATCAACGTAAAGCGTAGGTTCCTGTGGTTCAGTCCACGTTGTTAAATCACGGAATGTTTGTATTTTTGGTTCATTTTATACACAATTCCATGTATTATCCCCTAAACTACACACACGATTAGATGGATACTACATGGACTCACGCGAACTCACTAACCAGATCGGCGAGCGGTTGCGGGCCGAGCGTAAGGCCCAGGATTTGTCCATGTCCGAACTCTCGGAACGCACGGGAGGGCAACTCAGTAAGTCCAGGATCAGCAACTACGAGCAGGGCATCCGGCGCATGGGACTTGAGGAATCGAGGATCTTATCGGAAGCGTTGGGGACAGTTAGCCCCATGTATCTGCTGTGCCTTGAAGACGAGCGCGAGATCGAGACGCTACGGCAGCTTTTTCTGAACAGCGACCCGACCGGTCGACGGCTGATGGTAGCGATCGCCAAGGAAATACACGACGCTCACCAAGCGTGTTACACGGAAAGCGATGATGCAGCGAAGCTCCAAGACTAGATTGGCATTCTGATCTACAGTAAATACAAGCATCGCTAATAGATCAGAATGCTTTCAAGATTAATTTAAAAACTAAACTAGTTCTTTGAACTCCCTATAGTCAACATTTAGTTGTTCACATATATCTTTGATGGCATTTTTTTCATTTTCATCAAAGTCGCTTCCGGAAGCTGCTAACTTGCAAGATACCCGAACTAATGCTTTTGCTGAATCTTGGTCAGCGCCCCATAAACTACTTCCAGGTTTAACTTCTTTTAGAGCTTTATAAATTTCATCACGACCTTCGTCTGGATCGCATGTTATTGCAGCAACGTAATCATTAAATTGCTTCATGACTGGGGCAATTTCATAACCTTTTAGATATTTCAAGTTTGATTTAATATATTCGCGCACCTTTTCTATTTCTGATTCTTCAACAACATTGTCTGCACAGGCTACTAGTGCGCAACATCCAGCAAAAGCTCTCATAAAATCTTCATTAACAAGTCTGTTCCAAGCAGATGCCCATGCATCTGGTACAACGGCATCAAATGTTCTATTTGCCAGATTTTTTAGAATAGACATTATTTTCTCCTTTTTTTGCCAAATTTAGGTTAGAGCAAGATCTGTAATTCAATACAGATTTCAGTTACTTGTCAAGTAACATCATTTTTACAACCGCTTGTAGTCTTCGACATAGCGGTTCCCTACACCCTGGATCGCCTTGATGCGCCGGTTACGCTCAATCTCCCAGGCATCGGGTGGATCTTGGTTGTTCCAAGCGGTATACAGTTGAGTATCCTGTGAGCTTAGCCTGAAACCGTAAGTATCGCGCATGTAGAGCATGGTTCTGGCGATGTCGCCACGCACGGCCTCCGGTGGCTGTACGCGCCGAATACTGGCATCAATGCGGATTCCACAGTCGCCAAACGTTTCGGCGTCACGACTCGATACCATCCCCCAATTGTAGTCGGAACGCTGGCCGTTGACCTGCCCGACAGATGGATAGAGGTTGTGGAGATCGTTGTGGGCCGCCTCAAAAACCGGATCGACCCGTTCGCAACAAGCCCGTCCCGAGACTGTCTTGCCATTGCTCTTGGTACATTCCTCAAAGCGTTCCGGTTCACGCCAACACAGACGAAAGTTACCGAACTGAGCCGCTGGAAACACATGCTCGGCCTCGACCCGTTCGGCCCGAGTGTTACCGGCGAAGGCTCCAAGACCGCAACTGCTGAGATCGATACGATTGTCGGTATCGTATTCACAACCACATTAAAATGTCTGTTGACGATCATGGTAGACCCGCTGATACAACCATTTTTTAGCCGTCGCAAAGCTTCCGGCCACTTTCGGTAAGGTTGCCGGATCAGGTTCGATACCAGATGCTGTAGGTCTGGCTCCAGGTGTGCCTGTGACCTGCTGACGGATCTCGGTGACGACCTGGACGACTTCCCGTACATTCTTGGGCAGTTGGTCGACGATCGGCGCTGGCAGAAAGCTGGCTGCACCCAGACCGAGGACCAGAAGCACCAAACCCCAAGCCGGGATCTTCAGCGAGGATTTCGAGCGTGTGTTTGATCGATGAGACATGGAAACGTTTGGATATGGTTAACGAAATTTTAACAGGATGCTGTTGTCAAGTATCGTTTTTTATGTTAATGGTATTTTTCTTTAAGTTGGATTTTTAGAAGAGCGGTTCCAACGCTTGAGATCGTAACGATACACAACCGAGATATTGAGAAAAAACATGACTGACATTGAGCAAAAATCAACTGAAGATCTCTTGAAAGAAAAGCAGGAGCTTGAACAGCGTCAAAAAGAGATCGCAGAACAGCTTAAAAAAGCTAAGAAAAACTCTCAGCAAGAAGCGTTAAACAAAATTCTAGATTTGATGAATACCTATGAAATAGAAATTTCTGATATTGCGATTGCTGAAAAATCTTCCAAGAAATCTAGAATAAAATCACAAAGCGCACAGGACACAAAAAAGCCTAAATTTCCACAGCCACCTGAAGGAAAGAAATACTTCAATCCTGAAACCAAGAAATCCTGGTCAGGAAGAGGGCCAATAGATGATTCGATCCGCAATCATCCAGATCCAGATTCACTGTTGATCGATAAGTAAACGGATGGACGTTTAGGTTTTTGCAAAAAGATCAGATCACTGTGATTTGCAGTGATCTATACTCTATGAATTTAGTATTTGAGGTTTTTCTATTATTTGAAATTTCAAAGATAAAAGAGTCTGAAGTGATTTTTATGCAATGAGTATAGGAATTCCACTAATGAAAAGAATGTTTTTGGCGGGTTCGCTGCTTTCAATTGTTTCTACTGCAAATGCAGCCGGGGACATCTACGCTCAGGGGATAATTGAATCCGGTTCAGGGTTCAGGTTTCCAGATGGGACGCTTTTAACATCTCCTGGGCAAATAGATAATAGTCAAATAATCAGCAGCTTGCTTGAGCGAGTCGCCGCGCTGGAAGGTCAACTGAGCGGAGCCGATTGCGCGGACGGCAAGACCTCCGGTGCGTACAAGATCTTTTCCAACGAAATTAGAATGGGCCGGGCGGACATTAGCTGGGTAGCCATGGAAATGAATGTCTGGATAGATGATATTTGCCTAAACTCAGACGGGACCGGGGTTGCTTATCTCACCGATGTTAAAGAAGTGGATTTGACGGGCCTTAATATAGAAGTTGATACGGATGGTATCGGTAATGTGACCAACTTTACCTATACATTGACGCCGGCCTGCCAACTCACAATCAATGCGCCGGGTGAGGATACGATAGTGATGGCTGGAACGCCATCCCTCGATGTATTCGTCACTGTTCGAACAAATCAAGATGATCTCATTTCCGACGGTACCGACCAGGGCATCGATGTCGGTGACATTCACGGAAATGAAGATGTGAAGATGGTGAAGACTCTGCCGGGTACCGCGCATCAGTGTACGCCATACTAGCGCGCCCAGCCCACCAGCCCATTTTGCAATAACAAGAACGGGGGACAGGCCACGTTTAATCGTAACGTGAAAATCCACGCCCTCTGGGCGTGGTCAGAGTTAGACGGCTTTGCCGATTAAACAAACAGGCTTCGGTTGTACCTATCAGCGCTCGGCCCTGTCCAGTCAGCATGAATCGCTTCTAACTCTAATCACGGCGACAAGCACTCTGGGACTGGCAGTCAACTCCATCCGCTTGGATCTTGGTAACAGCTAGAAAGCGCCTCGCGGCAGCCAATTAACCCCCTTCGGGGTTAATCCAATTCCACCCGCTCTGCGGGTGGATTCTTTAATATCGCCTATACTCATTGCATAAAAATCACTTCAGACACTTTTATCTTTGAAATTTCAAATAATAGAAAAATCGCAAATAATAAATGCATAGAGTATAAATCAGGGATTGTTCAATCTTCGGCGTAAATACATCACCCGTTCGCGCAGTTCCTTCCCCAACGGCGCATAGGCGGTTGTAGATACAATCAGCGAACAGGCAAACAGATTTGAGAGTGTTTTTATAGCTGACTCACTGTTACGATTATTGACTTAATGCTTTTTTTGTATAACGATTCAGCATTTTGACCCGAGCCTGATTGAATTCATCGACGCAATACGCCCCATCCTCTCGTGTGGCTGTTTCAGACACATAGTAACAGGTCGCATCCCTGAATTTTTCCCAATGTGATTGCGCTTCTCGTATAGCATCAATCGCCGTCTGATTGGGTTCAAGTGCTTGAATCAGCCTATTGTAAGCATAGCGAATAGCTCCTTCATTTTGTTCCGAAACACAGGTTCTAAATTCGACCGCGTTCATGGTGCTTTCATCGCATTCTCTGGCTTGTGCAGAAACGCTGATTGCACACAACACAGCTAGAATAAATGTTTTTTGCATGGCTAGAATATCTATATTTTAATTTGGGATTCAGGCTATCCAACATTAATTCGGACACCGAATAAGCCACATCTCATAATCTTGGGCATACGGAAACCGTACTGCAATATTGTTCTGGTCGCGAACGGTAATGCGTAGTGTTCCGGATTTAATTTCACCTTCTTCCAGTGTGCATTTGGCGGCAAACTGCAAGGATTGTCCTTGCTGTGTTCCATTGGAAAGTTCACAAGACTCGTCATAGAGTCCAATCCCTGTTGATCCCTGACCAAAAACGACTTGACCTAAATCTTGATTATATTCGTAAGAACCTAGAGCCACCCGATATTGGTTGTCTTCATCATCGCAACCATACTCGTTATCAGGGTAACGCCACCAGCCTTGGTAAGGATTGAGAATTTGTGCGGGTGTCGCATTGTCATCAATACTTTGGACAGTATTCACAACACGGCTATTATACTCGCAAACTCTGTCAAATAGCGCATCATCTCCAACAGTACAGATTGCTGTGATTGCGTTATTTTTGATCCAGAGAAACATGCAGTTTCCCATTCCTGTAGCTGCACAAGAAAACATCTCGGGACGATTTGCACAGCGACTATCACTTTCATAGCAACTATCGGCCTCTGGAGTCTGATACGGCTTCCAGTCAGCCTGAAGCATCTTTTGGCGAACGCTGCCGTATTCTTCGTCTTCATTGAAGCTCGGTAAGGAAGCTGTCTGGCGTTGCTTCAGGCAGGTATCCGAATAGGCATACGGATTTCCAGACCCCTGTTCCAAGCACCATGTATCTCCTGAAGGATAACGACATTCAGGGCTTAAATCTGGACGATTCAGGCATTTAGCCGCTACGGTACTTGATCCAATAACCAGACCGAGCAACGCAAAATAAGGCAGACGTTTCATAGACAGTTCCTTTATCTCAGGGTGCAACCACTTCAACAAAATTTTCACTGACCCAGCCGGTTTTACAGGGACCGGAATACGGTTGTTTTGGAACGATCGCTTCATTAACGCCACAGTCGATCATGGGATTTGGGGGATAAACAACGACTCCAAACCAGCCATTTCCCGCATCGTCACAGAGATAAACACCATCGCCTTCGCCCAACTTATCGATCATGCGCGCCTTGCTACTAGGACCGGAGCGCAAGGCAAGGAATCCATCGCCATCTCGTTTGAGTCCGCGCACTGCACCGAAAGCACTACAGCCGCTGAAATCGGGATCACCGCCCACCATTACCGGTCGATCTCCGCTACTGGTTGTTCCAGTCATTCGAGACCGATTGGCTGTAACAGCGTCAACCGAAACCACATAGCGATCCAGAATCCAACCGGTTAAACCCTGATAAGAGGTCTGGCACCAGCTTCCGTTAGACGTGGGTTGGCATACTCCAAGTCTGAGCGTCGTTCCATGTGGAATCTTAGCCAAGCGCCGCCCACCTTTCGTCGTGGGTTCGCTGCGAAGGGCCAAAAAACCATCCCCTGGACTGTTCACAATCACCTGATCATCGTAAGCCCAGGCCGTCTGCTCGATCACCAGGGCGCTTCCCAACACCAGCGACACCAGGGCGCTGGCCATGCCTAACCTGAAACGATGGCTCATCGGTCAATCCTCGACTGAGAAAGATTCGATCTCAATAACACAGTTTGCAACGACTGTGTATTGATCTCAGTCAACTAAAACGGCTTTTCTCACATTCCCGCCATACATCCCGCCTGTTTTCACTTCCAAAATCTTGATTACCCAGCATTCGCTATTTCCCGAATTCATATAGAGATGTACTAAGGGTTTCCATACCTAAAACATTACGTATCTTTAACGGCAAAAACCAAGGGTTACGAATGTCTGGAGATCAAACATGGGCAAACTGAAAGAACAGTTGCTTGAACACATCCAAGATCCGGCCTATCTGGAATCCTACAACGACGATCCAAGTCCTGATCAGGATACGGACACTCGAAACCTTCCGGATTGGTATCTTCGGATCATCCATCAAACCATTGATGAAGAACTTCCGTTCTAGGAGAACTGCCGTGATCCATACAAGTTTGATGGATGTCGACCGTGTTCAGGTCAATCGCCGGTATTTTCCCGCTATCGAAAGCCGTCCAGGTTTCTGGACACTGGATATCGTTTTAACTCAGTGCTCAGGAACGGAAACACGAATTTCTGCGTTCTCTGACAATCCCCTGCATGTCGAAATGACGGCTCTACTACTGAAAAACTTTGAGGAATTAGGAGTCGCCGCATGAATCCTAACCCTAAACTCAAGCAACCGTTACCGTTGGGTCGGATTGTAGCTACTCCAGGTGCATTGCGCCTGTTAGCCGAGCACAACTGTTCGTTCCTGCCATTTCTCCAACGCCACGCTTTTGGTGATTGGGGCGATTTAGAGCATGAAGACAAGTTGCTGAATGATCATGCAGTTCGTACCGGTGAACGTGTTCTATCGAGCTATCGAGTCACCGATCTGGATCGTATCTGGATTATTACCGAGCATGATCGCTCATTAACCACGATGCTTTTGCCGGAGGAATACTGATGAATGCCCTCGATACCGAGGTTGTGCTTGATGTCGAACAGGAGTCGTTAACAACGACTCCTGTGAACAATATCGTATCGGTTCAAACATCTGAGATCGAATCGGATCAGGCGATGATGCCGATTTCACCGCTCGATCTGCCGACTGAAGTGTTCCAGCAAGCGTTGGATCGTCGTCGTGAAAACCGTGCGATTCTGATCAAATGGATACGTCAAAGTCTGGTCGAAAACCAGGATTTCGGATCTATACCCACAAAGCGCGGCCCCTCGAAACCGAGTTTATGGAAAAGCGGAGCGGAGAAGATCATCGGTCTTTTGAACATAACAGCGCACTTTCCAAGTTTAGCGGACATTGAACAATCGGTACTTAACGGTAATGTTCCTGAATACATTGTAGTTCGTTGCGAACTGCATAATTCTCAAGGAATCGTTCTGGCCGAAGGTTCGGGCGCTCGCAAACTCTCGCAAGATTATGGCGATCTCAACAAAGCCCTGAAGATGGCCGAAAAGAGTGCATTGATCAATTGCGTTTTGAAAGTTGGCGGTCTAAGCGATGTCTTCACACAAGATTTGGAAGATCTCGCTGAAGTACCACCAGCACCGAAACCGGTGAGAACGCAACCGCAATCGCAACCACAAGCTGAAGTTTGTTCCGATGATCAGATCGCAATTCTGAATCGGCGCATTCAGCAACTCAAGCTGGATCGTCAGCGCGTCGAGTCGTGGATTCAGCGTGCTTGGGATACGACACTCGACCATTTACCGGCGAATCGTTTTCCGACGTTGTACAAGCAACTCGATAAGTGGGCCACGCAAACCCAAAACGCGGCCTGATTGTTTTCAACCTGATTCCAGGGATGGGATCTCAAACCACATGAGGTTTTAGTATGAAAATCACAAACCGGCACAATTTGCCGGAAACTTTTGTAAAAGCAGTCGAGTTTCAGGATTCTACCCGTAAGGATTTGGATCTGAAGATCGATCATATCTCTGTGACTCGACTGATAGAGTCTCCCAGAATCCGTATGCTGACGTTTCTGAACTGGAACAAACTCCAGGAAGATGTAACGGATCGCCTCTGGTCACTTTTTGGGCAAGGCGTTCATGCCATCCTTGCATGGGGTTCCGATCCGGAAACTGTGATTACCGAACAGCGGTTGTATGCCAACGTCAAGAACAACTGGAAACTCTCTGGTCAGTTTGATGCGCTCGACTTAAACGAAAAGCGCCTCTATGACTACAAAGTCACCAGTGTTTATGGTGTGGCTAACGGTGTGAAACCCGAATGGGAACGCTAGTTAAACATGTTGCGACTGTTGGCGATTCATAACGGTTATGAAGTGGATAGCCTTGAAGTCTGCGTGATATTGCGCGATTGGCAATCTTCGCAAGCTCTGCGAGATCAAAACTATCCGCCAATTCCGGTATTGAGATTACCTGTACCTGTATGGCCAATCGAGGATACCAGACGCTATCTTGAAGAGCGCGTTCGCTTGCATCAAGAAGCCGCGTATGGAGATACGTTGCCTGAGTGTTCTATGGAAGAGCGTTGGGAGAAACCTACGGCTTATGCAGTGATGAAGCCCAGTCGCAAGACAGCCGTCAGGGTGTTCTACAACCAGCAAGAAGCTGAAGAATTGGCCGCTAAAACGGATGGCGCTTACGTTCAGGTACGTCCGGGTGAAGCGATCCGCTGTGCTCGATATTGCGCTGTTGCGAAGTTCTGCGATCAATATCAGCGCGAGTTAGCCGCTAGACGTTCGGTTGTGACCGAACTCGAAGAAGCGCAAGCCGCTTAGATTATTCGCTCAAACTGAGCGATTTCCGATACCCTCTCTTCGGTATCGGATTTTTTTGTTTGGAAAGTTGGGAAATCGATAAAATCGAAAGTCCGTGTTTTTCAATAGATTTCCCTGTCCGAAACTAGACGGATTTTCGCCTGATAGGTTTTCAACACAGATCCTCTCTTGTCGGACCTGTATTGTCTTGTCAGGGATGATTTGGAACTGTCTTGTATTTGGAGGAAAGTATGAATTCTCGTGCTCTATCTAATTCTGAACTGGAGTTTGTTCTTAAGCATTATTCAAGCATGACGGCTAAGAGTATTGCTGAACATCTTACAGCAGAACGTGGAGAAGATTCGCCTATTATTTCAGAAGGGCAAATCTATTCTGCGGTTAAACGCACTCGCAAAACTTTGCAGATGCATCTCGTTGAACTTGAAAAAATTCAAGAGATGACTGACGAAGATGAAGCGGACATGGCTGAGTTACGTGCTGCACTCGCTCAACTTGAGCCGCATCGCAAGGCCGTTCAACGCCGTGCGCAGATGCGTTCGCTGGCTCAGTATGCCTTGGGGTAGACATCGTCTGATGTAGTCGTAGTGGATGGAGTTTGACGGTTCGGGTTGACAACGGGTTGTCGTGCCGATATGTTTGACACTCACACACCCAGCGTGCCGTTCGGCGCTTCGTGCATGTGGCTGCTGACTACCGCTTTAAACCCACTTAGTACTCCGGCTTAGCGATCTCCATCGCGAACGGCCCCTTATATCTCACCTTAATGTTTGTGTAGCAGGCATACGCCTGTTGCGTGATGCTCTTTTGCGCAACTTAACCCATTCTGTTCAGCGCCGCTGTGTGTCTGAACCAGGGAGGCGTATGCGCTGGCTTCGTTCTTTCACAATTCGATACCGAAGACTTCTTGAGCGCATACCCTAATACTTTAGGGGTCGATCTTCGAGAGGCATCACTTGGCACTTCGCGGATCTCTAGAATTTTACAGAATGATCCTGATGTTTGGTCTGATATCCAAAACATATCATTGATAGTTTGATCGATAGTTCTGAACTGGACATCAAGACGATGAAGTTCTGCGATTCGCGACTCAATGTAATCGAAGTAACCCTGGATTTACGCTTCTACGTTAATTAGTAATCGCCAAAAAATCTTCCCTTGCCGTCGGCAAGGGGGGATTTCATGATCAAACTTGGAGTAACAGCAATGTAGCTTGAATAGTGAAACTTTAATTTCATTTAGCACCAAAACGGCAACCATTCGTATGAATGCGATCCGCAGGTTCAAACATCACGGCCATGATGAATGATGCCTGCACAGTATCTTTAAAAGCCGTTTCCATCAGATCTGAAACTTTTTGGAGTATGAAATGAGCAAGATTGATTGTATTTTCCCACCACACTTTCGCGCTGATGATAACGATGAAGACAGTCAAGCAATTTCCAACGAAAGCCCTGTAGAGTTACTTAAGACAGACGAATCGGAACAAGTAGATTCGGATATTTTAGAGTTTATGCATGGAGAGTTCTGGACAAAGCACTTGTCTAACGTCTCTCATACCGATACCGAAAATAAGTCAGGTGTGAATCCGTTTGAGATGTCTTTCGTAGACAACGATGATGATGATATATTTCGTGATATTTACAATATTTTTCAGAACAGCCGACATGATTTAGAGAACAAATCGAACGATTCAAGTTTGATGGTAGTCAATGAGCAGGATCTTGACGAACCGGCTGAGACTGTTGTTCCGCGTCCAGGATTTTCTGTGCACTTCGATAAAAATCTTTACGGTCCCGAAGGTGTTTACTATCACGACTCCCAAACTCGCGGAAAGCAGCAAGTCGATACGGATCAATTTGTTTGCTCACCGATTGATGTGCTGGCTATAACGCATGATGAGCGAGAAAAAAGCGATTTCGGATTACTGCTTTCAATTAAGAATCGCGTTGGAAAAAAGCATGAGCTTTCAATACCAATGCATTTTTTGTATAGCGGTGATAATCTGATTAAAGAGTTGCTTAATTTGGGCGTGAAAATTAGTCCAAAAGCACGTCAATTATTGATCGATTACCTTGACAGTCGTAATCCAGAGCGACGTGTTCTGGCGGCAACAACGACAGGTTGGCATTGCGACAACATGGTTTTTGTGTTGCCGAACAAAATTATTGGTGATAGAGATGTTCGCTTTCAATCAGAAAGCTTGCATGTTGAAGAATTTAGACAAACGGGAACCTTTGAACAGTGGCGTGATGAAATCGCTAAATACTGTTCCGGCAATCCCATGCTGATTCTTAGCATTTCAGCGACTCTTGCCAGCCCAATGCTTAAGTTAGTCAATATGAATCAAGGTGGATTACATTTCTTCGGCGATTCATCGATTGGAAAAACGACGGCACTGCTTATGGCATCCTCATGTTGGAGTGACGCTAAATTCATGCGTACTTGGCGGGCAACAGCCAACGGGATTGAAGGTGCAGCCGCACTGGTTAATGATAATACCTTGATTCTTGATGAGATCAGCGAAGCCGATCCGCGTGACGTCGGCGAAATTGTCTATAGTGTTGGCAACGGCGTTGGAAAAATTCGTTCTAATCGTTATGGAAATTCGCGTCCAGTCAAGAACTGGCGCGTGATGCTGCTTTCATCAGGTGAGCGTACTCTGAGTACCACGATGGCGGAGGGCGGTAAGCACGTCAAGACCGGGCAAGAAGTTCGCTTAATCGATATTCCATGTCAGCGTGAGTACGGTCTTTTCGATACGTTGCATGGATTTCAGAGCGGACGCGAACTGGCGGATGCTTTGAAAGCCAACGCTACGCTTCATCATGGCCATGCCGGACCGCAGTTTCTTGAAAAGCTGATTGCCGATGATCGCGACTATGCGAAAGAGTTGGAACAGATTGCAGCTCGATCAGATTTTAAATCCGAAATCAGTGTAGAAGGACGTGCCGCCAAAATCTTTGCCTTGATTGCACTAGCCGGAGAACTGGCCATCGAATGGAATATCGTACCGTGGATTTCAGGTGAAGCACTCGATGCTGCTGCCTTGGCTTTCAAGCTTTGGCGTGAAAATCGTGGTGAAGGTAAAACGGAAACGCAGCAAATCTTGGAACGTATTTTGGATTTCATTTCCAAATATGCTGACTCCTGCTTCTCCGAACTCGATAACCCAAACAATTCCACATACGTGCGTGAGCGTGCGGGTTGGTGGCGTAAAAACACCAACAGCGATCAACGAGTTTATTTGTTCACCTCGGCAGGTTTGCAAAAAGCCGCCAGCGGTTTCGATGTAAGCCGTATCTCGCAGGCTTTGAAGGAGAGCGATTGGTTAGTCGAGCACGATTTGGATAAACGCTCGAAGAAGATCCGAGTCGAAGGTCAACCAACGAATCTGTACGCTGTTCTCCCGCGCGATTTCGACTGAGATTTTCGGGTCGTTGAATCGACGTCAACTACGAAACAGCCTGTGTCTGCGGATGCAGGCTGTTCCCCGTGTTCCCTGGTTCCCTTGTTCCCTCGGTCTATGGGTTGCAGGCCGAAAATCGGTCTCTCGCCGGGTCAAGACCGGCGAAACATCCATGTCGACACCTGTCCCGACTACTCTGGTCTAAGCCAACGCCGGAGTCCCGTCACTGTTCGCGTCGATGACATCTCTTGCAGGGAACGGGGGAACAGCGGGAACTCAGGGAACGCAGGGAACAGGTACGATTAGTTGACGAACAAGTTCCACCATCCCGATCCCATCTACAACCACTCTTGCCCAATCCCGTCGATACCGCGCCCCTGACGCTACAGAACTCCCGACCGGCATCGGTTAGGCCGGATAGCACTCACCCCGGCCCGTGCTCTGCAACGCCCTAGCGGTGCCGATCTGAACCCCGAAACAGGTACTGCATGACCTTCGCCTCGCTCGTCGAGGTGGTTGCTGGTGGTCCGGGATCGGCTTGAGCGACATCTTTTCGTGCTCATTTTGGGTGCTCTGAGCCGATCCGAGGCATCATCGTCGTTATCATTTCTAACGCTATTGCTACGATTTCTAAGCATTAAAAATGATGCTTACGCATTAACAACGATAGCCTATCGAATAAGTTTTATTTCGTAAGGTATTCGATGCAATTATTTAATTTGAGTTAAGAGCTATTTTTAGCGTATTTATTAGAGGCCGATCCGGGCTAATATCCTCCTCGGCAATACACATGAAAATTTTTTTGCGCCAGAAGTATTGACTCGCTCGAAACCCGCACGTATATTTCTCTCATAGCAATTAAGTCAGCTTGCTAGGGTGGCTCTGACCAAATCGACCAAGCTCTTTAAACAACGGAGGATGCTTTATGGCACATGCTGCCGTTTCGACTTCAGGGGGCGGTAAACGCTTCCATTACAATCGAGGACGCCCCACTGGTAAAAAGCGGCATCCCAAGATCAAGTTGTGGGATAAGAAGCCATTAACTGGAGTTTACTTGGGGACTGTTGAGATTTTCGATAAGTTCGAAGACGAGTATAGAACCGGCATTGAGGTTCGAAAGAGTACAGGAGATATTGTACGCCTCTATCCAAATGGGAATCTTATGGACAAGGTGAAGCTTGCTGGAGTCAAGCCGGGTGATCAAGTTCATATCGAAGTGACTGCAAAGATTCCCACGAGTAACAATCATCTGTTTGATGACTACAGTGTTCATGTAATTTGATCTCACGCTAGCTTAAAGTCGAAATACTCAAACCGAATGCGCACGGACGCGATTGATTCCATCCAAGTAATGCTCGGGGCGCGGAGTCGCCCCATTCCCACAGTATTTCAGCCAAGCCGCTAAACGGCTCACATCCAAAATCAGCGAGGTTTCAGTCCGTAACGCTGAAACTCGCTGCTCTCCGACAGACGGCGGTGGTCAACCGCCGTCTCCTTCCATATCCGCTTCCATTCCCTTCACCAACCCTGTTCGCCACCAACATGCGTCCAGTGCGCACCTTGCCCCCTGGTCGGTATCTTCTCGATTCCGATAGTCGTCTCAACAGAAACCTATCTTGCTATATTTTTGACTGAGAGAACTTCGTTTTTGTGCTTCAGATATAGAGATTAATCAGCGTCATCAAAATCAATCGTGAGATTAATCTTGAATGACACATCAGCGGCAAGACAGAAGGCGTGGAAATGGTAAGACGTTTGTCTTATCACTTCTGCGCCTTTTGTCTTTTGCGATACTGCAATTCAAATATCTGGAGAGATAGCGATGTCCATTCTTAACGCTACGCAAGTACAGAAACCGTCTGTTACCAAAGCCGATGATCTACTATTTCCGGTCGAACTCGTTCCGGTTGGTGCGATCTTCGATGATGGGAACTATACCCGCTCGAATAATTATCAAGCTGTTGTGCGTACCGATACTAATGAAGTGCTCGGCATTCACGGCAAAGGTTACAATTTGCTTTCAAACGCCGAAGCATTCGATGCGTTTGATGAAGCCTTGCATGAAAGCCAACTCGATCTATCGGGAATGACCGTAAAGAATGAGATTGCGAACTATGGCGCGAAATCATTTCGGACCTACACTTTCCCAGCGCATACCGTGCAAGTTGGCCGTAGCGATGATGAAACACAGCTAAAACTGCAAATCATCAATAGCTATGACGGTTCAACGTCTTTCAGCAGCCGTGTTGGTGGGTTCAGGTTACTGTGTTCAAATGGTATGGTAATCGGCAAGACCTTCATGCACGCCAGTATCCGGCATACGAAATCACTCGACATCAAATCAGTGATTTCCAAACTGGATGAAACCATCAATGTCTATCTGGAGAACGCTAACCAATGGCAACAATGGTCGAATCAGCGAATCTCGCTGTACGATCTCGAAGCTGTTGTTAAGCATTTTGCCGAGGGCAACGAAAAACTCGAACAGAGTCTGATCGAGAACTACCATCAAGAGGCTCAGGAGATTGGTCAAAACTTGTGGGCTTTGTTCAATTCATTTACCCACTGGACGACACATTTTCCTGTTCGTGAAGCCAGTCAGCACAATGCCGCCAGTATTCGGTTAAACCGAGAATTGCGCGTGCAACGTTTGCTCGAATCTAACGAGTGGAAACGTTTGGCGGCTTGAGGTATGCAATCATGAAACGTCAAACACGCTTTCGGTTGCTACCACATGATCCAAAACGCCTGTTGCAGTTGACTGACGAAGACCAGTCGCTAATCAATCAAGCGATTCGCTGCCTCGAAAAACAGTATCTGGTGAAAAGCGATGTAATGACATCCCCGGATGCGACAAGGGCATATCTTAAGCTTCGGCTTTATGCGCTTGAGTATGAGGTGTTTTCGGTACTGTTCCTCGACAACCGCCATCGTGTGATCTGCTACGAGGAAATGTTTCGCGGAACTATTGATGGTGCCAATGTCCATCCCCGTGAAATCGTTCGCCGGGTGATCGAAACCAATGCGGCGGCTGTGATCTTTGCGCATAACCATCCATCCGGAGTTGCGGAGCCGAGTCAGTCTGATCTGCGTCTCACGCAAACGCTCAAAAACGCGCTTTCAATGATCGATGTCCGCGTACTTGATCATATCGTCATTGGCGACATCGAGAGCGTATCGTTCGCCGAACGGGGTTTGCTGTAGTTTTGCAACTCAATCCGCTGATTCGCTGAGTAGTTCCCTTGTGGGACTACTCAGTTATTTTTGAGGTGATGTGTCATGTTTATGAAACTGATCGCATTCGTGGTAATAACCCTCTCGGGATTGATACTCTGGCAACATTCGGCTCTTGAGATCCTGGCCTTAACGCCGATTGATCCGATTCCTGAAGTTCGACAGCTAATGGCCGAACAGCGTTATGCAGACGCGGCGGAGTATCTGAAGTATTTCGAGAACAGTCCGTTCGTCGATCAAACAGTTGTGCAAGCTCTCGCAACCGAGATCGATACGATTCGCGAAAGTCCAGAGTATCAGTTGAAACATATCCAGGAAGGGCTGGTTCGAGGTACGTCAGATGAAACGATTGGCCAAATGACGGGATTGGTGACGAATTTCCTGGTAATCGGCGATATTCGCGATCTTTCTTGGCAAGCCTGGAACTGGAATCAGGATGAAGAAGTCGATCCGGTAATCGTTGCACTATCGACAATTGGGCTGGTTGCAACCGGTCTCCAGGTAGCGACTTTCGGTACCGCAACGCCGGTCAAGGCCACGGTCGGAGTTCTAAAGGGCGCTCACAAACTGCGATACTTACCCAAATGGTTGAGCCGCGCCCTGGTCGAGGGCGCTGACAAAGCTTGGCGTAGTCGCTCGCTCGATGGCCTCTCGGATCTGCTGGGCGATGTTCAGCGTCTGCTCGATCGCTCGGGTCACTCTGGTCTGTATCTGCTTGGGCAGACGACCGATGCCGGGTCACTGAAGCGCATGGCGAATTTTAGTGCGCGTTTTGGAGCCGATAGCGGCATGGTGTGGCGTTTGGGCGGGGAATCGGTCGTGAAACTCAGTCGAGATCCATCGATTTCGACCGACATACTGAAGCGCGCGAGTTGGTATGGTCCGAAAGGGCTGGAGGTACTGGAACGGAGTGGTGCAGTACGGTTCGTCACAGTGACTAAATTTGCCAGTCGGGGTGCAAAGACGCTGTATCAGAGCGAATGGATCAAACTCCTGACGCGGATACCGGATCGCTGGCTGTGGTTGGCGATCGGTTTGAGTGGAATGGTATTGATGCCCTGGAGATGGGTGTATCGTCGATAACCGAACTGTAACGTGACGTGCCCTGTTACGGGGCACGTTTTTTTAGTTGCAGATTGCAATACCCGATCAGGCGTCAGGGTACTTGATGGATACTCAGCTCCAGAAGACGTGAACTATCTTCGTCACCAAACCCAAGCAGCATAGAATGCTGATTAGATTCGATTACTTCAGGCCATGGACATCCTGAAAATAGATCTGAAGACCAGTAAATGGGATTGTAGCGTATATAGAACGCGGGCAGATGCCCCTGTAAGACGGCCTCAACAGCCGCACGATCCGGTTTTGAGGCGATAAGCGTCACGTTATGCTTGGCTTCTTTATAGCCCGGAAGCTGGTAGTGAGCCGTGACATGGAACTGCGTTGATGGAAGAGGAGCAAGAGGAAAACTCTTCATCGATATTCACCGTAACCGTGTGTTAAAGACACAGCAACCCCTAAGCATTTTGCTCATAGTCGAGTTGCAGGGTAACGCACGGCCCGATGATGCAAGGCTCGAATAGCCTTGGAGGGCATGAATGGCTGGCTAGACTTTACGGATTTGAAACCGGCTTGTCAAACTCGATTGATCGAGCAGGCATAAAAAAAGGGCCTTGCGACTCCGGTTGAAGTTTAAGCTACCCTGCCACGTCTAATACACTGAGCTTCTTCGTTTTCGGTATCGTAGATATACAGATGAATAGTGCAGTTTTCATCAAATCTACCGGAGATGCAGAGATGGCCCATCGTATCAATATCGATAACGTCGAGCATGTCAAAATCTACAATGTTTGCGAGGATCAAATGCCTGACAAGGAATCCGACATTCCTTCGTTTTCTTCGATGATCCGTATCTTAACAGCGACTGGAGAAACGCTGATCACGTTGTGTTCGTATCGCGAACCGTTCAAAATCGAATTCGATATTTCAGGTTAGCGATAATTAAAATAATCACTGTTTCATATCTTTCCTGATGGCTTTGCGCCATCAGGATTTTTTTGCTTACAAGATTGATAGATTTTTTCAGGTTATTGCATTAATTCAATGCGTTCAAACGTCTCCATCATGCCCATAACGTTACCTTCGCCGTCGGTCTGCTCACCCCAGCCAACCGAAACCTTAACCGCTTTACCCTTGAATGAAGCGGGCATGTCTCCGGCTTCGTTCCAGTCGCTACACAGCGTCTCAGAAACGCACAACCCTGTATGAATGTATCCTTGCGCATCGGCGATGGTCAGATAGCAGTTATCACCGCAAATGTAGCTTTCAATGCGGCCTTCGATGACGGACGCTGAAGGTTTGGTTTTCGTTGTAGACTCCGGAGACATGAGAATCCTGAATGGTTTGAATGCTTCAGCAACCAGTACCTTTTGGGCTAACAGATCGACTTTTCGACCGTCGATGATCGCCGTAGCCTGATCGACAACAATCGTCAGATCATCATCGCAAAAATGCTCACTTTCAGCGAGTGCATCGGCGTAGCGACTTGCGGAATTATTCCCGAAACTGGCGATCTTCAGGGTTTCGGTTGCAACCTGCTCGCCCGAAGGGTTCATGGCTGCAAATGATACTTGCAGGTTTTCGATCACTTGCAGTCCGCTATCGAAAAAGAATGTCGCTACGCATATACCTTGGTTGGCATACAGCTTGTTCGTATTCCAAAAGCGGATCGTTTGGACATCGGTTGCAGTTGCACTTGAAGCCGCCGCCAAACATTGATCCGAGTAAGCGTAGGGATTGGCCCGATCTTTTTCAGCACACCAGGAGTCCCCGGCTGGGTATCGACATTCTGGGTTGGCGTCCGGTTTTGGCAGGCATTTCGCTGAAATCGAGCCACTGAGAATAGTCAGTGCGAGAACACCCAAAATACGTGAATACGTCTGCATTATCGACTCTGGTTTTTATTTAATCCCATGGATTTATAATTTCAGAATCTGAAACAGCTTGATTAGGAGATGTTTTAATTGCTCGCATATGATTTAAAAATTGAGAAAACCTATATGCAATTTCTGAAAAAACAAACATTTCATGATTATTTACCAGCAAATAAGGCTCAAGTTTTTTGCCTTTTTTTGTTTCTTTTAACTTTTGAACTACTTCATTTCTTATTGAGCTATAATAAATTTTCACAGGATCACTAAAAGATTTTTTGTATATAAAATAATCTTTAAATATTGAAAACCCCTCAGAGGCACCGCCAAAAATAGTGTTATCTATTAAAGCAAGGGGTATGTCTTCTTTTTTAAGGATATCGCCAGTTTTTTTCAGAAAACCATCGATTTTATTTGGCGATATATCGGGAGCAATATGAACACCACTTTGACCTTCTAAATATTTTTTAATGTGACTAATTACCAATTTCTCTTCAGTTCCAATTTTTTTAAAAGACTTTAGAACCTCGTCTATTTCGCAATTGCTAATACAAACTTCTTCTTCTTTTATAGTGCCACCACATTCAGTAAAACAAGATTCATAACCGCTTAAACAGTCTTCTATACCAAAACAGTCTTCAAGGGTTAATGCTGCAACAGCTAAAATAGCAGCACCGATTGCAACAGACATAACATCAGAACTCGTTTGTGTATTTCCTAATCCGGCTGCAAAATCTGAACCATCACTACAACTAGAAGCTCTTGCTTCATTAGTGGCATTGCAATTTAGTAGCTCTATTTCGCATTTTGCAGAACATAACTGATCTTTATCAGATATTGGTTGAATATATTCTTTTTGTATTTCGTAACTTGGTTCATAAATCCAATCACGCAATCCGGCTTGGCTGATAGACGAAAAAACAAACACACCACTTACAAACAAGATTTGAGAAGTCATTTTCAGCATCTTATACTCCATGGTTCTCTTCAAATTTTTTACTGAAATGCTTGGTTTTATTGTTGACCTACGACAAAACTCTATCATAGGTGTTGCGTCCCGTGTGATTATGTACCGCGAAGGAGTTACCCTTTGTTCCTCGCCCGCGAGGTTCTCCAGCGGCTTGTCGAGGAGTTTGAGAGCCGCCCGTCGCGTCCACACTGAACACGAGCAGGTCTAAAGTCACCATGGTCATCCGTCTG
>NZ_WNKT01000047.1 GCF_009720725.1 Allochromatium palmeri
AGAGGACTTGTCTACTCCAACTGTATGTGAGCGAACGATTTTTGCCAGCTGGTAAGATACTTTGTCCAAAGTCCAAAATAAGGAGGCCAACGAGTATTTGCAGCAGGTGCGCTTGGGCCAAACTGAGCACGGCAGCTTTGTGGTGCGCCTCCTGGCTCCCGTCCCGCCCCTGTTGCAAGCGTCGCTTGACCCGGTCTGGCTACCCTTCGACGACGAACCCTATGAGCGCAAGGTCACACGGCGCTTGATGGAGGCGCTGGAGGCGTGCCGTGAGGCCACGGAACAGGCCACGACCGGAACCGGAATGGCGGCTTTCGAGCGCGCCGTCAAGGTCGGGGTTAGCGCCAATTTGTGCGAGGCCGTGGCCCGCTTGGCGGACTACGCGGACGGCCTGGAAATCGGCGTCACCTGGGCACGGACCCGACCGGGAGCCGAGACGTATCGGCGCGTGCGGTTCTCGTCGAGTGAGGCGGCGATCCTGAAAGAAGCGGCGCGGAATTTTCGCGACACGCTCTCGCGCCCAGACGTGGAGCTGTTTGGCACCGTGTCTCAACTCAAGCGCGAGCAGGACGAGATCGAGGGCTTGGTGACGCTCAAAGCCTTGGTCGATGGCAAGATCCAGTCGGTCAGGGCGACTCTGGACCAAGCCAATTACAGTCAGGCGGTGCAGGCGCACGATCGGCAACTGCCGGTCTTAGTGCGCGGCGATCTGGAACGCATCGGCCAGCGTTGGCGGCGGAACTGTTGAACATCGGCGCCGAGGAAGACGACGACGCGAACGCGACCGACTGAGGCCGAGCGGATGTATTGATTCGGTCGCGCAAGCCGGCCCGTGAGCTTGGGGCGGTGTGCACCGGCGGCCATCACGACACGGAGCAAAGGATGACGTTTATCTCGGAAGCGGATATTGAGGGGCTGTTGCTGGAGCAACTGGCGGGCTTGGGTTATCGGTGCACCACCGATGCCGTGATCGGCCCGGACGGAAGCGCGGCGGAGCGTGAGGCGTTTTCAGATGTGTTGCTGGTCGGACGGCTGCAAGCGGCCATCGAGCGCTTGAATCCGGGGATTCCCAGCGAGGCCCGCGCCGATGCCCTGAAACAGATCATTGCCACGGTCTCGCCCGCGCTGATCGAGGAAAACCGCCGCCTGCATCGGCTTCTGGTCGAGGGCGTGCCGGTCGAGTTCTATGCCGAGGATGGCACCCTGCGCGGCGATACCGTGCGCCTGATCGATTTCGACGATCCCGACGCCAACGACTGGCTGGCCGTGGGTCAGTTCACCGTGGTTGAAAATGGGGTCAACCGCCGCCCCGACGTGGTGCTGTTCCTCAACGGCTTGCCCGTGGCCGTGTTCGAGCTCAAGAACCCCGGCGGCGAGCAGGCGACGATGGCGGGGGCCTTCAACCAACTCCAGACCTACAAGGCCCAGATCCCGTCGCTGTTTCGCACCAACGCGGCACTGGTGATCTCCGATGGACTGACGGCGCGGATCGGCTCGCTCACGGCCAACTTGGAGCGCTTCATGCCGTGGCGCACGACCGACGGGCGGACCATTGCGCCCAAAGGCGAAGCCGAGCAGAGCGTTCTCGTCATCGGCGCCTTCGAGCGCGCGCGTTTCCTGGCGCTGCTGCGCGATTTCACCGTCTTCGGCAACACCGGCAACGGACTCTTCAAGATCCTCGCCGGCTACCATCAGTTCCACGCCGTGCGCCGCGCCCTGCATTCGACCCTGCGGGCCTTGGCCATGCGTGAAGCCAGGCCGGAGACGCTGCGCGAGGATCCCGAAGATTACGGTCTGGCCAGCGTGCGCGACTACCGACCCGGCGACCGCCGCATCGGCGTCATCTGGCACACCCAAGGCTCGGGCAAGAGCCTGTTGATGGCCTTCTACGTCGGGCAACTGGTGCGCTGTCCCGAACTGGCCAACCCGACCATCCTGGTCATCACCGACCGCAACGACCTCGATGATCAGTTGTTCGCCACCTTCGCCCTGTGCGCCGATCTGATCCGTCAGACCCCGATCCAGGTCGAGAGCCGCGAGGATCTGCGCACCCAACTCAACCGCGCCTCGGGCGGGGTGATCTTCACCACTCTGCAAAAGTTCTCGCCGCCGGCGGGGGAGTCCGCCTATCCGGTGCTGACCGACCGGCGCAACGTGATCGTGATCGTCGACGAGGCCCACCGCAGCCAATACGGCTTCAAGGCCAAGGTGGACAGCAAGACCGGCGAGATCAGCTACGGCTTCGCCAAGTATCTGCGCGATGCCCTGCCCAATGCGGCCTTCGTCGGCTTCACCGGCACGCCCATCGACAGCGCCGACGTCAACACCCGGCAGGTGTTCGGCGATTACATCGATGTCTACGACATCAGCCGCGCGGTCGAGGACGGCGCGACGGTGCCCATCTACTACGAAAGCCGTCTGGCCCGCATTGAGCTGCCGGAAGCGGCCAAGCCGACCATCGATGACGAGATCGCCGAACTGACCGAAGACGAGGCTGAGAGCGAACAGGAGCGGATCAAGCGCCAGTGGTCGACCATCGAGGCCCTGGTCGGCGCCAAGGAACGGCTGGCGATGGTCGCCGAGGATCTGGTGCGGCACTTCGAGGATCGCGTCGCCGCCCTGGAGGGCAAGGCGATGGTGGTCTGCATGAGCCGGCGCATCTGTGTCGCCCTCTATGACGCCATCGTCGCTTTGCGCCCGGACTGGCATTCCGACGACGACGCGGCTGGACGGATCAAGATCGTCATGACCGGCTCGGCGGCCGATCCCCAGGAATGGCAACCGCACATCGGCGCCAAGGCCCGGCGCGATCTGCTCGCCAAGCGCGCCAAAGACCCGAACGATTCGTTGCAACTGGTGATCGTGCGGGATATGTGGCTGACCGGCTTCGATGCGCCCTCCATGCACACCCTCTACGTCGACAAGCCCATGCGCGGACATGGGTTGATGCAGGCCATCGCGCGCGTCAATCGCGTCTTTCGCGACAAGCCCGCCGGGCTGGTGGTCGACTACATCGGCATCGCCCAGAACCTCAAGCGGGCGCTGGCCGAGTATTCCGCCGCCGATCAGCGTCAGACCGGGGTCGACGAGGCCGAGGCGGTTGCGGCCCTGCAAGAAGCCTTCGAGGTGGTGGACGCCATGTTCCACGGCTTCGACTATCAGCAGGGACTGACCGGGACACCCCAGGCGCGGCTGGCGACCATGGCCGAGGCCATCGAATGGATTCTGGCCCGTCAGCAGGAAGCAGCCGCCCGCGAGAAGACGCCCGAGGCGCAGAAGCGCGCCCATCGGCGGTTTCAGGATGCCACGCTGGCTCTGTCCAAGGCGTTCGCGCTGGCGTCGGCGAGTGACTACGCACGCGAGATCCGCGAGGCCGTGGGCTTCTTCCAGACGCTGCGCGCGGCCCTGATCAAGACCGGCACGACCAGCGGCCCGTCGAAGTCGGAGCGTGATTGGGCCATCGCCCAGATCATCGACCGCGCCGTGGTCTCGACCGAGATCGTCGACATTCTCGCCGCCGCCGGCCTGAGCACGCCGGACATCTCGATCCTGTCGGATGACTTTCTGGCCGAAGTCGCCCAGATGCCGCAGAAGAATTTGGCCCTGGAAGCTCTGCGCAAGCTGCTCAACGACGAAGTGCGCTCACGCACCCGCACCAACGTCGTCCAGGCCCGGCAGTTCTCCGAGCGTCTGGAGGCGGCCATCGCCCGCTACCACACCAACGCCATCAGCACCGTCGAGATCCTTCAGGAACTCATCGAACTGGCCCATGAGATCCGCGCCGCCAAGGCGCGCGGCCAGGACGAAGGGCTGTCCGAAGACGAGATCGCCTTCTATGATGCGCTGGCCGAGAACCAGAGCGCGGTTGAAGTCATGGGCAACGATCAGCTCAAGGTTATCGCCCATGAACTGCTGAACGACTTACAGCGCAACATCACGGTGGATTGGGCGCATCGTTCCAGTGCCCGTGCCAAGATGCGGGTGCTGGTCAAGCGGATCCTGCGCCGCTATGGCTATCCGCCGGACTTGCAGGACGCCGCTGTTCAGACGGTACTGGCCCAAGCCGAAGCATTGTCGGCGAGATGGAATGCGTGACACATGAGTCAGGTTTGAGTCACGCGGACTTGAGGAAGGTTGAACGGTCTGGGCGGTAAGGGTTTGTTTTGATTGGTGGAGCTGAGGGGGATCGAACCCCTGACCTCCGCATTGCGAACGCGGCGCTCTCCCAGCTGAGCTACAGCCCCATGATCGGTATCGACAGTCGCTCGCCCCCGCGAGGCGAAGGACGAGCGGCTGTCATTCTGCGTCATTCCAGCCGGCGTGACAAGCCGTGCGAACGCGCGGTCAACCCGCTGTCGCCCGCACCGCCTGATTGAGCGCGTTGGCGTCGGCATGCGGCAGCGGCAGATAGACCGCGCCCATTTCCCTGGCCAGTTCACGCCCCTGCGGCTGCGGACGCGGCGAGGTATCGATCACCAAGGCGGCGATCTCCAGCGAACGCACCATACGCGCGGCGGCCAGCGCCTCTTCGTTGGCGCGCGTGCGCCCGCCTGTGCCGTCGCGCGCGACATTGGCCCGACCGTCGGTCATGATGATCAGCACCGGGGTGCCGCCGCGCCGCTGTACGCCATCGGCCATCATCATCCCCAGATCGATGCCCGAGGCCAGCGGCGTGCCGCCACCACCCGGCAATCCAGCCAGACTGCGCTTGGCGCGCACCAGCGAGCGGGTCGGCGGCAGCAGCACCTCGGCGCCCTGCCCGCGGAACGCCACCAGCGCCACCTGATCGCGCCGCACATAGCAGTCGGCCAGCAGCAGCTCGACCGCGCCCTTGGCCTCAGCCAGACGGTGCAGGGCCGAAGAGCCGGAGGCATCGACCACAAAGACCGTGGTGCTCTCGGACTTGTGCTTGAAGCGCGTGATGCGGAAGTCGTCCTGGCGGATTTCGAGCCGGTTGGACGGCTTGCCGGCGCGCGCACGTTCCTCGCGGCGGATGCGCTGCCAGGGCGCGGCGGCGCGCAGGGTCTCGATCACGTTCAGACGCTGTCCGGCACGCGGCTCGCCGCGCAGCACCCCGGCGGGGCGTCCGCGCGAGGGCGCATTCTGAACCGCACCGGCCTTGCCCGTAGCACGGGCGCGCGAGCGGCGCAGCTTGCCCATCTGGAGCTGAGCCAGCAGACCAGCCGGGATCGCCGCCTGAGTCGCCTCCAGGATCTTGTCCTGAAGCTCCTGGGGTTCCTGCGGCTCCTGGTTGGACTGCTCCTCGTCCTGGTTCGGTTCCTCCGGTTCGGGCGGCGGCGGTTCGGCGTCCGGCGGCGGCTCCATCGGCGGGAGCTGGGTGGCGCGCGGGGCCAGCACCAGGCGACCGGCGATCGCCAGATCCTCGTCGGTCACCTCGGTGCGTTCTTCGAGCGCGGCATGGGCGCAGGCGACCCGGCTGGCGAAGATCGAGGCGCGCAGCGAGGGGATGCCGAGCGCAAGTGCGATATTGCACAGCGTCTCGACCTGCGCATCGCTGATCGTGACCTGAGACAGACGCGGCCGGGCAGCGACCACGTCCTCGACATCATAGTCACAGGCGATGGCCTGATCGTAGCGGAGATAATTCAAGTCCAGATGGAAGGCCAGCCGGTCGAGCAGCGCATTGAGCAGCCCCTCGTCCTCGCCTACGCCCTCATCGAGCGCGACCACGGCGAAGCGCGAGGGCGTGCGCAGGGCCAGTCCATCACGCTCCAGGACGACCTCGCCCGAGTCGAAGGCCATGTTGAGCCGCGCGGCGGTACCGGGCGCGATGCGCTCGGCCATCGACAGCTCGATGACACCACCGTCAGCCTCGACCAGCAGGCCCTTCTCAGCCACCGGACGCCCGGCGTTGAGCGTGGCGGCCAGATCCAGTCCGCCGAGCAATCGCCCGTCGGCCACATGCAGCGGAATGCGCCGCATCGGCGTGCCTTCGGGCTGGAGGTCGCGCATGATCGACAGCCACTGATCGCGCACCGGACCGGGCAGCGCACGCAGCGCCACACCGCCGGTACCGACCGGATCGATCGTCATCAGGACCGCCGCCAGTACGGCGTCGTCCCAGGGCGAGGGGCCCGGACCCGCCTGAAGCGGGGCCGGTGTGCCGCCGTCCGCGACAGCGGGATTCGGGCCGGGAGTGCTCATTCGCCAAAGAGCTCCTTGATCGCGCGCTCGACACGGCTGGTCGAGCCGGACTCATCGAGCGGATCGCGGCGCAGACGATGGCGCAGCGCCGAGACAGCGATGGTCTTGACATGATCGACGGTGACGGTCTTGTCGCCCTGGAGTGCGGCGAGCGCGCGCGCCGAGCGGATCACGGTCAGCTCGCCGCGCAGACCGTCGGTGCCGAGCTTGATGCAGAGCTTGGCCGTCTCTTCGAGCGTGCGGTCCGGCACCTCGACCTCGGGCAGCAGCTTCTTGGCCTTCTGGATCTGGCGGCTGACCTTGGCGTCTTTGTTCTTCCACTTCTCGACGAAGGCATTGGGGTCGCGCTCGAACTCATCGCGCAGACGCACGACTTTCATGCGCGTGGGCAGATCGGTCGGGGTCTTGACCTCGACCGAGAGACCAAAGCGGTCCTGCAACTGCGGACGCAGTTCGCCCTCTTCCGGGTTGCCCGAGCCGACGAGCACGAAGCGCGCCGGATGGCGCACGCTCAGCCCCTCGCGTTCGACCAGATTCTGACCGGACGCGGCCACGTCCAGCAGCGAGTCGACCAGATGGTCTTCGAGCAGATTGACCTCATCGATATAGAGGAAGCCGCGATGGGCGCGTGCCAGCAGGCCTGGCTCGAAGGCTTTTTCGCCCTTGGTCAGGGCGCGTTCCAGATCGAGCGCGCCGATGACGCGGTCCTCGGTGGCGCCGAGCGGCAGATCGACCACCGGCACCTGCACCTGATGGCCCTTGATGTTGGTGCCCTTGGCTTTCTTGGTGCGGCACTCTTCGCACAGATAGTCGTCGCTGGCCTCGGGGTCGCAGTGATAGGTGCAATCGGCGGCACGCATCTTCGGCAGCAGGGCGGCCAGTCCGCGAATGGCGGTGGACTTACCCGTGCCACGGTCACCGAAGACGAGCACGCCGCCAATGGAGGGATCGATGGCCGCCATCAGCAGGGAGCGTTTCATCTCCTCCTGGGCGACGACGGCGGAAAAGGGAAAAGGGATGGGCATACGCGGCGAACCTAGTTCTAGTGTGTCGAAATGGGCGTACAGTGTCTGTCGAGCGCAGGCACCCGAATCGAGCGCGTTCAGGCGCGGGCGCGAAAATCGAACTCGCGACCCTAGCGCCCATGGCTAGGCAAGGTCAAGTTCCATGATGCAAATCTTGGATTGCTCGGCTTCGGGTTATTGCCTAGGATGCAACAATGCAAGCACAGATGATTCTGAGTACGAAGGACGTTTGGCCGGATGGCGCTGTGGTGCAGATGGTCGTCTGGCGTCTTCCGCAACCCTCGGCGGAACGTCCGCACGGTCTCAAATATCGGCTCTATTGCGGTCGCCATGACCGATGCCTGGTGCGCTACGATAACGAGCGCGGCAAGGGCGATCATCGCCACGAAGGCGAGACCGAGACCCCGTATCACTTCAAGAGCCTGCTCGGTCTGATCGAGGACTTTCGCGAGGATGTGCGCCGTTTGGCAGGAGAGAACTATGTCTAAAGCGATCGTGGAAACATCCGCCGCCGGTGATTACTTCGCCAAGGCGCTGGAGGTAGCGCGCCTGGTCGATGCGGGCGAAACGGTTCCAGAGGCCGACTACTATCTCGGCTTCAGCAGTGCGGCCCAACTCTTCGGCGAGCTGACGGCCGCGCGCATGGCGCTGCTCGAAGCCCTCAAGGGGCTGGGGCCGGTTTCGATCCATGCACTGGCCAAACAGGTGGGACGCAACTACAGCAACGTGCATTCGGATGTGACCAAGCTGCTGGACCTGGGTCTCATCGAGAAGGATGCGGCCGGCAAGATCTTCGTCCCTTGGGAGGAAATCCAAGTCCGGGTCAGCGTCGGCAGAGCGAAGGCAGCCTGACGCACCGGCTGCGGCTGTTTGCACAGTGACGCGCCGAGCGTGCTTATCCCGTAATATAGCGCCCCGCTCGGCCCGATCCGAGCACAGATCCACCCGCAGGAGGACAACAAAAGATGATCTTCGCCACCACTGCCAGCCCGCGCACCGCACGCGCCATCGAGGCCGCCGCATGAACGACGCCGTGCTCGACCCCCAGGACACCGGCCCCTCCAAGGGACTCGACACCATCTCGCTCCTGAGCAGCGACGAGCGGCTCAAGGGCCGGCCCAAGCTCTGTAGCGACTGCGGGCTGTGCGACAGCGCGCTCAAGGGGCGGATGTCCTCGGCCTGTATCTTCGTGCACAACCAGACCGCCGAGATCGAGCAGCGCCTGCACGGTCGCGGACGCCGGCCCGACGACGAGCGGCGTTTCGGCATCCATCGCACCCAGTACGCCGCCCGGATGCGCCAACCCAATCCCCAGGCGCAGTGGAGCGGCATCGTCACCTCGCTCGGCGCGCGCCTGCTCGAACAGGGGACAGTCGAGGCCGTCATCACCACGGGCGCGGCGCCCGGCACCCGCTTCAAGTCCGAACCGGTGCTGGCACGCACGCCGGCCGAAGTTCTGGCCACCGCCGGCAACAAGCCCTGTCTGTCGCCGAATCTGCGTCTGCTCGATCAGGTGCGCGAACAGGGCATCAAGCGACTGGCTTTCATAGGTACAAGCTGTCAGGTGCACATGCTGCGCGCGGTCGAGGCCGAACTCGGGCTGGAGAAGCTCTATGTGATCGGCATCCCCTGTAGCGACAATGTCACCTATCCGGATCTGGAATATTTCCTGACCCAGGTCTCGCGCTCGCCCCAGACCATCGTTCACTACGAGTTCATGCAGGACTTCAGTCTCTGGATGCGCCACGAGGACGGCCACAAGGAGCGCGTCAACTACATCGACTTTCCGATGGACAAGCTGCACGGGATCTTCCCGTCCTCCTGTCTGTCCTGCTTCGACTATCCGAATACGCTCGCCGATCTGACCGTCGGCTACATGGGCGCGGAGCTGGGCTGGCAGTGGGTGCTGGCGCGCACCGAGATCGGCGAGGAGCTGTTCGAGCTGATCCGCCCGGAGCTGGAGATCGGCGAGCTGACCTCAAGCGGCGACCGCACGCGCGGTATGCCGCACTACATCGCGCGTCTGACTCAGCCGCCGGGGGCCAAGAAGCCGCCGTTCCTGGTGCGCCAACTGGTCGCCTACATGCAGCGCAAGAAGGGCTCGAAGGGCCTGGAGTTCGCGCGCGCCATCATCGAGATGAAGCTGCTGCGCAACCTGAACTATGTGCGCAGCAAGTTTCCGCGCTTCGAGGCGCGCGTGGTGCCTGAGCATGTCTATCAGACGCTCGAACCCTATGCAGACAAGTATCAGGAGGTCTTCGGACGTCCGCTGGCTCCGCAGACTGAAGAATGAGACTGATCCGGGGCCTGCACAATCTGCGCCCCGCCGATCGCGGCTGTGTCGCGACCATCGGCAACTTCGACGGGGTGCATCTGGGGCATCGTGCGGTCTTCCAGCGGTTGCTGGCGCGCGGGCGTGAGCTGGGACTGCCGGCGACTGTGATTACCTTCGAGCCACAGCCGATGGAGGTCTTTGCGCCCGAGTCGGCGCCGGCGCGTCTGACACGGTTGCGCGAAAAGCTCGGGGCACTGCGCGCGAGCGGTATCGAGCGGGTGATGCTGCTGGAGTTCGGGCCGCGTCTGGCCGTGATGTCGGCCCCGGAGTTCGTGCGGCGGCTGCTGATCGAGGGGTTGGGCGTGCGCTTTCTGCTGGTCGGCGATGATTTTCGGTTCGGCCAGGGACGCGCGGGCGATTTTGCCCTGTTGCGGGACATGGGTCGCGCGGCTGAAGCGCATGGGGCTGGATTCGCGGTCGAGGATCTGCACACCATCACCCACGGCGCCGAGCGTATCAGCAGCACCCGGGTGCGCGAGGCACTGGCGCGCGGCGACCTGGAGCAGACGCAGCATCTGCTCGGCCGGCCCTATTGTCTCGAAGGGCGCGTGGTGCATGGCGACAAACGCGGTCGTGCCATCGGCTTCCCGACCGCCAACATCGCGCTGCATCGGCGCGTCAGTCCGGTGCGCGGAGTCTATGCGGTGCGCGTGCATGGGCTGGGTTCGGAACCCTGGCCAGGCGTGGCCAATATCGGCACCCGCCCGACGGTCGGCGGGACCAGCGCGCGGCTGGAGGTGCATCTATTCGACTTTGACCAGGTGATCTACGGCCGGCATCTGGAAGTCGAACTGGTGCTGCGTCTGCGCGACGAGCAGCGTTTCGAGTCGTTCGAGGCGCTCCGGGCGCAGATCCAGCGCGATGCCGGGACGGCGCGGGCGTTCTTAGGCGCTCAACCCAGTGCCTGAGTGCTGTCAGGACTCAACGAGCATCAATCAGTATACAGCGTCATGATCACCCACATTCACCGGCACGATTCGATCATTTTCGATCAACAGCTCAAGCGTGATGCGATATGACAGGTTGATCGAAACCGAGTGGAGGCCAGCCAAACGGCCTTTGAGCGGATGCAAGCGCAGCGAGGGATGGAAGGGATTGGCCTCGAGCAACTCCAAGGTTTTCTGGTATTGCTGGCGCAGTTCAGGATGGCGTTTGATGAAGCGTGCGGCGCGCCGCTCGTACTGCTGAGTGAAAACCAGCCGAAAACTCATTCCGCCGGGTCCGGCAGCGAGTCGATACGCCGCATGTGTTCCTCGACCGTACCTTCCGCGAAGCGCCCGGCCGCCAAGTCCGTTCGACTCTGAGCCAGTGCCGCTTCCAGCTCGCATTCACGCAGGTAGTGGTAATGCTCCAGATCCATGACCACGAAACGATCCCGGCCACGCACCGAGACCATGGCTTCCGACTGTCCGGCCAAAGCCGCCTCGATCGCGGCAACGCCTTTCGTTTTCAGTTCATTGGCGCTAATGGTGGTCACGACGAACTCCAGGGTTGGCAGGTAAGCGCGCGATCCATCATGCGGTCGAGCGTGCGATTGCACAAGATCATGGGCGGCGGAAACTCCAAGCAGGAGCATCCAGCCGCGCTCTGCCTATTCGATCAGTCGTAGATCAGCTCCGACCAGCGTCCATCCTCGATCAACGCCTGCTTGAGCTGCTTCCACTCGGCCTCGGAGCCGGCCTGCTTGGCCATGACCCGATCGAACGCCTGCGTGACCTTGCTCAAGCCCGAGAGGAACACATGCGTATTCGGCTCGCGCATCAGACGCCAGGCCTCAGCCGCGTGCTCGGTCAAGCCCTGCTCCAGCGCCTGCGAGGAACTCATCAGCGGACGGGTGCCCAGGGCGCGGAAGGCCTGGAAGGTCTTCTCATCATAGTAGTGCGCCAGATCGCTGGTCTCGTCGTTGGCGTACATCAGATCCAGACCGCTGTGGCCGCCGTAGTAGAGCCGCACCTGACCCTTCCAGTCACCACGACGCTCATAGATAAGCTGCGCAAAGCCGCGGAAGGGTGCAATACCCGTACCCGTACCGATCATGAGCAGATTGGCGCGGTTGTCGAGCGGCATGCGGAAAGGGCTGAGATAGGGACCACTGATGGTGATCCGGTCGCCCGGCTTGGCATCGCACAGATAGTTGGAGGCTACGCCCGGATAGCGTTCGCCACTGATCTCGTCGAGATAGAAACAGCGCCGCACCAGGATGTCCAGATGCACTCCGCCGCCGACCGGGACGTTGCGCGCATTGGCGATCGAGTAGCGGCGCACGTGCATCGCGTTGCCGAATGCGTGCGGTCCGGGCACCAGCACGCCGATGCTCTGGCCCTCGACGAACTGAAAAGCCGGGTCGAGCACTTCGAGCGTGATATGACGCACCTCGTCAGTGCTCTCGGGCGTGATGCGCTGGCTGGCCTTGATGGCCGCCGGCGCGGTGGGGCCGATGTACTTGATGTCTTGACTCATCCAGACACTCCTTCACTCTGGCGACCGCTGGCTGGCCGCGCGAGGATGTTATTGAATTGATCGAGAGAAACGCGAATCGCGAAAATCTGAGCGCCTCAGTCGGCGCTCTTGGAGGCGCAATGCCCCTTGCCGCACGCGCAGCCACCGCCCGAATCGCGAAAGGGTCCGAGTTGCGGATAGCGCGCCTGAAAGCGCGCATAGAGCTGCTGCACGCCAACCCAACCGGCGAGCACCAGGAAGACGACCAGGGGCGCAAGCAAAACCTCAGCCATGCCCGCCTCCGAGTCCGGCGAAACCCATGAAGGCCAGCGACAGCAACCCGGCCAGCATCAGACTCATGGCGGCGCCCTGACTGACGCTCGGCACCTTGGCCAGCGCCAGCTTTTCGCGCAGACCCGCCATCAGCATCAGCGCCAGGATGAAACCGGCGCCCGCGCCTAGGGCATAGACCAGACTCTGCACGAAATTGTATTCCTTGGTGGTCTGGAACAACGCCAGACCCAGGATGGCGCAGTTGGTGGTGATGAGCGGCAGAAAGATGCCGAGCGAGCGAAACAGCGTCGGACTGGTTTTCTTGACGAACATCTCGACCAGTTGCACCGCTGAGGCGATTACGGCGATGTAGCAGATCAGGCGCAGAAACTCCAACCCGAGCTGGGTCAGCAGCCAGTTGATGCCATAGGCGGCGGCTGAGCTGACCAGCATCACGAACATCGTCGCCAGCCCCATGTTCCAGGCCGTTTCCTTCTTGGCCGAGACGCCGAGGAAGGGACAGATGCCAAGAAACAGTGCCAGCACAAAGTTGTTGACGATAGCCGCATTGAGAAAGATCAGCGACAAGGGTTCAGCGTGCATCGGCGGGTGCTCCCGTGAATTTCGCGGCGCGGCGGACCTTGCTCTCACGCAACCAATTAAACAGCAACAGCCAGGCGCCGAGCACAAAGAAGCCACCCGGCGGCAGAATCATCACGATCCAGGGCTGGAAGTCCGGCGAGAACAGCGAGACGCCGAGAATGGTGCCATTGCCCAGGATCTCGCGCACCGTACCCAGCGCCAGCAGCGCCAGGGTGAAGCCGGCGCCCATTCCGAGACTGTTGACGAGCGTCGTGTGCAGACGCTGCTTGGAGGCATAGGCTTCGGCACGGCCCAGAATCACGCAGTTGGCGACGATGAGCTGGATGAAGGCGCCAAGCGCGGCGTACAGCTCCAGGCTGATGGCCTGGATGGCATAGTCGACGATGGTGACGAAGGTGGCGATGATGACGATGTAGCTGGCGATGCGCACCTGTTTGGGGATCCAGTGGCGCAGCAGCGACACCAGCAGACTGGAGCAGACCAGCACGAAGGTGGTCGCCAGTCCCATGGCCAGGGCGTTCAGGGTCGTGCTCGTGACCGCCAGCACCGGACAGAGTCCGAGCAGCATCACGAACACCGGGTTCTCTTCCCACAGACCGCGCAGGAAGGTATCCGGGGTGAGTTTCTCTTGCGGATTGAGCAGTTCAGACATGACTCGGGATCTCGCGGTTCAGGGCGACGGTGGCGAGGCGAGCACGGCCAGATCGCGCTCGATGGCCGGCACCGCGTGTTGTGCGGCGGCATCGGCTGCGCGACCCATCGCCTTCGAGGAGATGGTCGCGCCGGTGATGGCGTCGATCTGCCAGGGCTCGCTCTTGGTGCCATGCTTGACGGTGACGATGGCGTTGGCGAGCGCCGTACCCTCAGCGTTAAGACGCGCATCGAGCGCCTTGAAGTTGGCGAGGAAGTCCGGGTCGAAGTCGAGCTTGTCGCCGAATCCAGGCGTCTCGTTGGACTGGAGCACCTTGCTGCCGGTGAGGCAGTCACAGTCGGGATCATAGGCAAACATGACCCTGACCGGCCCGGCATAGCCCGGACCCGAGCCGGTGATGGCCAGACCCAGGAGCTGACCAGCCGCGTCATAGGCACCATAGATCAGCTCACCGCTCACACCCGCTTCCGCCGGCGCCAGTCCGCCTTCGGGTGTGATGACGAAATCGCGCTTAGTCACCGCGCCGGGCAGCACGCGGAACACCGCTTTCTCGGTCAGGACACGCTGATTCTCGGCGATGATGGGCAGGGTGAACTGGTAGACCAGCGCCACCAGCAGCCCGGAGAGCAGCGCGATCCCGCCCAGGGTGCGCAGCATGGCCCAGGCCGGCGTGGTCGCTGGCTGGGGTTGAATCTGTACTTCGGTCGTCATGTCCGCCCTACTCTATTTGGAGCCGTAAACGCGCGGCTGGGTCCAGCTCGAAATCAGCGGCCCGAGTGCATTGGCCAGCAGGATGGCATACATGATGCCCTCGACCAGACCGCCGAACAGCCGGATCACCACCGTCAGCGCGCCGATGAAGAGTCCGTACAGGATCACGCCGCTGGCCGTTACCGGCGAGGCTACCATGTCGCTGGCCATGAACCAGGCGCCCAGCATCAGTCCGCCCGAGCAGAGCACGAACCAGGGGCTTGGATAGATGTTCGGATCGAGCAGCCAGAACGGCAGCGCGACCAGGACCGCGCCGGCCATGACGCTGACCGGAATGCGCCAGTCGAGCATCCGCTGCCAGGCCAGCCACAGGCCGCAGATCAGGATCAGGATCGCCGAGGTCTCGCCGGCGGAACCGGCGATCATACCGCTGAAGGTATCCATGAGCGGCGTTTCGATGTGCTGGAACTTCTGGATCGCCAGCGGCGTGGCCCCGCTCCAGCCGTCCAGATTCAGACCCGCGACCCAGTCATCGACCGGAATCGGCTGCATGAAGGGCGGCGTCAGGGTCGAGGGGATGATCTCGGTGAAGCGACCGGGCGCGAAGGCCGGGGTCCAGGTGGTGATGGCCACCGGAAAGGCCGCCTGCACGAAGGCACGTCCGACCAGGGCCGGATTCATGACGTTGTAGCCCAGCCCGCCGAACAGCGCCTTGCCCAGCGCCACGCCGACGAAGGCAGCCACGGCGGCCATCCACAACGGGAAGCCGGGCGGCAGGGTCAGTCCCAGCAGCAGACCGGTGATGACCACCGACCAGTCCGAGACCGTGTTGCCCCGGCCGCTGACACGGGCGAAGAACGCTTCGGTCAGGATGGCCACGCCCGTGGTGGTCAGGAGCAGCAGCAGCGCGCTCAGCCCGAACTGCCAGACGGCGAAGGCCGCGATCGGCAGCAGCGCCAGCACCACGGTGCGCATGATCTTGTCGACCGTCACCACCCGTTTGAGATGGGGCGATGTCCGGATTTCAATGCCTCTAGACATGGTTTGTCATCAGTCTTCAGTAATCAGTGGTTGCTCAGTGCGGCCGTTGCTTGGCTTCATCCCGCTGCTGCGCATCGCGATTGATCGACTTGGCGATGCGAAAATACTGGGTCAGCGGGATATTGGACGGACAGACAAAGGCACAGCAGCCGCACTCGAAGCATTGATCGAGGTTGTACTGCCCGGCCATGACGTCGTATTCACGCGCCACCGCCAGCTCGCCGAGCATGGAGGGATTGAGCGAGACCGGACAGGCCTGGAGACACTCGCCGCACTTGATGCAGGGATAGACCTGACGTCGCGCCAGCGCCGGATCTTCCGGCTCCAGCGCCACCACACCCGAGACCGACTTGGTGACCGGCACATCGAGCGAGGATACGGCCATACCCATCATGGGACCACCCAGGATCACCTGGCCCAAGGGGCCCTTGAGTCCGACCTGGTCGAGCAGGAAACGCACCGGCGTGCCGATCGGCACCAGAAAATTACCGGGATTCTTGACCGCCGGCCCGCTGACCGTGACCACGCGCTCGATCAGGCCGCGCCCCTGCGGCAGCAGCTCGCCCATCTGGGCCAGGGTGCCGACGTTGAACACCGCGACGCCAACATCCGCCGGCAGTCCGCCCACCGGCACCTCGGTATCGAGCACGGCGCTGATGAGCATCTTCTCGGCACCCTGCGGATACTTGGTCTGGACCGCCTCGACCGTGATCGGCAGATGCTTGGGAAGGCGCGCGCGCAGATGGCTCACGGCATCGAGCTTGTTGTCCTCGACGCCGATGATGGCCCGCTCGGCGCGTGTGGCCCGCAGCGCGATCTGGATGCCACGGATCAGGGTCTCGGTCTGCTCCAGCATGATGCGATGGTCGCAGGTCAGATAGGGCTCGCACTCGCAGCCGTTGACCAGCACCGTATGGATCACCCGCCCGGCCGGCGGCTGCATCTTGACGTGGCTCGGGAAAGCGCCACCGCCGAGTCCGACCAGACCCGCGTCCTGGACCGCCTGGATGATGTCCTTGACGTTCATGCGTTCCGGCTCGCGCTCCATGTCATAGAGCACCTGCTGGCTGGCGGCATGGTAGACCTTGAGGAAGATCGCCGGAGTCTTCGGACCATCGGCGGTCGGTGCCAACCCGATGGCGCGGATCACGCCGGTCGCCGGCGCATGCATGGGCACCGAAACGAAATGATCGGCCACCGCGATCGGCTCGCCGCGCACGACCTCCTGACCGACCTTGACGATCGGTACCGAGGCGCGGCCCTTGTGCTGCTGCAAGGGAATGACCAGCTCGTCGGCGAAGGGCAGCCGCCGGATCGGCTTGCCGGCCGTCAGCTCCTTGTGCTCGATCGGATAGATACCGTGATCGAAGGTTTTGTGGCCATGAAGAAGCCGCGTGAAACCCAGGCCGATCCGCTTCATCAGGTTGGAGTGCCCGGCTTCGGGCGCGTAGTTGGAATCCAGTGCCGCTGTATGGTGTTTCATCGCTTCACCGCCTGAATAGGGAGGACGTTGTAGGATGTGGTGAGCACAGCGAACCGCCTCAGTCGCAACCGAGGCAGTTCGTTCCTCACCGCTTCCTACTGATACTTCTCGGCGCGCTTGACGAGCTTGTCGACACCTGCCTCGGCCGGATTCCAGGGCAGGCCCGGATGGATGCAGCCGGCGGCGCATTTCTCGGCGGCCTTGACGATGTCCTTGTAGGCGCCGCCCTTGGGATCAACGATCTCGATCTTCTTGTCACCGTTGTACTTGAAGATCTTG
The DNA here is from genome assembly GCF_009720725.1 of Allochromatium palmeri. Taxonomy (GTDB): domain Bacteria; phylum Pseudomonadota; class Gammaproteobacteria; order Chromatiales; family Chromatiaceae; genus Thermochromatium; species Thermochromatium palmeri. Next base: position 17,007 of record NZ_WNKT01000047.1, read on the forward strand.
GGGTTGATCTGGACGCACTCGTCGCAGGCGGTGCACTCGGGGGTCTCGACCCAGACTGGCTCCCAGCCTTCGGCGCTACCGTTGCCCGAGCCGTTGGTGCCTGAGTGAGCCACGCCATTGCCGCCGTGACCCGCGCCGTTCGCGGGCGCCGCGCCGGCCAGACCAGCGAGTCCAGCGCCCTCCCCGACCGCCAGCGCCAGCAGGCTGGTGGTGAGCTTTTGAGCGATCTCGGCCTTGGCCTGGTAGCGCACGGCCTCGACATCGACCTTGTTCAGCTCGCCGCAGAGTCCGCGCAACTGGGTCCAATAGGCGAGCCGCTCCTCGCCGCTATGGATCAGCTCCTGGGCGACCAGGACACGCATCAGACGGTTCTTGCCATCCACGCCCCAGACATAGGGATGCAGACCCTCGCGCTCGTCTTCGTCTAGATCCAGGAACTCGTGCACCGGGATCATGGTGTCGTTCCAGGTCTCAGGCGGTGCTTTGCGGAAGTGCTTGCGGAAACGACCCTCGATCATGGCGAAGTCGACGAAGGTGAAGGGCACCTCCATCTCGGCCGGCTTGCCCTGCTCATCGGTGTACTTGAGCGTCCAACTGATCCAGTCCGAATCGATGTCCGGGTTGCCTTCGATCGAGCAGCACTCCTCCAGGCTGGTGCCCGCGTCCGGGTCGAAGCGGAACAACGGATAGGCGCGCGACTCGACCGCCATGCGACCATGCTTGTTGGACATGTCGTCGCCGATGCCGTGCTCGGGCTGACAGGAGGTATAGATGTTGAACAGGGCCGGGCGGCGCGCGTTCAGACCATCGATGTAGCCTTCCAACAGATGCGTCAGGTGCGAGGCTGAGCTGGAGAGCACGAACGCCGAGCGATGCGCCATGCCGATCAGACCCATTTCCTTGCGGATCTCGGTCTTGCCCTTCCACTGCTTGCCGTAGGGCGCCATGTCGGCAACCTGGCCGACGAAGCCCGAGGTACAGGACTGACCGCCGGTGTTGGAGTAGCTCTGGGTGTCGACCACCAGGATCTTGACCGGCGTGCCGGACATGAGTGCACGCGACAGGTTCTGGAAGCCGATGTCGTACATGGCTCCGTCGCCGCCGACCGCGACCACCGGCGGGCACAGCAGCCACTCCTCGTCGCTGAAGTCCTTCCAGCCGAAATAGCTCAGATGGCAGTTGGGATCGGCCGGGTTGAATTTACCGTCCAGCTCCAGGCGCGCCTGACGGATGGCCTTGAAGCCATCGCCCATCTTGCGCATGTGGCCCTCGAACAGACCCAGGGCCACCGAGGGCGAATCCTGGAACAGGTTGTTCGACCAGGGGAAGGGATAGGGGTTGTAAGGGAAGGTTGCGCCCCAGACCGAGGTACAGCCGGTGGCGTTGACGAAGCCCATGTTGGCGCGCGGCTGCTTGTCGGTGTACTGCGCCTTGAGATGACGCAGCTTGGCCAGCAGTCCCGTGACCCACTTGAGCCAGTCGGGATCGACCGGCTGGGCGCCCTGCTCGACCAGCTCAGCCGAGAGTCCGGACAGGGTCAGATCCGCGTCCTTGTGGCTGTCGAGCGCCTTGGCAATCGCCGCCGAGTTGGAGAGATCCATGCCCGAGGCCAGCTTGAGCCGGATATGGGTCTCCAGACGGTTGATCAGATCGTCGATCTCGGCCAGGTGCTTCTTGACGCGCGACTGCATCAGCGCCGTGACCGTGGCCGTGAACAGATGGACGGCGGTCTTTTCGCCGCAGCCCATGCAGGAGCCGTCGCCCGAGACCATCGACTGATAGTTGGTCTTGTCGAGCAGCAGGGTCTCGAGCGCGCCGACCTTGTCGTCGAGATCCTCGATGCGGATGAAGTCCGGATCGGTGGTCGGCAGATCCAGCCACATGGCCCAGCGGTCCTGCATTTGTTTGATGCTGGCGTCTGTCTGCGGCTCGGCGACGAGCGCGCCGTCGTTACAGACCTCGATACACTCCATACAGCCCTTACAGGTGTAGGGGTTGACGGTGAGGCTGAACAGTCCGCCGCTGCCCTTCTGCTTCTTCTCGCGGTTGGTCCAGTAGGGCTTGGTGATGGCGAACTGAGTGTCGCCGAGCGCTTCCATCATCAGCCCGAATTCCTTCTCGGCGATCGCCTTCTGCTCCGGCTCGCCGCTGAAAGCGGCCAGAGTTTCGAGCACGGCCTGATCCATGAGCGTGCGCATGTCGGCACTCTCGCCCGCCGTCTCGACCAGTTCGCGCAGACGCTTCTCGACGTTGCGGGTCTCGCGGCGCAGATACTGGGTCGGCATCCCGCGCTCGACACGGCCGATCGCCGTGGCGAAGATGTCCGAGATCGTGTTGACCAGACCCGGAATGGCGCTGTCGGGACAGATCGAGAAGCAGCTCCCGCAGGCGGTACAGTTTTCGGGCAGGAACTTCGGATACTCGAAGCGGATTTGCGTCATATCGCGATAGACGCCGGTTGAGGCCGGCATCAGCGACAGGGCCATGTGCGGATCGGTGAGGTTATCGCTGCCGCGACCCGAGGCGTAGAAGGCGCCAGTCTGATCCCAGAAACGGTGCACATCAGAGATCCGACCCTCGCCCTCGGGCAGGGCCTTGAGCATGATCGGCAGGCTCGGGGCCTTGCGGGTCAGGAGCTGGCCGGCCACCAGCGGCTTATCGGTGATCTCGACGATCTCGTCGAAGCCACGGCGCACGATGCGCAGGTTGTCCTGCACCACGCGCTCGCCCTTGGCGCCGAACTTGGAACGCAACTGCTCCTCGATGGCGTTGAACAGACCGGTCTCATCCAGCCCGGAACGCTCCATCAGCGGCGAGGCAGCGAAGAAGGCGCCCTGGAAGGCGTTGCCCTGCATGCGGAATTGCAGCTCGGCGTTGGAGGCCTCTTCACGCGCGATCCTGAAGCCGTCAATGTAGTAAACGCGGATCTCGTTATCGACGATGAACTTGCGTGCGACCGGAGGGAAGCTCGCCCACACCTGCTCGGCGCTCTCCAGACTCGACTGGATGACGAAGCGGCCACCGCGATGCAAACCCGCAAGCGGGTTGGAGTGGGTGAAGACGTTCGGGTCCGGACTCAGGACCACGTCGACATAGGTGTATTCGCAGTTGAGGCGAATCGGCTCGGGCGCGGCCGAGAGGAAGTAAGTAGTCGGCTGACCCTTCTTCTCCGAGCCGTACTTGGGATTGGCGCGGATGTCGTAACCCAGCAGCTCGTAGAGCGTCATCGCCAGGTTCTTGCCGGTGGTCACCGCGCCCCAGCCGCCGACCGAGTGCATCCGCACCGTCACCGCGCCCTTGGGCAGCAGATTCGGGTTCTCGCTGCCGCGCAGGGCCAGCTCGCCGATACGCGGATAGGCGTCCTTGAGCTGCTGAAGGCGGATCTCGTCCTTGGGATCGGCCGCGTCGCGCATGAAGTCGATCGAGAGATAGAAGAACGTGCGACCGCTACCGCCGGGGATCATGTTCTCGACGGCGGCGATCAGCCCCTCGGGCTGGAGGTCGCGCGAACCCAGACCATAGCAGCCCGAGTAGAGCCGCGGCATGTCGCCGGCCTTGTAAGTCGGATAGGGGGCATAGGGCAGTTCCACGCCCTTGCCGACCATGCCGTTCTCCATGCACTTGGCCAGGGCCGCGCGCACTTCGCACATGATCGGCAGATCCTCGGCCAGCGGCTGGTCGGTGCGCTCCAGGATCGCCACGCCCTTCTTGCCCTGCAGCATCCGGCCGATGAGTTCACCGGGGAAGGGCCGGAACATGGTCAGATTGATGACTCCGATCTTGAGCTTGCGGGTTTCGCGCAGATAGTCGACCACGGCCTCGGCCTGGACGACCATGCTGCCCTGGCCCAGGATCACATATTCGGCATCCTCGCAGCGATAGGTCGCGGCCCGCGCATAGCGCCGGCCGGTCAGCTCGTAGTATTCGGCCATCACCTGATCGGTGATCGGCCCGATGTGGTCGAAGAAATAGGGACGCTGGGCCGCGACCGCCTGCATGTAGGCGTCCTGGTTCTGCACCGTGCCCGAGCTGACCGGGTTGTCGACATCCCATACCAGGGGCACGCGGCGGCGGGTCGGTCCATAGACCAGACGCTGGGCCGGGGTCGGGCACTCGATGATGTCGTCTGGACACCCGCAGAACTCCTCGACCAGGGCGCGCTCGGGTACGTTGAGCGGCTCGATCAGGTGCGTGGTGAGGAAGCCGTCCTGACCGACGGCGGCCGGGGTCAGGGTCAGCTCGGCGATCTTGCGCGCGATCAAATTGAGGTCAGCGGCTTCCTGAGCGTTCTTGCCGAAGACCTGGAAGAAGCCGGTGTCATCGATACAGTGATAGTCGTCATGGGCGCAGTGGACGTTGAGACTGGCCTTGGTGATGGCGCGCGAGCCGATGTTGAGCACATAGGGCAGACGCTTGCCGACCGCTGTGTAGAGCGACTCGTGCATGAAGGCCACGCCCTGCGCCGACGAGAAATTCGTCGCACGCAGACCGGTCATCGACATACCGGCGGTCACGGCGGCGGCCGCGTGCTCCGATTCCGGCTCGACGAAAATCAGCGGATTACCCGAGATATTGAGATGCCCATTGGCCACTTCCTCGGCCCAGTATTCGCCCATCTGGGTGGACGGCGTGATCGGATAGGCACCGGCGGCATCCGAGGCCTCGCGCTCGCACATGATGACGGCACTGTTACCGTCCATCGCCATACGGGTGCCAGGGTACTTGAACTGCTTTTCGTCTTTCTTTCCGAACATGGGCCTTCTCTGTGTTGATTCTCTAAGGGGAGCCATCGGACTCAGGTCTGAGGCTCACAACCAATTCGATGTCGAGTCGCCCGGCCGCGACCGCTCTGACGGCGGTTTGCGAGCGGGCCATCGCCACCTCGCGCGGCCTCAGACGGCCGGCAAGGCGCCCTTTGTCCCCTTGCGCAGCACCTTGCGCGCGTCGCGTCCCTTGACGACGGTTCCATCGGCCTCCAGCCAGACGATGGCGCCGGTCGGACAGCGCTCGATCGCGACCTTGGAGGCCAGTGCATTGTTGGCATAATCGATCACCGCGAGGTTGTCCTGGAGTTGGATCAAGCCCTCGGGTGAGTCCTGGACGCAGCGCCCGCACGCGGTGCAGGCGACTTCGCAGTGATGCTCGGCCTGATCGCCGAACTCCAGGTTCTTGCAGGCGACCCACAGCCGGTGGCTGACCGGATGCAGCTCGAACAGATCTTTGGGGCAGACGGTGACGCACTCGCCGCAGGCGGTGCACTTGTCTTCGATGACGACCGGGATGCCCTGGCGGTTCATGGTGATGGCGCTAAAATCGCACACCACCTCGCAGTCGCCGAAACCCAGACAGCCCCAGGTGCAGCCGCGCCCGCCGCCGGCCACCAGCGCGGCGGCACGACAGGACGGCAGGCCGCTGTAATTGGCCCGCAGGTAGGCGACATTGCCGCCGCCGTCGCAGGCCAGCCGCGCCACCCAGCGCTCGCGAGCACTCAATTCAACACCCAGGAAGTCGGCGATGATCTGGTTCATCGACTTGGCATTGACCGTGCAGCGCGCCGGGTCGATCTCGCCCTTGACCAGCTTCTCGGCGAAGGGGCGACAGCCGGCCTCGCCACAGGCGCCACAGTTGGCCTTGGGCAGCAGATCCTCGACCTGATCGATCCGAGGATCTTCGAACACATAGAGCCGTTTGTTGGCGATGACCAACATCAGGGCGAGCAGCAGGCCGAGCGCGGCCATGAAACCCACGGCGGTTAGGATGGTTGCCATAGACAGCTAATCCGGCAGAGACAGTCAGGGGAGCGCGACGCCGAGGATGGGGACGGCGCTTACCAGCTCGGAATTCGGATGTCTGGTGGTCAGGCTCCTGCTCGTTGGAGGCAGGACGCGCGGAGACCGCCAGAATGGAACGAGGGGAAGTTTACGGAATTATGATTTATTAAAATTACTAATTATGTAAATCGTGAGTATTGAAACTCGACAGGCAGGATCACTCGAACCCATCGATCACACCCGTGATGAGTCGCGCGGCAAGCGCCTCGGAGAGCTCGATGATCAGGACGCGGTTGTTGGGGACGCTGGCGGCGGCGATGGCGACATCAGCATCGACGCCCATCTCGCGCAGATAGAGAAAGGCATCGGCGACATAAAGCTGACCGCCCTCGTGGCTGCTGTAGCGGCGTGGAACCCGACTCTGATGCACACCGATGCGCGCACTCTGGGTGGCGTAACGCTCGACTCCGCCGGCCAGCACATCGATACAGGCCGAGGCGCAATAGTCGTCGACAGCGGCACGCAGGCCGTTGGCGCGTAGATAACGCCCGAGCTTGCGGGCCTCGTCGACCGAGCCGCCCGGGCTGTTGATGACCAGCCCGATCGCCTTGCGCCGGCGCAGCTCGGTGATGGTGCGTTGGGCGAATCCGGGTGTGATTTCCACGCCATCGATCCGCAGCCAGGCGGTGCGTAGGGTGCCATCGGACTCGAACCGCACCAGCGCGGGCGCGGTCCCCGTCAACTCAGACAGCCGGTTACAGGATTCCATCGCGCGCGCGATGAGATCGGCCGGACGCTGCTCATAGTCCTTGACCATGCGGTTGGCGCGCTCGACGATGGCCGTGATCGATAGATGATACTTATCGGCGGCGATGATGACGGTGGCATCCGTGGCCGCTACGTCATTGGTCTGACCCACGCGAAGCAGATGACAGGACGCGGTCGTCGCAAGCAGGGTCTCGCGATCCGGATTTTCGCCACCTGTCGGCTCGATGGGCGCACAGCCGACCAATAACAGCCAGATCAGCACGAGCACGAGCGAAAGGTGGCGGCTCGCCATATCCATCAGCTCCGAATCTCGATCCCCTGCTCACGCAGATAGGACTTGACGGCCTGGATCGGCACCTCGCGGCGGTGGAAGATGCCGGCGGCGAGCGCGGCCTCGACCCCGGTCGCGGCGAAAACCTCGGCGAAATGCTCGACACAGCCGGCCCCGCTGGAGGCGATGACCGGAATGGACACCGCCGCGCGGACCTGGCCGATCAGTTCCAGATCAAAGCCGGCGCCCGTCCCGTCGCGGTCGATCGAATTGAGCAGGATCTCGCCGGCACCCAGCGCCTCGCAGGCGCGCGCCAGTTCGACCACGTCGACGTCGCGCCCCTCGCGTCCGCCCTTGACGGTGCACTGGAACCAGCCGTAGCGCTCGCCATTGGGTCCGGGCGTGGCCGTCTCCACGACCGCGTGGCGCGTGGCCTCGGGCGAGTCGACATAAACGCGGCGCGGGTCGATGGAGATGACCACCGCCTGATTGCCATAGACGGCGGCGATCTGCTCGATGGCCGTCGAGCCGTCTTTCACGCCGCCGCGCGCCAGATAGGCTTCGACCGCCGCGACCGCATCCGAGCCGATCGAGATCTTGTCGGCGCCAGAGCGAAAATACTCATCGGCGACGTCCAGGGCCGAATAGGCGCGACCGCTGTCGTCGGTGAAGGCGCGAATCCCGCCACCGATGGTCAGCGGCACGAACACCCGCTCGGACGTGCGTTTCAGCACCTCCAGCATCGGCTGATCGGCGAGCGGGAAGTCGCGGAACCCGGTGATATTGAGGAAGGTGATTTCGTCGGCGCCCTCCTCGTAATAGCGCTCGGCCAGTTCGACCGGCTTGCCGAGATTGCGCACCGCGCCGGACTCGCGCACATCGTATTGATCGCCCTTGGTGACGACCAGATCGCCGGCATCGTTGGAACGCACATCCAGACAGGCGATGACGCGCTTGGCAAAGCGCGTCGGTTCGGTGCATGCCGACCGGCCCGCCGCCGGAACACCGCCCTCCTCGCCCGCCAGAAAGTGACGCAGCAGCCGCAGGCCGGCCGCGCCGCTCTTCTCGGGATGGAACTGCACTGCGCCGACCCGGCCGCGCTGCACGGCGCTCAGAAACGGGGTGCCGTAATCGGTCGTTGCCAAACGCCAGTCGGCGTTCTCGGCGTGGGGTTCGGCGTGATACGAATGGACGAAATAGAGCTTTTCGCCGGCATAACCGGCAAACAGCGGCGAGTCGCGCTCGACCCGGACATCATTCCAGCCCATGTGCGGAACCGACAGCCCCGGCGCGTCGAAACGCCGGATGCGACCGGGAATCACCCCGAGTCCGGCCACGCCGGGCGATTCGTCGCTGCCCTCGAACAGCGCCTGCAATCCGATGCAGATCCCCAAATAGGGGCGGCCGGCGGCCAGATACGCCTTGAGCGGCTCGACATAGCCCAGACGATGCAACCGCTCCATGGCCGCGCCGAAGGCCCCGACGCCGGGAAAGATCAGGCGCTCGGCTTTGAGAATGTCCTCGGGGCGCTTGATCTCGGTGAGTTCGAAGCCGAGGGCGTGGATGGCGTTGCGCAGACTGCGGACGTTGCCCGCGCCATAGTCGAGGAGCGAAATCATAGTCAGTGGAATCCGGGGGAGCTGTTACTAAGGAATCGGGCGTCGATCGCCGGGATCGGATCAGATGACTATTCTAACCCCTGGACGCGGTCTAATCTCAGGGTCGTGCGCATGATGAGGAATCTCTGCACCGACCGATGCCGGATATCAAGCACCGTTTGGCTCAAGCATAGGCCATCGCCAGCCTCAACGGCGATCAAGGTTATTGGTTTCAATCCAGCATCCGCATCAGAACGTCGTGCCATAGGTCAGCGTCGATCTCGCCCAACTTTCCCGCCAGTCGGCGTTTGTCGACGCAACGGATCTGATCGAGCCGGATTCGCGCGAGGCGTCCATTGAAGTCGACTTCCGGCCGGCAGCCGAGCGGTTGTCCTTTCGAGGTGAGCGGGGCGACGATCACGCGCGGCAGGGCGGCATTCATGTCGTCCGGCGACACGACCAGCGCCGGGCGCGTTTTCTGGATTTCGGTTCCGATGGTCGGGTCGAGGTTGACCCAATAGACCTCGCCGCGCTGAATCCGTCGGTGCTCGCTCACCACTGCCAGTCTCCGCTATCGGCCTCGACGGGCAGATCGGCCCAGGCATCCGGATCGTCTTCAGCTCGGTAGCCGTCGAACCAACCGGCGCGCGTCGTCGGCGCCGGCTCGATGATGAGGCGCGTGCCTTCGAGTCGCAGCTCGATTTCGTCCTGGATGCCGCATTCGGCCAGCAGGGCCGCCGGAATCAGGACGCCGCGCGAATTGCCGATCTTTCTCAGAGTCGTGCGCATGGTGAACCTCGCGTAATAACTTAGTTATTACAGCGAATCTCCGGGTTTGACGCAAGGCTGGGCCGGATGCTTCGTCCAGGCTTCCTGTGCTAGATTTCGAACGCCGATCGTATCGTGTCCTTTTGTAGTAGATCGCGCCCAATGGAAGCCGCCGCCGAGGGCGTGATCGGACGCCTGCTGCCGCCGCCCGCCGACTCCACACGCGGCGCGCGGCTGATCCAGGTCAGCGCGGCCATCAATCCGGGCAACTCGGGCGGTCCGCTGTTCGATGTAGCCGGGCGGGTGATCGGTATCAATACGCTGAAAGCATTGGCCGCCGTGCCGATTCTGAGCGCGGACGGTCGCGGACTCGCCGTGCAGCGTGTGGCGACGGGTGAGGGGCTCGGCTGGGCGGTGGCAAGCGACGAACTGCTGCCGTTGCTCGATCGTCTGGGACTCGACTACGCGGTCAGCACGCGCCGGCTGGGGGCGGTCGGTCTGTTCCGGCAGCGTCAGCCGGGGTTGGCGACGATGCTGGTTCTGCTGTTGGTCGCGGCTTTGGGCGGGGGCGGTTGGCTGGTCGCGCGTGCGGGTGGTCGCGGTTTACGGGCATCCGGCCCGGCGGCGCGACCCCAACCGAACCCATCGCCCTCGGTACAGGTACAGCGTCCGGTGCTGCGTGGTCTGAGCGGCCCCTATGCCGGTGCGGCGATCCCGCTCGATCAGGGGCCGGTGGCGATCGGTCGCGATCCGGCGCTGGCGCGGCTGGTGCTGCCGGCGCACTGCACGGCGATCAGCCAGCGTCATGCTCTGGTGACGTACCGGACCGGGCTGGAAGGCTTCGTGCTGGAAGATTGCTGGTCGACCAATGGGGTCTTTCTGATGACAACCGAGGGCGACGGACAGCGTTTGCCGCCTGGTCAGAGTTATCCGCTGGTACCTGGCGCGCGCTTCTATCTCGGCACGCCGGAGATCGCGTTTCAGGTCGACCTCGAAACCAAGTCCTGAGCACGGACCGACCGATGCTAGGTTTCAAGCATGAATCAACCCGACGCCCTCGCCAGTCCTCGCAATGCCGATTTGCACGATGATCGTCAACCGGATGAAATTCCATGCACTGTGCTTTGTCTGTCGATGAAAACGCCTTGGCCGATTTCTGCGAGCGGCACTACATCCGTCGCTTGTCGCTGTTTGGTTCGCAGTTGACTGGACTGGCTCGACCCGATAGCGATATCGATTTATTGGTCGAGTTCGATCCTAAGCATATTCCTGGTTTGCTTGGTCTAGCCGGAATGGAAGATGAGTTGTCGGAAATGCTCGGCGGATGCACGGTCGATTTGCGCACGCCGGGCGATCTGTCACGCCATTTCCGTGATGAGGTCTTGCGAACCGCTGAGGTTCAATATGCACGATAAGGATCGCGTTCGTTTTCTGCATATGATCGAGGCGGCTGAGGATGTGTGTCGGTTCGTCGATGGACGTCGGCGTTCCGAACTGGATAGCGACCGGATGCTGTTGTTTGCGCTGGTGCGTGCCATCGAGATCATTGGCGAAGCGGCGAGCAAGGTTTCGGACGAAACCCGGCAAACCTGTTCGGATATTCCCTGGAAAGCCATGATCGGGATGCGTAATCGGTTGATTCATGCCTATTTCGATATCGATACGGATATTCTGTGGGCAGCGGCAACGCAGGAGATTCCGGCTCTGCTCGTCAGCTTGAAAGCGCATACGCCGGCGTCATAGCTGTCTCGTCTCGTGTCCCTCGCCCCGTCCACGGCGGTTGTGCTAGATTTCGACCGTTGATCGTCTCGTGTCCTTGTGTAGGAGTCTGCGCCCCATGGAAGCCGCCGCCAAGTCCCGCTGTCCGAATTGTTTCACTGCTCCGCTGAGCACGCCTTGTCGTCGTTGCGGCTGGGCATCCGGTCTCGACAATCCGCCGCCAGCGCTGGCGTTGGGGACACTGTTGGACGAGCGCTATCGGATCGGGCGGGTGCTGGGGCATGGCGGGTTCGGGATCACCTATCTGGCCTGGGACGAGAACCTGCATCTGCGGCTAGCGGTCAAGGAATATCTGCCGCGCGACAGTGCCACGCGCGCGCCGGATGGGGTGAGTCTGGCGGTCTATTCGGGTTCGGCGGCGGAGCAGTTCGCCTATGGGCTGGAGCGGTTTCTGGAGGAGGCACGGGCGTTGGCGCGCTTCGATCAGCATCCGGGGATCGTGACGGTCAAGAGCTTCTTCCGGGCGCATGGGACGGGCTACAGCGTCATGGAGTTCGTCGATGGCTTGACGCTCAAGCAGTATCTGGCGCAGCAACCGGAGGGGCGGTTGCCGTTCGATCAGGCGATGAAGCTGTTGATGCCGGTGATGGATGCCCTGCGTGCGGTGCACAAGGATGGGCTACTGCATCGCGACATCACGCCCGACAACATCTATCTGAGCCAGGACGGGCGGGTGAAGCTGCTCGACTTCGGGGCAGCGCGCTTTGCTGCTGGGGAGCACAGTCGCAGTTTGTCGGTGATCCTCAAGCCGGGCTATGCACCGGAGGAACAGTACCGCACACGCGGTCAGCAAGGGCCGTGGACGGATGTCTACAGTCTGGCGGCGACGCTGTATCGGGCGATTACCGGGCAGGTGCCGCCGGAGGCGCTGGATCGGCTCGACGCCGATGAGTTGGTGCCGCCGTCGCAGTTGGGGGCGGTCATTGCGCCGGAGCAGGAGGCGGTGTTGGTGCGGGCGTTGGCGGTGCGGGCCTCTGCGCGGTTCGAGAGTGTCGAGGTATTGCAGAACGCCTGGAAAGAGGCGGCTGTGATCGTGCCTCAACCGGAGGATTCGGGTGTATCGAGTTCGGATACATCACCAGATACGGATCCGCTATTGCTCGAAAAATCGACCAAACTGGAACAACGAGATGGCGTCCATGACGGCGACAGCCATTCCAATTCGCCTCAAACGGCTCGATCCAAGTCGATGCCAGTTTGGGCGGTGTTGGCCTCGCTTGGGTTGTTTGGCTCCATCGTGTTGGCGGCTTGGTTGTTGAATGTGCCTGACTCATTCGATACTCCGCAGTTATCTGCGGAAATCGATCGTCCGTCTAAAGAAACGGGGCAGTCAAATGAGAGGTTGGCGGAAGATCGCCCTGAAGATGTCAGGCGCGAGGAACCACAGAGCCAGTTCAACGAACCGACAGAGATTCATCGCTCGCAGGACTTGAACACCCAGACTGAAAGCATACATCAATATCAAATGCCAGAGGAACCCGATCCTCAAAGCAAGCCATTACAATTTGATAACTATTCTTCAGAATGCCAGGGAAGGGAAAACTCCTTGGAGTTCGTTACATGCGGCGATATAGCTGGTTCAGCAATCTCTTTACTGAAGAGAATGATCGTCACCTCATCGGATAACGGTGGGGTAGGTCACGAGGATGAGTTGGATCGCATTATCCGCCAAATAGAATCATTGCCAAGGCCAGCGATAGTCGATAGAAAGATTTCCCGGTCCGAGAACGAAAAAGGATTGGCAGTTTTTCGCGAAGATCGATTTGATGAGGCCAAGCATCATTTTCTTTCGGCTTATCAAAAAAACCCATCAGACCCCGAAGTTGCAGATAATTTGAGTTATACGTATTTACAGCTTGGTGATCTACAATCGGCAGTTGACATGATCGCAAAGGCATTAACGCTTTCTCCTTCGCGTGCAACAGCTTGGAATCAACTGGCCAACTACTATGCACAAAAACGCCAGTTTGTTGAATCTGTTGCTTGTTTTGCGTTGACTTTTCGTTATTCGCGAAACCGAGATAGGACGCGCCAGGTTTTGCAACAGCTTGCAAGCGAAAATCCAAATCCCAATGTGCGATATTCAGCTAATAAGGCTTTGAATTTGGATTTTATCAAAAACAACAGCATCACTATCGGCAGAATTGCCGATGCCATACCGCGTTCGGCACCTGAAGGCCAAATGACGACACCTGTTGACACTTCGCGCTCTATATCAGAGCGCGGTAGAGAATTGGCAGGGCTTCGTCAGGGCATGAGTTATTCACAAGCTAGGGAAATTATTTTAGGTGCAGGCTGGCAAGGCAAAAACAGGAGATGGCAGGATATTTCGCAGTACGGACAGGAAAAGGAAATTTACTACAAGAATAATTGGAGGGAAGTGGCCAGTTGCGCTGGAACTGGTACGTCTCCATGCCGCTTCGAATTTCATGACATCCATAGCCATTTACTTGTAATCATAACGGAGGGTGAATGCTTGAATGCCCAATTTGAAGTGCCCAAGGAAGGAGAAACTTGTGATCTCACTGTAAGTAGTTGGTTCATTGATTAAAATATTTCTGGCTCCCACAGCACGGGGCGCACATGTAACGGTTGAATGCTTGCGCTGGATTGTAGTGGCGCTGGCATTCATGCTCCCCGCCGCCACAATCTGGGCCGATGCGCTCACCAACCACATGAACGCCGTCACCGTCCGGGTGCTGTGCCTGCCCGCCGAGGGCGAGCCGGAATCCGGCTCAGGCTTCGTGGTCGGCAACGGCTCGCATGTCGTGACCAACTGGCATGTCGTCTCCTGCACCGCCGAGAGCGGACAGGTCGGCATCCTGCTCGATGCCGGCGCGGGCGATGCGATCGAGGCACGGGTCCGCGCGCACGATGCCGACAAGGATCTGGCCGTGCTGCGTCTGGAGCGGCGCATCGACCGGCCAGCCGCACGTTTTGCCACCTTCGCCACGCTCAGCCAGCGCGATCCTGTGGTCGCGGTCGGTTTTCCGGGCGATGCCGACGGCATGGGCGATCTGGCGGCCCTGAGCACATCGACCATGACCGAGGGCGTGATCGGACGCCTGCTGCCGCCGCCTGCCGACTCCACACGCGCCGCGCTGCTGATCCAGGTCAGCGCGGCCATCAATCCCGGCAACTCGGGCGGTCCGCTGTTCGACGCGGCTGGGCGGGTGATCGGCATCAACACCATGAAGGCACTGGCGGCGGTGCCGACTCTGAGCGCGGACGGTCGCAGCCTTGCTGTACAGCGCGTGGTCGCCGGCGAGGGGCTCGGCTGGGCGGTGGCGAGCGACGAACTGCTGCCGCTGCTCGATCGTCTAGGACTCGACTACGCGGTCAGTACACGCCGTCTGGGTGCAATCGGTCTGTCCTGGCAGCGTCAGCCGGGCCTGGCGGCGACGCTGGTTCTGCTGTTGGTCGCGGCTTTGGGCGGGGGCGGTTGGCTGGTCGCGCGTGCGGGTGGGCGCGGTTTACGGGCATCCGGCCCGGCGGCGCGACCCCAACCGAACCCATCGCCCTCGGTACAGGCGCTGCGTCCGGTGCTGCGCGGTCTGAGCGGTCCCTATGCCGGCGCGACGATTCCGCTCGATCAGGGTCCGGTGGCGATCGGTCGCGATCCGGCGCTGGCGCGGCTGGTGCTGCCGGCACACTGCACGGCGATCAGCCAGCGTCATGCTCTGGTGACGTACCAAGCCGGACAAGCGGGCTTCGGGCTGGAAGATTGCTGGTCGACCAATGGGGTCTTTCTGATGACAGGCGAGGGCGACGGACAGCGTCTGCAGCCCGGTCAGACCTATCCGCTGGCGCTTGGCGCGCGCTTCTATCTCGGCACGCCTGAGATCGCGTTTCAGGTCGATCTCGAAACCCATCTCTGAGTGCCGCTGGTCGATGCCGGTTTTCAAGCACCGCACAACCCTAAATCATCACGAGTCCTCATCCTTGACGATATGCATGATTATGCATATAAATAATCCATGCATTTCACCTGGGACGAATCCAAGCGACCTCAGTACAGTACGAAAATCTCACGCTCATCGTTCGCTTAATTTCCCCCTCGATTCATGAAAGTGGAGCAAGCTACAGGCACTTACCACTCTGAGTCAGAAA
>NZ_WNKT01000048.1 GCF_009720725.1 Allochromatium palmeri
GTGAAATTATTGATGGTTATGGATCTGAATATAAAATTGCGTTTTCATCTGTTTAATTTTTTTAATGAAAGTACTTAGCGTTACTCCAAAACCAGCTAAGATGAAAAAAATTTCTGAAATAATTGGCTTTTAAAAGTCAATAAGAATTTCATGATTTTCACTCCTAAATGACGAAAAATATACAGGATTTTGTTGTGGATCGAGTGATAGCGCGCCGATTTTATCAATCTGTGTTCAGGCAGCATTTTCACCGCCGTTGGCTGATCCTGGGATATCAATCTGCATATCAAGAGCTACTATAGCAATGGCGGGCTAGATTTGGCTTGACAGGAGATAAGAGATGATCAATAGGTTCATAGTCTTGGCGACAGTGCTGACGATGGCGTTACCCACGGTTCAGCCATTGGCAAGTTTACCCAGCGACGCCCTGTTGTTTGCGGACGACACGACAGCGGAGTTGGCGATTCCGGATCAGGCCACAGAACTGGCCTTGCGTCAACGGCTGGTCCGTGTGCAGCTCGATGCCCTGCCTCTGGAGCCCGGCAGCGAGCTTGTGCTCGATCTCTTCGATGACCAGCCCATCTGGCTCGTCTGCGACGACGTGGGCGAGGAGGAGGTACTCGGCAGCCGCTCCTGGTGGGGACATGGCGCGGACGACGCCGGCATCCAGGCACATCTCGCCGTGAGCGAACGAACCCTCTCAGGCACGATTCTGACACCCGACGCAAGTTTCCAGATTCGCCCGTTCGATGACACCTGGCACATCGTGCGCGAGCTCCGTCGTGAAGCGCGTTCCCCCGATTTTGCCGGACTCATCCAATATAGCGAGTCGCAGTCGGCCACGGCTACGGTTACCGCTACGGCCTTCGAGACCGAGACGGCGACCCTCACCAACAACGAACGGCAGATGAACGGTCTGCACCGTCTGGCCTGGAACGACCTCTTGCTGGCCTCGGCACGCGGACATTCGATCGACATGGCCACCAATGGCTACTTCAGTCATACCGGACTCGATGGTCGCGATTCAAGTGATCGCATTTCTGACGCTGGTTACAGTTGGAACTACGCCGCTGAAAACATCGCGGCCGGTCAGACCACGCCCATCGAGGTCGTCGATGCCTGGATGAACAGCCCTGGACATCGCGCCAACATCCTCAACTCGGTCGTTTGCGATCTGGGCGTGGGTTATACCTATGATGCCGGTAGTTATTACAGGCATTACTGGACACAGAATTTCGGGCGTCAGCAGGGTGTCGGAACCTGCCCGCCCATCCCCATGGACGATGAGAATGAGGCCAAGAACTACTACCGCAAAGTGAACGCCTATTTCTATGGCACCTTCGGGCGATCGGCCACATCTGGCGAGTTGGCCGAGTGGGGCGCCGTGCTGCGCGACAATAGCGGCAGCGTCTGGAAACCCATGGGTGAGGGGCTACAGCACTATCTAAGCAATTTGATGGGCTGGGGCGCTGGGCCGCTCGACGTCTACACGGCCGGGTCGATCGTGGACCAGGTGCTCACGAATCTCTTCGGCTGGTCTTGGGACATCGATCCGCACATCATCAATTATTATGTTGAGGCCCTGGTCGAGGGTTACATTCGTCCGCGCGGGCTGGTCAACGCCATCCTGAACGATCTGGTGATCATGCCTAGGGCCGATGGCACCTATAGTCAACCCAACGGTTGGACGGGGGGCGGTTCTATTCGGGGACTCCTGACCAGTAACCAATTCGCGCGCTATCGGGAACGTATCGAGAGCACCGGGTTTTGAGCTGTCGATTGCGTTGACGGCGCTCGATTGAACTATGCTTACCTGACCCATCCCAGATCGACACCTATCGCGCTAGGGTCGAGTAGCGGCGAAGGCACTCAACGCCCGATATAACTCATCCACTTCGCGCCGGATGAAGACCCGGCTCTCCGGGTCGAACTCCCGCGCCCCGCGTCCAAGGCTCTCGCTGTGAATCCCCGAAGTCTGGTCGATCTTCGGATCTTCCAGACCTCGTCCGCGCGCCGGATCATTCAACCCCCGCGCCAGCGTTCCATCGTCTTCCAGCGCCAGCCAGTCAAGCAGTCTGCCCAGGGTCGTCTGCGGCTGCTCCACCAGCGATTCGTAACTCAGACAATAGCCCCGCTCCGGTGCGCGGGCGAAGAACTGCAACGCCGCCTCGCTATTGGCTCGCCAGCGCGCCACCTGTTCGCTCAGCGCCGGCGGCAGACTCTTCTCGAAGCCCATCTCGCGCACCGAGGCCAGGGTGTCGAGCGGATCGCGGATCAGGTGTACATAGACGAACCGCGTGCCCAGTGCCTGCTCCCAGTGGGGCAGATAGCGGGCATTTTCGGGATCCTTGTCGGCCCAGCGCTGCTTGCCGAGACGTTCAGCTGCGCGGGTGCGCAGCTCGGCATAGGCGCGTCCCCAGACGGCGAGGCGCTCGGAGTCTTCCAGCGGCAGTACGCGACAGGCGTTGAAGAAGCGCAGATAGCCATAGGGATCATCGCTGTATTCGCCGAGTACATCGCGCATGAATTTCAGTTCCGGCGGGCAGTGCACGGCCGGATGGGCGTCGAGCAGGCGTCTCAGCAGGGTGGTTCCGGAGCGGTAGAAGCCGCCGATGAGGATCGGTGTGTTGGTGTCGGCAGGGCTGGTTCGATGGGCATCGCTGTGCGCTGCCCATCCTACGCAGCGGCGGAGGAGGTCGGTGATCGCCATGTTCAGGCTTCCGCCCGCGTGTAGCCGAGTGCCGTTAGTACATCGCCGGCCTCGCGTTCGAACAGCGCGACCTCGGCGGCTGTTAGACCGGTGCGCCACTTGCCCGACTGGGCCGGGTCGGGCGGGCGTGTGGTGTTGGCGTGGATGCTCAGGCGCTGCGCGCGCGGCACGGCCACTCGACCCTCGGTATCGCGCCGGTCGCCCAGTTCACTCAGCCGTGATTCAGCGCGCTGGTGGTAGTCCAGCATCCCCGGCTCGAAGGGCAGATCCAGAAATGCGCACACTTGCCGCAATTTGCGCTCGGGGGCCGCGATCAGATCCTCGAATTTCAGCTCCAGATAGCGTCCCGGCTCCAACCGCGTCGCCTGGGCGCGTGCTTCCAGAATTCGCCCACGCCACAGTCGCGCTGCGGCCACCAGATCAGCGCCCGGCCCGAACCACTTATCGCGATAGGAAAGCGCCACATCGCGCCCGTCGCGCACGAGATGCACGAAATGCGCTTCCGGCAGCAGTGCGCCGATGGCCGCCACCTGTTCGACATAGGGCGGTGTCTTGTCGCCCCAGCGCGGCTTGCCCTGTCGAGCGGCATAGCTGGCGAAGAACAACCGCACCGCCGTCGCCAGCGTGAACGGCTCCAGCGCCCTCAGCCGGGTCTCGAACCCGGTGCCTGATAGATCGAAGTCACCCCAGTTCGGCATGGCTCGCAGTCGTGCCACACACTCGGCCCCGTCGCGCGGCGGCTCGGCCAGCAGAAAGGGAATGAAATGGGTCTCGGCAGGGATGGCCAGGTGCGAGTGCGCATCCAGCATCAGGCGCAGCAGTGTGGTTCCCGAGCGCCCCAGGCCGATCACGAAGGGAGCTGGTGCCGCGAGCGGTTGGGTCTCCATGCTCAGCCGCCCTCCAGGAACGGATGTGTGGCCCAGGGCTGATCGGTGCGCCAGCCCTCCACGTCCGGCCGGATCAGTTCCTCGGAGGTTGGGAGTCGCGCCTCGCGTGCGTCGAAGCTGGCGCGCTTGCCGTGCCAGCCGAGCTGTTCGACCTCATAGGCCGAATACTGCCGCTCGCGCTGGTATTTATCCACCAGATGCGTCCAGCTCAGAAACGGATAATGGCGCAGGATCAGCGGCTCGGGGCTCAGGCGCTGGCCAGGAAATTCGGCCCGGTGTCCGCCGAAGCTCAGCAGGTCGACGCTCCCGGCATGGCGCCAGGCGTTGACGCGATGCAGCGGATTGGGCTGGAAATAGTAGGCATGGGGCAGGGCGGTCACATAATCGGCGCCGCATGCGTCCTGGGTGTGCGCGGTAGGCACGAACACGAATTCGAGGAAGTCAATGGCGTCGTAGCCGGCAGCGTCGGCGGCGGTGATCGCCTCGGCCAGGCTTTGGCCCGGCACCGGCGACTGGCGGATCTCGTCGGCGTCGTGGTGAATATACCAATGATCGCCCAGCTCGACGGCGAGTTCGGCCTTGCGTTCGAGGATTCCGCGCCAGTCATAGAACCCCGGATAGGGCCGCGACTCGATTCCGAGCAGCCCGCGTCCGAGCCAGGCACGCGCGATCTCCAGGCTGTCATCCGTGGAGTCATTGTCGATCAGATAGCTCTCCAGGCCCTGTTCGGTCAGATGGCGCAGACAGCGTTCCAGATACAGCGCTTCGTTACGAATCGCCAGCAGTGCAATGATCCGCATCGCTCGCTAACCTCATCTCAGGGTCTATGATGCCCAGGAACGCGCGTTCGTCCCAGGTGCTGGTGAAGCTCAGGGCGGCGATCTGGGCCACCAGGGGCAGATAGACGTCCTGCCCCACGCGCCGTTCCAGCCGCAGCGAGATGAAGTACTCGCCCGGCGCCAGTCGGTTGGCCCAGCGCGCGACAGCCGTGCCGCTGGCGCGCGCCGGTAGCCGGAAGCGCTGTCCGCACAGTTCCAGCAGTTTGGTGTTCTGGATGACGACGGCCAGATAGGTGTCCTGGTCGGTGGCCTCAGGAGCGAGTCCATAGTCGAGCTGAAGTTCGACGGTGGCGCCGATCTCGCACAGGCCGCGCGCCGTGCCGGTATCGCCGAGTCGCGCGGCGCGGATCTCGGCCTGTCCATCGCCGAAGGCGGCGGCCTTGGCACTGGTGCCGAGTGCGGCCAGCGGCGCCACGGCCGGCCCGCCGCTGGCCAGTTCGGCGCGCTGGCGGATGCGGATGTCCTGGAAGTATTGAGTGGCGATGGATTCCGGGTCGCCGATTGCTTTGACCTGGCCCTGTTCCAGATAGACCGCCCGATGGCAGAAGGTCTTGACCATGCCCATGTCGTGCGAAACAAACAACAGCGTGGTGCCGCGTTCGGAGAGTTCGCGGATGCGTTGCAGACATTTGAACTGAAAGGCGGCGTCGCCGACGGCCAGGGCCTCGTCGACGATCAGGATGTCAGGTTCGACGCAGACGGAGACCGCGAACGCCAGCCGCACCACCATGCCGCTCGAATAGTTCTTGACCGGCTGGTCCATGAACTCGCCGATGCCGGCGAAGGCCGCGATCTCGTCGAAGCGGGCCTGGATCTGCTCGCGCTTCAGACCCAGGATGGCGGCGTTCAGATAGACGTTTTCGCGTCCGGTGAACTCGGGATTGAAGCCGCTGCCCAGTTCCAGCAGGGCGGCGATACGTCCGTGCGTGCGCACCTCACCCTCGGAGGGAGTGAGGGTGCCGGCGACCAGTTGCAGTAGGGTCGATTTGCCTGAGCCGTTCTGGCCGACGATGCCCAGGGTTTCGCCGCGTGCAACGCTCAGGTCGACGCCGCGCAGCGCCCAGAACGGGCGGTAGAAGCGGGGAGCTGGGCGCGCCGCATGCCCCCGCCGCGCACGCGCCCGGTTGGCGAGTGCGTTCAGTCCGCTGGCCAGCGATTGTCTGAGCCGGTCTTGCGGGCGCGCATAGAGACTATAGAATTTGCCCAACCCCCGCAGTTCCAGAGCTGGCCCGTGGCGATCCTCGGCCATGCCGACCTCGTGTCCTAATCTATGGAATAGCGCGCAAGCATAACGCAAGCCAACGGGTCTGTCCCCAACGCCCCAAACGCGATGTTTCCTCACAACGTCCGTGTCCAACAGAGCTCACATGGTCTACAATGTTCTCCATGCCATCTGTTAACGCACTTTGCGCTTTACCAACGCATGAATTAAGATTGCAGCCTGCCCAGGCGTCAGTCATCATGTGTTTAGATTCAACCGGATGACGAGATCAGCCAGGCTAAGTGTCGCAAAAATGCGACATTCATGGTTTTGATCTTTCCACGATTTTAGTGTATTAAATACATTGAGCGCGACTCGACTTCTAGAGTGGCGATCATCTAGTCTACTGCGCGAATACTGATCCCTACCTTCACCTCAAGGAGTTCGATATGCCAACTGCTGATCAATATGATGCGAAAGTTTCCGCCTATTTTCTCGTTACCCTAGGTCGTCCGGCTAGCGCCGCCGAACTAGCGGGTTACACCCAGGTTCTCGCCGACAATAACGGCAGTGTCTGGAATCCGGCTGGTGGTAGCTTAGTTAACTACCTAACCCCACTGCTTGAAGCCGAGACAGCTGGCCAGAACAACGGTGAGATCGTCACTAGTATGTTCATACGCATGACCGGCTCCGAGCCCTCGATGAGCCTTTATAACTACTACGTTGGCATGCTTGACCAGGGCACCATCCAGCTCAAGGGTCTGGCCAATGCCATGCTCAACGACTGCAATCTGATGCCCAATGTGGATGGCGAGTTCAGCCAGCCCTCGACCTGGACTGTCGACCTTAGCGACGAGCTACTTCCAGGGCAGCGTGAAGCCATGATCGCCAAGACGGGAGTGGCCGAAGCGTTTACTGCTGCTCTAGATACGCCTGCAGAAAACAACGCCTTCATCGATAACCCCGAACCGGCGATTCAGCTGCTCGCTGGCGTAACTGATGAGCAGACGGCACTGGATGCAGATGCTCAGATCGATACTGTCATTGATGAAATCGTCAACGGTCCTACGCCAAGCGACGATATCATCAATATTGGTTCGCCTGAACTTGATCCTTTTGCCAAGCAGTTAAGTGATGGCGGTGTCAATGCCGAAGATTTCGGTTCAGATACTGTCCATCTCGCGCTTGGCTCCATGGGGAACGATGTCGTTCTTGGCATGATTTTGGGTGATCCAGACAGCAATCCGCAAGCTGACATCGTTAGCTTCAGCAACGTTCCAAACGGCCCAGGTAACAATGCGTCTGACTTGGCCTCTACAATCAACTTGATTGAGCTTGGCTGGAATTTTGATGCAAGCGACTTTGGTGTTGCGGGTTACGCCTATAAAGATGCACTTGATTTCTATGATATGACTCTTCACTTCGATAGTGGTGAGTCGTTAACTTTCATCGATTTCATCCAAAATACTTCTGCAACCACAGCCTTCAACAATCAGTATGATAGCGCCCTAAGTCTTCAGGGTGGCAATGCTGGCGATACTGTAGAGCTAACAAACTCTGTTGAGATTGCGGGCCTGATCTCACACTTGTTTGTAACGGGCAACTTGGAGATTGCTTAACATTGCATTTAAGGGATGCTATCTACGGGTTTGCATCTCTTTTAATGCCTTGGAGTCAAAAAATATACAATTGCGGCTCCTTTAATAAGACCCTGAGTCACAAGACTTAGGGTCTTTTTTTGGATTCTAGCTTAGAGGCCTTCCATGTTATCAGCATTTTCAAACAAACGAGTGCTGTTGCTGCAGGGGCCAATGGGACCATTTTTTTGGCGTCTACGCCATGATCTAGAGAGTGCGGGCGCGCAGGTTTTCAAAGTCAATTTTTGTGCTGGCGATCGACTGTACTATCCTGCAAACACCATTGAGTATTGCGGCACGCTCGAAGGTTGGCCAACCTTCCTCAGTCAGCTTATCGCACGCCACGCTATCGATACCGTTATGCTCTTCGGCGACTGCAGGCACTATCACATTGTGGTACCGCATGTAGTACGCTGGCGTCATGTGGCACTCTACGTCTTCGAAGAGGGCTATCTGCGTCCCGATTTCATCACTATCGAGCGCGGCGGAGCCAATAATTTTTCCTCATTGCCACGCGATCCAGGGTTTTATCGCGCCCTGGAATTGCCGCCACCCAAACTCCTCCATCCACTGCCAGTCAAACACGCCTTCTCACGCGCCGCCGTTTTCGCAACGATTTATGCACTGACCAACGCACTCTTCCGGTGGCGCTATCCACACTATCAACATCATCGTCCCCTGGCCCCCTTGAGCCAAGCTTATTACTGGCTGCGCTCCGGTTGGCGCAAGTTTTGGTTCAGACAGCGCGAAGTCGGAGTGGAACGCCTACTATTCGGGCCACTCGCAGGCCGCTTTTTTCTCGCGCCACTCCAGACCCATAACGACGCACAGATTAGCGTCCACTCGCACTATTCGACCATTGAAGAGTTCATCGAAGATGTGCTGATCTCGTTTGTGCGTACAGCTAAGCCGGAGCATCACCTGGTCTTCAAGCACCACCCGCTTGATCGCGGTTATTGCGACTACACCCATTTTTTGGGCCACATGATCACCAAGTATGCTTTGGAAGGGCGTGTGCACTATGTCCATGATGTGCACCTGCCGACCTTGCTCGACAAGGCACTAGGGACGGTGGTTATCAACAGCACCGTAGGCCTGTCCTCGCTGCTGCATGACACCCCGGTCTGCGTGATGGGCGATCCAATCTACAACATTCCAGGATTGACCTTTCAGGGCGCGCTGGATGAGTTTTGGTTAGCACCTGGTCGGATCGATCGTGAACTCTATGAACGTTTCCGGGGATGGCTGCTGACGCACAATCAGGCTAATGGTAACTTTTATCGACCTCTGACGACATTGCCCAATCGTACGGGAGTCGCTTGGCCGCCGGATCTGGGGCTACCGATTGCGCCTCCAATACCAAGTATTCGTGAGCCTGCGACACTAAACACAGAGCCAAATTTAGCGCCGCCTTCCTATGGTGCCGGAGAGCTACGCCTGATCGCTCGGGCGAGTACTGAGCTGTGAGGGACGCATTGATCAGTTTTGACGACTTGTTGGCGCCCCCTGAGTCAGTGTCGCTTCGATTCTAGGGGCGGGTGGTTTCTTACGTCCAATAGTCTGTGCGTGTAGTTCCTTTTTAAGCACTAGATCGACGACATGCTGCTCACGCTTGTTGGCCCGCCGACAATGATCCTGCTGAAAGAGATTAGTCAGCCAAATCACGATACGCGCCCAGCGTTTGTTGTCACGCTCGCGCCAGGCATGTGACGAGACTGATTCCCACGAGTAGCCATTGAAAATCGAGGCGTTGACGAAATGATCGAGCGCCCGAACGCCAGCGCGCGCACGTGCAATGCGTCCAGTGAGCCCATAAAACGCTAGCAGCAGCAAACCCAGCAACGCCAGTGGCAACAGGATCAGCGAAAGTGTGAGGCCAGCGGCAAACTCCTTCATCGAGCAAAATCCTTGAGCGAGTCCCCGCGTGTGGGGGAGTGTTAGATGGATGGTCGCAATGATAATCGCCTGTCGCAATGGCGCCAAATTTTGCCCGCTCTACCACTCTGGTTCGGATAAGCGGTTGCTGCTATTATGCTGCTTTTGTTTGGATCTGATTCAAGCGTGTGTTGAGTGTTGGACGATGTATCGTTTCAGTATCGATTTCGTGGACGCATGATGCGTGCTTTCATCTTGGCGTCGACGCTGTTGCTCGTCGGCTGCGCGCAGTGGCCGAGTCTGCCGCTTGGCGGTTCGGCGGATAACGACGCGAAGAACCGCGAGGCCGAACAGGTCACGCTGAACAAATTGCTCACACGCGAGCCAGCAAATACCCTAGTTTCACTCACCAATAGTCCTTGGGGACCGAACGTCCAGGTGCTGCTCCATGAGACCTATGCCGCCGCCAGCGGGCGCAACTGCCGACGACTCACGATCGAGCCTGAAGGGCAATCCTATCCGGCGCTTGTCTGCCAACATCCCAAAAACACGCGCGACTGGGTGCCCGTGCGCCTGCTGCAAGTGGGCGGACGTCCGCTTTTGAGCCGCAATACCTCGCCTCCGGCCTGGACTGAGAGCCGATGATGTCTGTGATCGATCGTCTCGATCCGTTCCGGCGTTACGGGCGGCGGCTGGTGCTGTGGCTGCTGCTGATCGTGCTCGCGCCGACCGTCGCCGCCCAGGGCATCAGCGCCCAGGTCGAGGTAGCAGACGATCAGCGCGTCGAGGCGCCGCTCACCAATACCTCGCCCTCGGTGCAACTCGGGGCGTCACGGGTCGATGACATTCAGCCCTTTGGTTCGAGCCTGTTCAAAGGCGGTTTCAGCGCCAGACGCACCTCTGAACTCAATCCGGGCTATCGCATCATGCCGGGCGACCAGGTGACGGTGCGGGCCTGGGGGGCGCTCGAAGTCGATCTCATGCTGCCGGTCGACGCACAGGGCAATATCTTCATCCCAGATGTCGGTCCAGTCCAGGTCAAGGGTGTCAGCTCCGCCGAACTCAATGATGTCGTGACCCGTGCGATCACCCAGGTGTATACCGACAATGTCTCGGTCTATACCAACTTGCAGGGCGTGCAGCCAGTGGCGGTCTTCGTCACCGGATTCGTCAAGAAACCCGGACGCTATTCGGGCGCGCCAAGCGACTCAGTGCTGAATTATCTCGATCAGGCCGGCGGCATCGATGTCGCGGCCGGCAGCTTCCGCAACGTGCGCGTGCTGCGCGGCCAGCGTCCGATTGCCGAGGTCGATCTCTATCCCTTCCTGCTCGATGGATTCTTGCCGCCGCTGCAATTCGAGGACGGCGACACCATCGTGGTCGGACGTCAGGGTCCGATGGTGACAGCCACGGGCGATGTTGCCCAGCCCTACCGCTATGAGCTGACTGCGCGGACGCAGTCGGTCGGTGAGCTGATGCAGTGGGTGCAACTGCGGCCGGGTGTCTCGCATGTGCTTCTGACCGGCGTGCGCGATGCTGGGCCCTTTTCGTCCTATCTACCGCTCGACGACCTGGATTCGCATTGGCTCCAGGGCGGCGATGAGCTGCTGTTCTCGGTCGATCAGCGTCACGAGACCATCGTGGTGCAGGTCGAGGGCAGTTTCACCGGACCCTCACGCTTCACCATCCCACGCGACGCGCACCTGATGGAGCTGCTTGACAGTATCCCGGTCGACCCCAGGCTAGCCGATGTCGAGAGCGTCTCGATCCGGCGCAAGAGCGTAGAGCAGCGCCAGCGCGAATCGCTCGACGAGAGTCTCAAGCGGCTCGAAACCGCCTATCTGGGTGCGGCCTCGGCCACGGTCGACGAGAGCAAGATCCGCGTCGAGGAGGCCAAGCTGATTCAGGATTTCGTCAAACGTGCCCGTCAACTTGACCCAAGTGGCCGGCTGGTCGTGGCTGAGGGCGGACGGGTGCGCGATACCATCCTGCAGGATGGCGATGTGATCACGATTCCGAATCGCTCCGATTCGATCTTCGTCAGCGGCGAAGTGCTGGTGCCGCAGGCGATGATTTACAGAAAGCGTCAAAGTGCCAGTGACTATATCGAGCGTGCCGGCGGTTTCACTGATCGCGCCGATAAACGCAATATCCTTCTGGCACGGCAGAGTGGCGAGGTGGTTGCCGCACTCAATACACCACTCAAGCCGGGTGACGAGATCCTGGTTCTACCAACCATCCCGACCAAAAATCTTGAACTTGCTAAGACGCTATCGCAGATCCTCTATCAGATTGCCGTAGCAACCAAGGTGGCACTGGATATTTCGGTTGTATCAAGTTATTGAACCTTAAGCTGTGAGTTCACATATGTCTGCCGGAGTCCGCCCGCCCTGGAAGGTCACCTGGAGCGTCTGGCATGCGCTCTTCATGCGCGAGGTGCTGGCGCGCACCACGGGCGACCGCATGGGTTGGTTCTGGATGCTTGGCGAGCCGATTGCGTTCATCGTGATCATGGTCAGTATTCGCAGTTTTTTAGGTCGTAGCCGAGATATTGCGGGAGCTGATTTCATCGTGTGGTTGATGATCGGACTCAGCGGTTTTTTCATGGTCCGCGATGCTATTCAGCGTGGCATGACCGCCATTGCGAGCAACCAGGCTCTGTTCGCCTATCGCCAGATCAAGCCCGTTGACGCGCTATTTGTACGCTCCGCCACCGAGCTGGCGCTTCAGACCGTCGTGCTGCTGATCCTGCTCGGCCTTGCGTTACTGACTGACATCAATGCGCTACCAGATGATCCGCTCGGCGTCTTTTCACTTTGGTGTTCACTATGGCTGCTGGGGTTGGGGTGTGCGCTCATCGTCTCGGTGGTCGTGCGCTTAGTTCCCGATATCCAGCATCTCGTCAAGATGATGATGCTGCCGCTTCTGCTCATATCTGGCGTGATTTTCCCACTCCATAATCTGCCACATTCGATCCTGGAATATCTGCTCTACAATCCAATCCTGCATGGTTTGGAGCTGTTACGTCTGCACTTCTTCGATGGCTACCAGGCGGTGCAGGGTGTGAGTCTGGAGTATCTGTGGCGCTGGATCCTGATCACGCTGGCGCTTGGACTGGCGCTGCACGCGCGATTCGAATTACGACTCAAAGCCAAATGATCGAAGTCAAAAATCTCTACAAGCGCTATCACACGCACAATCATCGATCGACCGACTGGGTCTTGCACGATGTCGATTTTACGCTGCCCAAGGGTGTGAGCCTGGGCGTGATCGGGCGTAACGGCGTTGGCAAATCGACCTTGCTGCGTTTGATCGGTGGCGTGGACCATCCTGATCGCGGGCAGGTGATTCGACATTGTCGCGTCTCCTGGCCGATCGGTGTCACTGGTGGCTTTCAGGGGTCCATGACTGGACTTCAGAACCTCAAGTTTCTGGCGCGCATTCATGGCTACGCGCACGATCTTCAGGCTGTCATCGATTTCGTTCAGGATTTCACCGAGCTGGGCAAGGCGCTCAATGCGCCGGTCAAGACCTATTCCAGCGGTATGCGCAGTCGCCTGGCTTTCGGGCTATCGCTGGCGTTCGACTTCGATGTCTATCTGTCGGACGAAGCCACCGCCACTGGCGATGCGGCTTTCAAGGCCAAGGCGCAGCAAGTCTTCCAGGAGCGTCTCGGTCAGGCCAGTGTCATCATGGTCTCGCACAGTGAGGATATTCTGCGCGAACTCTGTCAGGCTGGGCTCTGGTTGCGTAAGGGTGAGAAACCCATCTGGTTCGACGATATCGCCGACGGACTCAACGCCTATAACGACAGCGTCAAGCAATCAAAAAACACCCCTGTCAAGCAACGCAAGGCAGCGGCATGAAGCGATTGCGCAAGCATCCAGTCTGGTCGCTGATCATCCTGTCTACCCTGGTGGCGGCATTCTACTGGTCACTCATTGCCACCGATCGCTTCGTCTCGCGTGCCAACGTGGTGCTCCTGAGCGCGCAGATCAACAAAGCCGGGGTCGGTTTGTCGGGTATTCTCAGCGGCCAGACCAACAACGATCTGCTGATCCTGCGCGACTTCATGCTCTCGACCGACATGCTGGCGCAACTTCAGGCCCAGCTCGATCTGCGCGCGCATTATTCCAATCCTGACATCGATTGGTTTTCACGTCTGTCAGCGCCGGATGTACCGACCGAAGACTTTCACGACTATGTGCTCAAGCGGATCTCGGTCGAACTCGACGAATATGCCCAGGTGCTACGGATCAGTGCCCAGGCCTACGAGGCCGAGATGGCGAGGCGGATCGTCGCATTACTGCTGGAAGCCGGCGAGGAGCAAATGAACGCTATGGGTCACCGGCTCGCCGAGGAGCAGGTGCGTTTCATCGAAAAACAGGTCGAGACGGCGCGCCAGCAAATGATTGAGGATGGTGATCGACTGCTGAGCTATCAGAATGAACACGGCTTGGTGTCGCCAACCGAGACGGTCGGCAGTCTCAGTAGCGTAGTCGCGAAGCTCGAAAGTGAACTCGCCAGTCTCCAGGCACGCAAGGCCGCACTCAGCGTGTCGCAGAGTGCGCGCTCGCCCGAGATGATGAAGCTCGACAGTGAAATCAAGGGTATGCGCGAGCAGATCGCCAGCGAGCGCGCCCGCCTTGCGCGCGCCTCGGGCAATGCCCTCAACCGGCTCGCGGCCGAATACGAACTCCTGCGCTTGCAGTACGAGTTCTCCAACAAGCTCTATTCCAGTGCCGTGACCGCGCTCGAAAACACCCGCGTCGAGGCCGCGCGTGCGCTCAAGCAGGTGTCGGTCCTGCAGACGCCGACCCTGCCCGAATATCCAACCCGTCCGCGCCGGCTCCACAATATCACCACATTTGCTATCTTCGCCGCGCTCGCTGGGCTCATTTTGCAACTGTTGATCGCCATCATCCGCGATCACAAGGATTAGCCAGCGTTCAACGACGATCGCGCACGGCAGCGAGTCGTCCGAGTACGGGGCGCACGAGCCAGCGGTGCCACCAGGCCAGTCGTGCGCCCCGCGCGCGCCACTCCAGCAACTCATCGAGCGCACGCTCGGCGGTCGTGAAGCGTCCCGTCACCCGGCTGACATAGGTTGGATAGAGCAGGAGCGCGCCAGCGACCAGCCTCTCCAATGACAGGCGGCGCGTGCGGCGCGCCAGCGGCAGGCGGTCTTCGGTCAGACCCCAACCGGCATAGAAGGGCTGACCATGACAGACGACGCGCTTACCGCGTAGTAGTGCTTCGAAGCCGGCCAGTGAGGTGAGTACATGCAGCTCATCGACACCGTCGAGCAGCGTCGCCATGGGCACATCGACGATCAACTCATCGCACCAGGCGCGCGCGGCGGACTCATGCTCGCCGCCAGCGCGCAAGCCCGCCGTGACATCGGGATGCGGTTTGTAGAGCACATGGGCCTCGGGATTGGCTTCACGCACCGCGCGCAACAGCTCCAAATTACGCCGGATGCCCGGTGCGCCGCGTCGAATTGAGGCATCGCTTTCCACCTGCCCCGGCACCAGGATCACCCGCTTGGCGCTCACTGGTCGCTGCCAGCGCGCCGTACCGACGTTGTACTTGGTCAAGCCTGAGGCGACGATTCGTTCGCACAGTCGCCGCGCGCGTTCCAGCAGGGCTTCGTCGAAGTCATGGATTTCGAGCAGGATCTCCAGATCCGAGGGTCGGCTCGGATCATAGTAGAGTCCGTGCTGATCGATGACCCAGGACAGCGGCTCGACGAGATCCGCGCCCAGGCCCACCGAGCGCAAAAAACCATCCTCCAGGCGCAGGACCGGGCGCCCCTCGGGAGCCGGTGCCAGACCCCAGACCGCCAGAGGCGGCGCGTCCGACGCGGTCAACTGATGCTCGCCACCGCTGAATTCGACCTGGCTCCCCTGCATGAAGCGTCGCACCAGCGGGCGTTTCCAGGCTGAAAAGTTCAGTGCCTGGATCGACTCGGGGAAGCGCTCGCGCATCCGTCTCTGCAAACCCATCCATTCCAGCAGACGCTCGATCTCGCAGCGTTCGCCGGTTTCGGGGTCCAGATAGCGCGGCGCCGCGATCAGCGCGCCATGGATCAGCGACTCCAGGCCGACTGGCGCGCGCCGTTCCGGGGCCGGCAGTTCATCCTCAGTCAGCCCCCAGCCGGCGTAGAACGGCATCCCGAAGACGCGCACCCGCCGTCCCCAGAGCAGTGCCTCGAAGCCCATCTGTGAGGTGACCGTGTAGACCGCCTCAACCCGCTCCAGAAGCGACACCGGATGCACGTCGCGCGTCAGTACCTGCACCCGTTGCAGCCGTGCAAGTCGCTTGGGATCAAAATGCCCGCGTTTGCGTCCGGCGAAGACATCCGGATGGATCTTGAGCAGGATGGTTGCATCCGGGTTCTCGTCCAGCGCCGCGTCCAGCAGGTGCTGAAAGCGTGTGGGGTCGGCCAGGCCATGGGTGATGGCCGGATCGCCGAAGGTCTGATCCACCACCAGCACGGCGGGGTAGGGCAGCGGAGCCTGCTCCTCGCGCAGATGGTTGTACTTCGACACCCGCGCCATGCACCAGGCTGTGCGCACGGCCCGCGCGCGCGCAGTCTCGACGTCGGACAACGGCCGCTGGATCAGTGTTTCCAGACGTGACGGGCGCGTTGCATCATAATAGACACCCAGATCGTCGCTGAGCAGCGACAGCGGCGGATCCTGGTTTCCGAGGCCAACCGAGCGCACAAAGCCATCTTCCAGGGCCAGATAGGGCAGATCATGGCGGCGAGCATAGTCACGCGCTCGATGCGAGGTCGGTTTGAAGCCCCAGCCGGCGATGGCCGACAGTGGCTCTGGGCGAGCACGCCACGGACTCACAGGAACGACAGGTTCGCCAAGCAAGGTCTCCAACCCAGGAATCCGCAGAATCCCGCGTGACAGAATTCCAATCATCTCCAACTCCTATCCATCTGATCGAGGAGCGTCCCAATCCATCGACCGATTACTTCGTGCGCCCGATCCTGCACGCCAGTGGGCGGCCCATTCACTGTTACACATTCGACAAACCGCTTCCCGATCCGAGTGAACTGGCTGGAGCCAGCGTGGTCTGCGTGCGCTATGTGCCGACGGTCTGGGCTAGGTTCATCGAACGCCATCGCGCTCAGCTCGCCGAGTTGGTGTTCTTCATGGATGACGATCTCTTCGATCTCAGCGCCGCGCGTGGCATGGGCTGGCGCTATCGTCTCAAGCTCGCGCGTCTGGCCACCTGGCGCCGTGATTGGCTGAGGGCGCAGGGCGCTAGCCTCTGGGTCTCCACGCCCTATCTGCGCGACAAATATGCTGACTGGCAGCCGCGGCTGGTCCTGCCCGCCCCATTGCCCGCACCCGCCGCTGACGAGAGCATCCGTGTCTTCTACCACGGCAGCGCCTCGCATAAAGCCGAGATCCGCTGGCTCCATCCCGTGATCGAGGCGGCACTCCAGGCTGAACCGCGTCTGACCTTCGAGATCATCGGAACCTCCGAGGTCAATCAGCGCTATCGTCGCTTGCCGCGCACCACGGTCGTACATCCCATGTCCTGGCCCGCGTATCAAACCTTCATCTCCATGCCCGGACGTCACATCGGACTGGCGCCACTGCTCGACAGTCCTTTCAACCGCGCCCGCTCCTGCACCAAGTTCTTCGACATCACCCGCGCCGGTGCCGTGGGGATCTATGCGCCCGGCCCGGTCTGCGCCGGTGTCGTTGAGCATGGTGTCAACGGTTGGATGCTGGCGCTCGATCCTGATGCCTGGAGCCAAGCCATCGTGCAGCTCGCTCGTGATACCGAGCGGCGCAGAACCTTGAGCCTAGCCGCTCAGCGGTCCATCAAACGTGACATGATTCAAACATGTTAACATTAGCCGCTTAGCAAACTGGGTTCAATCAATAGGTTAGCGGGTTATAACTTTGTGCTGAAAGCCATTTTGGGATCAAGGTCTCGCGCCAAATGCAGACGGATGCCGGTCAAGGTATTACTGCATATAGGGATGCCGAAATGTGGGTCGAGCGCCTTGCAGAGTTATCTGAGCAGCCCGGAGCTTGAACAAGTCACTCAGGGGCGTTGTGGCTATGCCGTGCTGCAAGATGATGGGCAACTATTGTCAGGAAAATCTCTGATTCATCAAGCCAGAACGGAGGCCTATGGTTATGCATCCTCAGCACGAACGAATATCGTAACTGCACTTAATCTTCAGCAAAAAGCCGCTGCTAAGAAAAAACTCTGCCGTCTTGGAAAAAAACACGAATGGCTGATTTTGTCCTGCGAAGCTTGGGGTCAAACCCCTCAACAATTTTCTGAAGATTGTTTGTTTGCTGATCCTGCGTTTGAAGTGCATGTGCTTGCCTATGTTCGACCGCAAATCGAATGGATGAACTCGGCCTGGTGGCAGTGGGGGGCATGGACCAGCCTAGAAGCTAGACCCTGGATCGATCGTGAGCGTAAAAAAGCACTGTGGTACAGCCTGCTTCGGCAGTGGGCCGAAAAACCTTGGGTTAAAACACTGACCGTACGCTTACTCGATGGCGATATCATTCAGGATTGTATGAATCATCTCGGTTATCAGGTTTCCGGCCAGTCGCGCGTTAATCAAAGCTTACCTGAAATCGTTTTACGACTCTTTCAGCGGCATCGGCATTTGCGCCCGGGGCCGCATGCTTCAGCGATCGACTTTGTATTAGGTCGTTGTCTGAGTTTAGATACGAAAGAGGCGCCCTGGATTATGGGGCCTGTTATTGCAAAAAATCTGGTTGAATTTTTTCGCAAAGACAATGAACAGCTTGTACAGATGCTTTCATCGCAGCAGCGTGAACACATGCTGTCAGATTCACGCTGGTGGCAGGCTGAACGTAATCGCAAGGGCTGGCTCAATCATGCCTGTATCGAAGCGATCGATATCGATGAGCTGGAACAGTTCGCTGTCGCCGCGATCAAGGCTGTTGAAAATCTGGATGCCGAGGTGCGACAGTTACGCTCTCGCTTGTTTCTTTATGAACCGAACCTTGATTTATGAGCAAAATTTTTCTACATATCGGCATCAATAAAACTGGCACATCGGCGATACAGTCGTTTTTCAGCCACTATCGAGAACCACTGAAAGCACAGGGTCTTCTTTATCCGCAAACAGCCTGTGATGGTTCGGCGCATTACCCCTTGAGTCAAGCACTAGGATTTTCGTTGGGTAAGGCGCCATCGTCTGCAAGTACAGCCGCTCAGCGTGAGGCGTTGCGTCGGGCGCTCGATGAAGAAATTGCCGCTGCAGGTACTCCAGCTGTTTTGTTGAGCAGCGAAATCTTCGTGCGTCCAGCTGATATAAAGCAAGTGCATGATTTTTTTGATCGCGAGGACGTCGCTATTTTAGTTTATTTGCGTCGTCATGATACCTGGTTTTCTGCACTTTACAGTCAGGCATTGAAGACAGCTCATAAAACAAAAGCCGCACCGCATTGGAAGCCGGAAGGTATCGATGCTTTTGTTCGCTTTCAATGTAAGCGATTAAATATTCAAGGTCATTATCGTCATTTGGTCGATCGCTGGGCGGCTGTTTTCGGGCGAAAAAATATCATCGTGCGTCCTTACGAATCATGCCAGAATGCTCCTGATATCGTTGTTGATATTTTGCGTTCTATTGCGACTGAAATGCAAGTGGATGCAAATGCAATTTCTCAGCTTGCGAGCATTCGTTCCGCGCGACGAAATACCTCGCTGACACCTCGCGCATTGCAAATACTCGAAGTTTTTCAGCGTGCCAAACTTGATCCAGGTGTGCGCGCGAAATTGATTCATTATGCACTGTCGCTTCCTGTCAATGAGCCGCGTGAATTTATTCTTTCACCCGCACGTCGGCTGCAGCTAATCGAGGAGAACGCTGCTGATTACGAATACATTGCTCGTGAATATATGGGGCGTGAGGACGGTCAGCTGTTCTATGATCCGCTACCCGATCTCAATGAACCCTGGGAGCCGCCAAAACCACTGACCCCATGTGAGATCGTTGAGGAGACCGTTGCGGCATTGAGCGCGTTCGAATCCAAGACTCCGGGCCCGTCAGCGTGAGAATCCTGCTCAAGCACCGTCTGAAAGCCAGGCGTGGCGAGCTGCTGCTCGCAAGCCTGTGGTTGCTGCGCGTACTCGCCATCACGCACCCACTGCGCCAGCGCTATCGTGGACTACTGATCCATCTCATCAAGCGTACCGAGCTTTTCGATCGCACCTGGTATATCGACAGCAATCCCGATGTCGCCGCCTCGAGCCTGCCGCCGCTGCGACACTATGCGGCCTATGGTGATCAGGAGAATCGTTGGCCGATGCCGCTGTTCGATCCTGGCTACTATCGTACCCGCGCGCGCGGCCGGCTGCATCGCGTCAACGCGCTCCTGCATTACTTCTACATAGGACGTTATCGCCTGATTTCGCCTAGTCCTTGGTTCGATCTGCGTTACTACCTGAGACATAACAAGGATGTCGCACGCTCCAGAATAGAGCCACTGCGCCATTATCTGCAGTGGGGCGGTCTGGAAGGCCGCTCACCCAACCCGCAGTTCGATGGTGCGTATTATCTGCGTGCCAACCCCGAGGTCCGTGAGGCGCGCCTCAATCCATTACTGCACTATCTCCAGTGGGGACGCTTCAGTGAGCGGCCTACGCGCGATCTATCGATCGCCGAGATCGTCGAAGACCGGAACGACACGCCTGAAGATCCCTGGTCAAGTCTCGCGCTCCCGCAACCCTGCCAGACGCCTTGCGTCGACGTCATCGTTCCTGTCTACAAAGATTACGAACTGACGCGCCGCTGTCTGCGCTCGGTACTCGCCGCAAACAACACCACGCCCTATGCGCTGATCGTCATCGATGATGCCAGTCCTGAGCCGGAACTGAGCATTGAGCTCGAACAGCTCGCCGAGCGCGGGCTCTTCGAGCTACGCCGTCATGTGGATAACCGTGGTTTTGTCGCCACTGTCAACGAGGGCATGGCGCTCCATCCCGAGCGCGATGTCGTCCTGCTCAATTCAGACACCGAAGTCTATGGCAATTGGCTTGACCGTCTGCGTGATGCCGCCTATTGCCGTCCGCGAGTGGCCTCGGTCACACCGCTTTCGAACAACGCCACCATTTGCAGCTATCCGCGCTTTTTGCACGACACGCCCTATCCGCTGGAAATCGGCTACGCACAACTCGATGCGCTCGCTGCACAGGTCAATGCCCGAGAGGTTCACGAAGCTCCGACCGGCGTCGGCTTCTGTCTCTATCTGCGTCGTGATGCACTCAGTGCAGTTGGTGTCTTTGATGTTGAGACCTTTGGTCGCGGTTATGGCGAGGAGAATGACTTCTGTCAGCGTGCCATCCGCGCCGGTTGGGTCAATCTGATCGCGGCCGATACCTTTGTGCGTCATATCGGTTCGGCCTCCTTCCAGGGCGAAAAAGGCCGCCTGCTCAATGAGGCAATGCGGCATATCTCGCGCCGCTACCCGAACTATCGCGATGAGGTCGACAGCTTCATTCGTCGCGATCCGCTGGCCCAGGCGCGTCAGCGTCTCGATCAAGAGCGTCTCGCCGACCAGGCGCGCGACGAGAACGTGCTCATCGTTTGCCACAATCGCGGCGGAGGGGCCGAACGCCATGTCCAGGAAGACACGCGCGCCCTGCAGGCGCGTGGACTCGGCGTCTTCTATCTGCGTCCTGATCGCACTCGACCCTCGCATGTCCGTCTGGCGCATCCCCGATGTCGCCAACTGCTCAATGCGCCGAGTCTAGCGCTTGCTGACACCGACGCGCTTGCTGAGCGTCTGCGTCCACTGCGTATTCGCTGCATCCACAGCCATGGGCTGATCGACTTCACGGCCGAAGCACCGCGCCAGATCCTGGCTTTGGCGCGCGCGCTTGAGGCCTCACTGGAAGTCGATATCCATGATTACAAGGTCATCTGTCCGCGCCTCAATCTGGCCGATCGGCGTGGACGCTATTGTGGCGAACCCAGCCCCGAGCACTGTGATCTGTGTCTACAAACCGAGGGTAATGACTTCAGTGTTAACCGTATCCAGACCTGGCGCGCGCTGCATCATCAGGTTCTACAGGCCGCCGCGCGTATCTGGGTGCCTGATGAGGACGTTGCCGAACGGCTGGGACGTTACTATCCGGATCTGAACTTCGAAATTCTGCCTCACGAGCAACTCGATCTGTCGCAAGCACCCGTGCGAGCAACAAGACTCGAACAGAATAAGCCGCTACGCATCGTCGTCATTGGAGCCATTGGGAAACTCAAGGGCTACGATGTCTTGCTCGCGTGCGCGCGCGACGCTCGACAGCGCCGTTTGCCCCTCGAATACCATCTACTCGGTTACAGCATCAAGGATGAACCACTGGTCCAGGCCGGCGTGCGCATCACCGGACGCTATCTGGATCAGGAAGCTGAGGTCAAGCTGGAAGCGATTGAGCCGCATGTGGTGTGGCTTCCCTACACCTGGCCCGAAACCTATAGCTATACGCTGTCACTGGCGTTGCGCGGCGGCTATCCGGTCTTTGCGTTCGAGCTGGGTGCAATCGCGCGGCGCTTGCGTGCGATTGCACATCCTGGAGCACTCTGGCCGCTCGACTTAGCCGGTCAATCTCAAACGATCAACGATCAGTTCGTAGCCTATCGCAACAAAGCGGCTGAGTAACCGTTCAATAACTGGTCCATCTGAGCGTGTGGTTTTGCGCTGCTGACGCAGGTCGACCCATCGGGCCAAATCGAGCGAGCACGCGCACAGTTTCGGTCGGTCGGCTTGAGTGTGGATAGTGCTTCAATCGACATAGACACTGCTCTGCGCACGGCTAAGCGCGTCGCAGGAAACCGCTTGCGCGGTGGCGCTCAGCCGACCGCCTGCTTCAATCCGAAAACCAGGCTGAAAGCGAATCGTCGGAGCCGCGAGCAACAGAAATGCTTCGCCGCCCACCTGAATCGTACCCTGGATATCGAGACTGATCTCGGAACGATAGACGTGATGACCATTGTCGAGATTCAGGGACGCCAGTGTCTCAGCCAAGGTCGAACACTCACTCGCACCGGCCGTCACAGCGATCTGTTTGACTGGGCTCCACTCACCTGGATACGACCCGAACAACAGCGGGCGTACCTGAAGCAGAACGGTCCCCGCAGCCGAAGGCGTATAGGCAAAACGCGAATCCGTATCCGTCGCCTGAATCGCTTCCAGGTTTAGCGTCGCGACGCCGCTGAGTTCCACATCATCAATAAACCAGCCGACGTCGGCGGTCGTTTGCGGATAATAGGTGCCCCCAAGATAGCGATAATTAAACCTGAGACTGACCGAGCGATCGGCATAGTCACCGAGCGGCACGGTGACGCTCTCGAAGGCCGCCGAAGCAGGCGGCTGTTGCGTACCCGGTTGCTCCCAGATCGCCACCCAGGACTGCCCGCCGTCTTCCGAAATCTCGACCGTCGCCACCTGCTGCTCCGTCGCCCAACCCAGCCAACTGGAAAACCAGAGCTGTGCATCAGCGGCAGGCAGCAGTGAGCGGTTGAAGGTCAGCGTCTGCTCGTCCATCGGCTGTGGATGCGCCAGATGGAAAGACGCGACACCGCTCGCGGCACGCTCGTTACTGATGACCGCATACTCGGGCGAGGTCGCGGCCAGCCAATCGCCCAGCCCGGATTCGGCATCGCCGATCGTCGTGTAATCCGTAGCCATAGATACTCGCCACTGATAGCGATCAGCCACCGCCACCGGAGTGAATTCAAAGAACGCCGTGGCGCCGACCGACAGCGCCTCGGGTCCGATCAGCGACTGTGGCACATAATCGAGGCCCTTTTCGGACGGATCGAAGACGGTTACCTGGTAGGTGAAAGCCAGGCGTGCACCGTCGAGCAGAACATTGGACACCGTCACCTGATAGGTCTCGTCGGCCGTCGGTCGCGCCCAAGCATCTCCCTCTTGATAGGGCGCGGGCAGCCAGACCAGGGTGTTTTCTCCGGCACGATAGCTCAGCGCTTCCAGTGTGAGGGCGACCGGCGAGCCATCCCGAGTCATGGTTACCCCAGCGGTGGAAAAATCCGCGTCATCGTAGGAGAACGACCAGCGCGCAAAAACGCTCTGATAGGGCATATAGCCCGGAGGTGGCCAGGCGATGAAACCATCGCGCACCGCCGGGCGTGCGGCCCACAGGTTGTCGTCAAACACCCAGAGCGCATTGCTGGCCCAATGTCCCGCGGTTCCGGGGAGACTGCCCGCCCCCATGCGCGCCGTCTGCGGATGGAGAATCCAGCGTCGGTGTCCGACGGCCGCATTATTGGTGCCGTCATCGCGCATCTGACTGAAGATCGCATCCGGTCCGGCATTCCCGAGCGACAGATTCGAGTTGCCCGCCGCCTCGGCGCCGTCAGAGGTGTAGCAGCTCCAGCTTGATGGAGGGGTGTGACTCAGCTGACCGTTGGCCGCCATCATCAAGGCCGCCTGTTGTGCCTTGTCGCTGAAATCGCTGTCCAGCACGATATTGGCGGGCACTCCGGCCATGGCACGGAACCAGTTCACCCGAAGAATGGTCGCGTCCTGATAGTCGGCAGACAGGGTTCCCGGCACGCAACCGTTTAGATCGCCGGTCCAGCCGGTTTCCAGGTTTTCGGAGGCCATGAAAACGCTTTGATAAAACAGCCTTGAGGTCTCGCGCTGCGACGGGTCGACGACAAAACCTGCTGTCCCGTCACCCTCCGCGAGCGGCGCATTTGGCCGAAACCAGTCCGCCGGTATCGATGCTGGCGGCTGGGGTGCGGCTATCGCGCTTAGGGTTGCGATTAGGCCGAGCAATAGCCAAGGAGCGCGTATTGGCCAATTTGACATAGCGTTTTTCGTGCCTGTAATGATCACCGTCGGACACGCCTCACGATGGCTAACCTTGAACCAAACGAGGATCAAGCCTCGGACTCAATCAGCCAAGCCGGATATCAGTGCTTCGTCGGGACAATACGTCTCACGGACGATGGCCAGGAAGCGCCCGCCGGCGGCGATGCGAAAACCCTGGCCGATTGTGATCCCTTGCGTGGCCTGAATGATCAGGCTGGCACCTGCATGCACGGTCACAGCGCCAGAAGTGATGATCTCAATCTCCGAGAGTATCTCCAGTGCATCCATTACATCGAGCGTGGTCACCCAACGCGGCCCAGTCTCGCACGAAACGGTGACCGGCCCGTCACGGGCGGAAAGACTGGCCTCCGCCGTATTTCCATA
Organism: Allochromatium palmeri; assembly: GCF_009720725.1. GTDB lineage: Bacteria > Pseudomonadota > Gammaproteobacteria > Chromatiales > Chromatiaceae > Thermochromatium > Thermochromatium palmeri. Next base: position 24,392 of record NZ_WNKT01000048.1, read on the forward strand.
GGCCCCGAGATTGGCCCGCCAGCCATTCGGCCGAGGCTCATCGACATAGGGACTGGCCGGGTGTGCCGCATCGATGGCAGGACTTGTGTCGGCGTCTCTGACCCATTGGCCGAGCGCCGCCTCCCAGCGGCCGACAACGGAGCGCAAATGGTAATCGTCCTGAGCGGGAGCGACGAACAGCGGGTCGATATCGACCAGGTTGCCCACGCCGGGCCAGGCTTCGGGGTGAATCACAAAATCGCCATCGTCACCCGGCAGCATCTCCGCCCAGCCGCTCTGAATCAGACTGTCCTGCACCGTTAAGGTGGGCGCGATGAACAGATTGAAGGCATTGCCCGGATTGTCCCAAATGATCGAATTGCGGACACTCAGATCGGAACAGTCGACACGGATGGCGCTCGTCCCATCTTGCGTTGCGTTGACGCCATTCGCGACAAAGGTCGAGTGATTGACCTCGACGCTGGAGCGAATCGCTGGATCAAGACAATCTACATACAGCGCTGATCCGCCGAAGGAACTATCGATCCAGTTGCGATAGAGCAGGTTGTGGTCAAAATAGGCTCTGGCGCCATCGTCGATGTAGACGCCGCCGCCGGCCGACGGCGCGAAGTTCCCCACGAAGCGATTGCCGGAAATGCGCATGTCGGTCCTTGGGTCAGCCCCGTTGCCGACGACGACCAATCCACCGCCCCAGCCATAGCCCAGGTCTTCGCCAACGCGGTTGTTGGCGATGAGATTCCCGACGATGCTCCCCGTACCCAAGAGATAGACCCCGCCGCCGTGGTCCAAGACTCCTTCGTTGTCGCTGATGATATTTCCAGTCAGGGTCAGGTTGATCCCGCCACCAGCGATGCCGCCGCCTCGTCCGGCGCGATTGCCAAGGATGTGGTTGGAGTCCACTCGGATGTTGGTATGTCCGCCAAGCGCAACAATGCCGCCGCCCACGTCCGGCGCCGGATCGGCGAGGCCGTTGCCTTCGATGCGGTTGTTGGTGATCGACAGGCCATTGAGCAGAGGCCAGTCTGGCAGTTCGATGCCGCGCTGTCCGCCGGTGATCGTGAATCCATCAATGGTGCTGCCGCTACTGTCACCTTCGATCCGGATGGTCGGCGCTTGAGCGTGGCCGTTGAGGCGGCTGCTGTCGTCGCCGGCAAAGCGAGTGACAAAATCGCCGTTTTGACCGGTCGAATAGTGCTGAGTCGTCGCGCCGGCGAAACCGCCTTGCAGCACGAGGGTCTTGTCGGCGATCGTCAGGGCTTCGTCATAGATGCCAGCGGCGACCGAAATGGTGTCGCCGCTGGCGGCGGCGTTGATGGCGGCTTGGATGTGTGTAAAGGGAGCAAGACGGGTTCCATCCTCGGTACCGGTGTGGTTGTCATCGTCGACATACCAGTGATCTGCGGCGGCCTGCAGGGCGACAAGAAACAGCAGCAGGGCGAGGCAGGAACGGGGAGAGCAGACCAACGGGCGTGTGGTCAAGCGAGGGGCCATGGCGGACCTCCTTTGTATCGAACACGATTGAAAGCCTGTTGCCGAAGTGGGAATGGCGGATTCGGTAACGCGGCAGGCTGTTCAGTTCAATTCCCCGTCCTTGGGGCGCAACGCATCGCGGTCGTTCAGGGTTGGCTGAAGGCTTCGGTGAGCGGGTTTTCCAGGACGATCGGCTGAGACTGTCCACTCGGGTACCAGAACAGCCTGTTACCGGCGGGGCTGAAGATCATCCGTGCGGCCTCGCTGTCTGCATCCAGCACCTGAGGACAGGGCTGACGCTGCGCCAGGTCAGTGGCGAAGTCACGCAGAACAAGGGTGCAGCTCGGGACTTCATCCGCGCCTGTGGTCTGGCTTAGGTAGGCCAGGAAACGCCCGTCGGCGCTGATCGCCGGATGGTGAGCGTCGATCCAAGCATCGGCTTCGCTCAAGGGCACGACCTTGGCGGCCGCGCCATCAATCAGCGCCTGGCCGAGGATCTGGCGTGGGCCGGCGTCCGTGGTCTGGTCATACACCAGCACGCTCCCCTCGGCATCGACTGCCGGATGGGCCGAGGCCTGCTCAGCCTGCGTCAGCCGCTCGGTGACGCCTAGCACCAGATCGCGCAGGAATAGATCACTCACACCGTTTTCATCACCGGGCACCAGATCGCTGGCGGCACTGGAGAACACCACCCGCTCACCAAGCGTATCGGCGGCTGGATCACGGCTGGCGCCGTTGCCGGCCTGGCCGGTCTCAGTGACGCTGATCAGCGCGATGTCATCGGTCAGTAGATCGAGGCGATACAGGTCACTCGCTTCGTTGCCATCCTCGGGATGCAGCGCCTGGGTGGTTTCCAGGATCAGCCAGCGTTCGTCGGCATCGAGCAGACCGCCAGTCAGGGCGTCGGTGTCGACGCCAAACTCAGCGAGATGCTCCAGCAGCCACGATGGCAAGGTATCCGCGCTGGCGATGAACCCGGGCGCAAACGTCTCGACAGGCTCAGGCGCGATGGCGTTTGAAACCGACGCGCTCTGGGCCGAGGCGGCTGTACAGGTCACAGGTGCCGAGATCGCCGTGAGTCGTCCACCGGACTCGACGCTGAAGCCGGGCTCGAAGACGAGGCGCGGGGCGGTCAGATTGAGTGTGGCCCCAGGGGCAACCCTCACCGTACCCGTGGTGCGAATGCCAACCTCGGAACGCTTGGTCTGCGTGCCACTGGTGATCGGGGTATTGAGCACGAATTCGCTGCGACTGCAATCGCCGACCGGGCCGCTGTCGCTCCTCACCATCAGCGGTTCAAGCGGAGCAGTAGCTGGATCGACCATGCTCTGATCGTTCCACCAGTACTGGAAGTCAGCCTGGAGGGTCTGATCGCCGCCGGCCGTCGCCGGCACCTGCACCGTGTAGCTAAACGTCAGCGGAAGCGTCAGCGTACCGGTGAACAGAATGTGGTTGGGATTGTTGCGATCGAGTTCAGGGTCACCCTGACCGCTGACCGCCATGATAGTCCAGCCGCTCGGCAGCTTGGGCAACCACAGCAGCGAGATCAATGGGCGGTCGCCACTCTGGCCAACAGTGTTGCTGATGGTCAGCGTGCCTCCAGCCGTGTACTGGTTCGGGCTAGCCGTGTGAGTAGCCTGCGGGTCTACGGTGGCGGCGGCGATCGTGTTAGCGCGAACCCCAAGGGTTGATCCAGTCTGTAGAGCCCCCGGGCCATAGCCGTCGAGAGAATCCGGTTCGACGTGATAATTCAGAGCACGCCAGTAGGCCAGGACGCGGTTGGCCTCAAAGGAGTCGATGCGCCAGGCGGGATCCTGGTAGTCGGCGGAGTGCCTGTCGCCTGTGGTGTCGCCTGGATCCTGTGCGTAGCTGTCTAAACCCTCAGTGTTACGGTGGTAAGCGCCGGCGCGCCAATACATAAGTACGCGACTGTATTCCTCGGCGTTGATGGCCCAGTCAGGTGCATAGTCGGCGCTATGGCGCTTGACGGGATATTGTTGGAGCGTGAGCGGCTTGGGTTCGGGATACATGGTTATCGGATTGATCATCATGTCGGATGTGTAGCGCACGCGCGCCTCGATATCCTGTGTGCCGATTTCTTCCTGGGGCACGCTGACTCTGTAGCTGAAATTGATCGGCAGCCGCAAACTGCCGTTGAACACAATTTCGTTTTTGACGACTTGAGGGGCGCCGTCGCCGGTGACATCGACGATGTTCCAGCCAGTTGGCAGCAACGGGATCCAGACTAGGGAGCGGGGCGTTTCTCCGGAGGTGTCGTTGAAGCTGTTGGTGATGGTGAGCAGAGCGCCGGGCACATAGCCGCTTGCCGCATGGGTGGCCTGAGGCCCATCGCCGGCCGCGATAAAGCGGCCGGTGACACTGCGGGTGCTAAGGATGTTGTTCAGCGTGCAGCTCGAGTCGGTGCCTGTGCAGTCGCCGTTCCAGTTGCTGAAGGCGTAACCACTGGCAGGGCTTGCCGTACAGGTGCTGCTGCCACCATGGTCAACCGGGTTAGGGGTACAGGTGACAGTGCCGCCCTCAGTCGGCGAAGCGGCGGTTACGATCGGATACTGGTTGCGCACGAAGTTGGCGGTGACGGTCTTGGCCGCAGTGACATTGCTCAACGCGCAGTTCGGGTCGATGCCCGTGCAGTCGCCGCTCCATTTATCGAAGAGGTAACCGCTGTTAGGACTCGCCGTACAGATGCTGCCGGCGCCATTTTTAACCGGGTTGGGCGTGCAGGCGACTGTACCGCCTTCGGTCGGCGAGGCGCTGGCTCGAATGTCGTGGGTGACCGGGGCTGCGCCGATGAAGATTGCGGTGACGCTTTTGTTACTGGTGACGTTGCTCAGGGTACAACTGGTGCTATTACCGGAGCAGTCGCCGCTCCACTGGCTGAAGCTGTAGCCTGCGGCGGGAATAGCGGTGCAGGTGCTGCTCGCGTCTTGCTCGACCGGGTTTGGGGTACAGCTCAGGGTACCACCGACGCTCGGCGAGGCGGCTGTTGCGATCTGATATTGGTTACGCGTGAAGTTAGCGGTGACGCTCTTGGTCGCCGTGACGTTGCTCAACGTGCAGCTTGGATCAGTGCCGCTGCAGTCGCCACTCCAACCACTGAAGTTATAACCGCTATTTGGGATCGCGATACAGGCACTATCTTGACCGTTGGAAACAGGATTGGGATCGCAGGTGACTGTGCCGCCCCCACTTGGGTTGGCTACCGGTGATATATTGTGGGTGATGACATTGACTGCGGCGAGTGCAACCTGGTAGGTGCCGGTTTGTCCTTCCAAATACGACGTTGCATGAATAGTCAGTGTTTGTGAGACCGATGGCGTATAGATAATGCGAGAATTATTTCCTGCATAATCATCATTCGCGGCGATGATCTGCCCCTGGCTATCGAGCAAATAGAGATAGGTATCGAAGCTACTCGCCAGGTCAATTGTATACGTCAAGCCGGCGGTCGCCGTAAAAGTGAAGTTGTCATAATAATTACTATATCTAAAGGGCGAAAGGCAGTCGGTCTTCGACAGGCTGCCGCTCAGACTCTGACCAGGGGTAATCGCGGTTTCATCTGAGTTGCAGACAGATTCAGATGCGGCAAGTGAAACCTGATAAGCGCCGACCTCTTCTTCCCAAAGCGAAGTTGCATGAATGGTCAGGGTTTCGGAGGTTAATGGCGTATAAATAATACGAGAATTTATTCCCTCATAGTCATCATTTGATGCGATGACCTGTCCCTGGCTATCGATCAAATAGAGGTACGTATCAAAATCGCCTGTCAGGTCAATTGTATACTCGACATCAGCGGTCGCCGTGAAGGTAAAATTGTCATAATAGTTAGCAAATCCAAAGGCAAAAGGTGATATGCAGTCGGTCTCCGACAGGCTGCCACTCAGACTCTGGCCGGTGCTAATCGGGGTTAATTCAGAGCTGCATTCCGTATCAGAAGGCTTGATTGTCCAAGTGGATAGATCGTCGGGAATTTCGACGCTACCACATCCATCAGAAACAGTACGCACCGTTTGCAGTCGCAGAACATGATCGCCGGCGGCAAAAAAGGCATAGGGGATTGAGAAAGATAGAACCGTATCACCCGGATAGATCGATAAGAAATTTAATATCTCGCCATCAATTTTGACAAAATGATCCTGGGTATCGCAGGTCAGTCTGTTGTCGCCAAGTTCTAATATTACGTCGATATTCGCACTGCCACGATCGAAGGTTCTCACCCCCTCGATATAGTCGCCGGCATTCCAAGGTCTGGTTCCGACAGCGATTACACGAGTATCTCCAGTGGCTGGAAAGACGATGGTCTGGTCGTTGCTAGTGGCGATAGCCGCGTTTACGGATACTGTTCCTGAGTAGGAAGAAGAGGAGTCAGAGTAAGAAATTACAAACGCATCGCTTTCATCAAAATTGTCATATATACTCCATTGATCTATTAGAAATATTTCCGTCGCATACAGCCTCTCGCACACCGAATCATTATCTCCGCGAGTCGCTCTAAATGCCTCCCCATACTCGACTTCACGTTGCAGAATGGAAAAAGAATGCCCGCTAGGACAAAACCAAAAGCTGCTGGTAGTTGGTTGAACTTGAACAAATAATCTTTCGACGCCGTTGATTGCTTGCCGCCACAATGTGAGTTCTGCGGACTCACTGTATCGATTGAATTCGCCGTGAAAATTTGGACTGCCTACTGCGCTTGGCATTTCGTCTAAAATTACACCATACAGTGGTCGCATGATGTCTGTAACGGCTTCGCTATTGATTTTGTTGAGGAGGATTTCTCTTTGCTCAACCTCATTTTGTTCATCGGTTGCGTCTAATTGCCCAGCGCTTTCTGGCGTAGTTTCTCCTGCAAGTAAGGAAAAACAAGCCCCCATATTTAGCAAAATGCCAATAAAAAGAACATTGTAAATCTTCATTTAATTTCTCCATTAAAGCTTTGAGACCGCTCGCGCGCGCACCGAAGAGCGCATCCTTATTTCATCCCCTTGAGGAAACGCTGATCAAATACCGTTTACTATTCGTTAACACTGAAAGTGCCCTTTTTCACAAACATTTTGTTTTCAGTGGCTACGTCATGAGTGTTTCGCGCTCCATTCAATGGCCCGTGCGGCCCATTTCGGCCACATGTAGATCGTCATATCAC
>NZ_WNKT01000049.1 GCF_009720725.1 Allochromatium palmeri
GTGATATGACGATCTACATGTGGCCGAAATGGGCCGCACGGGCCATTGAATGGAGCGCGAAACACTCATGACGTAGCCACTGAAAACAAAATGTTTGTGAAAAAGGGCACTTTCAGTGTTAACGAATAGTAAACGGTATTTGATCAGCGTTTCCTTAAGAAAGATAGCCGAAGCAGACGTCAACTATCTTGACACTGAGGGCTCCGAAACGTCAGCCAGCGAGGGGGGGGTAAACGGTTACATTTTATCTAAGTAACTCATGATCAAAATAGTCTTGTAGAAAAATGCAATTCGGTTCATATATTTTGTGAAGTTTTAAAATTATTTTTTCGGATATGCTGTAATCATTGGCTAAGTTATTGATAATCTTTTCAGTTCCTTGAATAAACTTTTTCTCGTTTATATTTATATTAATTTTTTCTGATATTTTTTGAGATGAAATTTTAGGTTTTTCAATTAATTCGTCATAACTAATTGCAAGAAAATTAGAGAAATTTTTTGAGTAAAGCTCAATTGCAGAAGCATAATCATTATATTTTTCTTGGGCTTTTGTCCAATTGTTATCGCTGTCGAGCATGCCCTCAAGCCATTCATTAGCAGCAGCATCGTCCATCTGCAAATTGTTATATGAATTCATAAGTTTTACGGCAGATAAGAAACGCTTGACTGGATTTCTACATATAAGCAGTATTCCAGCGTCCTCACCGACAACTTCTTTCATTTTTATAATTGATTCCTCATCAAAAAGCATATATTCGGGCGTAACTTCGCCAATTAATTGATGATTTTTTAAATTGGGGCGAAACAAATCTAAATAATTGACTTTTTCAATCGGCAGCCTGGCAAGTAGTCGATTGGTTCGCAGATAGCACCGATACCGGTTATTTTTGACAAAACTGAGGTCTTTGCTCGAGACGATACGATCAACTTCGCGCATGAGCTGTCGAGTTGAAAACTCTTGTAACGCCTGCCGCGAGCGATAACCATAAAGCGTATCAAAGTAATGCAGCTCCTTGACTGGATGCATGAAAACCTCAGATGAAGCCTCCAGCAAGCTATGCAAAAGCGTTGACCCAGCACGCTGCGAGCCAATTCCGATGATAAAGCGATGACGCCTTGTATCAACCATTACTTCAATATTCCAAGATAGCAACCGATGAGTTCATCGATATACTGAGTTGTATTCACTAGGCCATTGACAACGCAACTGCTTCGGTTGTCACCATCACCCCTGTCTCGCTCTGCCGACTGTCGAGCTGCCTCGATCGCCTCCGGCAACCGCTCCAGCGCCTCGCTCAATCCGCGACAATCGCTCACATCCACCCGATGGCCGTTAACACCCTCGACGATGCAATCGCCGATGCTGCCCCGATCCGAGGCAATCACCCACAGTCTCGCCTGAAGCGCCTCGCGCGTAATCAAGCCATAGCTCTCGGGCCAAATGCTCGGCGCAATGAGCACGTCCATCTGCGCATAGAGCTCGGCGATACGCGCCTGCTCGACCTTGGCGATATAACGCACGGGAGTTTGACCCCAATGCGCTTCATAGTTCTCGCCGGGCTGCAAGGCATGATCGACGACCAGAAGCGAAAACTGCGAAAAGCTACCGCCTTCGATCGCTTCGCGCAACAGGTGATAACCCTTGTGACGGCTGATACCGCCGATGAAGCCCAACACCAACCGCTCATCCTCACCACGACGCGACTCACGCGGCAGCGGCACAAAGGGTTCGGACAGGTTCTCATGAGTCCGAACAGCCCGCACACCCGCCTCGCGATACAGCTCTGCGAACTTCTCCGAGACCGCCAGCACCGCCGCCGCGCGCTTGAGCACCCCTTGCAGGGTACCGGCCCGCGCCAGACGCTCGGCGATCGTCGGGCCGCTCGGCGGCGGCGCGCCACCGCTGAGCGGATCGGTATGATCGACCAACTGGCCGAACTCATCGACCAGGAACAGATAGCGCGACAGCCACCAGCCATCGTGCAGCGTGATGACATAGGGGATCTTGCACGCCAGCGCCGCCATGGCCACCGACGCCGTCAGCATCTGCACGCTGTGCAGGTGAATTAAATCGAAGTCATAGGCCTTGAAGAACTCGGTACAAAACGCCTGCACGCGCGAATCCTCGTGCAGCGCCCAGTCGCGTGGCGGGATCTCGAGTCGGGTGACGAGCGCCGCGCCATACCAGTATTGATCGACCTGATAGGCGCGTTCGCCCTCATGGTCGGCCTGGGTGGTGAGGACGAACACTTCGTACTCGTCGCCATGCTGTTCGAGCAGACCGCGTACCTGGGTCTCCATCACCCGGGTGGCGCCGCCGATCGATTGCGGATGAAAGTAGACATTGACCAGCAGCAGACGCTTTTTAGTCTTCGGCCTGGCGCGCATGGCCAGCGCCGAGGCTTTGAGCGCCGGCGACGACGACAGCGGCGGATAGGGCGCGAGCAGCTGTTCCAGGATGCGCTCACCTACGTTCGGGCTAAAGCGTTCGAGCGCCAGCGCCCGCGCCGCCGTACCGATCCGAGCGCGCAGCTCGGCCTCCTCGATCAAGCGGGCCACTTGGCGCTGCCAGTCCTCGATGGTCGCCGCGAACAGCACGTTCTCGTCATCGGTCAGTACCTGGCGATAGGCCGCTGTCGGCGAGACCACCGAAGGAATGCCAAACGCCGCTGCTTCCAGCCACTTGATCTCGCTCTTGGTATCCGTGACACGCGAGTCTTCGAGCACCGCGATATTGATATCCGCCTGCTCGACCAGATCCAGATAACTGAGATAGTCCGGCGTCGGATCGCGGAGCGTGATGCGATGCACGCTAAGAAAATCCGAGGGCAAATCATCAAAATAACCCACGAGCTGAAAATCGACCTGCGGATAGGTCTTGAGGATCTCGATGGCGGCCGGCAGGAACAGCTCATAGAACGCCTGCTTGTGCGCCTTGGTCGCGCTGCCATAGAACAGACGGAGGCGACCCTGAGCCGCAGCGTCTGTACGACGCGACGACGAGCGCCGCAACCCTTTGCGCGTCACCCGCTCGAACACTTCCTGACTCAGCAGATTCGGCAGCACGGTGACTCCGACACCCTCGGCCAGATAGGGCGTCACCTCCTCGCCAAGCGGCCCGGTCGAAACCACGCAATGATCGGCCAGCCCCAGCGCGGTGCCGAAGAAGGGATTGTCGAGCGTCAGATGACGGTGCAGATCCGCATCGATGGTGCCTGCATAGGTTTCGAGCGGCGGCGGAAAGAGTTCAGGGTTGAAGATCAGATCATCGATATCATAGATGATCGGAATGCCGAGCTGACGGGCATAGCTGAATACCTCCAGACCCTGGATCGTAGCCGGTACGCGGCAGGCAAAAAGCACCGCCGCATCCATCAAGCGTCGGCGCCAATCAACTAGGCCCAGTTCTGAGAGTTCGAGCACCTCGGTCGTCCAGCCGAGCGCCTCGGCCTGCTCGATCTTTTCGCGAATCCGGTAGTAAAAGCACTGAAAAAGATCGCGCGATCCCCAAAACACCAGCTTGCGATGCCCGAGACGCGACCAAGGGTGCGTGCCGTCGGGGTTGTCTCCTGCTTCACCGTGGCGATTCGCCAAATTCGACTGCAACGCCTGCACCATTCGCGCCAGCTCCGACAGATCGCGCTGGCGCATCGCCAAACCATCGTCGAGGTTGCTTGATTCGGCCAACCAGCGGCTGGTCTCGACGGTCTCCTTATAGTAGTCGTGCAGCAATCCCCAGCCCTCACGCCGGCTGTGGGTCTGATGCGGGTTGAGTGTCTCGGCGCGACAGAGCGCCCCAATGGCATCGGGTGCACGCTCGTGCAGCAGGCCGGGGTGCTCGCGCAGATAGAGACGCAGCAGCACGCCGCGTTCGTGCTGGAGATACCAGTTGCGCGTGTCTTGACGCAGATACGCACCCAGCAGCGCCAGAGCGCGTGCATTGCGGCCGGTCTCGCGATAGAGCTGGATGATGAAGGCTTGCTGCTCGGGCGCAGCCTGGGACGACGAGCCGGTCAGTAGATCGAGAAAGTCCAGCGCCAGCCAGGCGTTGCGCGTAAAGCGATAGAACCAGTGTGCGAGTGGCAGTGCCAGGGGGGCCAGCGTGGATTCGATCTCGGTCGCGTCGCCGGCGGACATGGCCAACGCGGCGGCGAGATGACGATGGAGATCCTGACCTAGTGCTTGGATGCGCTCGCGCCGCGCAACCGCATCGACGAAGGGATCGGGTGCGTGGAAACTGTCGAGAAAGGCCGTGGTGATCCGCTCCGGCGCGAGCGCCGTCCAGCGTTGCAGACCACAGTCGGCGATGGTGCGCAGCAGAGTCGACTCCAGGCTCATGGCCGAAAAGTGCTCGCTGAAACGCGGATCATCCAGTAATTCAAGCGCCCCGGCATAGTCGCCCAGATCGCAGCGTTGGCGCAGCAGAGTCACGAACGCTCCAAAAGCGGCCTCCCGGCGCAGGACGGCGGCCTGTTCCGGATCCAGCTCGATCGACGCCTTGGCGGCTGGGCGCAACGCGATCGGATCGGGCGGCTCCAGCGCCTTCAGTACGTCTTCGGGCTGGAGCAAATCGCCACGGCGCTTCTGCTCATCCAACTGGCGGGCGGCCTGCTTGGTCAGGGCGATGGATGACAGAGGCGACGCGAATTTCGGACTCTTCAGTACCATGCCATTGGCTAGGATGGTTACGGCTACACCGGCTTCGAGTGCCGCCGTCAGTGCCTTCGCTTGATCCGGTGTCGGCTCACAGGCAAAGCCCGAGTACAGGAAGGCCTCGCCGCGTTCGGCGGCCACATCAGCGCGCTCCTTCCAGATCGGCTTGAGCGGGAAGGTCTCCTGTTTGATCTTGAGTTCCAGGTGTACAGGATGACCACGACGGTCAACGACCCAGCCTTCGATGCTATAGGGATCGAGGTGCTCGACATAGCCCTGGATGGTTGGGCGACGACCGAGGCGGATGAGGCGTTTGAGCCGCATAGGTCAAAGCCCTCCATCGGGGCGTAACAGCAAATCCTTGATCAGCTCAATTTGTCCCTCGGCCTTGTGCAGTTCCTCGTCCATGAGTGCCTGGCGCTGATCGCGCTCGGCGAGTTCAGATTCGAGCTGAGCGACACGGCTCTGCTGTTCTTGAAGCTGAGTTTTGAGCGTCTCGATTTGTGTCTGGCGCTCGGCGGCAAGTTTGGCTTGCTCATCGCGCGCGCTGGTGAGCGCGGTTTTTTCCTTGGTCAGGGCGGCTTTCTCGGCCGTCAACGCCTCGATTTGTTTCTGGCGCTCAGCGGCAAGTTTGGCTTGCTCATCGCGTGCGCTGGTGAGCGCGGTTTTTTCCTTGGCCAGGGCGGCTTTCTCGGCCGTCAACGCCTCGATTTGTTTCTGGCGCTCAGCGGCGAGTTTGGCCTGCTCATCGCGTGCATTGGTGAGGGCGGTTTTGTCCTTGGTCAGCGCCGCTTTCTCGGTCGTTAGCGTCTCGATCTGCGTCTGGCGCTCGGCGGCGAGTTTGGCTTGCTCGTCGCGTGCGCTGGTGAGCGCGGTTTTGTCCTTGGTCAGCGCCGCTTTCTCGGTCGTTAGCGTCTCGATCTGCTTGCGTAACGCTGCCTGTTCTAGCTTCAGCGGATTGAGTGCAAACAGCCAATACGGCTGATCCGGATCATCGCGATCATCTTGCTCGACCAGATCGAATCCGCGTGTCTTAAGCCAATCTACGAGTGTCTTGGCCGGCACACTGCCACGATAGAGTGGCTCAAGACCGCCATGCAACCGCAGGTGCCGAAAGCGGCGCAAGAGATCGGCGGCTTGCAAGGCTTCCAGTACACTGATCTCCTCCCCTGGCAGCTCGATTACCAACAAATGCTCCGCATTGGCATCGAGATCCAGGGCACCGATCACGCCGACAACATCATGCGTCTCCAGCTCCACCGTTTCCAGCAATCTCAGGCCAGGGAAGAGCTGCAGCAGACCTTCCGCCGGATGCAGGCTGTTCGCCTCAGGTAGGTTGTAGCGATGCAGGGTGGCTGTTCCAGCGCGCGCCGCGAGCGCCAGACAACGCACTTCAACTGGCGATTGCTCCGCCGTCCGCTGACTCAATTGCTGGCTTGTGTCCGGATCGGCCTCGATCAGCAGTACGTGCTGGGGGTCATGTGCCAAATAGTCGTCAAGCTCGTGACACAGCCCCGAGCCGAGATGAATGACGGTATGAATGGACATCAGTTTCAATCCTCGACTGGCTTGCTGTCACGCCCCTCGGCCTGGCCAAAGCGCAGATAATGAACGAGCGGATTGAAGCCTGATTCGACGACATCCGGGTTGACCCGCAGGTAGTGATGCGTATCGAACGCGGGCGATGGATGGTAGCCGTGATAGACGCCAATGGTCAGGTAATGATCGACTGGATCGAGTCCCGGCAGATCGGCTAGGTAGGTGCGTGCATACCAGGCGGCGTCGAACAGGGTGCTTGCGGTGAGCAGGCGTCTGTCATGCTTGTATTGTTTGCGCGAGACCGGGCGAAGCGGCGGCTTGATGGCGATGACGAACCGCCCCGACGGCCTTTGCTGTGGACGGTGATCGACGGATAGCTGTTCACGCGTCTCGGTGAGTTGCGCTTCGAGGTGGCTGATCCGGCTGTGCAGTGCCTCCGCCGTTTCGCCGAGCCGGGCGATAAGTGCTGCAAGCTGCTCACGGGCCAGGCGATTGACCCGGCGTTCAGCTTCGAATGCCTGCTCGCGCTGACGTAAGTGCTCGTCCGCCTGAGCGAGTTGCTCGATGTGTGCATCACGCGTGCCGGCCAGCGCGATGAGTGTCTTCGAAAGCTGTTCGCGGGCCAGGCGATTGGCTTCCAGCTCCGGCACGAGTGCCTGATTTTGCAAGAAGAAGGATTCGAGTTCTTCCTGAACCTGATGGAGTTGCAGGAGCAGCAGCTCGTTTTCTTCGCTGAGATCGGTCTTTTCGGCCTTCAAAGCCTCGATCTGCGTCTGGCGCTCGGCGGCAAGTTTGGCCTGCTCATTGCGTGCGGCGGTTAAGGCTGTTTCTGCCTTGGTCAGCACGGCTTTCTCAGTGCTCAGTCCTTCGATCTGCTTCTGACGCTCGGCAGCGAGCTTGGTTTGTTCGTCGCGCTCCTGCGTCAAAGCTTGGCTATTCAAAAAAGTTGTTTCGAGTTCTTCCTGAACCTGATGGAGTTGCAGAAGCAGCAGCTCGTTTTCCTCGCTGAGATTGTTTTTTTCGGCCTTCAAAGCCTCGATCTGCGTCTGGCGCTCGGCGACGAGTTTGGCCTGCTCATCCCGAGTCTGAGTCAACTGGATCAATTGCTCCCGGTAGTCCCGATAGAGCGACCAGATTGCCTCCGGATCAGGCGTCTCAGTCGTGGCAAGCGGCGCAAGCGCCAATCCGCTCGCTTCAAGTTCATGCTCCAGGCGCTGGACATCCAGCTCACGCACCAGGAACTGCTCTGCCAACCAGTCCTCGATCGGCGCAGGCGGGGACGGTTGACAGGCGGTCAGTTTCGGCAAAATGTCGGGTGACAGCTCGCCGATCAGTTCGAAACGCTGACAAGCCTCCAGCAGCGTCTCGGGATGCGCACATGCCCGCTCGGCATCGATCAGCAAGGCACGCCGACGCTGCCGACGCTGAAAAGCCAGGAGGCGTCGATTGGCCGTCTGCCAATCGGCGAGAAATGCCTGTGGCTCCAAGCCATGAGACAACGCATGGGACAGCGCGCGCCGCGCCTGGGTGTAGAACAGCAGAAAGAGCGCGTCGGACGGCTGATCCACTTCAGAGGCGAAGTGCTCAATGGAGCGAGGCTCAACCGGCTCGGGGAGCAGGCTGTGCAACATCGGCAGGATCATCTTCCAACCGCTGCCAGGACAGCCCGTGACGATCACCCGGTTCATGCCGCGATCTCCCGCCAGTGCTTGATAGCTTCGGGCCAATTCTGCTGTGCCATGGCGATCTCGGCTTGGGCAATAATCAACAACGGATCCTGGGGATCCTGCGCTAGGCGTGCGGCGATGAGCTGCTCGGCTTCCGCGTTGCGCTGCTGCCGGCACAGTGCCATCGAATATTGGAGATAGAAACGTGTCGGCAGCTCGCCGCCCCCTAGATCCAGCACCTGTCCCCAGCGCGCGCTGGCCGCAGCCCAGTCCTGACGCACCGTGGCCAGCTCGGCAGCGGCGATGAGCAGCTCGCGCGACTCAGGGAAACGCTCGACACCCGCACTCAGTGTCGACTCGGCCTCGGTCAGCGCCCCTTGCCGGCGCAGTGCCTCGGCTAGGCGCACAGTCGCACGCACACCCAGCGCTCCCGCCATGTCGACGGCCAAAATCGAACGCCAGTGCGCGACGGCCAGCGACCAGTGTCCAGCGCGACTGGCGGCTTCGGCCTGCTCCAGATGCTCCTGGAGCAGCGGCTGAAAGTACTCAGCACTCGCCACGCACTCGTTCAGACGCTCCAAGTAGGCGCCATCCATAGGCTTCCAGGGAGTGACCACCGGTCCTGCAAGACTGAAAAACAGACGCGTGAAGAACAGAAAACTATCGTTATGGCCGAGCCGTGTCTGTGATTTTTCGACGAAGAGACGTGCCGCCACGGCCTGCTCGGGAGCCGCCACCGACCCGCCCTGATGGTCATAATCCGCCAGATCCGTTCCGCCGGTCGCTTCGCCATAACTCGGCGGCCATTGGAACTGATCGATGACCGCGCCATGCTCGTCCAGCCACTCCACGCCCAGGCTGGCCGTGCAGCGGTGATAGGCCAGATAGCCGCTTACCTGATAATGGCAATCCTGGAAACCGGCGGGTAGCCGGACAGGCTCGGTATACAGACGCAGCGGACCATTTTCCTCGGTCGCCTGACGATGCAGATAGGCGACATGGCCATCGGTGAGGCGCGTACCAGGACTGAAATCAAGACCCTGACCCTCGTGGCGTTCCCAGTGGTCGAATCCCTGATCGAAGGCCGAGTTGGGCAGGAGGTTCTCTCCAGCCAGCATGACGCGCAGAAAGTCTGCGGCGGTATATGCTGGGCCGGGATCGACCCTGAACTCGCCCTGCTCGGTGGTGACGCGGATCCGAACGACCAGCGGCCAGTGCGTGCCGATCCAGCGCAGTCCGCCGGGCTGGGTCGCTATGAGTTCAACGACAGCTGACTCATCGTCGAGCGCCCGGTCCGGCGTGGCTTCCAGCTTGATCTGCGCGCACGCCGTCTCGCTAGCGACCTCGACCTCGGTGCACCAATGCGCAGCAGGGTCGAGCGTATCGACGTCGATCAGTGCGCCGGCCTGCCAATGGCTGCGCGTCAATTCCTCGGACAAGGCCCGAGCGCCGGGCGAATAGGGCGCCCAGGCCAGCGGGGCTTGCGGGTCGATCACGCCCATGAACAGTTGACTCACGAACAAAAAGCTCGTCGCCTCGCCAGCGCCCGTGTGCGCGCCCAGGTTCAGACTCAGACGCACGCGGGTCGCGGTCGCAGGCGGCGTCAGCGACCATTGGCGCCAGCGATAATCGGCCAGGTTCCGACCGCCGGGGCGATCGTTGCAAGGCTCGACCGACAACAGCGTTTCCTTGATGACCGTCTCCTGATCATTGAGGAACTCAAGCAGGATGTTGGCGCTACAGCGATGGGTCGCGAAGAAGCCTGAGCACTGATACGTCAGGCCTCGATCCGCCACAATCGGGAGCAGCTCGGCTAGCTGCAACGTCGGCCGTGGCGCCTCGGCCGGCGCAAACAGATAAAGCGCATGACCGCCGTCCGGATGCCAATCATCGCCAAAATCGATCCCGACCGCCGCCGGCGCCTGCACATCAGTCAGCCAACCGTCCAGGGTTGCGGCGCCCTGACCGCCGAAATCCCCGTTCGGTAGTAGGTTGCGTCCAATCAAGGCCGGCGCCATCGAGGCGGCTTCGAGCGTATTCCAGGACACGGGCACGCGGTCAGCACCGCCCTGATAGAAAAGGCTGGCGGGCGGCATGTCATGATCGGGCTTTGCGCTCAGCAACCAAACCTGCCGGCCTGCGGCGCCCAAGCGAACGAAGGGAAGGCTCGAAGTATCCATATCAAACTCAGCGTGATCGTCTCTATTCGAGTAAAGAAGGGGAAGACGCGACATCCAGCGGCCGTGTTGGATCCTGGCGAAGACTGAAAGACTCGTCTCACTCCCGATGAGCAAGGTGAGGCATTCTAGCTAGCTTCGGCAAAGCTGTCAGGTGACGGACAGGATTGCTATGATCCGTTCGTCTGAAAATTGTAGGAAGCCGTCGAGGAGTACGGGACGTCGTGAGTCAGCGCCAGCGTCGAAGCCGTTGTCAAACAACAGGTCGCTACACGGTGATAGGTACTTGCGTGCAGTGAGTCAGCGTCCACCGTCTCGACTCGCCCTAGGCAATGCCGCGCTGCGCGCCGGCCGTCACGCTGAGGCCATTGCGCACTATGCCTGGTTGATATGCCAGTCTCCCGAGCTGGCCGAAACACTAGCCCTCGCTGACAACCTCGCTCTCGCGCGCCAACGCCATCATCGTGCCTCGTCGCAGCACGGATCGCCGTGGCGCGACTCGCCGTGCCCGGCCAGGGTTGCTGTCGTCGTCCATATCTACTATCCAGAACTTTGGCCGGAGATCGCCGAGGCGCTCTCGCTCCTTGTCTATCCATTCGACCTCTACGTCACTATCACGCCCGATACGGCGCCTGACATTACCTCAAGGGTCAGATCTGCGTTTCCTGCCGCTCATATTCAGACCTATCCCAATCGCGGCATGGATGTGTTGCCCTTCCTGCGCCTGGCGCCGACGCTGATCCAGGCCGATTATCAAGCCGTTTGTAAGCTCCACACCAAACGCGGCGATGGCCAGCAGGGAATCACATGGCGCCGCGCCATGCTCGATCCGCTGATCGGCGACAACACGAGCTTCGTGGACGTCGCGGAAGCCTTTGCGCGTGATCCCCGGCTACAGCTGGTTGGACCCGCCCCACTCTATCAGTCTGCCCAGCATCTGATGCGGTGCAATGAACCCTTGGTAAGTCGGCTGTACCAACAACTGACAGGACAGGGACTCCCCGCCGCAAACTGGGGATTTTTCGCCGGAACCATGTTTTGGGTTAGGCCGCGTATCCTGCAGGCACTAGCCAAACTCATCGCGCCCGGTGCCGTACTGGATCCCGAATTGTTCGAGACGGACTATCAGCAAGACGGGCAGCGTGTGCACGCACTTGAACGTGTGTTCGGCGTGCTGCCAAGCCTGCATGGCGGTGAGGTCGGTTTGGTACATCACGCACTGAACGGCGGCTGGTGTCTCCAGTTACCGCCACCGAGGCCGCGAACCGCTAGCGCGCAGATCTGGACGCTCATGCCCCAATATGAGCAGTTGACCGACAAGCGCCAAGAGATGACGGGCAGCGGTCAATTCGATGTTGGACAGTATCTGCAGCAATGGCCGGAGTTGGCAGGTACTCAGATTGACCCATTGACGCACTATCTACTGATTGGGGTCTTCGAACACGCTACGGAAAGCTGATGACAGCCGCCTTGTCGGCTTCATTGCTACGCCTGCCTCATACTCTCAAGAACTGGCACGACACACACCCTGGATGCTGCAAAAAGGGTGTCGACAACCTCCTGCAGCTTGACTCATCGACTCTCTTCGATACATCCCATTCCGCTTATTGATTGGAATTCGGGATGCGACCCATTTATCGTCTTCGCAACCTCAGGCCGCACCCATCGAACGGAGTAAATCATGAGCACGAAGACGTATGACGCCGGCGTCAAAGATTACGCCCTGACCTACTGGACCCCGGACTATGTGCCCTTGGATTCCGACTTGCTGGCCTGCTTCAAGGTCACGCCGCAAGCTAAGGTGTCACGCGAGGAGGCCGCCGCCGCCGTGGCCGCCGAGTCCTCGACCGGCACCTGGACCACGGTCTGGTCGGATCTGTTGACCGATCTCGATTACTACAAGGGCCGCGCCTATCGCATCGAGGACGTGCCGGGCGACAAGGAGAGCTTCTATGCCTTCATCGCCTATCCGCTCGATCTGTTCGAGGAAGGCTCCATCGTCAACGTGCTCACCTCGCTGGTGGGCAATGTGTTCGGCTTCAAGGCCGTGCGCGCGCTGCGTCTGGAAGACATCCGCTTCCCGCTGCACTATGTGAAGACCTGCGGCGGCCCGCCCAACGGCATCCAGGTCGAGCGCGACCGCATGGACAAGTATGGCCGTCCCTTCCTCGGCGCCACCGTCAAGCCCAAGCTGGGTCTGTCGGCCAAGAATTATGGCCGTGCCGTCTACGAGATGCTGCGCGGCGGTCTGGACTTCACCAAGGACGACGAGAACGTCAACTCCCAGCCCTTCATGCGCTGGCAGAACCGTTTCGAGTTCGTCTCCGAGGCCGTGCGCAAGGCGCAGGAAGAGACCGGCGAGCGCAAGGGTCACTATCTGAACGTGACCGCCCCGACCTGCGAGGAGATGTTCAAGCGGGCCGAGTTCGCCAAGGAATGCGGCGCGCCCATCATCATGCACGACTTCCTCACCGGCGGTTTCACGGCCAATACCAGTCTGGCCAACTGGTGCCGCGACAACGGCATGCTGCTGCACATCCACCGCGCCATGCACGCCGTCATCGACCGCAATCCCAAGCACGGTATCCATTTCCGCGTACTGGCCAAGTGTCTGCGTCTGTCTGGCGGCGACCATCTGCACACCGGCACCGTGGTCGGCAAGCTGGAAGGCGATCGGCAGTCGACGCTCGGTTTCGTCGATCAGCTGCGTGAATCCTTCATCCCCGAAGACCGCTCGCGCGGTCTGTTCTTCGATCAGGACTGGGGCGGCATGCCGGGCGTGATGGCGGTGGCCTCGGGCGGTATCCATGTCTGGCACATCCCGGCGCTGGTGACGATCTTCGGCGACGACTCGGTGCTCCAGTTCGGCGGCGGTACTCAGGGTCATCCCTGGGGCAACGCGGCCGGTGCGGCCGCCAACCGCGTGGCGACCGAGGCCTGCGTCAAGGCGCGCAACGAAGGGGTCGAGGTCGAGAAGCACGCCCGCGAAGTGCTCAGCGATGCCGCGCGCCACAGCCCGGAGCTGGCCGCCGCCATGGAGACCTGGAAGGAGATCAAGTTCGAGTTCGACGTCGTCGACAAGCTCGACGCGGCCTGAGCCACGAACCCCTGTCCCCAGTCCATCTTTGAGAGGAACCCGACATCATGAACACCGCGAGCAGCATGGGCGATCACGCCACCATCGGCCGCTACGAGACCTTTTCCTATCTGCCGCCGCTCAATCGCGAGGAGATCCTGGAGCAGATCCTCTACATCCTCGACAACGGCTGGAACGCCTCGCTGGAGCACGAGCATCCGGATCGTGCCTTCGAGTACTACTGGCCGATGTGGAAGATGCCCTTCTTCGGCGAACAGGATCCGAACGTGATCCTGACCGAGATCGAGGCCTGCCGGCGCAGCTATCCGGATCATCACGTCCGGCTGGTCGGCTACGACACCTACGCCCAGAGCAAGGGACATTCCTTCCTGGTGCACCGCGCCCGCTGAGGGCGGACGCGAGGGCGAGGGGCGCGCTCCGGGCAGGCCGATGACATCGAGGATCGTGCTTGATTCGTAGAAGCCGATCAGAAGACGACCGACATCGGCCCCAGGCCCGGAGCCTGGACAGCAGTCAGCAGCGATCCACGAAGAGGCAGGCACGGACATGGCTGATCAAGAACGACAGTTGACGGGGCGCGCGGCCTCCATTGCCAAACGCCGCGCCATCGCCAACGGTGGTAAAGCGGGTCGACCGAGCCCTGAATCGGTCACGAACACCGCGTCGAACACCGGGCGCACCAAGCGCGGTCAAGTCAGCGAGGCGGCGCCCATGACGCTCCGCGAGCGTCTGAGCGCCCCGGAACCTGCACCGGCACCACGCGCCAGCCAACCGAAGCTCGAACGCAACCGGCGTTCCGTCACCCTGGCGGAAGGGCGCAAGCGCTCGATGGAGCGGCGCGATCAAATCACCCGCGGACGTCCGGGCTATGCGCGTCCGGCACCGGCTGATCAGGCCGATATGCGTGGACTCGTGGGCCGCGAGGCGTCGATCGCCCGGCGTCGCGCCATCGCCGGTCTGGAGCCGACGGCGCCCCGTTCGGGGCGTCAGCGCGACGACCAGACGTCCGTGACCACGGACAGTTCTCAAGCGACGGGTGTACCCAAGCCGGCGACCGAACGGCGCGCAACCGCCAATCCAGTCAACGACAAGCGCCAGCGTGCCGGTCGTCCGCGCGGCGGTGCGACCCTGGCCAAGGCTCCTTCGCGGGGTCGGATGCTGTCGATGGCGCGCCGCGCGGCCCTGGCCGGACGCGGCAAGACCGGCGTCGACTCGGTGAGCGGACGTTCCAGTCAGGCGGCGACGACCAATCTGCTACGCAATGCCGGTGTCAGCTCGCGAGAGATCGCCAAGCGCGTCCGCGAGGAACGCTGCGAGCACGGCAAGTGCGGCGAATCCGGTCCGCGACCCACGGGACGCGCCCGCCGCTCGAACGGCGCACGACCCAATGATGCACCGGCCAAGGTCGGCGTCAGCACCACAGCCTCCGGCCAGACCCTGACCGGCACCCAGGTCGGGCGCAGTCAGCGCACCACGGGTGACGAGGTCGGCGCCTGCCGTCAGGTCACGGGCACCGAATACATGGGCGCCGAGGTATTCCAGGAATTCTGCGGCATCGGCCCGACGCCCGCGCCCAACCGTCAGAGCGCCGTCACAGCCACCAGCGGCGGTCAGACGCTCACCGGCGATCAGGTCGCACGCAACGTCAAGGTCACGGGCGACGAGACCGGTGCCGGACGTCAGCTCACCGGCACGCCCTACACCGCCCCCGGACCCGAGGGCGCACCGCCCAAGGTTGGTCAAACACAGACCCTCAGCGGGCGTACCGTGACCGGCTCGCTGATCGGACGCAACGCCACCCTGACCGGCGTCGAATCGGGCGCCTGTCAGCGGGTGACGGGCAACGAATACCTCGGCTTCGAGCATTTCGACAGCGTCTGCAAGACTCGTCCCGAGCCGGTCGGCATCCTCAAGGTCGGACTCGACACCACCTGGCGCGGTCAGGCAGTGACCGGCAGTCTGGTCAGCGGCACGGCGCGTGTCACCGGCAACGAGACCGGACGCTGCGAGATCGTCACCGGTACCACCTATCTGGGTGCTGAGCAGATCACCACCGATTGCGGTCCGGAGACGGCACGCCAGACCGCCGAGCGGATGCCGCTGGGTCGCTCCACCCCCGGCTTCGGTCTCACCGGACTCCAGCCGGGGATCGGCGGCGCCATGACCGGCGACATCAAGGGCGCTTGCCAGCCCGTGACCGGCACGCCCTATCTGGGCGGGGACGACCTCCTGGCCACCTGCGACAGCGAAGAGTTCGCCGCCCTGCCGGGCAGTGACGACTTCCCGCAGCCGCTCGGCGGCGGTCAATGGGGTCATGGCCAGTTCAGCATCGACACCCCGGCGCGTGCCGCCCAGTCACAGCCGGCACGCCGCTCAGTGACCGGCACCCACTACGACGAAGAGCACAGTCGCATCACCGGTCCCTTCAACATGGGCGGCAACCGGGTCACGGGCACCGAGGGCTTCCGCGCCCGCCGTGCCGAGGAACGTCGCGAAAGCGGACCGTCCCGTCCCGGCAGCGTGATGTCGCCAAGGCCGGCCAAGGCGATGGCGTCGACGCCCATGATCGAGGAGAGCGTCGTTGAATCCGAGCCGGCCCGTCCACGCATCACGGGCGAGGGTCTGGACGGCGGACTGCGCATCACGGGTAACGATTGGGGCCGCAACGAGCGTGTCACCGGCACCGAGGGCAAGTCGGCGCACAGCCGCAACCCGACCCGACGCGGCGATGCGCCCGTGGGTGCCTTCGTCGGTGCCCGCGCCTTCCGCGATGCCCAGGTTCAGGAACGCGAGCGGCCTCAGTCCGAAACGCGCGTGACCGGCGGTAGCGGCGGTACCGAGCGCGGCGCCCTGGTGACACTCTCGGGCGGGGCTCGGGGTTAAGGACGGATAGCGGATCAGGAGTCATCGCCATGCGCATCAAGCCTAAGCCACAGCCACGCCAGCGCGTCCGTCCAGCCTCCTGGACGAACACGCCCGCTGCTCCGGTCAGCACGACTCAGGTGGCGCCTGAGTCCACCGGGTCGCTGGACGGGATCGGTCGGACGGGGACGCATCCGCTCACCCGCCTGGACGAAAACCAGCGGTTGTGGGCCTACGAGCAGCGGATCAAGGACGCCTTCGCGCGCATCGTGCCGACGCTCAAGTCCATCGCCGCCCGCGTCCCGGACGCCGGTTTCGAGGACTGGGCACAGGCCGAGGCCCGTCGGACGCTCGGCTTCGAGCTGCCCGAATCGCTGCTGGCCGACGCCTGGGTCGCCGGACTCGACCGGCGCGCGCTCTTCGCGCACGTCACCTTCGAGACGGTCCGCGCCATGAGCGATGACTACTTCAGCACGGACCCGCTCGATGATCGTGGCCAATCCGAGGAATTCGTCCGCTTCCTGCTGGAGTGTGGCTTCCACGCCATGAACGTCACGCCCTGCTCGGACGGACGTCTGGCCCATGCCATCCGCTATGTGTTGCGGCTGCCGATGGGCGCCGTCCAGCGCCGCGCCAACGCTGGTGCGCTCTTCGACGTCGAGGAGGCACTCGGGCGCTGGTCGACGGTGGAACTCGGACGCTTCCGCGAGGGCCTGCCCAACACCGCGGATGCCCCGACCCGCTATCTGAAGGTCGTCGTCTATCACTACAGCAGCCGCGATCCCGAGCATCACGGCTGCGCGGCCCACGGCAGCGACACCCGCCAGGCCGCCGCCGGCGGACGCGAGCGTCTGCACGCCTTCCGCGAGGCGGTCGAGAACAGCTACTGCTGCGGCGCCTCGATCGAGGGCCTGCTCATTGGCATCGACACCGACACCGACCGGCTGCGTCTGCATCTGCCCGACGCACGCGGCGATGCCGATTTGGACCGTTTTGTCGACGCTGGCGCGCTCCATCGCGAGACCGCACGGCTCGACCCCGAGGCGGCGCGCGCCCTGATCCGCGAGCGTGTGGCCAACCCGAGCGGCGGCGGTCTGGCCCCCGCGCCCGGTATGCAGCGTCTGATCGCGCGTCTGATCGAGCACAACATCTCACAGCTCGACTATGTGCGTGACTATCACAACGGCCACTACACCGACATTGGGCACGAAGAACGTTTCATCGGGGTCGGGATGGATTTCGCCGAGATCCATCTGCGCAATCTGACCTATTTCAGCTTTCTGCGCACCCTGGAAGAGGGTTCCTGCAATCTGGACGTCGGCATCAAGATCTTTACGCAGCTGAATGTCGCTCACGGACTGCCGATTCCGATCGTCATCCGCTTCGAGTACTCGGGACAGGTGCCAGGCGCACGCGAGCGGGCGATCGATCGCTGCGAACGGCTCGCCGGGGCCATCGCCCAGCGCTATCCGGATCTGGCCGAGCACGGTCTGCTCCACACCTACTGGACGGTGCGCGACAGCCAGGGCAACGGACGACTGGAACCGGTCGGCGGCTCATTGCTCGGCGGGAGGACGGCATGAAGATCTGTCGCGTCGAAAAACCGCTGGTCGCGACCAACCGCATCCCCGGACTGGAGCATCGTCATCTCCAGGTGGTGCTCGATGGCAAGAACCGGATGGTTGCGGTCGACGCCGTCGGCTGCACCCCCGGCGACTGGGTGCTCTGTGTCGGCAGCTCGGCGGCACGCGAGGCCGCCGGCCACAAGGACTACCCGAGCGATCTGACCATCGTCGGCATCATCGACCACTGGGCGGAGGATTGAGCATGGACATCATGCAGGTAGAACGCTCGCTGGTCTGCACGCGCCGCGTCCCCGGACTCCAGTCCGTATCGCTGCGGGTGTTGCGCGACGCCAAGGGCGCGCGGGCGGTGGCGGTCGATACGGTTGGCGCCCATCCGGGCAACTGGGTCTTCACCATCAGCGGCTCGGCGGCCCGAGTCGCGGTCGGCACCCAGATACTCACCGACCTGAGCATCGGCGGCATCATCGACCGCTGGGACGAGGACGAACAGATCGATGGCGTCTGACAGGATCGACTCTACGAACACGAACACAGCTTACGACACCGAAACACAGACCCACACTTGTCAACAGAGGAGTAACACGAGATGGCTGACGAATACTACGGGATCGCCCTGGGCATGATCGAAACGCGCGGACTGGTGCCCGCCATCGAGGCGGCTGACGCCATGACCAAGGCCGCCGAGGTGCGCCTGATTGGACGCGAGTTCGTCGGCGGCGGCTATGTGACCGTGCTGGTGCGCGGTGAGACCGGCGCGGTGAACGCGGCGGTGCGTGCCGGAGCCGATGCCTGCGAGCGTGTCGGTGATGGCCTGGTCGCCGCGCACATCATCGCCCGTCCGCATCGCGAGGTCGAACCGATCCTGCCGACCGGCGGCCAACTGGCTGAGAAAGCCGCTGCCTGAGGCCAGCACCAAGGCGCCGCGCGGACGTAAGACACGACCAAGACATCGAATCGCTCAATTCCCTACTTTTAATTCAGGAGTCAGCCACCATGCCTTCCGAAAACTATGGCATCGCCCTTGGAATGATCGAGACCCGTGGCCTGGTGCCCGCCATCGAGGCGGCCGACGCCATGACCAAGGCCGCCGAAGTACGCCTGATCGGACGCGAGTTCGTCGGCGGCGGCTATGTGACCGTGCTGGTGCGCGGTGAGACCGGCGCGGTGAACGCCGCGGTGCGCGCCGGGGCCGATGCCTGCGAGCGCGTCGGCGACGGTCTGGTCGCCGCGCACATCATCGCCCGTCCGCATCGCGAGGTCGAGCCGATCCTGCCGGTCAAGCCGGGCGACACCGACGGCGGGCATGGTCGCTCCTGATAACCCATGATGGCCGATCCGAGAGTCTTGGGTTATCTGGGGCGCGC
Source organism: Allochromatium palmeri (assembly GCF_009720725.1). Lineage (GTDB taxonomy): Bacteria > Pseudomonadota > Gammaproteobacteria > Chromatiales > Chromatiaceae > Thermochromatium > Thermochromatium palmeri. The sequence continues at coordinate 18,946 of NZ_WNKT01000049.1, forward strand.
GCTCAGTCATGAACTGAGCGCCGTCCAGCAATACCTGACCCATGCCGGGCTGGCGGATCTGTGGGGGCTGAACGAGATCGGCGCCCACTTCCGGCGCGAGGCCGCCGAGGAGCAGGAGCACGCCGAACGCCTGACGGCGCGAATGCTGCGGCTGGGCGCCATGCCCAACGGCTCGCGGCTCAAGCCGGTCCAGGCCGGGTTCTCGCTCATCGAACTGCTGGAGGCCGACCGTCGATTGGAATGGCACGCGGTCGCCCTCTACCGCGACGCCGCCAACTATTGCGCCCTGATCGGCGATGTCGCCGGACGCGACTTCTTCGCCGCCCTGCACGACGAGGAATTGACCCATGCCCGTGAACTGGAGGATTGGATCGGGCGTTTGGATCAAACCAGACGAAGCAACAGCACCTGGAGATAGCCATAGCCATGAACGCGACCTCGACCACCTGGCAACACCGCGAACGCCCGCTTCGCCTCGAACGTCGGCTCGATTTCGATGACTATGCCGGCACCCGCGACTTTCTGGAAGCCGTCGCCCAGGTCAGCAAGGACACCGGCGTCTATCCCGACATCAGCTTCGGTCGCACCTATGTCAACATCACCATCCACACCGAGCCGCCGGCCACGGACATCGATCCGGAGCGCGCCGCCTTCGCCCAGCAGGTCGATGCGCTCCTCGGGTCCGTGAGTGCGACGTCTGGGGCCGAGGCCGCGAGCCGTGAGGATCATGGACATGAGTCAAGACACTGAGCCGAAGGTCGATGCCGGCCCGGAGGCGACGACCGCCGAGGTGCCGGCCGCCAAGCCCAAACCAGGCGCCAAGCCGACGGCAGCGCGGACGGCCATCCGGCGCACCGCCAAGCGTTCGGCCCCTGCGGCCAGAACCGAGTCAACCCGACCCTATGATGCCGACTACCGTTCCGGTCATCGGGTCTGGCCCGATTGAGCCAGGGCCGTCGATGCCGGAACCGGGCACCACGGGACAGATTCCAAGCGTCATGATCGCCGACCCAGTGAGCCGCCATGTTCGATCCCATGCTGAATCTCGCCCGTCACGTCAGTCTGCGCCAGCTTCAGGTGTTCGAGGCTATTGCGCGTCTGAAGAGCTTCACCAAGGCCGCTGACGAACTCTATCTGACCCAGCCGACGGTCTCGACCCAGATCAAGCGTCTGACCGACGTCATCGGTCTACCGCTGTTCGAGCAGATCGGGCGTCAGGTCTATCTGACCGAGGCCGGACGCGAGCTGGAGACAGCGGTCAAGGACGTGTTCGGTGTGCTCGACCGCTTCGAGATGAAGGTCGCCGATCTCAAAGGGTTGAAACAGGGCTATCTCAAGCTCTGCGTCATCACCACGGCCAAGTATTTCGCTCCGGAAGTACTCGGACGCTTCTGTCAGCGTCATCAGGGAGTCGACGTGGCGCTCAAGGTCACGAACCGCGACAGCGTCCTGGAGCGTCTGATCGCCAACAAGGACGATATCTATATCCTGGGCCAGAACCCCGAGCGCGATCTGGAGATGATCGCCACGCCCTTCGCACCCAATCCGCTCCATGTCATCGCCCATCGCGATCACCCGCTGGCGCTGGAATCCAACATCCCGGTCGAGCGCCTGGCCGATGAGTATTTCATCATGCGCGAGCCGGGTTCGGGGATTCGCGACTATGTGCTCAAGACCTTCGGCGAAGCCGGTCTCAAGCCGCGCGTGCGCATGGAACTCGGCAGCAACGAGGCGATCAAGCACGCCATCTACGGTAAGTTGGGCCTGTCGGTGCTCTCGCTCCATACCCTGGCCCAGGAGGCGGAGTCATCGGAGCTGGCCATTCTCGACGTCCAGGGCTTTCCGCTGGAACGCCAGTGGTACGTCGCCCATGCCAAGGGCAAGGAGCTGTCCGTGGTGGCCAGTGCCTTCATCGACTTTCTCGCCGAAGAAAGCGAGCGCCTGTGCCGCCAGCTCGACGAGACCCGCGCCCGCCTGACTCGCGCACATTCCGTATAATAATCATCCGGCCGACCGACCCTCACGCGGGACACCAAGCTCAGTGTGGTCGATGGACCATGAGCGCGAGCCGACTGCGATAGCTCAGATCCTCGATACTCAAGCGGATGTGGTGGTCGCAATGGGCCTGGCGGCAGCGCGTGATCGCGCCATGCACGGCGGCCATGTCGCCGTCGTAACAGCTGGCCGGTTCCCAGGGCTGCCAGGCCGTGTATTGGGCCTGAACCTGCTCGGCATACTCGATGGCAATGATGCAGCCGCGATGCAAGCAGTGTTCGAGCTGACTGAGCATCCGTGACTCGGCTGGCTGGAGACGGGCTTCATGGAACTGGGTCGCCTGAATGGGAGCCGGCGACGTCGTCTGGGCGGTGGCGGCGGTTGGCATCGGAACACCTCACTCGATCGGGACTGAATGGGCCAAGGAAGCCGGCGCGAATGGCGTGATGTGCTGATCGGCCGGCTTCCGTCGTCGAGTCTTAGAGTAGTTCCTGAGTGCAAAAGTAGGAAATTGAGATTGTCCGCACGCGACATCGACCGGAGTCGATGTCTTCGCTGCCTGCCTTGCACGCCGATCAGACCACAACCGCGTTCGGCTTGGTCAGCGGGACTTGGCGTGGACTCGTCGCCAATAACGCCTCGGCTCGCGCGAGCGCCTCCTGACTGCTCGACACCACCTGCTCGGCCGGCAGGCGCGCCGTGATCCCGAGCCGGTCGAGCCGCTGCCGAACGTCGCCCTCGGCACCCGCGATCAACACCTGCCGCCCCGCGTCGAGATCCTCCAGCACCATCTTCTCCAGTGCCAGCGAGGACGACACCCCGAGCGTCGGAACCTCGCTGAAGTCCAGGATCAGCACCTGATGCTCCTCCAGGATCGCATGCTGACGCGCGATGGCCTTGGCGACCCCGAAGATGAGCGGTCCGCCGAGCCGAAAGAGCAGAATGCGGCCATTGGCGCGCTCCAGCACCGCCTGCTCGTCGCGCGTCAACGACTCGGAATCGTCCGCTCCCTGGATCGCGCGCACCGAACGACTTTGGAGACGGGTCAGCCGGTCGATGGTCAGCACATTGGCAACGAAGAGTCCGACCGCCACCGCCGTGATCAGATCGACGAAGACGGTCAATCCGATCACTCCATACATGATCACCGCCGCCCGTGCGGAGACGCGATGCGCGCGCTTGAGAAAGGACCAGTCGATGATGTCCAATCCGACCTTGAGCGCGATCCCGGCCAGCACCGCCAGCGGAATCTGGGCCGTGAGTCCGGCGGCCCAGAGCACCACCACCATCAGGATCAGGGCGCGCGTGATGCCGGAGAGTGCACTGCGTGCCCCGGTCTGGATGTTGACCACGGTGCCCATGGTCGCCCCCGCGCCCGGAATGCCGCCGAACATCCCCGAGGCCAGATTGCCCAGCCCCTGTCCGATCAGCTCCTTGTTGGAATCATGCTCCTTGCGCGTCAGGCTCTCGGCGATCACCGAGGTCAGCAGGGCATCGATACTGCCGAGTACGGCCAGCACCACGGCATCGAGCGCCATCAGCTTCCATTGATCGAGGTCAAACACCGGCCAATGCAGGCTCGGCAGTCCGCTCGGAATCTCGCCGATGCGCCGCAGTTCGCTGCCGTCGAGCACCAGGATCGAGATCAGGGTGCCGAGCACCAGGGCCAGCAGTTGCGGCGGCAGATAGGTTTTGAGCCGCTTGGGGAAGAACAGCACCAGCGCCAGGGTCATGAGCGCCAGCCCCAGTTCAGCCGGTACCAGGTTCGTGAACAGCTCGGGCAGTGCGCCGAGCGTCCCCAGCACCCCGCCGGGCGGTGCCGCCTGCCCGAGCAGAGGACCGATCTGGAGCACGACCAGGATGACGCCGATTCCGGTCATGAAACCCGAGATCACCGTATAGGGCATCATGGTGACGTATTTACCGAGCCTGAGCGCGCCGAAGAGCATCTGGAGCAGGCCGGCCATCATGACGACGGTGAAGGCCATCGCCAGCCCCTGCTCGGGATTGACCGCGATCAGATTGGCGATGACGGCGGTCATTACCACGGTCATGGGGCCTGTCGGTTCGGAGATGAGAGTTGGGGTGCTGCCGAAGAGCGCGGCGAAGAGTCCGACCAGCACCGCGCCATAGAGTCCGGCGGCCGGCCCGGCCCCGGAGGCCACACCGAAAGCTAGCGCCATAGGCAGCGCCACCACGGCGGCCGTCACGCCGCCGAAGAGGTCGCCGCGTAGGTTGTCGAAGCGGATTTCGTTGAGTAGTCGCATGGTCTGGCCCCGATGGCTGTTGTATTCAGCCTATCTAAAGCGCCAATGACTATCGATTCAAAGTGATAATTTTGATGAAAAGCATCGATTATTGTCGATGCATTGAGAAAGTGTTAACCAATGATAAACGTTCGGCGGCACATGATCACACGGGACGCAACAGCGGAAAATAGCCGCTTGATTGTCTTTTTCAGCCAAGCCGAACGCTCCAGTCCGACAGGCTGCTAGATCGAAGTCTTGTGCTGATGGCGATGAGGGTGGTGTCGCGCGCGGAGAGCTCTTCACAAAAACACGGATGCGCTCACATTGAACCGCTTAGCCAGCTTTTTAGCGATCTCTTTGCTGATGCCGCGTCGGCCGCTCAAGATGTCCGAAATGCGACTCTGCGGGGCGCAGTCGGCGAGGTCTTCCTGCTTCAAACCATGCTGGTCCATCAGGAAACGTAGCACCTCTTTCGGCTCGGACTCCTGGATGAGCGTGTGCACATCTTCATAGGCGGCCACTTGGTCAGCCAGATAGTCGAGCACGTCGGCCAGTGGGTGATGCTCGTTGTCACCGATCTCATCCAGCAGCACCTCAATGGTGGCCCGCGCTTGGATGTAGTCTTCCTCGGAGTGAATCGAGGTCACGCCGACCACGTCCTTGAACGGTATCCAGGCCCGAAGAATGGCTTGCGGTTCGGGCACTATTTTATGTGCAAGGGCCATCAGTTTCTCCTGTTCCGCTTCCAACCATCGCGGTCGTACTCTTCATGGGTGAGCACCTCGCGGATGTAGACCTTGCGCCGGTTGTAGTGGATTGAGGCGATCAACCGGTACTTATCGCCCCCGATGTTGAACACCGTCAACCCATCCACATAGTCGGCGCTTGCGAACGTCGCCCGAAGGTCATTGAAATCCGCGAAGACGTCCATCTTCATGGTGCGATACCAAGCTCCCAGTGGAGGCTTAGCGTCGGGGTGCTTCGTCCAGAACTCGACCAGGATGGGCTTCGCGATCACATGCATGGAAATCAGTATATACCAAGACGGTATATTGAGGAAAAAGCTCGTAACCCTCCCCTTCACCCCATAAGCGCCAACGTGCGCCTGATCCCACCGCCGTGGAGGGTCTGCGCGCGCGTTTCGAGGCCATCTTCAGCCAGAAGACCGCCTTCGCGACCCTCAATCAAACCCTCAAGCGCCTGAAGACCCATCAGCGCGAGCTGCTGCTGGTGCTCCTGCGCCCGGACATCCCCCTGCATACCAACGCCAGCGAGAACGACATCCGGGGCTACGTCAAATGGCGCAAGATCAGCGGCGGGACGCGCAGCGATCTGGGGCGCCGCTGCCGTGACACCTTTGCCAGCCTCAAGAAGACCTGCCGCAAGCTCGGGATCTCGTTCTGGGATTATCTCAATGACCGCATCGGGCACATCGGAGACATCCCGCCCTTTCCGCAAATCGTGCGCGAACGGATCTTGGCCGCTCAGGCTGTGCCGTGAGTTATTGAGAAGTTACGGTGTGACCGGCATTGTTTCGATCGCGCTAGACTACGCCAACCGCGCCCGAACCCCGAGGACCGCTCCCATGCACTTCCCCTACGGCCTGAGCGACTTCAGCACCCTGATCGAACAGGATTACTGGTATCTGGACCGCACCGACCGCCTCGCCGACATCGAAGCAGCGGGTCGCCAACTGATCTTTCTGCGCCCGCGACGCTTCGGCAAAAGCCTGCTGCTGTCGATGCTAGAACATTATTACGATCTGGCCCGTGCCGACCAGTTCGAGACGCTGTTCGGACACCTGGCCGTGGGACGCAACCCGACCCCCTTGCACAACCAGTATTTCGTCATGAAATGGGACTTCTCGCTGGTCCCGGCCCAGGGCGAGATCCACGATATCGAGCGCGCCCTGCATCGTCACATCAACGCCGCCATCCACGCCTGTGCCGCCCGCTATGGCTGGCTCGACGAGGTCGCCATCATCGACGAGGACGCCATCGCCTCCTTCAGCGCCCTGCTGACCCGCCTGCGCGCCACCCGGCACAAGCTCTATCTGCTCATCGACGAATATGACAACTTCGCCAACGAAGTGCTGATGGCCGGACGCACCGGCAGCCAGAACCGCTACGAGTCACTGCTCTATGGCGAAGGACTGCTCAAGACCGTGTTCAAGGCCGTCAAGGCCGCCGCAGGCGGCATGGGTCTGGATCGCGTCTTCATCACCGGCGTCTCGCCCGTGGTCCTGAGCGACATGACCAGCGGCTACAACGTCGCCAAGAGCGTGTATCTGAATCCCGAGTTCAACGACCTCTGTGGTTTCACCGAGTCCGAGGTGGCCACCGTCCTGGAACGTCTCGCGACCGAGGGCGGCGACTGGACAGTGAGCGAGGCGCTGGCCACCATGCGCACCTTCTACAACGGCTATCGCTTCAGCGAAGAGGCCACCGAGAGCCTCTATAACCCGACGCTGAGCCTGTACTTTTTCGATGAGTTGGCCCGCCGGGGTCATCCACCGCGCCAGCTGCTCGATGAGAATCTGGCCATGGACCGCAACAAGCTCACCTATATCGCCAGCCTGCCCCAGGGCGAGGCCCTGCTGATCGCCGCCCTGGGCGGACAGGAGACCAAGAGCGAGGAACGCGACGCCCCGGTGGTGATCCCCGAGCTGGTGCGACGCTTCGGCGTGGCCGACGTCCTGGCGGCGGTCAAAGATCAGCCGTTCATGGCCTCGCTGCTGTATTTCTTCGGCATCCTCACCCTTGATGGACTCACGCCCTTCAACGAATGCCGACTGCGCATCCCCAATCTGGTCGCGCGCGGACTCTATGTCGAGCGTCTGCGCGAAACCTGGCTGCCACAGGTCAATCAAGGGGAGTCGGCCCGCGCCCTGCAACCGGCCATCCGCCGGCTGGCGCAACAGGCCGATCTCACCCCGCTCGCCGATCTGATCGAACAGGGCTATTTCCGCGTGCTCTCCAACCGCGACTATCGCTGGACCAACGAGCTGTTGGTCAAGTTCGCCTTCCTGACCCTGCTGTTCGACGATCGGCTCTACATGGTCGTTTCGGAGCTGGAGACCGACCGTGGCTATGCTGATCTGGCACTGATCCTGCGTCCGGACATGCGCCGGTTTCAGGCGCTGGATCTGGTGCTGGAGTTCAAATATCTGGGCCTCAAGGAACTCGGACTGAGCGGCGAACAGGTGCGCGCCACTACACGCGCGGAACTGACCCAACGCTCTGCCGTCGCCGTCCGGCTCAATGAGGCCGAAGCCCAGGCGCGCGACTATGGCGCCACCCTGATCCAGCGTCATGGACTCAAGACACTCCAGGCCTTCGCTGTCGTCGCCCTCGGCGTCGAGCGGCTGGTGTGGCGCCCGGTGGTGATCAATCAGGACTGACTGGGTTGTCAAGTCCCCGGAATTCGGAATTCAGGTTCGCCAAAGTCGCTTCAAGGTTGAATTGACGGGCTTGATCTGCCAGTTTCTGAATGCTGTACCCCGCATTTGCATTCATCGTTGCCTTGATCGTCCAGAGTTCCTGCAAGAGAGGATCGTTGCGGCCGAGGCGGGCAGTATCGTGGGTTGCAGAGACGGGGGGTTGCGTCATATCGGTGACGGATGTCATGGCAGGGTCTCCAAAAGTTCTTCGGGGGTCGCGAAAATTGGCGGTGGATAGCCCAGTTGCTGAATCGCTAATTGCAAGCGAAACTTTGCAACAGGGCCAACCAGATGCGCAAAGTTCCAGGTGGCAATGAAATCGACCTGGGCAAGGGTTGCTAAACCTCGACTAGGCCGGGATGCGTAATTTCTCTTCCTCTGGATCGAGCGTAGTTTTGGTCCAGAGTCGGTCAGCGATGGCGAAGGGATCGGCATTGATGGTGTGAACAAAGTGGTTGACCCGTTGAACCAATTCCTCGGCCGTGGCGTGACAATGATGGTAGGTGACCTCCTCGCGTAACCATCGCCACAGCGCTTCCACCGGCATGAAGTCTGGGCTATAGGCGGGCAACGGTTGGAGGGTGATCGACAGCTCCTGAGCGAGCTCGCGCACGGCCCCGGCGCGATGATAGGAGGCGCCATC
>NZ_WNKT01000004.1 GCF_009720725.1 Allochromatium palmeri
ACGGGGATCCTCCAGAGCATGGCCTCCCGCGCCGCCTTTCTCCAGGATCCCGCCCATCGCATCCGCTTTGTTTATACCCCCAAGCACTGTTCCTGGCTCAATCAGGTCGAGATCTGGTTCGGTATCCTCACCCGTCGGTTGCTCAAGCGCGCGCGCTTCGCCTCCACTGATGAACTCAAGCAACGGATCCTTGCGTTCATCGATTTCTTCAACCAGACCCTCGCCAAGCCGTTTCGTTGGACCTATATCGGCAAGCCGCTGATGGCATGAAATTGTCCAGTCAATTTAGGGTGCGCGGTACTAGAATCCGCGCGACTTCATCGACCGTCCTCCAGACACCAGCGGCTCGTCGTTTCTGTGCAAGCCGCTGGTGTCTGTGTGCCTGGACGGATGCGGCGGATGTAGCCGGCATCACAGGCACCTTTGTGTTCAACCACATCCCATCGAGAACATCATGACGCTTGTTCGACTGTTCGGAATCCTGGTTCTTGGATCGACGTTGGTTTCTGGCGCACCGCTGTGGGCGGACGACACCCCCGGCCTGGTCGAACCGACGTCGAGCGAAGGCACGCCGGGCAACTTCACCTTCGCGGCCGTGGTCCGTCGCGCCCAGGAGCTGGCAACCACTGACTACCAGCCCGATCGCCCGGCGCTCCCGGACTATCTCGCCGATCTCGACTACGACACCTATCGCGACATTCGCTTCAATCGTCACGAAAGCCTGTGGAAGGCCGAGGGGCTGCCGTTCCAGATGCAGTTCTTTCCGCGCGGCTTCCTGTTCAAGGATCGGGTGACGGTCAATGTGATTGAAGATGGCGCCGCTCAGGTCGTGCCCTTCAAGCACGATCTCTTTGACTACGGCAAAAATCAGGTTCCTGACGACATGCCGGCGGACCTTGGCTTCGCCGGTCTGCGGCTGCTCTATCCGATCAACACGGACGACATATTCGACGAAGTCGTGGTCTTTCTGGGCGCCAGCTACTTTCGCGGCGTCTCCAAGGGGCTGAACTACGGCATCACGGCCCGCGGACTGGCGATCGATACCGGGCTGCCGACCCAGGAGGAGTTCCCTATCTTCCGTGAATTCTGGGTGTTCAAGCCCGCGCCCGATGCGGTCGACATCACGGTGTTCGCCCTGCTCGACAGCGAGAGCGTCACTGGCGCCTACAGTTTCGTGATTCGTCCGGGGATCGAGACCGTGATGGACGTCAAGGCACGTCTGTTCATGCGCCAGTCGGTCCAGAAGCTCGGGATCGCGCCCCTGACGAGCATGTTCTTCCATGGCGAGAACACCGACCGCTTCATCGACGACTTCCGGCCCGAAGTGCACGACTCCGATGGTCTGCTGGTCCAGAACGGCACCGGTGAGCGCATCTGGCGGCCGCTGACCAATCCGCTCGGTCTGCGCGTGAGCGATTTCGTCGCCGAGAATCCCCGATCCTTCGGACTCTTCCAGCGTGATCGCGATTTCAGCCGCTACGAAGACCTGGAGGCGCACTATCAGAACCGCCCGAGCGCGCTCGTCGAGCCGATCGGCGACTGGGGCCGGGGCGTGGTTGAGCTGGTCGAGATCCCGAGCGATGCCGAGCGTTACGACAACATCGTCGCCTACTGGATGCCCGAGCGTGTGCCCGCACCGGGCGATGAGCTGAAGCTCGAATATCGCCTGCGCTTCGGCCAGGATCCCGAGGCCGGTCTGCTCGGCGGGCGCGCGGTCTCGACCCGCATCGGTGCCGCCGGCACGGATATCCTGGATTCCAGCCAGCGCAAGTTCGTGATCGACTTTGCTGGAGAATCGCTGGCGCAGTTGTCGCCCGAGACCGAGATCGAGGCCGTGGTCACCAGCACCTCGGGCGAGCTGTCCAAGCCGGTCGTACAGTGGAATCCACATCTGCAAGGCTGGCGGCTGTTCTTCGAGCTGAAGCCGGATGGGGAGAAGCCGGCGGATCTGCGTGCCTTCCTGCGTCACGATCACGATGTGCTCAGCGAGACCTGGAGCTACAGATGGGTGCGGGAGTGAGCGACCGGCTCGACGCACTCGACGCGCCGGTTCCAGCCGCCTGGTCCGTGACCGATGACCGTGCCGCCGTCGAGCAGCGCGTGCGGCGCTATCTGAACGCCCTGGGTGTGCATGATCCGCGCGAGATCGAAGGACTCACGCCGCAGGTGCTCGAACGGGTCGAGTTCAGGGCCACACTGGGTCAACTGGGCGAGCCGCTGGAGGTCGCGATCGAGGAGACGCATCGCCTGCTCGATCGCTGGCTGGTCACCGAGCTGGGCCTGGAGGCCGAGCCGGACCAGATCTCGTCGGCCCGCGCCGCCGTGCTCGGCGGCCATCTGCCGGGCTGGACGCGGCGCTGGGCGGGTCTGAGCGAGGTGTCGCTGGCTGAATCCATGCGCCGGGTGCACTTCCAGGCGGTTCCCGAGCGCGCGCCCCTGACCATGGACCCCAATCCCATTCAGCTCTGTTGTCATCGCCTGGTGCCGCGTCTGCTGGCCAGGATCGGGCGCGGGTTGGGCATCCGGAGGCGACGCGCATGAGTCTGCAAGGATTTTCAGCCGTCGTAGCGCGGCACTTCCAGCGTCCGATCTATTTCATCCTGGTTCTGCTCACCACGCTCTTCACCCTGTCGCTGCTGTCGGCGGCGATCCAGGACGGCGGACTCTCGACGCTTGAACTGGTGCTGCTGATCCTTTACACCATCCTGATGCTGTGGATCAGCGCCTCGTTCTGGACGGCGGCCATCGGTTTCCTGGTGCTGGCCTTCCAGAGCCGCAGGGCCGAGCCGGTTGCGCCCTCACCCGAGCGCGTCTCGTCCGGCCGTCCCGGCACCTTCAAGACCGCGCTGGTGATGCCGGTGTACAACGAGGATCCGGAGCGCGTCTTCGCCGGACTGCGGGCCATGGTCGACGCGCTGACCGAGACCGGCCGCCTGGACGACTTCGAGCTCTTCATCCTGAGTGATACCCGCGAGCCGGATATCTGGCTCCAGGAGGAGCTGCTGTGGCGGCGCTGGTCGGAGGAACTCGGTGAGCCGGCACGGCTGTTCTACCGCAACCGGGTCGAGAATATCGCGCGCAAAAGCGGCAATCTGGCCGACTTCTGTCGCGAATGGGGCGGGCGCTATCGCTACATGATCGTGCTCGACGCCGACAGTCTGATGAGCGGCGAGACTCTGGTCGAGATGGTGCGCCGGATGGAGGCCGACGCGCGGCTGGCGCTGCTTCAGGTGCCGCCGGTGCCGGTCAACCGATCATCGTTCTTCGCGCGCATGCTTCAGTTCGCGGGCAGTCTCTATGGACGGCTGTTCGTGGCCGGGCTGGCGTTCTGGCAGCAGGACACGGCCAATTTCTGGGGACACAACGCCATCATCCGGGTGCGGCCCTTTGCCGATCACTGCGGTCTGCCGAGGCTGCCGGGGCGCGAGCCGTTCGGCGGCGACATCCTCAGCCATGACTTCGTCGAGGCGGCGCTGCTGGCCCGTGCGGGCTGGCGGGTGCGGCTGGCCTATGATCTCGGTGGCAGCTATGAAGAGATCCCGCCGACCCTGATCGACTATGCCAAGCGCGATCGGCGCTGGTGTCAGGGCAATCTGCAACACGCGCGGCTGATCCTGGCGCGCGGCTTCAAGCCCCTGAGCCGACTGCATTTCGCCATGGGCGTCATGTCCTATGCGGCCTCGCCGCTGTGGCTGCTGTTTCTGATCGCGACCGGGGTCGAGGCTTATTTCAAGAGTTTGCAGCAGCCGGTGTATTTCTTCGGCTACAGCGTCGTGCCCATCTGGCCTGAGTCCTATGTGGTCGAGATGACCACGGTGCTGTGGGTGACGCTCATCCTGCTCTTTCTGCCCAAGATCCTGGCGCTGGTTCTGCTCGCGCTCGATCGCGACGAGGCGCAGCGCTTCGGCGGTCTGCTCAAGGCCAGTCTGAGCGTGCTGATCGAGAGCCTGCTGTCGGTGCTGCTGGCGCCGGTGCTGATGCTGTTTCAGAGCAAGTTCGTGGCGGCGATCCTGCTGCGAACCAGCGTCGGCTGGCCGGCGCAACAACGCGGCGATCATCAGACCGGCTGGTTGGAGGCCATCGGTGCCCATGGTGTCCATACCCTGATTGCAGTCGCCGTCGGCGCTGTGGCCTATATGCAGGTGCCGGACTTTTTCTGGTGGTTCACGCCGGTGCTCGCGGGGCTTTTGCTGTCCATCCCGGTGTCTATTTTCACCAGCCGTACCTCGCTGGGACAGCGCGCGAAACGGGCCGGACTCTTCCTGACTCCGAGCGAGACCGAGGAGCCGCCGGTGCTGCGGCGGCTGGAGGAACGGCTGGCCGAGCCGTCGCTCCTGGGTGAGCTGTCGACCGACAGGCGGGCGTTCTGGACGCAGGCCATGATGAATCCGGGCGTCTATGCGCTGCATGATGCGCTGCTGCACGATGAGCCGCAGACCCGGCGGCGCCGGCACATCCTCGAAGGCTTAGTCCTTCAGCTCCAGGACGAGGGCGAGGATTCGCTCAGTCTGCGCGAGAAGCGGGCGCTGCTCTCGCATCGCGAGGGGCTGTATCTGCTGCATACCCGGCTGTGGGCGGCGTCGGCTCTTGAAAAGCCGCTGCCCCTCGCGAAGCCATGACCTCACGATAGAAGCGCGCGCTGGCCTTGGGCCGGCGCGTCTGGTCGCTGGGATCGACCTGATAGAGACCGAAGCACTTGGAATAGCCCTCGGCCCACTCGAAGTTGTCGAACAGCGACCAGACGCAATAGCCGCGCAGATCGACGCCCTGTTCCAGTGCTTTGGCAGCCGCTCGGATATGAGCGCGCAGATATGCGACACGTCTGGGGTCTTCGACCCGTCCGTTGCGCGGCGGCGGGTCGTCGAACGCGGCACCGTTCTCGGTGATGTAGAGCGGCGGATTGGCGTAGCGGTCCCTGAGCCACAGCAGGGTCTCGGTCAGTCCCTTTGGATAGACCTCCCAGCCCATGGTCGTCAGCTCAGCGTCTGATGGCGTGAGGCGGACAGCACCGAGCGGCGCGACGTCGGGCGCGGCCCGCACCAGTCCGCGCGAATAGTAATTGACCCCGACGAAATCGCCGCGACAGCGGATCTGTTCCAGTGACTTGGCTGGAAACTCCGGCCAGGCCGGACCAAAGATATCGGCTAGTTCCTCGGGATAGCGCCCGAACATGAGCGCATCCAGAAACCAGCGGTTGATGAAGGCGTCGCGTCGACGGCTGGCCTCCAGATCGGCGGGCGATGGCGAGGCCGGATGCTGGGGTTCGAGATTGACCGCCAGACCGATCTGCTGCCGGCCCAGTGTCCGATAGACCGCTACCGCCTCGGCATGGGCGAGCAGCAGATGGTGTGCGACCCGAGGCGGCTCGAACAGATCGCGATGTCCGGGCGCGAGCTGACCGTCCAGATAGCCGGGCACCGTGACCACCCAAGGTTCGTTGATCGTGATCCAGAAGGGCACCCGATCGCCCAGAGCCCTGAACAGGGTCTCGGCATAGTCGGCGAACCAGTGCGGGCTGTCCGGATTGAGCCAACCGCCCCGCTCGTGCAGGGCCACGGGCAGATCCCAGTGATAGAGCGTGGCCATCGGCTGGATATCATGCTCCAGCAGGGCATCGACCAGTCGCGCGTAGAAGTCCAGTCCCCGGCGGTTGACCGCGCCCCGACCTTCGGGCAGCACCCGCCCCCAGGCCAGACTGAAGCGGTAGACATCCAGTCCCAGTTCGGCCATGAGCGCCACGTCGTCCAACGCACGATGATAGTGATCGCAGGCCAGATCGCCGGTTTCATTCCCCGCAACCCGTCCGGGCGTGTGGGCGAAGCGATGCCAGATGCTGGGGCCGGCGCCATCGGCGAGCGGAGCGCCTTCGATCTGGTAGGCCGAGGTCGCCGCGCCCCAGAGAAAGTCATCCGGAAATGGCACCGCCACGCTCAGTCCTGTGCGTTGTCCGGGCCGTGCGGGTCGTCGGGGTGTCGGCGACTGGGGTTGACCGGGGGTGGTTCAGGATGGCGCAGATCGTCGGCGGTCGGCGGGCGCAGACGCCAGGAGCCGTCACCTGCAATTTCGAGCAGGCGATCATAGAAGCGTGGATCATCCTCCAGGTCGCCCAGCGTGAAATAGGTGATCCCCTGTCGGCGCAACAGATTGAGCAGCTCGCCGACCGGGCATTCGCTCAGACTGCGGCTGGGGTGATCCAGGAAGACGAAGTGCGGCGCGGCCAGCAGCACGCGCGCGAAGCTCAGACGCTGCTGCTCGCCCAGCGACAGCAGATCGCTCCAGTTGTGCTCCCGATCCAGACCGCCGGCCCTGTTCAGGGTCGGCGTCAGATGCAGCGACTCCAGCGCGGTCAGGATCTTCCAGTCTGGCAGCCAGCGCTCCTGACAGGGACGCAGCAGCACTTCGCGCAGCGTGCCCGGCGGCACATAGGGTCGCTCGGGCAGAAAGAAGATGGCGTCGTGTCCGGGATGCAAAATCCGCCCCGTGCCGCTCGGCCACAGATCTGCCGTTGCCCGAAACAGGGCCTTTTCAGCCGATTCGCCGCTCGCACGAACCAACAGGTTCACACCCGCCGGGAGCGATAGACTCAGATCCTCGATCAGGGTCCGGTCGTCGCGTGGTGAGTACAGCGTCAGATGCTCGAAGGCGACACTGCCACAGTCCTCGCAGAACTCCACGCGCGGCGCCTGTTCCGGGCGCTCCTGGGTCATGGCGTCGCGCAGGGCGTTGAGCCGCGCAACCACGGCGGTATAACTGGAGATGGACTGGAACTGGGTGACGATCAGCGAGAAGGCGCCGAGCAGATGCCCGAAGGCCACGGCTGACTGCGTGATGACCCCGAATTCGGCCTTGCCCTCGATGAACAGCGGAGCGACCAGCAGCGCCGGAATGATCTGGATCAGATAGTTGTAGCCGGTGGTGAAGAAACCGAGATTGCGGTTGACCTCGATGAGACGCTGGAAGTTGTCCGTCAACCGGTCCAGACGGTCGCGCAGCCGCGCCCTGAGCCGTTCTTCGCCCCGCAGCAGGGCGATCGACTCGGCGTTCTCGCGCACATGGACCAGACGCGAGCGAAAGTTGGCCTCGCGGTCGAGCTGATCGTAGTTGAGCTTGACCAGTGGCTTGCCGAGATAGATGGTCAGCAGCGAGCCGAGAATGGAATAGGCGACGGCGACCACGAACAGCCGCGGACTGATGGTCCAGAGCACGCCCGAGAAGGCGACCACCGTGAAGCTGGCGTTGAGGAACATCAGCGTGAAGGAGAGCGTGGTCGCGGTCAGGGCGCGGATGTCCTCGGAGATCCGCTGATCGGGATTCGGCAGCTCACCGCTGGCATGCAGTTTGAAGTAGGTTCGCTCATCGAGATAGCGGTCGATGGCGCGCTGGGTGAGCCACTTGCGCCACAGCAGTCCCAGGCGCTCCTCGGTGTATCTGTAGACGACGGCGACCACGGTCGAGAGCCCCAGAAAGCCTATGAACAGCAGGGCGTACCGCGTGAACCCCGGCATGTCCTGGTTCTCGATCGCGGTCATGAAGTCGCGATTGACGTAGCTGTTGACGACGTTCAGGCCATTGATCGCGAACAGAAACAGGATCAGCAGGGCAAACAGCACCTTGGCCTTGCCGCCGACCTCCGAGGCGCCGAGCTGACGCAGCATGAGGATGAACCGGCTCCAGATGGCCGGCGTGATCGGAACCTTGAGTGCGTTGAGCAGTGACCAGAGGGTGCGCATGCGGCGATTGGTCGTGCAAATGGAGTTGAGATGGATAAGGGCCTTGACCGGTGCGAATCGCGCATCGGATGACTTTGAGCCGCGCGCAGTATAGCCTAGTGCCCGCATCACCGGGATGCATTAAGCCGCGCCTTTGAGCATGGTGCCGCGCGGCTTCTGTCGCGTGCTCCCCTTGCCGAGGATCGACCGCATGCAATGCCTGAATCTGGACGATTTCAGTGACCTTTCCGCCTGGTCTGGTGTGGTGTCCGGGCAGGCGCATCTGGACCTGTTGCCCGACGCAGGGCCGGAAGGTGCCGCCATGCGGCTGGACTTCGATTTCGGCGCGGGCGGTGGCTTCGTGGTGGCGCGCAAACAGGTGCGTCTGAGTTTGCCGGACAGCTTTGCCATCCGGCTTCAGGTGCGTGCTCAAGCGCCCGCCAATGCCTTTGAGTTCAAGCTGATCGATCCGAGCGGTGAGAATGTCTGGCGGTTTCGTGACGAGTCGTTCGACTTCGGTCAGGCCGACTGGCACGAGCAGCGTATCGGCAGCCGCGCCATCGACTTCGGTTGGGGACCGGCCGGCGGCGGCGCGCCCAAGGAGATCGGCGCCATCGAGATCGCCATCACCGCGGGTCCGGGCGGGCGCGGCTGTCTGTGGCTCGCCGATCTGCGGATCGAAGATCGGACCCCGACCCAGCCACCCCTGATCCGGGCCTCCAGTGAGCACGCCGGGCAGGGCGCGGTCTGCATTCTCGACGGTCAGCCCGACACGGCCTGGCGAGCGGCCCAGCTGCCAGCCTGGATCGAGCTGGATTTCCATGAACCGCGTGATTACAGCGCTCTGGTTTTGCACTGGGACGCGCCTGGGCCGCGCGCGTTCGCGATCCTGGCCAGCGACGATGGTGAAGACTGGACCTGTCTGCATGAGGCACCGCGCGCCCGCGGTGTGCGTAATCCGGTCTATCTGCCGGATGGCTGTTCACGCCGGCTGCGGCTGCGACTGGACGGCGCGGCGGACGATTCGGTTCCAGGTCTGGTCGACATCGAGCTGAAGTCCGAAACCTTTGCGCGCTCCAGCGCGGAATTCTTCCATCATCTGGCCGCGACGGCGCCGCGTGGACAATATCCGCGCTGGCTCTATCGCGAGCAGAGCTACTGGACGCCGATCGACATCCCTGACGGCCGCATCCCGGCACTGTTCAACGAGGACGGTCTGATCGAAGTCGGGCGTGCCGGATCTGTGATCGAGCCGCTGCTGCGCGTTCAGGGCGCATTGCTGACCTGGGCTGACTGCACCGTCGAACCATCGCTGCTCCAGCCGCCGCTGCCGATCCCGTGCTCGACCTGGAGTGTCGAGGGACTGCGCTTCGAGACCATGGCCTTCGCCGAAGGCGTGCCGGGACAGGCCTGGCTGTTCATCCGCTATCGTCTGGAGAACCAGGGGACGTCGGTGCTGAGCGCCAATCTTTATGCCGCACTGCGGCCGTTTCAGGTCTCGCCGCCCTGGCAGGGCTACCGGGACATCGGCGGGATGGCGCGAATCGAGCGCATCGCCCTGGAAGCGAACGGTGTGCGGGTCAATGGTCGGCTGGCGCTGGTTCCGCTGTCCAAACCGGACGGTTTCGGGGCGATGCGCTTCGACGAGGGTTCGAGTGCCGAGTCAATGACGGACGCCACCCGGCCCGAGTCCAGGGCGGTCGAGGATGGATTCGGCTGTGCCTCGGCGGCACTGCGGTTCGATTTGAGCGTCGCGCCCGGCGATCAGCAGGAGATCTGGATCGCTGCGCCGCTCGGCGAGTGCGAGGACACGCCTCCCAGTGATCTGACCGGCACGGCGGGCGACATCGAGACACGCCTGCAAGCGGCGCTCGATCAGTGGTCGCAGCGGCTCGGGGCTGTGGAGATGCAGCTGCCGGATGTCGCGCGCGGCGCGTTGCACGCCTGTCAGGGCGCGCTGGCGCATATTCTCATCAATCGCGACGGTCCCGCGCTCCAGCCCGGACCACGTCGCTATACGCGTTCCTGGATTCGCGATGGCGCGGTCATGGCGGCGGCACTGCGGCGGTTCGGTCTCGGGCGCGAGGCGGACGCGTTCATCGACTGGTATGCGCCGTTCCAGACCGAGGACGGCAATGTGCCCTGTTGCGTCGACCGTCAGGGTGTCGATTGGCTGGCCGAGCACGACAGCCATGGTCAGTTCATCTTTGCCGTGGCAGATGCCTGGCGTTTCGGAGCGGATCGGGCGCGACTCGAAGCACTGTGGCCGGCGGTGTGCAAGGCGGTCGCCTATCTGGAGCAGTTGCGGGCCGAGCGTTTGACGCCCAGGTATGAAGCTCCGGAGCAGCGCGCCTGTTTGGGTCTGCTGCCGGAGTCGGTAAGCCATGAAGGGTATCTGGCGCATCCCGTCCATGCCTACTGGGATGACTTCTGGGCGCTGCGCGGGTTCAAAGACGCCGTTGAGCTGGCCGAGGCGCTGGGCGACCGCGAGCGTGCCGCGCACTTTGTGCGTCTGCGCGATGCGTTCAGCGCGGCGCTCTATGTCTCGATGGATCGCGTGATGGAAGCGCGCGGCATCGATTTCCTGCCCGGATCGGTCGAATGGGCCGATCCAGATCCCACGGCGACCGCGAACGCGCTGACCCTTATCGACGAGAGCCACCGGCTGCCGGCGGTAGCCATGCACAGGAGCTTCGATCTATTCATGCAGCGGTTCCGCGCCATGCACGGCCCCGATCCGGTGCCCTGGACCAACTACACCGCTTATGAGATCCGCATCATCGGCGCCCTGATTCGGCTCGGGCGGCGTGCGGAGGCGCATGAGCTGCTGAACCTCTATCTCGCCGAGCGCCGACCGGCGGTCTGGAACCAGTGGCCCGAGATCAACTGGCGCGATCCTGGGGCGCCCGGTCATCAGGGCGATCTGCCGCATGCCTGGATCGGGGCTGAGTATTGTCTGGTGTTCCGCGATCTGTTCGTCCATGAGCGCGAGGCCGATCGCTCGCTGGTGATCGCGGCGGGTATTCCAGGCGCCTGGCTGGAGTCGGGTGACATCCGGGCGCGTCGCGTGCCGACGGTGTACGGCCTGCTCGATCTGGACATCGCGCGTTTCGACGGCGGCGCGGTGCGGATGCAGGTTAGCGGTGATCTGCGGCTGCCGCCCGGTGGTCTGTGGCTGGCGCCGCCGCTGCCGGGGCCGTTGTTGAGCGTTGTCGTCAACGGTGAGCCGAGCCGCGATTTCACGGCGGTTGAGGCGCATGTCACGACGCTTCCGGCTGAGATCGCACTGGTCGGTTAGCCAACGAGGATCATCGACATGCGACAGTTCTCCGATCCACGCGGACCTGAGCCGATCAGCCATCAACTGAGCAATGGACGGCTCGAAGCCCGGATCACGGATTCAGGCGCCGGTCAGTTGTGCTGGAACGGGCTGGCGCTCACCCGCTGGCGCGCCGATCCCGTCGAGGACGATCTGGGCAGCCTGCTCTATGTGCGCGATCTGGACTCAGGTGCAGTCTGGTCGCTGGGCTATCAGCCGACGCGGGTCGAGCCGCGCGTCTATCGCGCTGGCGGGCAGGATGGGCGTTTTTGGCTCGAACGCGAGGATCAGGGGATCGCGCTGCGGCTCGATCTGAGTCTGGATGACAGCCAGGATCTCGAACGGCGCTGTCTGCGGCTGACCAATCTCTCGGATCGTGCGCGTCGGATCGAGCTGACCAGCTATCTGGAAGTGGTGCTCTTTCCAGCTGAAGCTGACGCGGCACATCCGGCGTTTGCCAAGCTCTTCGTGCAGACCGAGCGCGATGCGGCGACCGGGGCGCTGCTCGCCCGCCGACGCCCGCGTGGTCAGGGTGAATCCTGGCCCTGGATGGTCCATGCGTTGCTTGGCGCCGAGGCTGTGCAATGGGAAACCGACCGTGCCGCGTTCATCGGTCGCGGGCGGAGTCGGGCGCGTCCGGCGGCACTGTTCGGTGCAGATCGTGAAGCGTCTGCGCTGTCTGGAAGCCTGGGAAATGTGCTCGATCCGATTCTCTCACTGCGCGCTGTGGTGGCGTTGGAGCCGGGCGCCGGCATCGAGCTGACCTGGATCACGGGGGCGGCCTCTGATCGCGAGTCGGCGCTGGCGCTCCTGGCGGGGGAGGCGCTGAGGCCCGCCAATGGCGATGGGCTGCAAATCGCGACTCAGCCAGAGGTCGACGCGACTGAATCGGCTCCAGATCTAGAATGCTTCAATGGCTACGGGGGCTTTTCCGCCGATGGACGGTGTTACGAGATCCCGCTGCCGTATCAGGTCGGCAAGGGGCATCGCCGCCCGCCTCAGCCCTGGATCAACGTCATCGCCAATCCCGACTTCGGTTGTCTGGTGAGCGAGTCCGGGGCCGGTTACACCTGGTCGCGCAACAGTCAGTCCAACCGGCTCACGCCCTGGTCGAACGATCCGGTCAGCGATCCGCCTGGCGAGGCGCTCTATGTGCGCGACGAGGCCACGGGTGAGTCCTGGTCGCCGCTGCCTGGGCCGCGCCCGGCGCCCGCCGACTATCGGGTGACGCATGGGCTGGGTTTTACGCGCGTCTCGCTTCAGTATGCCGGTCTGGATCAGGAAACGACGCTCTTTGTGCCGCGTCATGATCCACTGCGCGTCCTGCGCATGCGTTTGACCAATCTCGGCGCCGGCGCGCGGCGGCTGTCGCTGCTGGGCTATCAGCGTCTGGTCATGGGGCAGCAGCCGTCAGCGGCCAGCGCCATCGTCACGGCGATCGAGCCTGAATCCGGTCTGTTGCGCGCGACCAATCCGGGCGCGGGCGACTTCGCCGGCGGCATCGCTTTTGCCGCTGTCGTGGTCTCGGGCGGTGCAGTCATCGAGCGCGATGACAGCACCGACCGTCTGTCCGTCATCGGCCGTCATCGCGATCTCAGCGACCCCGTGGCTCTGGAACCTGGCCAGCGGCTCGACGGTCGGCAGGGTGCGGTGCTTGATCCCTGCTTCGCGCAACGACGGCTGGTGAGCCTCGAACCGGGCGCCACGCTCGTCTGCGACTGGCTGCTCGGCGAGGCGATGAGCGAATCAGCGTTGAGCGACCTGCGACGACGTTATGCCGATCCGTCCGCCATCGGCGCGGCCTTCGATGAGGCGGTCGCCTTCTGGGACGATCTGGTCTCGCGCGTCCAGGTTGAGACGCCCGAGCCAGCCATTGATCGGATGCTCAACGGCTGGCTGCTCTACCAGAATCTCGGCTGCCGCATCTGGGCGCGCTCGGCGTTCTATCAATCCGGCGGCGCTTACGGCTATCGAGACCAGCTCCAGGACGCCGCCGCGCTGGCTGCCATCCGCCCCGAGATCACGCGCGCCCAGATCCTGCTGCACGCCGCGCATCAGTTCGTCGAGGGCGATGTGCTGCACTGGTGGCATCCAGCGCCGCTCGAACGCGGACTGCGCACGCGCTTCTCCGACGATCTGCTCTGGCTGCCCTTCGTCACCGCGCACTATGTCCGGGTGACGGGCGATGTCGGCGTGCTCGACGAGCGCCGGCCCTATCTGACCGCGCCCGAGCTGGCACCGGGGCAGGACGAGGACTATCTGGCGCCTGAACTCAGCGGCGAATCGGGCGATCTCTACGACCACGGCTGCCGCGCTATCGACCGCTCGCTGACATGCGGCGCGCACGGTCTGCCGCTCATGGGCACCGGCGACTGGAACGACGGTATGAACCGTGTCGGGCGTGAGGGACGCGGCGAGAGCGTCTGGATGGGATTTTTTCTTTATCGCGTGCTGAGCGACTTCCTGCCGCTGTGCGAGCGGCGCGGCGATCAGACCCGCATCGACCGCTATCGCGCCTATCAGGCCACACTCGAACGTGCTCTGGAGATCAGCGGCTGGGATGGCGACTGGTACCGCCGTGCCTATTACGATGACGGCACACCGCTCGGTTCGGCGGCCGACGCGGAATGCCGCATCGATGCGCTGGCGCAGTCCTGGGCGGTACTCTCCGGCGCGGTGCCGCGCGCACGCGCCGAGCAGGCACTGGACGCCCTGGAGCGTCATCTGGCCAGCGAGTCGGACCAGTTGATCCGGCTGCTGACACCGCCCTTCGTCGATACCGTCCATGATCCCGGTTACATCAAGGGCTATGTTGCCGGAGTACGCGAGAATGGCGGCCAATACACCCATGCCGCCTGCTGGACGGTCGCGGCTCTGGCCGAGCTGGGGCGGCGCGAACAGGCCGCGTCCTGGCTGGCGCGGCTGAGTCCGATCAGCCACAGCCGCACGCCCGAGGACGTCCAGCGCTACCGGCTCGAACCCTATGTGGTCGCTGCCGACATCTATGGCGCACCGCCGCATGTTGGGCGTGGCGGTTGGAGCTGGTACACCGGCTCAGCGGGCTGGTGGTATCGAGTCGCGCTCGAATCCGTTCTGGGTCTGCGGGTCGAGAATGGGCGCGAGCTGCTGATCCGGCCTTGCATTCCGGCGGACTGGCCGGGCTTTCGCCTCCGCTACCGCCTGCCCGATGGCGTGACCGAATGTGAGATCCAGGTGGATAATAGCGACGGCGGCGGGTCCGTGGTTGCCGCCACGCTCGATAGCGAACCCCTGACCATCCAGGCGGGCGTGGCGCGTGCCGTGCTGCCCGCCGGTCTTGGCCACCATGTCATCCGGGTGAGGCTTGGTGCTTCGTCCGTTTCTGTTGCGACTCGATAAGGATCGACCATGTCCCTGAACACCTCGCGCGCGCGTCCGCTGATCGCCGCTATCCTCCTGAGCACGCTGGCCCCAACTGCCGCACTGCGTGCCGATGACATCGAGCCGCTGAAGGTCGCGGTCATCAAGGCCACCACCGGTCTCTGCAAGCGCGGCGAGACCTGCCACAAGGACCGTGCCGGTTCCTGGACGCCGAAGAAGGCCATCGCCATTCTTTCCGTCTCGGTTGCCGAGCAGGCCGATATCGACCTCTATACCGACATCGAGCTGAGCACGCGGCCCGAGATGTACCAGTGCGCCGGGGACGATTCCAAGGGCTGCATCTTCCGCGCAAAATATGCCGGCCCCGGACTGTTTGACTATGGCTCGACCTCGGGCAGCACCTATGTCGGTTCCAACATCACCAATACCACTATCACCTTTCCGTCCGGCTATGGCCTCATGGTGCAGGCCGGTGAGCCGATCTATGTCCATCTCGACGTGCGCAATGGCAGCCTCATCGATCTCCAGGTCGATCAGGATGCCTGGATCTACTATGTCGACGCTGACTGAATAGCGACGCTTCGTCAAACACGCGTGGACACGAATCCCGAACCAGGCCGATCGGGTAGGTCGAGCCAGCCGCC
The DNA here is from genome assembly GCF_009720725.1 of Allochromatium palmeri. GTDB lineage: Bacteria > Pseudomonadota > Gammaproteobacteria > Chromatiales > Chromatiaceae > Thermochromatium > Thermochromatium palmeri. The sequence continues at coordinate 15,033 of NZ_WNKT01000004.1, forward strand.
CTGTGGCCGGGGCGCTTGGCCCAGGTCAGCAGCGAGCCAATCGGCCGTGGCCAGTCCTTGCGGAATGGGACTGGCGATGGCTCCGGCCAGTTGCGCCGTGGGCCAGAGTCCGGCGGCGCTCTCGACCAGACTGGTCACGACCACCTCGATCCCGGCAGCCTGGGCGTGGCATGCCAGCGCCAGTGTGCGGCGCAGACCGCCGAGCGCGGCAGGCTTGAGCACCAGGCGTCGCACACCGAGTTCAGTGGGATCGAGCGTGGCAAAGCGGGTCGGCAGTGATTCATCCAACGCCAGCGCGCAGGGGGCGAGGGCTTGCAGCTCGGCCAGTCGCTCAGGTGTCGGCTCGGCCAGCGGTTCCTCGATCGACTCGATCGGCAGCCGAAGTCGCGCCAATCGCTCGATAAACCAGCACGCCTGATCGAAGCGCCAGGCGCCATTGGCGTCCAGGCGCAGACTGACATCCAGGCCGACGGACTGATGCTGGACCAACGCGATCAGCGATTCCAGATCGGACGTCGGCGTCTCGACCCCAACCTTGAGCTTGAGCACCCGAAAGCCTTGCTCACGACTGAGGCGCAGAGCTTCGTGGTCTACCGCGCCAAGCGTGCCGAGCATGGCATTGACGGCAAGACGGTCGACCGCCTCGGACGCGAGCCAATGGCGCAGGCTCAGACCCCGACGACGGCTGGCGAGATCGGCCAGGGCACAGTCCAGAGCGAAGCGCGCGGCTGGAGTTGTGGCCGTATCGCTCTCCGCATCCAGCGTTGCCAACAACGTTTCGACCGCCTGTCCGTGCAGGCGCGCGATGAGCTGTTCGAGCATCGCGCCGGCGGCTTCGTAGGTCTCGGTCCCGGCGGCCGGGAGCGGGGCGCAATCGCCGTAGCCACTCAGTCCATCGGCCTCGACCCAGACCAACCAGCCGCGCCGCCGTGCGAACCCGCCGCGCGCGCTGCCCCAGGCACGGCATAGCGGCAAATCATAGGGCCGGCATCCAGCACGCTCGATCACGCCGCGCCGGGCAGCAGCAGGCTCAGGATCAGCAGGCCGACCAGCAGTGCCTGATACTGCGCCGTGCGCGCCAGTTGCGCATTGAGTGCCGGCCCCAGGGCGCCGCGCCACAGCCGCCAGATCAGGAACGCCGCCGGCGGCAGGGCGGCGAGCAGCGGCCAGGAAACATGCAGCGGATCGAGTCGCATCAGCAGCGGGATTGGCAGGAGCAGCAGCAGCGCATAGAGCACCCTGGCCCGCTCGCGTCCGAGTACGCGGCACAGCGTGCGCCGCCCGGCGGCGGTGTCGGTTTCGAGATCGCGATAGTTGTTGATCAGCAGCACCGCCGAGGCCAGACAGCCGAGCGCCGCCCCGGCGATCAGCGCCGAGCCGTCGAGCGTGAGCGTTTGCAAATAATAGGTACCGCCCACCGCGGCCACGCCGAAGAAGAGCAGCGCATAGACCTCACCAAAGGGGCCGTAAGCGATTGGACGCGGACCACTGGTATAGGCATAGCCGGCGGCCAGCGAGGCTAGGCCGACCAGCAGGATCGGCCAGCCGCCGCGCACCAGCAGCGTCAGCCCGAGCACAAAGGCCAGCGCAAACATGCCATGCGCGGCGTTCTTGACCTGCCGCGCGGTCAGCCAGCCTTGCGCCGTGGCACGCGGCGGGCCGAGGCGTTCATCCGTATCGGTGCCGCGCTCGAAGTCGGCGGCGTCATTGTGCAGATTGGTGCCGATCTGGATCGCCACCGCCGCCAGCAGGGTGGCCAGCGCCGTCCAGAAGGCCAGGGTGCCGGTCGTGGCGATGGCCAGCGCGAGGCCGGCGATCACCGGCGATAGCGTCAATGGCAGCGTTTTGGGGCGCGCGGCCAGGAGCCAGCGGGCCATTGGGGACGGAGTCAGTTGCTCAGACATGGCGTCAGGGCGCGAGGCGTGAAGTATTGGCATCAATGCCGCTCAAGGCCGCCGTGGAAAGCGGCTGAAGTCTGGCGCGCGCTTGTCGAGGAAGGCATTGCGACCTTCCTGGCCTTCCTCGGTGGTGTAGAACAGTGCCGTGGCGTTGCCGGCCAGTTCCTGGATGCCGGCCAGACCGTCGGTGTCAGCGTTGAAAGCGGATTTGAGCACCCGCAGCGCGGTTGGCGACAGACGGTTCATCTGACGGCACCAGTCGACCGTCACCGTTTCCAGCTCGGCGAGCGGCACGACTGTGTTGACCAGCCCCATGTCGAGCGCTTCCTGGGCGTCGTACTGACGGCACAGAAACCAGATCTCCTTGGCCTTTTTCAGGCCCACGGTGCGCGCCATGAGTCCGGCGCCGAAACCGGCATCGAAGCTGCCGACACGCGGTCCGGTCTGGCCGAAGCGCGCATTGTCGGCGGCGATGCTGAGATCGCAGATCAGATGCAGCACATGCCCGCCGCCGATCGCATAGCCGGCGACCATCGCCACCACCGGCTTGGGCAGGGTGCGGATCTGGCGTTGCAGTTCCAGCACGTTCAGGTGCTCGACGCCGGCCTCGTCCTTGTAGCCCTCGTGACCGCGGATACGCTGATCGCCGCCCGAGCAGAAGGCCAGATCACCCGCACCGGTGAGGATGATGACGCCGATCTCGGGGTCCATGTGGGCGCGGTGGAAGGCGTCGATCAGCTCGCGCACCGTCTGCGGGCGGAAGGCGTTGCGCACCTCGGGCCGGTTGATGGTGATTTTGGCGATGTGCTCGGCCTGATGGTAGAGGATGTCCTGATAGCGGGCGTCCGAGGGAGCCTCCCAGTGGATGGGACGCGAGTCGGTCTCGGGTCGATTCGCGGTTGGTTGCAAGTTCTCTGACGCCACCTGTGATTGCCTCGCTATACATGGAAACGGAAGGCGTCATTTTAGCCGCAAAGCGTCCAGGATCGGTGACGGGTTGACGGCGGAATTTCAACGACCAGAACCAATCAAGGCTAACGCCTTGGTGCGAACCTCGTCGAGTTCAGCGGCACTGGCCTGGCCTTTGTGAACCGCCTTGCGCGCCACCCAATCCAGGCTCTTGACCTGATCGGCGAGCACTGCGCTTGGCGCCTGACCTGCAATCAGCACTTCGAACGGATAGCCTTTGATCTGGGACGTCATGGGGCAGCACAGCATCAGACCGGTCTTGCCGTTGTAGGTCGCGGGACTGAGCACCAGTGCTGGACGATGTCCGGCTTGTTCGTGTCCGGCCTGTGGATTGAATTGCAGCCACACGATGTCACCTGAATCGGGAACATAAGGTGCCATCAAAACGCTTCCTGGCCGACGGCTGGCCCGAAATCCACCTCCTCGTGCCGGTTCTCCGGAGTGATGCCCGCTAGCAGTTCGTCGAGATCATAGATTTTGGAACGGATCGGTTCGATGACGATCAGACCGTTTTCAGCGCGTATGTCGACAGCATCGTCTAAGTTCAAATGCGCGGCCTGCATGATGGACGCTGGGATACGTACTGAAGCACTGTTGCCCCATTTCTTGACTAGAATCTGCATGATGGTGTCTCGATGTATCTTCAATGTAGATACATTAAGCCATTTTCGCCGGAGTGCCTACTGCCCGATGATGCTGAGCACCGCCTAACGGTCAGGGATCGTTACGAAGCCTGCTGACCGCCTGCCAGAAGTCGCGATGGATCTGTCGGCTCAGATCGGCATCGATGACGACCTCAATCAGTCCGGCAGACTGCCCCGCCTGCATGGACTCAGCCAGGGCCTGCCGGAACCCAGCGCCATCGGACACCTGACGATGCGCTAGCCCGAAGGTGTGAGCCAGCGTGCCCAGATCGACCGCCATCGGCGTGCGCCACAGCCGCTCGAATCCGGGCAGTCCATGCTGAGGCAGATAGTCAAAGATTCGCCCGCCGCCGTTGTTGATGACGATGCAGGGCCGTTGGAGCGCACGCAGTTCCAGCAGTCCGCTGAGATCGTGCAGGAAGGACAGATCACCGAGCAGCGCCGTGGTCGGTGTACCACCGGCGTTGAGTCCGGCCAGCGTCGAGGTCTGACCGTCGATGCCACTGGCACCGCGATTGCCGAAAATACGCAGCGGCTGGGAGCGCTGACCCGACCAGGTATCGAACTGACGAATCGGCATGGAGTTAGCGCACAGCAATCCTTCGCCCTCAGGCAGCTGGGCAATGAGATCGCGGATCAGATGCCCCTCGCACCAGGGCGCCTGATCGAGATAGTCCGCCGCGAAGCGCTCCAGGCGGCGTTCGGCCTGGAGCCAGCGCGCGATCCAATCAGGGTCCGGCGTGCCAAGCTTCAGGTTCGCATCAGCAAACCAGGCACAGAACGCGGCGGGATCGGCATCGATCTTGAATCGAACGTCATGATTTGGATCGCTCCAGCTACGTCCCGCGTCGACCAGGATGGTCGGAACATCCGCCAGCCAGCCGAGCAGCGTCTTGGAGACGGGTGAGCGTCCGAAGCGCAGCACCCAATCCGGCTTGAGCGCGGCGGCGGTCGCTGGATGACGCAGCAGACTGTCGTAGTGGGTGAGGCGATGTGACGAGGCTGAACCAAAACGCAAGCCCGAGAGCGGATCGCACAGCACAGGCACGCCGAGCCGCGCGGCCAACTGCCAGAGTGCATCCGCGCCATCTGCCGTCCAGTCGCCCGGTCCGCCGCAGATCAGGCCGCGACCCGCGAGTCTGGGCAACGCGGCCGAAATCCGCGTCGCAGGTGCCTGAACCTGGATATCGAGAGGTTCAACCGTGCCCGACGTACTCTCGGCCACGCAATCCGGCCCCGGAACCAGTGGTTCGCGAAAGGGCAGGTTCAGATGCACCGGTCCCGGCCAGTCGCCCAGGCTCTCGGCGGCGGCACGCCGACCCAGTGCCCGCATCAATTTCGAGGCCGCCGGCCCGGCTTCAGGCGGACCTGGATCATGGAAGGCACGCACATGCACGCCGAAGAAGCGGGTCTGATCGATGGTCTGGTTCGCGCCCCAGCCGCGCAGTTCGGGCGGACGGTCGGCCGAGAGCAGCACCAGCGGAATCCCGGATTCCGAGGCTTCGATGACCGCCGGGAACCAGTGAGCCAGCGCGCTCCCCGAAGTGCAGAGCAGTCCAACTGGACGGCCAGACGCACGCGCCACACCCAGCGCGAAAAACGCCGCACTGCGCTCGTCGAGGACCGGCGTGACGGTCAGTGCTGCTTGACGCTGAGCCGCCAGTACCAAGGGCGTGGAGCGCGATCCGGGCGAGAGCACCAGATGCCGCATTCCGCCTGCGACCAGTCCATCGAGCAGTGCCAGCGCCCAGCACAGATTCAGACAGCCGTGGTCGCTCATGCAAACTGCAAGGCCGTCGACATGGCCGCGAGCTTGTGCTCAGTCTCCCGCCACTCGCTCACCGGATCGGAGCCGGCGACGATACCGGCCCCGGCATAGAGATCAGCCGTGCGGTCGAGGATGTGCGCACAGCGCAGCAGCACCCAGAGTTCGCCCGTCAGATCCGGCTCGAAGATGCCCGCTGCACCCGTGTACCAGCCGCGTTCGAGCGGCTCGTTGACGTTCAGCCAGTCGCGCGCCTCGCGGCGGGGCTGACCGTTGGTCGCCGGCGTTGGATGCAGCCGCTCGGCCAGCTCGAACACATCGACCTCTGGATGCAGCTCGCCGCGCAGGCGGGTCCAGAGATGCTGGGCATTGTTGAGCTGGAGAATGCGCGGCTCCTCGGTCGGTTCCAGACGGCGACAGCACTGTCCCAGCGCCTCGCGCACCGCCTCGACCACGACGCGATGCTCGCGCAGATTCTTCTCGCAGGTCTGGAGTCCGAGCGTGATCTCGGCATCGCGTTCGCTGTCCTCGGCGCGGCAGGCCGTGCCGGCCAGCGCATCGGCCTCGACGCGGTCACGGCGCTGGGTAAACAGCCGTTCGGGCGTGGCCGCGACGAAGCTGGCGGCATGGCGGCGGATGTTGATCACCTGGCAGGACGGAAACAGATAGCTCAAGGCGGCGTTGAGCCGATCGAGATCGAAATGCCGATGCCCCTGGAGCCGCTGACGGCGGCAGACGACGACCTTTTCGAGCCGCTCGTTTTCGATCTCGTCGAGCGCGTTCAATACCAGCGTCCGCCAGTCGTCGCGATCCGGTGTGCTGCTCAGGGGTTCGAGATGGGCCGAGGTCAGCGGATCGAGCGCCGGACGGTCGAGCAGTGGCACCAGTCGGTCGAGCCAATCCTCCCAGCGCGCCAGCACGGTCTCGCGCGCCGCAGGGCGCTCAGTCGTCAGCACCAGGGCTGACTGCCCGCCATGCGCGATCAGTGCCAGCTCCGGCAGCCACAGGAGCGCATTGGGCAGGTCGTCACTCGCCGCAGGTGTCTCGGGCGTGGCGGCAAAACCAAGCATCCCGAAGCCGCTGAAACCGGTCTCGTCCGGATCGTATTGCAGCCAGGTGTCGCGTAGCGACCGGCCAACGCGCCGCAGGTCGCTCAGACGCTCCGGTCCTTGCGCGCGCCACTCGCCGGCGATGCCATAGCCGGCGCGCAGGTCACCACGATGATTGTGCGCGAAATGAAAGCGCGGTCCGTCGAGATCGGGCGCGCTGGCCAGCGGATGCGGGAGTTCAAGGATCAGCGAGACGGGGCCGGTACCACGCGCGAGCGGTAGCAGACCGAGGGTCTCGCGCAGTCGGGCCTTGAGCTGATCGAGGACTTGGAGCGATTGCAGCATGAGTCGAGTCGTGGCGGGGCAGGGGAATGAAATGGACTCCATGGGATGCGCGAATACCCTCGCAGGTTCCCGCGCCTCCTGAGTCAAGACATGAGGCGCTATGTCGGATCGCGCGGCACGCTCCTAGCCGAGCGATGCCCAGAAACGCTCGATCGCGGCGACGGTCTCGGCGGGCTTCTCCCAGTGCGGCATGCCATTGGTCGGCGTCAGGCGCTCGGCGCGCCAGTTGGCATGGCGGCTGAGGAAGTCCGGCAGCTCATGGAAGTCGATATTGGGATCTTTATCGTAAAGTGCCAGTACCGGCTGGCTCACCCGGTCGTAGAGCGTGTCGCAGGCGCGGGGTGTGAAAAGCTGCCCGGAGAGAAAATAGAGCGGTGCGATCTTGGCGCCCGGCTGATGCGTGGTGGCATAGGCGTAGTCGATCAGCTCGGGCGGGGTCGCACCGGCGAAGACCTGATTGTAGAAATACTTGATGCTGGTGCGGGTGGTCAGCAGGCTGTAGAGACCGTCGCTGAGTCCGGGGATGCTCAGGAACTTATGTGCGCGCTCGGCGGCGGCGCCGGTCGGCAGTCCGCGGGTGTTGAAGCCGGTCGGCGAGAGCAGCGTCAATGAGGTCACGCGCTCCGGCGCATCAGCCGCCACGATGGCGGCGAACTCACAGCCGAGCGAGTAGGCGATCAGATCGGCCGGTTCCTTGACCACTTCGGCCAGAAATTCGCCGATGACCTTGGCGAAGAGTTCGGGTGAATAACGGCGCTTGGCGCGCTCGGAGTGCCCGAAGCCGGGCAGGTCGAGCGCATAGACCGGACGGCTGGCACGGAAATGCGTAAACAGCGGCTTCATTTCCAGCACGCTGGGCGCGGCGTTGATGCTGTGGATCAGAACCAGCGGACGCCCGCTGGCCTGAGTGTCGGCGTAATAGTGGACACGTCCGCCGCTGGTCTGGAGGTCATGGCGCGGGGCGTCGACGGCAGCGGGCAGCACCGGGCCGCGTGTCGAAGGCTTGTCTGGAGAGTTGATCGCGGAGTCCATCGTCTCAATTACCTCTTTCGTGAATCACGAGGTCGCTCGGAGTGGGCGGCATCCATGGGCGAACTGTTCACAGCCTGCCAGCGCCTTGCGCTGGTGTTGGCCGAGACGGCAGCCTCACTGTCAAATAGGCTTGACGATGCCTTGTCAATCGAAGTTTACAGCGGTCTGGGTCGCTTGTCTGGTGCTGGCTGGCTGTTTCGGCGGTGTCATGCAGACGACGTCTGACCCGGCGTCTGCGTCGCGACCGAGCCGGCCGCTTGCGGCGGGCGTGGCTCCAGGCGTGCGGATCGACCGGGGTCAGGCCCGGTCGGCGACCGGCTGCGCCCTGGACTATGCCTGGTATCGTCCAGCATCGGCTAGGCCGGGCGAGCTGGTGGTGCTGGCGCATGGCTTTCTGCGCAATAAGGCGCGGCTCGACGGTCTGGCACGGGCGCTGGCTGAATCGGGGATTTCAGTGGTGACGGTCGATTTCTGCAATACCAAACCCTGGCGTGGTAATCATGCGCGCAATGGCTTCGATCTGATCGCGGTTGCTGATCGACTGGGAGCGCAACGTCGGGTCTATGCCGGTTTTTCGGCGGGCGGACTGGCGGCGCTGGTGGCGGCGCGCAACGATGCGCGCACGCTCGGCGTGCTGACGCTGGATCTGGTCGATGCCCAGGAGCTGGGGCGTCTCATGGTGCAGGGACTCGACCGGCCCATCATCGGGCTGTTCGGCGAACCGGCATCCTGCAATGCCGACAACAATGGCCTGGCCACACTAGCGGCGGCGCAACAGGTCAGTATCGAGCGCATCGCCGGGGCCAGTCACTGCGACTTTGAAGCCCCGACTGACTGGCTCTGCCGCGCGCTGTGCGAGCCAGACCCCCAGGGTGCGGAACAACGCCGCGCCGAGATCCTGGCGCGCTCGGTGGCGGCGGTGAATACATTGCTGATCGAGTGAGTCAGAATGGCCGCCGAGCGAGCGCTCCAGCGATCAAGGCGTCTGGAACCGCTGCTGACGATGCTGGGCCTGGGCCGAGGCGAATTCGGTCGCATCGACCTGTCCATCGCCGTTGCGGTCGATCGCGCTGAATTCGGGCGCATTGGCCAGACCGCGCATGGCATAGCCCTGTTGCGAACGTTCAGCGATGCGTTGCCCCCGTGCCTGGTAGAACTCGGTTTCGGTCAGGACGCCGTTGCCGTCCAGATCGAACTCGGCGAACGCGGGAGCCTGCCAGCCCATGCCGCGTCCCATGCCACCGCCTGGACCCCCGCCGGCTTGGGGAGTCGCCGGCGTTTGAGCCATGGCGAGCGGGACGAGACAGACGCTGAGCGTGAATGCACCCAGCCAACGAACGAGATTGGATCGATTGTTCATATCAACCTCTCTACAAGTCCAGGCCGACATTCGGCGTTTGTTGGATCTGAGGCAATTATCGACCTGGAAGCCCGCGCAAGCGTGCAGCAACAGTGAAATCAAATGTCATTGAAAAGCACGCGCCCAGTCTTTTTGCATTGAGACCGACTGGACGCGCCCCGATTAGGCCGACAACCGCCGATACTTCAAGCGATGCGGCTGATCGGCCTCGGTGCCGAGACGGCGATGGCGGTCAGCCTCATAGTCGGCATAGTTGCCCTCGAACCAGACCACCTCTGAATCGCCCTCAAAGGCCAGGATATGGGTGGCGACACGGTCGAGGAACCAGCGATCATGGCTGATGACCACCGCACAGCCGGGGAACACCAGCAGCGCCTCTTCCAGCGCCCGCAGGGTCTCGACATCCAGATCATTGGTCGGCTCGTCGAGCAGCAGCAAATTGCCGCCACGCTTGAGCACCTTGGCCAGATGCACCCGGTTGCGCTCACCGCCCGACAGATCGCCGATGCGCTTTTGCTGATCCGTGCCCTTGAAGTTGAAGCGCCCGCAATAAGCACGCGAGGGCATCTCGTAACGCCCGACACTGATGATGTCTGACCCGTCCGAGATCTCTTCCCAGATGGTCTTGTCGTCGTTGAGCGCATCGCGGCTCTGGTCGACATAGGCGATCTCGACCGTCTCGCCGATGCGCAGTTCGCCGGCATCCGGCTGCTCGCGTCCGGTCAGCAGCCGGAACAGCGTGGTCTTGCCCGCGCCATTGGGACCGATGATGCCGACGATGCCGCCCTTGGGCAGATTGAACGACAGGTTCTCATAGAGCAGATTGTCGCCATAGGCCTTCTTCAAACCCACAGCCTCGATGACCAGATCGCCGAGACGCGGACCCGGCGGAATATAGATCTCGTTGGTCTCGTTGCGGGACTGGAATTCCTGCGATTGCAGCTCGTCGAAGCGCGCCAGACGCGCCTTGCTCTTGGCTTGACGGCCCTTGGGGTTGGTGCGCACCCACTCCAGCTCCTGCTTCATGGCCTTGATGCGGGCCTGCTCCTGCTTCTGCTCCAGCTCCAGACGCTGTTCCTTCTGATCGAGCCAGGAGGAATAGTTGCCCTCCCAGGGGATGCCGTGACCGCGGTCGAGCTCCAGAATCCAGCCGGCGACATTGTCGAGGAAGTAGCGATCGTGGGTGACGGCCACTACGGTGCCCGGATACTCGTGCAGGAAGCGCTCCAGCCAGGCAACGGATTCGGCGTCGAGATGGTTGGTCGGCTCGTCGAGCAATAGCATGTCGGGCTTGGACAGCAGCAGTTTGCACAGCGCCACGCGCCGGCGCTCACCACCAGAGAGCTTGGTGACATCGGCGTCCCAGGGCGGCAGACGCAGGGCATCAGCCGCGACTTCCAGGGTGCGGTCGAGATTATGGCCGTCGGTGGCCTCGATCAGATTTTCGAGTTCGCCCTGTTCCTTGGCGAGCGCGTCGAAATCGGCGTCCGGCTCGGCATAGGCGGCATAGACAGCGTCGAGCCGCTCCAGCGCCGCTTTGATATGACCGAGCGCCTCCTCGACATTACCGCGCACGTCCTTGGTCGGGTCGAGCTGCGGTTCCTGCGGCAGATAGCCGACATTGATGCCGGGCTGCGGGCGCGCCTCGCCCTCGATCTCGGTATCGATGCCCGCCATGATGCGGAGCAGCGAGGACTTGCCCGAACCATTGAGACCGAGCACGCCGATCTTGGCGCCGGGGAAAAAGGACAGCGAGATATCGCGCAGAATGACACGTTTGGGCGGCACGACCTTGCCAACCCGGTTCATCGTGTAGATATATTGAGCCATGGATTCCGTATGAATGTGGTAAACGGCGAAGAGAGACCATTATGCCCCAGATCCTGACCAACTCGACCCTGGACGATCTCACGCCCGTCCATGATCTGGACAAGGACCAGCGTGCGCGTCTGGCTGAAAGCGGCCAGATCGCCGACGTGCCGGCCGGCAAACGGATCACCGCCGTCCAGGAGCATCCCTGGATCGGCTATCTGCTGGCTGGGCAAGTCTGCCTGATCCGGGGCGAGACCAAGGAGGTCATCCAGGCCGGTAGTCGTCGCGCCTGTCAGCCGATCTTCTCCGAGCACCAGTTGCTCGATCAGGCGGTGTTCATGGCCGATTCCGAGCTGTTGCGGCTCGATCGTCAGCTCTACGAGAGCCTCAGCGGCCAGCAACGTCCGGCCGTGCCCGGCTCGCTGGAGGAGCTGGATCTCAGCGACGCCGAGGGGGCGCTGCTCGGTGCGCTCTATCGGGCCTGCAAGCAGGACAAGCTGGCCCTGCCCACGCTGCCCAAGGTGGCCCGGGCGATTCAGGACGCGATGAAGGATCCCAACATTACTTCGGCGCGGCTGGCACGCATCGTCCAGGTCGATCAAGCCGTCACCGGCGGCCTGATCCGGCTGGCCAACAGCGTCGTCTATCGCGGCGTGAATAGCATCCCGGACGTGCGCAACGCCATCATCCGGCTCGGCATGGAAATCACGCGCTCGGCGGTCATGAGCCTGTCGATGCAGCAGTTGTTCCGCGCTAAGTCGCCGATCATGAAGCACCGCATGAAAGCGGCCTGGAACCGCAGTGTCCACATCTCGGCGCTGAGCTATGTGATCGCGCGCCATTGTCCGAAATTCAATCCTGAGCACGCGATGCTGGCCGGATTGGTGCATGACGTGGGCGTAATTCCCATCCTCGACTATGTCAGCCGCCATGAGATTCAGGTCGGCGAGGACGAACTGGAGGCGGCGATCATCAAGCTGCACCGTATGGTCGGGGAGCTGGTGGTCGGTTACTGGGGGCTGGGACCGGAGATCACCGAAATCGTGCGCTATTCGGGCGACTGGTACCGCGACGACAAGGACATGCCGGACTATGGCGACATCGTGCGGATCGCGCGGCTCTATCGGCTCAATCAGTCCGAGTCGCGCGGTCCGCTGCCGCGCTACGACGAGGTGCCGGCCTACTACAAGCTCGGGCTGGGTTTTCCGGCCACCGATGACACGGTCGACGTGATCGCCGAAGCCAGCGAGGAGCTGTCAGCCGTCATGGCGATGCTCAAGGGCGACAAGGAGCCCTGAGCCGGACGCGCCTTCAGGGGATGACGAGCGTCATGCCGGGCGTCAGGCGATCGGGGTTAGCAAGCTGGTGACGATTGGCTTCGAAGATCCGCTGCCATTGGTCACTGCGGCCATAGACACGCAGACTGATCAAGGCCAGGCTGTCGCCGGGGCGAACGCGGTAGAGCATCTTGCTGGCCGCATTGTGCTGTTGCAACGCCTCGTCAAGCTGCGTCCTGGCTGACTCGCAGTTGCTCAGACGCTGTTCCAGATCGGCTTGGTTCGCGCGTAGTGCTTCGAGCGTCTGCATGGCCTCAGCCAGCCGACGCTCGGCCTCCATCCGTGCCTGATCGGCGCTTTTGCGCGCGTGTGCCGACTCGCGCAGCTTGCCCTCCATGCCCTCAACGCGCTGCTGGAGTTCGTCGAACCGTTGGTGCGACGGCTCGGGTGTGGCCGCCGCCCCTTCCGCGGCTGTTGCCTGTGATGTCGCTGTCTCAGGCTCAGCGTCGGGCGCTGGCTCCGAGGCCAGCGCCAACCCGACAGGCATCCCGGCCAGTACGATCAGGAGTATCCAGAATTCTCGACTCCACGCCGTGGATTCGCGTCTCGATGACCGATACCGCATCCGGGATGTCCTCGCTCCAAGTCGACACACAATCAGGGCGGCAGCCTGTCAGCCGATGGACGGCAGCCCGGCCAGCGCCATGGCAACCTCGTTCTCGGCATAGTCCAGATCCTGGAGTTTGCCGCCCAAGTAATCGGTATAGGCCTGCATGTCGAAGTGGCCGTGACCGCTGAGGTTGAAGAGGATGGTCTTGGCCTCGCCGGTCTCGCGGCACTTTTCAGCCTCGTGAATGACCGCTCGCACCGCGTGGTTGGCCTCGGGCGCTGGGATGATGCCCTCGGCCTTGGCGAACTGGAGACCAGCGGCGAAGCAGTCGAGCTGGTTGTAGGAACGCGGGGCAATGAGACCGAGTGCGGCCAGATGGCTGACCTGCGGCGCCATGCCGTGATAGCGCAGTCCGCCGGCGTGGAAGCCGGGCGGCACGAAGCTCGACCCCAGGGTGAACATCTTGCACAGCGGCGTGAGATGCGCCGTGTCGCCGAAGTCATAGGCGAACTGGCCCTTGGTGAGCGTCGGGCAGGCCGAGGGTTCGACCGCAATGCATTCGACCTGGCGCCCGCCGCGCAACTGCTCGCCGAGGAAGGGGAAGGCGATGCCGGCGAAGTTGCTGCCGCCGCCGGTGCAACCGATGACCATGTCGGGGTAGGCGTCGGCCATCTCCAGTTGCTGCATGGCCTCCAGTCCGATCACGGTCTGGTGCAGGAGCACATGGTTGAGCACGCTGCCGAGGGCGTACTTGGTGTCCTCGCGCTGCGCGGCCAGCTCCACCGCCTCGCTGATCGCGATGCCCAGACTGCCGGTGCTGTCGGGATGCTCGGCGAGCACGGCGCGGCCCGATTCGGTGGTGTCACTGGGGCTGGCGATACACTTGGCGCCAAAGGCCTCCATGAAGGCACGCCGATAGGGCTTCTGGTTGAAGCTGACCTTGACCATGTAGACCAGGATCTCGATGCCGAACATGGAGCCGGCAAGCGAGAGCGACGAACCCCACTGACCGGCGCCGGTCTCGGTGGTGATGCGCTTCACACCCTCGGCCTTGTTGTAGAACGCCTGGGCGATGGCCGAGTTGGCCTTGTGACTGCCGGCGGGGCTGACGCCCTCGTACTTGTAGAAGATCTTGGCCGGGGTCTGGAGCGCCTGTTCCAGACGGCGCGCGCGATAGAGCGGCGAGGGGCGCCACTGACGCCAGACCTCACGGACCGGCTCGGGAATTTCGATCTCGCGCTCGGTGCTCATCTCCTGCTCGATGACGCCGCGCGGGAAGATGACTTCCAGCTCCTCGGGCGAGATCGGCTGCTGGGTGCCCGGATGCAGCACCGGATCGAGCGGCTTGGGCAGATCGGCGTTGATGTTGTACCAGAAGCGGGGCAGGTGCTGCTCGTCGAGCAGATATTTGACGGTGTCGTTCATGCGATCGGGTCGTCTCAGATGAATTGCGATGACGACCGGCGGTCACTGGGCCGCCGGTCAGGGTCGACGATGGCCAGCCTGCCAGGGGCTAGCCGTGTCCGGCGCGCTCCAACAACCATTGTGTGAGCAACGCCACCGGGCGTCCGGTGCCACCCTTCTCCTTGCCGCTCAACCAGGTGATGCCGGCGATGTCCAGATGCGCCCAACGATACTTCTTGGTGAAGCGCGAGAGAAAGCAGGCGGCCGTGATGGCCCCGCCGTCGCGTCCGCCGATGTTGGCCATATCGGCGAAGTTGCTGTCGAGCTGGCTCTGATACTCCTCCCACAGCGGCAGACGCCAGGCGCGATCGCCCGCCGCCTCGCCGGCGGCCAGGAGTTCTGCGGCGAGCCGGTCGTCGCTGGTGAACAGCCCGGCCGGATGCTTGCCGAGCGCGACCACGCAGGCGCCGGTCAGTGTGGCCAGGTCGACGACGATCTCAGGTTCGAAGCGCTCGCAATAGGTCAGCGCATCGCAGAGGATGAGTCGTCCCTCAGCGTCGGTGTTGAGGATCTCGATGGTCTGGCCCGAAAGACTGGTGACGATGTCGCCCGGCTTGTTGGCCTCGCCGTCAGGCAGGTTCTCGGAGGCCGGGACCACGCCGATCAGATGGATCGGCAGCTCCAGTTCGCAGGCCGCGCGCAGGGCGCCGATGACGGCGGCTCCGCCGGCCATGTCGTACTTCATCTCGTCCATCTCGGCGGCTGGCTTGATCGAGATGCCGCCGGCATCGAAGGTCAGGCCCTTGCCGACCAGCACCACGGGCTTGGTCTCCTTGGGCGCGCCGCGATAGTGCATCACAATCAGCTTGGCCGGCTGGCGGCTGCCGCGCGAGACCGAGAGCAGGGCGCCCATGCCCAGCTCAGCCATCTGGTCTTCTTCCAGCACCTCGACTTCGAGCTTGGGATACTGATTGCCGAGCGCGCGCGCCTGCTCGGCCAGATAGCTCGGGGTGCAGATATTGCCGGGCAGGTTGCCGAGTTCGCGCGCCTGCCGGATGCCCTCGGCCATCGCCTGACCGTGACGCGCGGCCCGCTCGACGTTGGCTGTTTCGGATTTCTTGCCGATCCAGAGATTCAGGCGCTTGAGCGGCGTCTTGGGCGCGTGCTTGTCGTCCTTGGTGTGGCTGTAGCGATAGACTTTATCCTCGATCGTGACCACGGCGTCGCGCGCGCTGGTATAGAGATCGAGCGCGCACGGCAGACTGTCGGGCATCGCCAAGGTGGCCTCGCCGGCGCCGCTTTGTTGCAGCCACATCGTCGCCGCCGCGAGCGCCTTGCGATAGTTGGCACGGGTATAGTCCTTCTTCTTGCCCAGCCCGATCAGGAGTACGCGCTCGGCCGCCACACCAGGCAGCTCGTAGAGCATCAGCGTCTGACCGGCCTCGCCCTCGATGTCACCCTTCTTCAGGAGTGCGCTCAGACGCCCGTCGCTGGCCTCATCGATGCGCTCGGCCGCTCCCGAGAGCTTGCGTTTCTCGAAGATCCCGAGTACCAGACAGGGGGTCTTGTGGGTGGCGAGATCGCCGGTTTTGATCTTGAATTCCATCGTCGGCTCCTGAGAATCGGTCGCGAGGCGAAAGCCCGAAGTTTACAGAAAATGGTCAAGTCGCGTCCGGCGTGGTATGCAGTGCCGTCCTGAACAATCAACCTGGACGCGGTTTCATGCGGATTCTGGATCGTTATCTGGCCTGGGCGGTGATGGGCGGCACGCTGCTGACGCTTGGTGGGCTGCTGCCGCTGATGGGCGTTTTCATCCTGTCGGACGAGTTCGACGCCATCGGCACCGAGGGCTATGGTCTGAGCGAGGCCCTGCTATTCACGCTGCTGAGTCTGCCGCGTTATCTCTATCAGCTGTTTCCGATCGCGACCCTGATCGGTGCGCTCATCGGTCTGGGGACGCTGGCCAGCCGCTCGGAACTGGTCGCCATGCGCGCCGCCGGGATCTCGGTGGGGCAGTTGGTACGCGCGGCGCTGCTCGGCGGACTGGTGCTGGCGACGATGGCCGTGGTGCTCGGCGAGCTGGTCGCGCCCATCGCCGAACAGCGCGGCGTCGAACTCAGGCGCCAGGCGCTCTCGGGCGATGTGGCGCAGTTGACGCCCTACGGCTTCTGGGCGATCGACGATGGGGCCTATGTCAACATCCGCGAGATCCGTTCCGGGACCAGTTTGCGCGATATCTATATCTATCGCGTGGACGCCGCCAAGGGCACGCTGGAGGCCAGTCATGCCGAAGGGGCGCGCTATGAGGATGGACACTGGCAGTTGGAGGGAATTGCGCTCAGTCGCGCCGATCGTGAGGGCGTAAAGGTCGAGCGCATCGAACAGGCCGAATGGGATTCGATGCTCGATCCAGGGTTGCTCAAGGTGGTGGTGGCCGATCCGCGTGCGCTGCCGGTGTGGGGACTCTACAAATACATCCGCTTCATGTCCGTCAACAAACAGGACGCCAGCGCCTACGAGATCGCGTTCTGGGGCAAGGTGCTGCATCCGGTGCTGACACTGTCGATGATCCTGATCGCCATTCCGATGCTGCTGGGTTCCTCGCGCAGCACGGGGATGGGACGGCGGATGCTGGCCGGCATCCTGGTCGGCCTGGTTTACTATCTGGTCAGTCGCACCTTCGCCTATCTGGCGCTGCTGTTTGGGATGAACGCGTTTTTGGCCGCCATTGCTCCGCCGGCGCTGTTCATCGGCACGGCGGCACTTCTGATCAGGCGGCTGGGGTGATGCAGGGTACGCCGTGCGTACCCAGCAGTGCTTGAACTCAAGCGCTCTTTGGCAGCAGCACGACGCGGGTGTTCGACCGGCTGTCGTGCCAGGCCAGACCCTGGCGGTTGAACAGACTCCACCACAGACCCAGACCCGCCGGAATCAGGCTCAGGATCGACCAGACGAAGCGCTTGACGGCGGCATTGAAGCCGACGGGCTCGCCATCCTGAGCGATGACCTGGATGCGCCACGCCTTCATGCCCAGCGTCTGTCCGCCGTGGGTCCAGAAATAGACATAGAAGGCGCCGACCACGCCAATCAGATAGAGTCGCATCAGGGTCAGAGGAATGAAGCTCTCATAGACCGGATGGCCGTTGATCACTTCGTAGGGGATGACGATGATGGCGTTGGCGACCATCAGCACGGCCAGCAGCAGCAGCGCATCGTAGAAGAGCGCGCCGAGACGGCGAAGGACGGAGGGCTTCTGAGCGTTCGAGAGGTCGAATGACATGGTCTTCTGTATCGATCCAAAAGGGTTGAGTGAATTGGCCTCGGGCGAGGCCGCCAGGGCTGATCGAACCGCGCCCGGAATAAGCACGGCGCCGCGCGTGAGTCTGGACGCATCCGACCCACAGCACGCCATCACCGACGCGATTCAAAGATGAGTATTAAACCATTTCTCTTCAGGCTTTTGCGACGGGTACCGATGCCCTGGATCGCGATCGTCGTCGGTTTGGCCACAGGGATCGTCATCTGGACTGTGCTCGACCAGATCCAGACGCGCCAGGTCGACAAGATCTTCGGCCAGGAACTCCAGGTTCAGCTCGAACTGCGCGCGCGCGAGAGTCTGATCCGCTTCGACCGCTATCTCTCCAGCTATGCCGCCACCACGCGCTTGCTCGCCAACTACCGCAAGCTCTCGGAATATCTCGAACCCCTGTTCTGGTCCGACGACGAGCGTATCGATCCGGTCGTCTACAAGGATTTTCGTCCACAGTGGCTGCCGGACTTCTTCGAGCGCGATGCGCTCACACCGCCCAGCTATGTGCTCTTGACCGATCCACAGGGCCGGGTGCGCGAGATCTTCCAGCCTGGCACTGATCCTGTGCCCGTCGAGATGGCCACTCAGGTGCCGACCCAGTTGCTCGACCGTCACGACATCCGCACTGTCATCGATCGTCTCGGCGAGCAGCTCTATCTGATCACGAGCGATGCGGCCGAGGATGCCGGCGGTTATCACATGGGCTATCTGCTGGTGCTGATCCCGGTCGACGCGACCTTCCTGGCCGCTTCGCAACGCGGCGTCGATGTCGGGCGCGCCTCGGTGGCCCTGGTCGACAGCGACGATCAGCGTCTGCTCGCCAGTCTCGATCCAGGTCTCATCCCCATCGACTCGTTCCTGAGCGACTGGAGCGAGACCCATGTCATCACGTCGCAGTCGCTGCCCGAATACGAGGGTTCAGACTCCAACCTGCTGTTTGCGACCCTGGTGCCTCAGTCGCGCGTCGAGCGCATGTCGCGTCACGTGCGCATCTTCGAGCGTCGCCAGCGCTTCTATGCCGCCGCCGTTTTCGTGATCGTGTTCACGGGGTTGATTTATCTGGTCTCCTCGCGTCTGAACAAAGTCCTCAAGCGCATGACCCGCTTTTCGCAGCGTGCGCTCGGCATCCCCGAGCCGGGCTTTCAGCGCGGTGGCAATCAACTGGTGTTGCTGGAGGACTGGATTCAGCACTTCACCCAGCTGGTGCTCAAGGCACGCGAGGAGATGAGCCAGCGCCATCAGGCGGCGATGCGCGAGAGCGAGGCGCTCAAGGCGGCGATGATGGAGGCGTCGCTCGATGCCATCGTCACCCTCGACCATAGCGGGCGGGTGATCGAATACAATCCGGCCGCCGAGCGGTTGTTCGGTGTGGGGCGCCCCTTTGCGCTCGGCGCCGTCTTCAGCGACCGCTTCCTGCCCGACGTGGCTCGGCCCGCCTTCAAGCGCCTGCTCGACCGCTCGCGCCATCGCCAGCGCGAGCCGCTCGGGCGCGGCGAGCTGATCGCTCTGAGCGACGACGGCGGCGAGATCCCGGTTGAGATATCGATTGCGCCCATCGAGCGGGTCGGCGAACGCTTCTTTACGCTCTATATCCATGACATCAGCAGTCGCAAGCGCGCTGAGCAGGAAATCAAGAGTCTGGCGCGCTTCGCCAGTGAAAGCCCGCATCCGATCCTGCGCGTCACCGCCGACGGGCTGATCGTCTATGCCAATAATGCCGGCCGTCCGCTGTTGCGCGCCTGGGGCACCGATCCGGGTGAGTCCTTGCCCGAGGATTGGGCGGCGGTGGTCGCGGCCGCACTGGAGACGTCGCAACCCCTGGAGCGTGAACTTGAGGTTGGTGGACAGGTCTATTCGCTGCTGCTGGCGCCGATTCGCGATCTCGGTTATGTCAATCTGTATGCGCGCGACATCACGGCCGTGCGCCGTGCCGAGCAGGAAGCGCGTCAGCATCAGGCCGAGCTGGTGCATGTCTGCCGGTTGAGCACCATGGGCGAGGTGGCCACCGGCATGGCGCATGAACTCAATCAGCCACTCTCAGCCATCGTCAACTATGCCAACGGTTGCACCCGGCGTCTGCAAAGCGGTCAGGGACAGCCCGGCGAGCTGGTCGGGGCCATGAATCAGATCACCGCCCAGGCCAAGCGCGCCAGCGAGATCATCAAGCGATTGCGTGCTCTGGTCGGCAAGCAGCCGCCGGCGCGCGCCGAGGCCGATCTCAATCATCTGGTGCGTGAGGTCTGCTCCTTCCTGGAATTCGAGACCAGCCGGGTCGGGGTGATGATCGAGCTGGAGCTGAGCGCCGATGCGATCCCGGTCTGTGTCGATCTGGTCCAGGTCGAACAGGTGTTGCTCAATCTGGTCGGCAATGCGCTCGATGCCCTGGAAGAGCGGCCAGAGCCGGAGCGTCGACTCCTGATCCGCACTATGACTGAGAACGACTGGGCGCAGGTCAAGGTCGAGGACAGCGGGCCGGGCATCGAATCCGAGCGGCTCCAGGGACTGTTCGACCCCTTCGTGACCACCAAGGAGGGCGGCATGGGGATGGGACTGGCCATCAGCCAGACCATCGTCGAAAATCACGAGGGACGTATCTGGGCCGAATCCGTGCTGGGACAGGGTTCGACCTTTCATCTGCGCCTGCCGCTCGTGTCGTCCAGCGCGGACGAGGCGAGCGCGCGGGCCGACGCGCTGGAAACCTGAAGATCCATCCATGATTGCTGAAGTTACCGCCAACGCCACTGTATTCATCGTCGATGACGATCAGGCCATGCGCACCTCGCTGCAATGGCTGATTGAATCGACCGGGATGTCGGTCAAGACCT
Organism: Allochromatium palmeri; assembly: GCF_009720725.1. GTDB lineage: Bacteria > Pseudomonadota > Gammaproteobacteria > Chromatiales > Chromatiaceae > Thermochromatium > Thermochromatium palmeri. The sequence goes on from NZ_WNKT01000004.1 coordinate 35,333, forward strand.
ATGATTCGGCCGATGCGTTCCTGGCCGACTACTATCCGGGCCGCGCCGGCTGTCTGCTGCTGGACGTGCGGATGCCGGGCATGAGCGGTCTGGAGCTGCAAGCCTATATGGCACGCGAAGGCTTCCGGATTCCGGTCATCCTCATTACCGGGCATGGCGATGTGGCCATGGCGGTGCGTGCCATGAAGGCCGGTGCCATGGATTTCATCGAAAAGCCCTTTCATGACGAGGATCTGTTGCGCAGTATCCGCAACGCGCTGGAGTACGATCAGAAGACGCGCGCGAGCCGTTCGGCGCGTGCCGACATCGCCATGCGTCTGGCCGAACTGACCCCGCGCGAGCACGAGGTCATGGCCATGGTCACGGACGGGCAATCCAACAAAGAGATCGCCGCCGCGCTCGGTGTCAGCGCCAAGACGGTCGAGGCGCATCGCGCGCGAGTGATGGAAAAGATGCGTGCTGAGTCGCTGGCCGAGCTGGTGCGTATGGCGCTGATCGCGGCGCCGGAGACGCTGGTTTGAAGTTGGCTGTGCGTCTCACGAGCACGTGATTCAGGTCGGACTCTTCACCGGATCTATGCCCTTGTGCGGGATGAAGAGACCACAGCCGAGCGCACGATGCGGCCCGAGTCCCTCGCGCTGGAGCCGAATCGACTCCTCGCGAGTCAGTCCGGCGAGCATCAGGGCGCGGGTGTGGAGCGGGCCATCGGGCGTGTGCAGCGTCGTGGCCTTGCCGCAGAGCGCCTTGCGCACGCGGATGTCGAGCGCGCCGAGCGCTTGCGCGGCGGCTTCGAGAAAGCGCGACTCGTCGCTGAACGCCTCGGCATCGACGTCGGAATCAGCGGCGACATAGCGCGCGAAGATCGTCGTCTCCTGGCTCAGGGGCTTCGACTTGGCCGCGCCGATCGTCAGTGGCTGACCACTGATGTCGATCCGCTGCCCCTGGAGCCGCGCGACCAGATCGTCCGCCCGCGCGCTCGGAACGCGAATCGTCAGCCTGGTGCGGCGTGAGACCATGATCAGCGCCTCGGGTGAGTGCTCGGGCCGCTCCCAGCCGTTCTGCGATCCAGCGACATGGATGCTGTGCACCCCCAGATGCGGCTCCTCATCGAACCAGGGCACTAGGGCACGCACGGCACGCGACAGCGCATAGGCATGATCGACCGGCAGGCGCTTGCAGTCGATTGCAAACAGCAGGTCGAGGATGTCGTCCGGCAGTTTAGGGGCGTCGGCCGATTCGTCTTCGTTCCAGAACATCGCAACTCTCGATCATTCAATAAGGCAGGCGTTGCTGAAGCGCCTCGCGGTCGAACCACCAGTCGTCCTGAACCAGCACATCGACGACATTGCGCAAGCGCACCAGGAACTTCTCGGGTTCCTTCAACTCCAATCGCTCCATCCAGTGATCGAGCTGCTCAGGCGTCTCGATCTGACTGTGCCGACGTGCAACCGTGCCGAGCAACTGGGTGGTGAAGAACATCAGATCCTCGCGATGGCGTCCCTCAGCACGCACGTCGGCCAGAAACAGCGCGGTGGTCGCCGCCACGGCGGCGCCATCGGCATCGTCTGGGGTCTCGTCGATCACATGGTTGAGCAGCTCAATGGTCAGTTCGGGGTCGATGGGGCAGGTAACAGCGATCCAGATGCCCTGTCCGAGTGCCGCGACGGCGCCCGGCTGCGCGGACTGGAACAGCACGTCACAGGCATCCGCCGCCGATTCAAACTGGTTCCATTCGATGAAGTGATCGAAGGCCATGCGTGCCAGCGGCCAGCCCTCGGCGCCGCGCTCCAGACCGACCAGGGTGCGGGCGACCTGCAAGCGCAGATCAGCCAGCTCATGGGCTGAACCACTGCTGTGTTCGATGGCCGCGAGCCGTTCGTTGAGCACCTGAAGATGCGACTCCAATGCCGCGAATTCACTGCCCTGATTGAAAACAGAGTCAGCGGCGGTGTCCGGCAGTCGGATGGCGAAGGGGTCGAATGACTTCATGGTGTTCATGTCTTGAGAAACCCTGCTGGTCAGTGGATCTTGGGGTCAGCGCAGAAGACCGCTGAACGCGGCTTCGAGTCGGTCCTCCCAGTTCTCCGGGGTATCCGGATAGGGGGGCTTCACATCCATGCGGAAGAATCGCTCGCCGGACCGAGCCACGGCCTGGATGAGCGGAATCAGTTCGTCGAAGGATTCGATGTCTTGGTTGGCAACCAGGATTTCGCTGAGCTTGAGCATCGTTTGTTGAGTGTCCGTGTGGATCGAAGGGGCGGGAGCGCGTCGTCCAGGTCGCTGTCCGTTCCTGCCGGCCAGACGCGGCGCACTCGGTACCCGTGTGCTGGTGAATGTGCAGGCACGCACGGCTGAAAACAACTTGGAGCGCGCCACCCGTGGTGTTGACTGCTCAAAATTTTAGAAAACGTTAATATTAGAGTTTATTGACTTTCTGGTGAAGCGACCTGTAGGATTTTCGAAATCCGGCCGTTTCTCGCAGCCAGCGAGCTACGCCCTTTCAACTAAGCTGTAGAGAGGGTGTATATCTCGAACGGGATAGAGGTCAGGGGGGGATACCCCCCGATCGTGGAATGGGCATCGACCCGGTCCATGGGTACATTAGCGAACGCCGATGGGGTTGCCGGTCCGGCTCGATACGCACGCAGTGAGTGTCGGCACCATGAACTCCACACCAAGACCTGACGTGATGCATCGACCCGCCGCTGTGGCGCGTCCATGCACGCACCCCAAACCACATCCTTTCCTGGTTAATCGATAGGAGAGACCGCGCAATGGCTATCGACAAGCACGCGACCCCGATGCTCGACCAACTCGAGACCGGGCCCTGGCCGAGCTTTATTTCTGGCATCAAGCGTCTGCGCGACCAGCATTCGGACGCGCGCATCAATGCTGTCACCAACGACCTGCTCGGCCAGCTCGAACACTCCTACGAGACCCGCAAGGGCTACTGGAAGGGCGGCACGGTGTCGGTCTTCGGCTATGGCGGCGGCATCATTCCGCGCTTCTCCGAGGTCGGCAAGGTCTTCCCCAGCTCCAAGGAATTCCACACCCTGCGTGTCCAGCCACCGGCGGGCAACCACTACACCACCGCCATGCTGCGCCAGCTCGCCGATAGCTGGGAAAAGTACGGCTCGGGTCTGGTGACCTTCCATGGCCAGACCGGCAACATCATGTTCATCGGTGCCACCACTGAGAACACCCAGCCTTTCTTCGACGAGATCAACGAATACGGCTGGGATCTCGGCGGCGCCGGTCCCTGCGTGCGTACCGCCATGTCCTGCGTTGGCGCGGCCCGCTGTGAGATGTCCTGCACCAATGAGTTCAAGGCGCATCGGATGCTGGTCAACAACTTCGTCGACGACGTGCACCGTCCGGCGCTGCCCTATAAGTTCAAGTTCAAAGTTTCCGGCTGCCCGAACGACTGCCAGAACGCCATCGAGCGTTCGGACTTCGCCATGCTCGGCACCTGGCGCGATGACATGAAGGTCGATCAGGCCGAAGTCAAGAATTACATCGCCGACAAGGGCCGTCAGTACTACATCGACAATGTCATCACCCGCTGCCCGACCAATGCGCTGTCGCTCAATGACGATGACACCCTCAACGTCAACAACCGCGACTGTGTGCGCTGCATGCACTGTCTGAACGTCATGCCCAAGGCGCTGCATCCCGGCGATGACAAGGGTGTCACCATCCTCATCGGCGGCAAGCGCACGCTCAAGATCGGCGACCTAATGGGGACCGTGGTCGTGCCCTTCAAGAAGCTGGAGACCGAGGAAGACTACGAGTCCTTAGTCGAGCTGGCCGAGACCATCATCGACTTCTGGGCCGAGAACGGTCTGGAGCACGAGCGTTGCGGCGAGATGATCGAGCGTATCGGTCTATCCAACTTCCTGGAGGCCATCGGCATCGAGCCGGATCCGAACATGCTGAGCCACCCGCGTCAGAGTTCCTACATCCGCATGGATGGCTGGGACGAGGCGGCCGAAGAATGGTTCGCACGTCAGGCCGAGGCCGGTCGCTGAGCGGCGCCGACCACACCGTCTTCCCCAAGAATCGAAACACTGGAGGATCAGTCCATGGCGGAAATGCGTGAGCCCATCGAGTCCGGCTGTCCGGACCCCTGGCAGTACATGCATCCGGTGATGCGCAAGAATTTCGGGATGTGGAAGTATCACGAGCATCCGCGTCCTGGCGTGCTGCTGCATGTCGCCTACAGCGGCGACAAGCTCTGGACCGTCAAGGCCGGCACCCAGCGCATCCTCGATGTCTTCTCGCTGCGCAAGCTGTGCGATATCGGCGATCAGTTCGCCGATGGCTATGTCCATTTCACCATTCGCTCGAACATCGAGTATCTGGTGAGCGAGGAAGCCAAGGTTCAGCCGCTGATCGATGCCCTGGAAGAGGCCGGCTTCGTCGTCGGCGGCACCCAGAACTCGGTGGCCATGATCTCGCACACCCAGGGCTGGCTGCACTGCGACATCCCCGGCACCGACGCCTCGGGCGTGGTCAAGTCGATGATGGATGAGCTCATCGACGAGTTCCGCAACGCCACCATGCCCAATCGTGTGCACATCACCACCTCCTGCTGTCAGATCAACTGCGGCGGCCAGGGTGATATCGCGATCAACATCCAGCACACCAAGCCGCCGAAGATCAACCATGATCTGGTGGCCAATGTCTGCGAGCGGCCCTCGGTCGTGGCACGCTGCCCGGTGGCGGCCATCCGTCCGGCGATGGTCAACGGCAAGCCCTCGCTCGAAGTCGATGAGCGCAAATGCATCTGTTGCGGTGCCTGCTATCCGCCCTGTCCGCCGATGCAGATCAACGACGCCGAGCACTCCAAGCTGGCCATCTGGGTCGGCGGCAACCACTCCAACGCGCGTGGCAAGCCGACCTTCCAGAAGCTGGTCGCCGCCGGCATCCCGAACAATCCGCCGCGCTGGCCCGAGGCGACCGCCATCGTCAAGCGCATCCTGAAGGCCTACAAAGAAGGCGCGAAGGACTGGGAGCGCATCAACGAGTGGATCGAGCGCATCGGCTGGCCGCGCTTCTTCGAGGAAGTCGAGCTGCCCTTCACCAAGTATCACATCGATACCTGGCGCGGCGCGCGCGCGAGCTTCAACAGCTCGTCCTACATCCGTTTCTGATCGGAGCGTGCGGGGGAGGGCGCGTCCGGCGGAACGCGGGCGCGCCATGATCGAACGACAATCCATCGCCTCGGGTCGGACGCCTCGCTCGACCGATCCGGGAGCGCGATGACTGGATTTGGATAGCCACGAGGTCTACATGAAGTTCGCGCTTCAGATCAACGAGGGGCCCTATCAGCATCAGGCGTCCGACTCGGCCTATCAGTTCGCCAAGGCGGCGCTGGAGAAGGGTCACGAGATCTTCCGGGTCTTCTTCTATCACGACGGCGTCAACAACTCGACCCGTCTGACCACGCCGCCGCAGGATGATCGTCACATCGTCAACCGCTGGGCCGAGCTGGCCGAGCAGTACGAGCTGGACATGGTCGTCTGTGTCGCGGCCGCTCAGCGTCGCGGCATTGTCGACGAGGGCGAGATGACCCGCAACGGCAAGGACGCGACCAACATCCATCCCAGGTTCCGCATTTCGGGACTCGGGCAACTGGTCGAGGCGGCGATCCAGGCCGACCGTCTCGTCGTCTTCGGTGACTGAGGGAGCGCCATCATGTCGGAAGTCGTGAAGAAATTCATGTACCTCAATCGCAAGGCGCCCTACGGCACCATCTATGCGTGGGAAGCCCTGGAAGTCGTGCTCATCGGCGCCGCCTTCGATCAGGACGTATGCGTCATGTTCCTCGACGACGGGGTCTATCAGCTCACCAAGGGCCAGGACACCAAGGGCATCGGGATGAAGAACTTCTCCCCGACCTATCGCACCCTGGGTGACTACGAAGTGCGTCGCATCTATGTCGACCGCGCCTCGCTGGAAGCGCGCGGACTGACCCAGGACGATCTGGTCGAGATCGCCTACGAGGACATGGAGACCGAAGAAGAGTTCGACAACATCGTCGAAGTCATTGATTCAGCGCGCGTCAGCGAGCTGATGAACGAATCCGATGCGGTCTTCAGCTTCTAAGGGGAGGGTGGAATGAGCATTCTGCATACTGTCAATAAATCACCCTTCGAGCGGAATTCGCTAGAATCCTGCCTGAAGTTTGCCACCGAGGGCGCCTGCGTCCTGCTGTTCGAGGACGGCATCTATGCCGCACTCGCAGGTACCCGCGTCGAGTCCCAGGTGACCGAGGCGCTCGGCAAGCTCAAGCTGTACGTGCTCGGCCCTGACCTCAAGGCCAGGGGGTTCGGCGACGAGCGCGTCATTCCAGGGATCAGCGTCGTGGACTACGCCGGTTTTGTCGATCTGACGACCGAATGCGATACCGTCCAGGCCTGGTTGTAATTTTTGATTTTTTTACCGAAACCAAGAGAGGAAGACTCCAATGGCAGACACGATCGAAGTCGATGGCAAGCAATTCGCCGTGGATGAGGAGGGGTATCTCTCCAACCTGAACGATTGGGTTCCGGGCGTGGCCGGTGTCATGGCCAAGCAGGACAACCTGGAGCTGACCGAAGAGCACTGGGACATCATCAACTTCCTGCGCGAGTACTACGAGGAGTATCAGATTGCTCCGGCCGTGCGCGTTCTGACCAAGGCCGTCGGCAAGAAACTCGGCAAGGAGAAGGGCAACAGTAAGTATCTCTACAGCCTCTTCCCCTATGGTCCGGCTAAGCAGGCGTGCCGTTTCGCCGGCCTGCCCAAGCCGACCGGCTGCGTCTAAGCGGACGAGTGTCCGGCGCGCTGCACCTGGCCTCGCGGCCGGTGCCGTGCGCCGGATCCCATCAAGCTCCATCGAGGGTGCGGAAACATGGCGTTTCTGACGAACTTCTATGTCTTCCTGTTCTATTTCGCCGCCTTCGTACTCGTGGCGGGTCTGGCTCGCAAGATCATTCAGTACGCCCGGACTCCGGCGCCGCTGAAGATCCCGACCACCCCGGCGCCGACGACCGGACGCGGTGTCGTCTTCAGGATGATGCGAGAGGTCGTCCTGTTCGAGAGCCTGTTTCGCGGCAACAAGTGGACCTGGATCTTTGGCTGGATGTTCCATTTCGGCCTGCTTCTCGTCACGCTACGCCATCTGCGCTACTTCATCGAACCCGTGTGGTTCCCGATTCAACTCGTCCAGCCCTTCGGCATCTATGGCGGTATCGCCATGGTCGTGGGGCTGGCCGGACTCTGGGCGCGACGCTTTCTGGTCGATCGCGTCAAGTACATCACCTCGACCTCGGACCATCTGATCCTGGGCCTGCTGGTCGCCATCGGCTGCACCGGGCTGCTGATGAAGTTCGTCTTCCATGTCGACGTGGTTGAAATCAAGCACTTCTTCCAGGGACTCTACAGCTACGACATCGAGCCGCTGCCGGCCGATCCGCTGCTGCTGCTGCATCTGTTTCTGGTGGCGATGCTCATGATCATCTTCCCCTACAGCAAGCTGCTGCACGCGCCCGGACTCTTCTTCAGCCCGACGCGCAATCAGGTCGACAACCCGCGCGAGCAGCGCCACATCGCGCCCTGGGCCAGGAAGCTCGAACGGTCATGAAGCCGATGAACCGAGTGCCCCAGTCGTCCGCTTACAGAGGTTGATCCATGGCCAAGGCAACGTTCGAAGTCCCAGAGCTGACCCAATACACCGAGGTTCCGTCGGTCACGCCCGGAGCCATGGCGCACAGCGCGCCTTTCAAATCCAAAGAAGACTTCCAGACGCCGCTGGGCTTTCCCGGCGAGCTGGTCGACGACTGGCAGACCAAGGCCATCGACAAGATGGGCGAGCTGCTGGGCAAATACCGCTCACTGCGCGTCTATATGGATGCCTGCGTCAAGTGCGGCGCCTGCACCGACAAGTGCCATTATTTCCTCGGCACCGGCGATCCCAAGAACATGCCGGTCGCGCGCCAGGATCTGATGCGCAAGGTCTACCGGCGCTATTTCACCCTGAGCGGCAAGCTGTTTCCCAAGCTGGTCGGGGCCGAGGACTTCACCCAGGACGTGCTCGACGACTGGTACAGCTACTTCCATCAGTGCTCGCAGTGCCGGCGGTGCTCGGTGTTCTGTCCTTACGGCATCGACACGGCTGAAATTTCCATGGCCGCGCGCGAGATCATGGATTCGATCGGCGTCGGCCAGAAGTACTGCAACGAGATCATCGGCAAGGTCTACAAGATCGGCAACAACCTGGGTCTGCCCGGTCCGGCGCTGATCGACACGCTCGAAGGTCTGGAAGAGGACGTCTACGACGACACCGGCGTCAAGGTGCGCTATCCGATCGACGAGGAAGGCGCCGAGATCCTCCTGGTGACGCCCTCGGCTGACTTCTTCGCCGAGCCGCACGTCGATGGCCTGATCGGCTACGGCAAGGTGTTCCACGAAGCCGGCGTGTCCTGGACCCTGAGTACACATGCCTCCGAAGCGGCCAACTTCGGCATGTTCATCGGCTCCTACGACAACATGCGCCGCGTGGCCCAGCGCATCCGTGAGGCGGCGATCAAGCTCAAGGTCAAGCGCATTGTCTTCGGCGAGTGCGGACATGCCTGGCGTGTCGCCTATTCGTTCCTGAATACACTGGCCGGTCCCTGGGACTTCCTCGATCCGCGTTATCCGGTGCCGCAGCACATCTGCGAGTTCACCTATGAGCTCATCCGGCAGGGCAAGCTCAATCTGGACAAGAGCGAGAACGACGACAAGGTTCTGACCTATCACGACTCCTGCAACGTCGCGCGCGCCTCGCGCATGGGCAACACGCCGGGCGGTCAGTTCGAGATCCCGCGCGCCATCATCCGCGCGACCTGCAACAACTTCTACGACATGGACGAGGACACCATCCGCGACCGCACCTTCTGTTGCGGCGGCGGTGGTGGGTTGCTAACCGACGATCTCATGGAACTGCGCGTCAAGGGTGCCAAACCCCGACTCGATGCGCTCAACAACGTGATCCAGGAAAAGGGCGTGACGCACATGGCCGCCATCTGCGCCATCTGCAAGAGCCAGTTCACCAAGGTTTTGCCCTATTACGGCCTGGAGATGGATCAGATCGTCAGCGTCCATCAACTCGTTTCCAACGCCATCGTGCTCACGCCTGGGCCGGATGACGACGAGGACGAAGACGACGACGAGCCGGATCTGGACGGTCCGAACGAAGAAGAAGAAACAGACGAGGCGGCCTGACCGGGGCCATCGAAGCGCGGCGTCCCTGGCCCCAATCCAGCGGAGCCGGCCGCGCGACCTGATACGAATCCCCTGATCCCCGCGTCAGGGTTCAACTGGTACGGAGAACGATTGAGATGGCGACTTCCAGCGACGAGATGAAGATGAAGCCGACCTGGCGTCGATTCGAGGACGGCGACCACATCTGGGACAACCTGACCGATAAGATCTTCAATCAGGACCAATCCCACAAGTGTCCGACCTACGTCCACAAGACGCCGCCCTGTCAGGGGAGCTGTCCCTCGGGCGAAGACATCCGTGGCTGGCTGCAGATCGTGCGCGGCATGGAGCAGCCGCCGCAGGGCATGGACTGGCGCGAGTACGCCTTCCGTCGCTCCACCGAGGCCAATCCCTTCCCGGCGATGATGGGCCGCGTCTGCCCGGCGCCCTGTCAGGACGGCTGTAATCGCAACGAGCTGGAAGACTTCGTCGGTATCAACTCGGTCGAGCAGTTCATCGGCGACACCGCTATCACCAACGGCTATACCTTCGACGCACCCGAACTCGACACCGGCAAGCGCATCGCCATCGTCGGCGGCGGTCCGGCGGGTCTGGCGGCGGCCTATCAACTGCGCCGCAAGGGTCATAGCTGCACCATCTTCGAGGCCAACGACGGCCTGGGCGGCATGTTCCGCTTCGGCATCCCCGGCTATCGCGTGCCGCGCGACAAGCTCGACGCCGAGATCCAGCGCATCCTGGATATGGGCCGCGTCGAGGTCAAGCTCAAGACCCGCATCGGCAGCGATGTCACGGTCGAGCAGCTCGAAAAAGACTACGACGCCATCCTCTGGTCCATCGGCTGTCAAGCCGGTCGCGGTCTGCCGGTTCCGGGCTGGGAGGGCACGCCCAACTGTGTCACGGGTGTCGCCTTCCTCAAAGCCTTCAACGAAGGTCGCATGAAGGTCACCGCCGGTAAGGTCGTCTGCGTCGGCGGCGGCGACACCTCGATCGACGTGGTCTCGGTTGCACGCCGTCTCGGCCACATCGACAGCCCGAGCAAGAGCGATCTGCCCGAGACCGTCATCCGCGACGGCTATGTCGCCCATGACGCGGCCGGTGCGGCGGCGGCTCAGGGCGCCATCGTGACGCTCACCTCGCTGTTCACCCGCGACAAGATGACTGCCTCCGAGCATGAGGTCGATGACGCGACCCGCGAGGGTGTGACCATTCTCGACGGCGTGATGCCGCTCGAAGTCATCAAGGACGCCAATGGCCGCGCGACCGGCCTGCGGGTCGCTGACTGCAACATGACCGATGGCCGTCCGACCCCGGTCGAGGGGACCGAGCGCGTGCTCGAAGCCGATCTGATCGTCTCAGCGATCGGGCAGGGGGGTGATCTCTCGGGTCTGGAGCCGCTCGACAACGGGCGCGGGCTGATGGATTCCGACAAGTTCTATCAGGTGCCGGGCAAGGCCGGTCACTTCGTCGCCGGCGACATCATTCGTCCGCACCTGCTGACCACCGCCATCGGTCAGGCCTGGATCGCCGCCGACTCGATCGACGCCTATGTGATGCAGGCTGAGCACAAGCGCCGACCCAAGGTTGATGTGCACCACTTCAACCTGCTCGACAAGCTCACCGAGACCAATCTGGCCCCCGAGTCCTTCGTCGCCGATCAGGCCGGCGATATGCGCGGAACCTCGGATGCCAACTATGCGATCCACAACTACGAAGATCGCTCCGGTGCCGAGGTCATCCCGCACGATGAGCTTTTCCTCGGGCACTTCAACTATGTGGCGCGCAATCTGCGCAAGGAAGAAGTTCCCAGCTCCGATGAGGTGCTCGGTCACTTCCACGAGCGCGTCATCGGTCTGACCGAACAGGAAGCGATCGACGAGGCCAAGCGCTGCATGAGCTGCGGCATGTGCTTCGAGTGCGACAACTGCGTCATCTTCTGTCCGCAGGATGCCGTCTATCGCGTCGACAAGTCCGAGCGCACGACCGGCCGTTATGTCGCCACCGACTACGCCAAGTGCATCGGCTGTCACATCTGCGCCGACGTCTGTCCGACCGGCTATATCAAGATGGGTCTGGGCGAGTGAGGCCCCTGGAGGCGTCGATGGCCAAAGCCGCAGTCAGAATCGGTCTCGTCGTCCTGGGGCTGGTCTGGGGAGCGTTTGCCGCCCAGACCGTCCTGGCCGATGAGGTCAAGCGATATGTGGTCGAGGGTTCGCCGGCCGCTGAGCTGGATGCCTGCGTCGAACCGACCGATCAGATGCGCCGCATGCACATGGAATTCATCAAGCATCAGCGCATCGAGACAGTTCACGAGGGCATCCGGGACACCAAGTACAGCCTCACCGGATGCGTCGACTGTCACATCAGTTATGACGCAAACCAGAATCCTCGGCCGATCGACCAGCCCGATCAGTTCTGTGGGGCCTGTCACAACTATGCCGCCGTGGATCTGAACTGCTTCGACTGTCACGCCTCCGTACCCAACCGGCCCGGTGCCGATGCCGAGACCGCGCATCGGGCCGCTGGTGTCCTGGGACAGGTCGCGAGCACGCCTCACAAGGAGGCCAGTGAACAATGAACGAGAACGAGACACGTACCGAATCCACGCACGACACGCCCCAGGCTCCAGATGTCGACGGCGCCCGCCGCGGTTTCATCGGCACGGCGGCTGGATTGAGCGCCGCCGCCCTGGTGGCGCCGGGCGTCTTTCTGCACAGCGTCGCGGCGGCTCCGCGTACTGAGCCGGTGACGAGCGATGTGCGCTGGGGCCTGCTGATCGACACCGCCAAATGTGCCGAGGGCTGTTCGGCCTGTGTCGAAGCCTGTGATCGCGAAAACGGGCTGGATCTCCAGGAGCCGCAAGGCTCAGAGTCCAAGTGGGAACACCAGAAAGCGGTCTGGATCCGCAAGGTCAAGCTCCAGGACAACCAGACCGGGCGCATCACCCAGTTGCCGCTGATGTGCCAGCACTGCGAAGATCCGCCCTGTGTCGATGTCTGTCCGACCGGCGCCTCCTTCAAGCGTGCCGATGGCATCGTCATGGTCGACCGTCATCTGTGCATTGGCTGTCGTTATTGCATGATGGCCTGTCCCTACAAGGCGCGCAGCTTCGTCCATCAGGAGACGCATGGTCAGCTCACGGCCGTGCCGCGCGGCAAGGGGTGTGTCGAGAGCTGCAACCTGTGCGTGCACCGGCGCGACTATGGCGAGGCATCGACGGCCTGCGTCGATGCCTGCGTGCAGGAAGGGCACGAGGCCATCGTCTTCGGCGATCTCAAGGATCCCAACAGCGTTATCAGCCAGCGTCTGCGCGAGCTCCCGAGCCGGCAGATTCGCGAAGATCTGGTGTTGAACACCGGCGTGCGCTACGCGGGCGTCTGAGCCTTCGGACGGCGCACGCTGTGGTCGTCGTCCCAAACAACTGAGAGATCGCGGATCACATTGAGCGCGGTTCAAGTACAGGTGAAGTGATGAAACGAGTCGTCTATCGCGAATGGCGCATCCCGCCCGAGCGTTACTGGAGTCTGCTGGGCTTCCTGGCGGCCCTGATCGGGATCGCGGCGCTCTCATTCGGCTACATGGAACATCAGGGCCACTGGGTCAGTGGCATGAACAACTCCGTGGTCTGGGGTATGCCGCACGTCTTCGCGGTCTTCCTCATCATCGCCGCCTCGGGAGCGCTCAACATCGCCTCCATCGGCACTGTGTTCAAAAAGCCGATCTACAAACCGCTCGGTCGACTCTCGGGTCTGCTGGCGGTGGCGATGCTGATGGGGGGGCTGCTGGTGCTGGTCATGGATCTCGGGCGCCCCGAGCGTCTGATCGTGGCCATGACCAACTACAATTTCAGCTCCATCTTCGCCTGGAATATCTTCCTCTACACCGGCTTCATGGCCATTGTCATCGCCTATCTGTGGTCAATGGCCGACCGCAAGGGCGGACCCTTCAATTATCCGATCGGCATGCTGGCGCTGGTGTGGCGTCTGGCCCTGACCACGGGTACCGGCTCGATCTTCGGCTTCCTGGTTGCGCGTCAGGCCTATGACGCGGCGATTCTCGGCCCGATGTTCGTGGCGCTGTCCTTTGCCTATGGGCTGGCGGTGTTCATGCTGGTGCTCATCTTCGGTTTCGAGGAGGAAGGGCGTCCGATCGGACCGCGCATGATGCGTCGTCTGCGCAATCTGCTCGCGCTCTTTATCAGCGTGGCGCTCTATTTCATCCTGATCTACCACCTGACCAACCTCTATATCGCCAAGAACGACAGTCTGGAGCACTGGCTGCTGCTCAGCGGCGGGATCTACACCGCCCTGTTCTGGGGCGGCTGGATTCTGGCCGGCAGTCTGGTGCCGATGTGGATTCTCTATCACCCGGTGTTGAGTCAGAAGCGCGATTGGATCGTCGCCGCCTGCGCCCTGGTCATCGTCGGTGGATTCGCGGCCATGTATGTCATCATCATCGGCAGCCAGGCCTTCCCGATGGCGATGTTCCCCGGATACACCATCCTGGAGTCCGGATTCACCGATGGCGTCAACGGTGCAGCGGCGCCCTATTGGCCGACTATTCCCGAGATCCTGCTCGGTCTGGGCGGTGTGGCCGTGGCACTGCTGATCACCGTGGTCGGGGTGCGTGTGCTGCAATTCCTGCCTGAGTCGCTGGCCGACGACGTGGTCGCGTTGGACGAGGAGACTCTGGACGCGGCGCCCTTCGCCAAACCGGCTTGAGATGTCGCATCTCTATATCGCCGCGCCGCAGAAGTCCTCCGGCAAGACCACGCTCTCGATCGGTCTCTGCCGGGAGTTCACGCGGCGCGGTTTGACCGTGCAGCCATTCAAGAAGGGGCCGGACTACATCGACCCTCTGTGGCTTGCTCAGGCGGCTGGACGTGCCTGCTTCAATCTCGACTTCCACACCGCGCCCGAGCCCGAGATCCGCGCGGCCTTCGCCCAGGAGCTGGGCACGGCCGATCTGGGTCTGATCGAGGGTAATGTCGGGCTGTTCGACAGCACCGATCTTCAGGGCGCGTACAGCAATGCCGAGCTGGCCAAGCTGATCGGTGCGCCCGTGGTGCTGGTGGTCAACTGTCATGGACTCGCGCGCGGAATCGCGCCGCTGCTCCAGGGCTATCAGGCCTTCGATTCCGAACTCGATATTGCCGGCGTGATCCTGAACAAGGTCGGCGGCGGGCGGCATGGCGAGAATCTGGTGCGCGTCGTCGAGCATTACACTGATCTGCCGGTGCTGGGTCTGCTGCGCCGTGCCGACGAGATCGGCATCTCGGAGCGCCATCTAGGCCTGATGCCGAGCAACGAGACCGAAGACGCCGAGACCTGGATCGAGGGCATCCGTGCCCGTATCGCCGAGCAAATCGATTTGGATCGGCTGCTCGCGATCGCCGAGCGCGCCCCACGCCCCCAGCCTGAGCCGGCCAGCGTCATCCAGCCCGCGCATCATGGCGATCTGGTGCGCATCGGCATCGCCCGTGATGCCGCCTTCGGCTTCTACTATCCAGACGATCTGCGCGCGCTCGCCGCCGGCGGGGCTTCGCTGGTGCCCTTCAGTCCGCTCACTGACAGCGATTTACCCAGAGTCGACGCGCTCTTCATCGGCGGCGGTTTTCCTGAATATCGCATGGCCGAGCTGGAAGACAATCGGCTGATGCGTCAGGCGATCCGCGACTTCATCGCCGACGATCACCCGTTGTATGCCGAATGCGGTGGCCTCATGTACCTGTGCGCCGGACTGAGCTGGCGTGACGAGCGGCGTGAAATGGTCGGTGCGCTCGACGCCGAGGTCCAGATGCACGACCGACCCCAGGGACGCGGCTATGTGCGTCTGAGCGAGACCGACGCCTTTCCCTGGCCGCGCCTGGGCGCTGAGCCGGACGTGATCGCCGCCCATGAGTTCCATCACTCGGCGATCCTGGAGCCGGACCCCGACTGGCGCTATGGCTATGCCGTGCAGCGGGGCGTGGGCATCGACGGCTCGCACGACGGCATCGTCCAGGGTAATCTGTTGGCCTGTTACAGCCATCTGCGCGCCGTGGGCGGCAACCGCTGGACCGATCGGTTTCTGGCTCATATTCGTCGCACGCTTTGAGAGCCTGCGGCGCGCTGTTTTACCTTCGACCTTGAGCCGTGTCGTCGATGAAGTTCACTGGTCTGTCGCGCTGGATGCGGTTCAAGAGGAGCCTGAGATGTTCAAGCTGACACCCGCCGCCGCCGAGCAAGTCCTCAAGGCGGCCAAGCAAGGCGGTACCGAGGGCATGTGCCTGCGTCTGGCCGCCGGCCAGAATCCAGATGGAAGCATCGACTACCGCATGGGGTTCGACGATCTCACCGAGGATGATATTCGGCTGACCAGCGAGGGTGTCGAGCTGGTCATCGCGCCCGAGTTCGTTCCGCTGCTCGATCAGACGACCATGGATTATGTCGAGCTGGAGCCGGGACAGTTCCACTTCATCTTTCTCAATCCAAAAGACCCCAACTATCATCCGCCGACTGAGAACTGACCGCGCGTCCGGGCCATGGATCTCAGTCACGAAGACAGTCTGCGTCTTCACGTCCTGCTGGCCAGTCAGCCGCTGGCGATCCGCATCGACGAGGGACGGATGCGGGTCCAGGGCCTGACCGAGCGCGGTGAATCGAGCGTTCAGCTCAATCCCAACACGGCGCCTGAGCGTTATCTGCGTCAGGTGCGCGAGCTCATCTCGGGTCAGGTGCTGGGTTCGCCGGGCGGTTATCCGGTCTATCTCAGCCGCTGGACCCGTCTGGGGCAGATGCGCGACGAGAGTCTGGCGCAACTGCTGCTGCTCGGTGAGCCGGAGGCGGTGGTCGCGGCTGTCGGCTCGCCCGGACTGACCGACGAGCTGGCGCATCGGGCCTGGTGGGCAATGGAAGAGGCCAGCAACGCGCGTCGGATGCTGGCCAATCCGCGCGTGCGCGACGGGCGCATGGGGCCGGTTCTGGCCGAGTATCTGCTCCAGTATCTGCCGTTCGAGACCGACTCGGAGGCGATGATGGAGAGCGTGCGGTTGATCCTGCAACCCGGACTGCTCGATGCCGAGCGGCGGGCTGATCTCTGGAGACGTTCGGCGCGCAAGCCGGCCTGGCTGGTGGGTTTTCTGCGTGCCGGGTTCGACGACTGGCCCGAGCCGATTCCGGCCCGTGTTGTACATCCTGAATCGCTGAAGTCTCTGTTAGGCGCGGATGATCCGGTCGCGCATCTGTTCGCGCGACTCCAGACGCCGGACGGGCAGGGGTATCTCAAGACCGTGGCGCGCATTCTGGACAAACCGCCCAATCAAGAGGTTCTGCTTGCGGTTCTCGACTGTTTGCGCGCGACCTTCGCGCCACTGCGCCCCGAGGGCGATCCCAATCTCGGACTCGACGCCTTGAGTCGGGACGCCGAGGCCGTGCTGTCCAGCAATGCGCTCGATCCACGCCTGCTCGAACGAATGCGCGACTGTTCCGACTGTCGCCATGACCTTCAGGCCATGCGCTTTCTGTCGGGCGTCGGCTATGCCCTGATCCGGCCGCTCCTGTCCGATCCGACCACCCAGGGCACGCTCATGCGCCGCAAGCTCGCGCCCATGCTCGATGCCATCTTGAACCGGATCGACCGCTTGATGGGTGGCTCGCCGGGCTAGACCACCGGACAGGCCACCGCCGATCCGAAACTGGCTCTTGGGGGTGTCGCGGAAGAAATACCCCAGAGCGATGGCACCATCCGTATCCTTGACTTCATTCGCTTGTCAAAGCGCGGAAGATTCGTACCGCCGCGAGACCCCCTGGCCAATGCGCCAAACTCCATGTCGACTCATGCACGCAAAGTTCCCAATGTCACTTGCAATACCGCGATCATACGTTGCTTTGCTGGTCGTGATTGGCGGCTTGACGGGATTCGCTGTGTTCGATGCCGTCAGGGCCGAGGCCGCGACACCAGGCTGGTCAGCGTCGATCACGCCGTTGGTGCGGCGGTCGGACGCCGAGATCCGACCGCTGAATCTGAGCTACGAGGTCAGTTGGAGCCAATGGCTACAGGCCGGCAGTCTGCACATCGCTTTCGCTCCAAAACACGGGCGTCAGCAGGCGCTGATCGAGGCCAGAGCCAGGGCGCAGAGCCTGGGTCCGGTGCGCGTGTTCTGGCCCTATGAAAGCTCGACGCGCGCGGAGATTTGGCGCCGGACGCTGTATCCGGCGCGCTTCGAGCATGAGCAGACCGAGAGTGGCGAGCGGGAAACCTACCAGGCGACCTATCGCAAGGGTGTGATGCATGTCGAGTCGACGCTGACGCCACGCGACAGGCGGGGGGTGGAGCGCGAGACGCGAACCCATGAGCATGACCAGATTCGCGATGTGCTGTCTACGCTGCTGTTCCTTCAGCAAATCGATTTGAGTCAGCACCAGAGCCTCACGCTGTTGGTGCAACCCCTGGATCGTCTGTATCTGGTCTCCTTCACGGTCGTCGGCCAGGAGCAGCGCCGGGTCTTCGAGACACGCTGGAAGACGATCAAGCTTGCGGTCCGGATTCGTCGTGTCACGGATGACTACGAATTGGCCAGCTATAACAAACTGCGGAGTGCGACCCTCTGGCTCAGCAACGACGAGCACCGCGTCCCTGTCGAGATCCAGGCCGATCTGCGCGTCGGGTTCGTCTCCATGCGGTTGCGTCGTCTCGACTAAACCGCGTCCAGATTGGGAAACGTATTGTTTCGAGACGGGCGCCTCTTGGAATGACGCCTCTCGCTTTGGTCGAAGTTTAATCGCCAGGCAGCAACCAATTTTCGATCATCATGCCAGGATATCTGACAAAGTCCTTGGTGTTGTTCGTGACCAGGGTGAGGTTAAGCGACCGTGCGTGGGCGGCAATCAGTTTATCGAGCGCGTCCCTGCGGCTGTCGCGTGTCGCCAGTCGGATTGCGGCATAGACCCGGCCCGCCGCCTCATCGAAGGGCGCGACCGGAATGTCTTCGATCAGACTGTCCAAGTGCGTGCGCTCCTGAGGCGGATTAGTCGAAACGGCCACGCCATATTCCAGTTCAGCAAAGGTGATCGCTGACATCACGACATCGCCGACATGGCATTGGGCAAAGCGCTGAGCCACGATCTCAGGCTGGTGCTTGATCAGGTAGATGCAGATGTTGGTATCGAGCATGTAGCGCGGCATCAGAGTCGATCCCGTTCGTCCTGTTCCTGGTCGCCGCGACCGTCCGCCATGAAGTCCGGAGAAAAACGGGCGAATTTGTCCAGCACGCCCGCCAGAGAGCGGCGGGCAGGGCGAATGCGCAGTTCGTCGCCGTGTCGTTCGATCTCCAGTTCGAGATCCGTCCGCTCGAAGGCCAGGTCAGCCGGAATGCGCACGGCTTGCGAATTGCCGTTTTTGAATGCTCTCGTGATGTGCATGATCGATTCCGAGTGTTGGATGTACGCTGTATGTACTTTAGTCGGGGATGTGGCGACGGGCAACTGTTAAACGGGTGGTGAACTGCATAATCACACGAGACGCAACAGTTTGCACAGTTCACTGCAACGCAGCCGAAAACACCTCGATACGCGCCTCGCGCAAACTGGCCCGCCGCTTGCTGCCAGGAGACATGAGCCGCCCTGGAACTCAGAATGATCGCTTTGATCATCGTGCCCCGGGCGATCCTGTACCTCAAGCCGCCGGGAGATTAACACGATGAGTATCAATACGATCACAAGCAGCATGAGCGACATCGGCTCCAAGCTGTATGGCGCGGCGAACGCCATTACTCAGGACTATCAAGAGCGCAACAAGACCCTGGAGCAGGTCTTCTCCACGCTGGACACCGAGGGCAAGGGCTATCTCGACGCCAGCGACTTCGAGACCGCGTTCGAGGCATTGGGTTTGGGCGAGTCGTCTGAGGAATCCGACGAAAATTTGACGCTGCCGGGCGTCGAGGATGTGGTCGCGGCGCTCGACATGGACGGCGACGGCAAGGTCAGCTCGGGCGATCTCAGCGAGGGGATGCGCTCGCTGACCGACAGTCTCTCCTTTCTGCAAGGCCGCGCCGAGCTGCTGGGCGCCGAAGCGATGAAATTTGCTCAGACGTTCAGCAGTCAGCTCGCCGACGAGGATGGGGAGGCGCAGCAGGCCACAGAGGCGGCGGCGACAGCCACCGCCGAGTCCGTCAATCGTGAACAGACCCGGCCCGACCTGTTCGTGATGCGGCGCGTCATGCAGCTCATGGACGCCTATGGCTCGTCCTATCGCTCCAACGAATCCAGCAACAGCGATTCGCTGTCACTGGTGGCCTGATGTCTCCAGAAGGCCGGTTGCAGCCAAACTCAGCGCCCAGACGCGCTGGTTCAGCTCGGGGTCGCGTGCCTGAGCGGGCGCCTGGATCGGTCGCCCATTCCAGAGATAGGCGCCATCGACCGGCGCCGAGGATTCGTCGAACGCCAACCGCAGCACCCCTCGGGCAGCGCGCTCGGGTGTCGGCAGCGCCCAGCCGATTAGCCGGTCGACCAGCCGCCAGAACAGCCCCTGAGCGCCATCCGTGCCGCCGAGATTGGAGCGGAAGACGCCTGGAAAGACACAGTTGACCCGCACGCCCGTGCCGGTGAGTCGCCGCGCCAGCTCGAAGGTGAAGTGCAGGTTGCCGAGCTTGGACTGACCATAGGCCGCCATCATCCGATAGGGACGACGCTCCCAGTTCCAGTCGTCGAGATCCATCGCCGTGTTCATGCGCGTGCCGACATTGATGATCTGCGCCGGCGCGCTGGCGGTGAGGCGGTCGAGCAGCAGGTGGGTCAGCAGGAAGGGCGCCAGATGATTGACGGCCAGGGCGCGCTCGATCCCGTCCGCCGTCAGTCGCCGTTCGCGGAAGGCGGTGCCGGCGTTGTTAATTAGCAGATGCAGGGCGTCGAAGTGCGTCAGCACCGCGTCAGCCAGGGCGCGCACCTCGGCCTGACTGGCCAGATCCGCGACGAAGAGCTGAAGATGCGGATTGCCGGTAGCCGCCTGGATCTCAGCCAGCGCTGCTTCGCCGCGCGCCCGATCACGCGCGACCAGACCCACGCGCCAGCCGGCAGCAGCCAGCCCCTGGGCGATGGCGCGGCCCAGACCGGAATTGGCGCCCGTAACCAAGGCGGTCTTCATCATCATGTCGACCCTCAAGGATGCTTGCGCTTGCGCGGCTGATAGTGCGCGATCTCGCGCAGGATGAGCGAGTAGGGCAGGGCGTCGATCGTACCGAACTGCCGGATCGACGCGGCCACCGTCACGCTGATGTCCTCGACATAGCTGGGGGCGGGCGTGTCTGGCTCCAAGACCGCGCACAGTCCGCGCAGTCCGCCGACCTGGATACGCATGGCCTTGTTATGGGGCAGGGCGCTGTTGGTCTCGGTCGACTTGAGCGCAAAACGCGCCTGGCGTCTGAGTGCTTCGAGCAGGGCCAGACAATCGGCTTGTGCCTGGGCCGAGTCACATTGCACGCCTTCACGCTCAGCGATACAGAACTTGCGCGCCCGCGAGCAACCGCCGTTGCTGGTCAGGATGGTTTTTTCATAGGGACAGAAACGCTCATTGACGGCGCGGTAGGTGTCGCGAAAAGCGTCGTTGTCCATGGCGTGCCCGACTCCGGCTCAGCCGCCCGCGTCGCCGTGTTCAGTGAAACGCTGGATCTGGCGGCGATCGCGTTTGGTGGGACGGCCCTTGCTGTCCGGGATCGCCGCGCCGAGTTCGCGCCGCTCGCGCACCAATTCCTGACGCCTGAGTCGGCTGGTTTCGGACTCGGCATAAAGCAGGGCGGCTTCAGCGGCTGGGCGGCGTTGTTTGTTGATCGCCAGCACCTCAATCTCCCAGCTCAGGCTGTCTTTGTGGATCTCCAGCCGGTTGCCGGGACGGATCACACGACTCGGCTTGACGCGCTGGCCGTCGACATGGATCTTGCCGCCATTGATCGCCGCGATGGCCAGCTGACGGGTCTTGAAGAAGCGCGCCGCCCACAGCCATTTGTCGAGCCGGATCGCGTCGGCTGGATCAGCGGCGCGCTCAGTCATCGCTGTCGAGTCCGAGCCGCTCGTCGAGTTCGCCGTCCATGTCGAGCAGCGCCATATCGTCGTAGCCGCCGACATGGAAGTCGTCGATGAAGATCTGCGGCACCGTGTGCCGGCCGCTGCGCTCGACCATCTCGGCCATGCGCGCGCGGTCGTGATCGACCGGGATCTCAGCGAAGGCAACACCCTTGCGCTTGAGCAGACGCCGCGCACGGTCGCAGTAAGGGCAAGTGTGGGTCGTGTAGACAGTGACCTGTGGCATGGTATCGAATCTATCAGCGGAAATTGTCCATGGCGTGCGAGCTTCGCCCCTCGCCTGGCTCCAGTCAAGTCGAGTCGGCCTGTTGGCCTCTAAGCCGCTACCATCCGGGGTTTGGCTCGCCGCCCAAGGCGACACATAATCCCAGTCAGAGGCCGCTCGATCCATCCTTTTTCAGACAGGCAGAGTGCACCATGTATCGCGAGACCCCGCATCCCATCTATCTCAAGGATTACCGTCCGCCCGAGTTCCTGATCGAGCAGGTGGAGCTGCGCTTCGAACTCGACCCCGAACACACGCGCGTCGAATCGCGGCTGGCGCTGCGGCGCAATCCGGCGGCGACGCGCGGGGATGGTAGTCTGCGTCTGCATGGCGAGCAGTTGACGCTAATGCAGGTTGCAATCGATGGTCACGCACTGACGCCGGCTGAATATCGCGTCGACGCCGAAGGGCTGACCATGCATCGCGTGCCCGACCGCTTTACGCTGGAGACCCAGGTCGAGATCCATCCCAGCCTCAACACGGCGCTCGAAGGGCTTTATCAGTCCGGCGACATGCTCTGCACCCAATGCGAGGCCGAGGGTTTCCGGCGCCTGACCTATTTTCTCGACCGCCCGGATGTGATGGCGCGCTATACCACCACGCTGGTGGCTGACAGGACGCGTTTTCCGGTTCTCCTGTCCAACGGTAATCCGGTCGCGCGCACTGACTTGGAGGATGGGCGCCACAGCGTCACCTGGGACGATCCCTTTCCCAAGCCGAGCTATCTGTTCGCCCTGGTCGCGGGCGATCTGCGCGCCGTCGAGGACAGTTTCGTCACCGCCTCGGGACGCGAGATCCAGCTCCAGATCTTTGTCGAGCCGCACAATCTCGATAAGTGCGACCACGCCATGCGCTCGCTCAAGAAGGCCATGCGCTGGGACGAGGAGCGTTTCGGGCGCGAGTACGATCTGGACATCTTCATGATCGTCGCCGTCAGCCACTTCAACATGGGCGCGATGGAGAACAAGGGGCTCAATATCTTCAACGACAAGTTCGTGCTCGCCCGTCCCGACACCGCGACCGATGTCGATTTCGATGGCATCGAGAGCGTCATCGCACACGAATATTTCCATAACTGGACCGGCAACCGCATCACCTGTCGTGACTGGTTCCAGTTGAGCCTGAAGGAAGGCTTCACTGTCTATCGCGATCAGGAATTTTCGGCCGATGTCGGCTCGCGCGCGGTCAAGCGCATCAGCGATGTGCGGACATTGCGTGCGCATCAGTTCCCCGAGGACGCCGGGCCGCTGGCCCATCCGGTGCGGCCCGAGTCCTATATCGAGATCAACAACTTCTACACCACCACTGTCTATGACAAGGGCGCCGAGGTGGTGCGGATGCAGGCCGCGCTGCTCGGCCCGGAGTCGTTCCGGCGCGCGACCGATCGCTATTTCGAGCGCCACGATGGGCAGGCCGTGACTACTGAGGACTTCGTGCGCTGTATGGAAGACGCCAGCGGGCGCGATCTGACTCAGTTCCGGCGCTGGTATGAGCAGGCCGGCACGCCCGAGCTGAGCATCCAGAGCAAGTACGACGCAACGGCTGGCACCTATACCCTGAGCGTGCGCCAGGAGACAGCGGCGACACCGGGTCAGCCAGTCAAGTACCCCTTCCATATTCCGCTGACCATCGGCCTGCTCGGAGCCGAGGGTCAGGCGCTGCCGGTCTGGCTGGCGGGCGAATCCGCGCCACCCGCGCCCGGCACCCGCCTGCTGGAACTGACCGAGCGCGCGCACGAATTCACCCTCGTCGGTCTGACCGAGCGGCCGGTGCCCTCGCTGCTGCGCGGTTTCTCGGCACCGGTGCGGGTGCGCGACGATCTGAGCGACGCCGACCGGATGTTCCTCATGGCCCACGACAGCGACGGCTTCAACCGTTGGGATGCGGCCCAGACGCTGCATGAGCGTCTGCTGCTGGCCCTGACGGACGATGCCGACCATCCCATCCCCGAGGACTACATCGCGGCCTTCCAGCGCGCCCTGCGCGATCCGAGCGCCGATCGGGCGCTGCTCGCCGAGGTGCTGACCCTGCCGAGCGAGACCTATCTGAGCGATCGCATGACGGTGGTGGATGTCGACGGACTCCATCGCGCCCATCGCCAGTTGACGCGCTGCATCGGTGAACGGCTGCGCGCGGATCTGCTCGCTGTCTATCACGACAGCGCCGAGACCGGCGACTATGTCTTCAGTCCCGAAGCGGTCGGTCGGCGTGCGCTCAAAAATCTGGCCCTGGCCTATCTGGTGCGGGCCGAGGATGGCGAGGGGCTGGCGCTCTGTCGGGCGCAGTTCGAGGCCGCGCACAATATGACCGATGTCATGGCGGCCTTGCGGCTACTGACCGAGCAGGGCGGGGCGGCGGCAGAGGCGGCGCTCGACGCCTTCCATCGGCGCTGGGCGGGCGAGTCGCTGGTGCTCGACAAATGGTTTGCCGTCCAGGCCGCCGCCCCGCGCGCGGATGCTCTGACGCGGGTGATGGCGCTTCTGCACCACCCGGATTACAGCGCGCGCAATCCCAACCGGGTGCGCAGTCTGGTCAGCACCTTCAGCAACCTCAATCAGGTGCGCTTCCATGCCGCTGATGGCGCCGGCTATCGCTTTTTGGTTGGTCAGGTGCTGGAACTCGACCCGGCCAACCCGCAGCTCGCCGCGCGTCTGCTCAAGCCGCTGGTGCGCTGGCGTCGCTTCGATCCCGAGCGTCAGCGGCTGATGCGCACTGAACTTGAACGGGTGCTGGGAAGCGGCGAGCTGTCGAGTGATGTCTTCGAGGTTGTCTCCAAGGCGCTGGCATGATCGGTACACGGCCTCCTATGCTCGGCCTGCTCGATCGCTATCTGTTGCGCGAAGCGACCAAGGTCTTCCTGGCCATCGTGCTGGTGCTGGTGCTGATCCTGGCCAGCCTGATGTTCCTGCGCACCCTGGAAGAGGTCAATCTCGGCGGCCTGGGCGTCAACGTGGTCTTTCACTATCTGGGTCTTCAGTTGCAGCGCGATCTCTCCAGCCTGCTGCCGCCGGCGTTCTTTCTGGCCGTGCTGGTGACGCTGGCGCGTCTCTCGCGCGACAGCGAGTTGATCGCCATGCAAGCCTGCGGCGTGGGTCCGCCGCGCCTTTATCGCACCTTCCTGATCCTGGCCCTGCCGGTGGCGCTCATCACCGGCTGGATCGCGCTCGATCTCAAGCCGCGTGCCGCCGCCGGCATCCAGGAGATCCGACTCCAGCAGAAGGAACAGGCGGCGCAGATCGCCGGACTCCAGCCGGGGCGTTTTTATGTCGAGCAACGCGGCGAGGTGGTGGTCTATATCGGCGAGATCGACGCGCGCAAATCGCTCGGCGATGTCTTCGTGCTCGACCAGCGCGGCGGGAAAACGCGCCTGGTGGTGAGCGAGGCGGGCCGGCATCGGCTCGAAGAGTCCACAGGCGATCATCTGGTGACCCTGACTCAGGGCCACCGTTTCGATGGTCAAGCCGGCTCCGGGGACTATCTGATCGGCGACTTCGAACAGTACGAGATCCGGCTCGCCGGCGCTGGAGCGACCCGTCGCGCCGTCAATAAGCGTGCGACCATTCCAACATCGGATCTCATCCGCGCGGGTGAGTTGGCCGACCGTGTGGAGTTGGAGCACCGGCTCGCCGCGCCGCTCTCCATCCTGACCCTGGCGCTGCTGGCCATTCCCCTGGTCGATCCCTCGCCGCGTCAGCGCGCCACCGGGCGTCTCATACTTGCACTGCTGGCCTATTTCAGTTTTTTCAACCTGCAACGGCTGGCCGAGAGCTGGATGGAATCCGGGGTCACGCCCGAGTGGCTCAGCAGCCTCTGGTATCAGCTCGCGATCCTGGCGTTCGTGCATCTCATGCTGCTGCCCGAGACCTTCTGGATCAGACGGCTGAGCCGGCGTTTGTTCGACCGGCACCCGTTGCTCGCCAAGTCGTCTTGATGGCGCCGGTCAGCTTCGGTTAATCTGCTTGGTCCCCAATCACCCGCGCCGCCTCTCGTCATGGCGTGGTCGAGGCTTCTTCATGTGTGGAATCGTCGGAATCGTCGGCCAGGCGCCGGTCAATCAATCTCTCTATGATGCGTTGCTGGTCTTGCAGCATCGCGGCCAGGACGCGGCCGGGATCATCACCTGTGAGGGTAACAGGCTCCATCTGCGTAAAGACAATGGTCTGGCGCGCGATGTCTTTCAGACCAAGCACATGATCCGGCTGCGCGGCGGGATGGGCGTCGGGCATGTGCGCTATCCGACGGCGGGCGCATCGAGTTCGGCTGAGGCCCAGCCCTTCTACGTCAACTCGCCCCACGGCATCGTGCTCGCCCACAACGGCAACCTGACCAATGCCGAGGAGCTCAAGCGGGATCTGATCGTCGAGGATCTGCGTCACCTCAACACCGAGTCCGATTCCGAAATCCTGCTCAACATCCTTGCGCACGAATTACAGGTCCAGGGTCGGCTGCGCATCGACGAGCAGGACATCTTCCGCGCCGTCGCCGGCGTGCATCGGCGCTGTCGCGGCGGCTATGCAGCGGTCGCCATGATCCCCGGCTTCGGCGTCTTCGCCTTCCGCGATCCCCACGGCATCCGTCCGCTGGTCTATGGCCGGCGCGAGACATCCGAGGGCACCGAGTACATGATCGCTTCCGAGAGCGTGGCGCTCGATACCAGCGGCTTTGAGCTGATTGCCGATGTCGCCCCAGGCGAGACGGTGCTGATCACTCTCGACGGCCAGCTCCATACCCGTCAGTGCGCAGCGCAGCCGGTGCTCTCGCCCTGTATCTTCGAATTCGTCTATTTCGCCCGTCCCGATTCCATCATCGACAACATTTCGGTGCACAAGGCGCGCTCGCGTATGGGCAAGAAGCTCGCGACCAAGATCAAGCGTCAGTGGTCGAACCATGACATTGATGTGGTGATCCCGATTCCAGACACCAGCCGCACCGCCGCGCTGCAACTGGCCAATCAGCTCGGTGTGCACTATGCCGAGGGGTTCATCAAGAACCGCTATATCGGGCGCACCTTCATCATGCCGGGCCAGAAGGTGCGCAAGCGCTCGGTGCGCCAGAAGCTCAACGCCATCGATCTGGAATTCCGCAAGAAGAACGTACTCCTGGTCGACGACTCCATCGTGCGTGGCACCACGTCGCAGCAGATCATCCAGATGGCGCGCGATGCCGGCGCCCATCGCGTCTATTTCGCCTCGGCCGCACCGCCGGTGCGTTTCCCCAACGTCTATGGCATCGACATGCCGGCGGCCAGCGAGCTGATCGCCCACGGTCGTACTGAAGAGGAGGTCGCGTGCGAGCTCGGTACCGACGGGCTGATCTTTCAGGATCTGGATGATCTGATCGACGCCGTGCAGAAAAAGGGCAAGTCGCACGTCGACCGCTTCGATACCTCGGTCTTCGATGGGCAGTATGTCACGGGCGATGTAACAGCCGCCTATCTCCAGGCGCTCGAAGATCGCCGCAACGACAGCGCCAAAGAACATCGCGCGGCCCACAGCGAGAGCACCCTTGACCTCCACAACGCCAACTGATCCGCCGCTGGACGACTGGGACGGTACGGGTTCGCCCGGATTCGCGACGCGTGCCATTCGTGTCGGGCATCGTCGCACTGAGGAGGGCGAGCACAGCGAGCCGATCTTCGCCACCTCCAGCTTTGTCTTCGCCAGTGCCGCCGAGGCCGCCGCGCGTTTTGGCGGCGAGCAGGCGGGCAACATCTATTCGCGCTTCACCAATCCCACGGTGCGGGCCTTCGAGGAACGGCTGGCGGCACTGGAGGGCGGCGAGTGCGGCGTGGCCACGGCGTCGGGCATGGCCGCGATCCTGGCGGTCTGTCTGGGACTGCTCAAAAGCGGGGATCGGATTCTCGCCGCGCGCAGTCTGTTTGGCAGTACCACCATGCTGTTCGACAAATATCTGACGCGCTTCGGCATTCAGACCGATTACGTGCCCCTGAGCGATCTGTCGGCCTGGGAATCGGCACTTGAACGCGACCCTGAGCGGCGCACGCGGCTGTTGTTCTGTGAGACGCCGTCCAACCCGCTCACCGAGATGGTCGATCTGCGCGAACTGGCTAAGATCGCGCATCGACATGGGGCGCTGCTGGTGGTCGACAACTGTTTCTGCACGCCGGCTCTGCAACGTCCGCTCGCGCTCGGCGCCGACATCGTGGTGCATTCGGCGACCAAGTATCTCGACGGTCAGGGACGCTGTGTCGGCGGGGCCGTGGTCGGCGACCGCAAGCAAGTCGGCGAAGAGGTCTATGGCGTGCTGCGCACCGCGGGACCGACCCTGAGTCCCTTCAACGCCTGGGTCTTTCTCAAGGGCCTGGAGACGCTGGAATTGCGGATGCTCGCTCAGTCGCGCGCGGCGGCTGGTCTGGCCCAATGGCTGCTGGAACAGCCCGCGGTCGCACGGGTTCACTATCCGGGGCTGGCTGAACATCCGCAGCATGCGCTGGTCGGCCATCAGCAGCGCACCGGCGGCGCCATCCTCGCCTTCGAGGTGCGCGGCGGTCGTGAGGCGGCCTGGCGCGTGATCGACGCGACACAACTGCTGTCGATCACGGCCAATCTGGGCGATGTGAAGACCACCATCACCCATCCGGCGACGACGACCCATGGTCGCCTGACGCCCGAACAACGCGCCGAGTCAGGGATCGGCGAGGGCCTGATCCGGGTGGCGGTTGGACTGGAAGATCCGGCCGATCTCCAGGCTGATCTAGCGCGGGGACTGGGCTGAGGATCTCGATCGGATGAGCCGGCCGCAACAGGCGTTGGATGTGAAATGTTGAGTCTGGAGATTCTGTGTCCATCGCTGCTGGCGCCCATCCCGGAGCGGACCGGACTGAAATTTCAGGCACCGGCCATCGAGCGTCTGCTGGCGCGCGCGGATCGTCTGGCCGGTTCTGACCGCGATCCCATCGAAGTGCTTCTGCGTACCGCCGGAGTCGACTGGCCGGCTGGAGACGCGGCTCCGAGCGCTCCGGTCGCGCTGCTGGGCGAGGGCGTCGAGGTCGAATCCGAAGCGATCTGGATGCACGCCGATCCCATCCATCTGCGCCCGGATCGCGATCGTCTACTGGTCTATGCGGGTCCGGGTGTCGCGCCGGAGCCTGACGAGGCCGAGGCGCTGGTGGCAGCCTTCAATCGGCATTTCGTCGAGGATGGGGTTCGGCTCATCGCGCCATCGCCTCAACGCTGGTATCTGCGTTTGCCTCAGCCTCCAGGGCTGAGAACCCGGCCATTGCATCAGATCCAGGGCGGTTCGATGGCCGAGCATCTGCCGCGCGGACCCGAGTCGCGCGATTGGATGCGCCTGCTCAACGAGACGCAGATGCTCTTTCACGCCGAACCGGTCAACCGGCAGCGCGAGGCGACGGGCCGGCCGCTCATCAGCGGCATCTGGATCTGGGGCGCGGGATCGCGGCCGGCACTGTCCGGTCAGGGGCCGGACGCACTGATCGGCGATCATCCGGCGCTGTCAGGGTTGGCGCGTCTGGCCGCACGTCCGCATCGTTCGCTGAAGGCTTGGCAAAACGACCCGCTACCGACCGCCGGGCGTCAACTCGTCTTTTGGGATCGTCATTGGCGCGCCTGGCTGGCGCACGACCTGGAGGCCTGGACACGCGCCACGTCCGAACTCGATGCCGTGATCGAGCGCTTGTGGAACCCCTTGCGTGCCGGGCGTCTGGACGCGATCCGGCTCGATCCTTGTGACGGAGCCGCGTTCAGGATCACATCGCGCCAAACACGGCGTTTTTGGCGGAGACGGGCGACGCTCCCTGTCGCCTGATCCGTAACTCCTAGCCGGACTGACCGGGCCGTCGCACCGGCTCCTTCATGGTCACCAGTTCCTCGGCGCTGCACGGATGGATAGCGACCGTGTTATCGAGATCGGCCTTGGTCGCTCCCATCTTCACTGCCACACCGAAGCCCTGCATCATTTCATCGACGCCATCGCCGATCAGATGGATGCCGACTACTTTTTCGTCCGCACCGGCACAGACCAGCTTCATCGCCGTCTTGGGGCCGTGCGCGTTGAGCGAGTAGCGCATGGGGGTGAAGCTGGTCTCATAGATCGTCAGCGTGTCGCCATAGCGCTCGCGCGCCTCGGGTTCGGTCAGCCCGACCTTGCCGATCGGTGGATGCGCAAAGACCACCGTGGGCACGTTCTCATAGTCGAGCTTGAGATCCGGCTTGTCGTTGAACAACCGCTCGGCCAGACGTCGCCCGGCGGCGATGGCCACCGGCGTCAGCAGCTCGCGTCCGGCGATGTCGCCGATGGCATAGATGCCGGGGACATTGGTGTTCTGATAGGCATCGGTCGGAATAACGCCGCTGCGCTCGACAGTGACCCCGGCCGCCTCCAGGTTCAGCTCGCGCGTGTTGGGCGCGCGCCCGACCGCCCAGATGACCTGATCGAAGCCGGTCAGACGCTGACCGTCGCGCGCGGCCAGCACCAGCCCCTGTTCATCGCGCTCGATGCCGGCGACCTCGAATTGCAGATGCATGTCGATGCCGTGCAGCTTCATGTTTTCGGTCAGGGTCTCGCTGATGAGCGGGTCGAACAGCGCGAGCATCCGGTCTTCCAGCGCCACGATGGTGATCTCGGTGCCGAGTGCGCTCAGCACGCCCGCCAGTTCCACGCCGATATAGCCGCCGCCGATGATGGCGACCCGCTTGGGCTGTTCTTCCAGCGCGAAGAAACCGTCCGAGGTGATGCCGAGTTCGGCGCCCGGCATGCGCGGCACGATGGGCCGGCCGCCGGTGGCAATGACGATATGATCGGCGGTGTAGTGCTGATCGCCGACAGCGACGGTGCGCGCATCGACGAAACGCGCGTAACCATCGATCCGGGTCAGGCCCAACCGTTCGGCATAGCCGTTCCAGTAGCCATTGATGTTAGCGATGTATTGATTGCGCCCCGCGATCAGCTTGCCCCAGTCGAAGCCATCCGAATGAGCCTGGACGCCATAGTCTGGTGCATCGGCGACCGCTGAGGCCAGATTGGCGGCATACCACATCACCTTCTTGGGTACGCAGCCGACATTGACACAGGTGCCGCCCAGTTTGGCACCCTCGATCAGGGCCACGCGCTGGCCGAATTGCGCGGCCTTTTCGGCGATCGCCAGACCGCCGCTGCCGCCGCCGATGGCGATCACGTCGAAATGCTGACTCATGATTGCTGTCACTCCTGTTTTGCAAAGCCGGTGCCTGAACGCAAAAGGCTTCGGGCGACCGCTGGATCGCGATCGCCCGAAGCCCGGTTAGGTCAAGGCAAGAGCGGATTCAGTGCGATTTCAACGCGCTTGCAGCCAGGCGATGACCGCGTCCGAACCGCCGATCAGCTTGCCGTTGACGAAGACCTGGGGCACGGTCGCCGCGTTGGAGACGGCGCGCAGACCCTGCTCGGTGTAGTCCTTGTTGAGCACCAGTTCCTCGAAATCGATGCCGGCGTTGCGCAGTGCTTCCTTGGCCTTGGCGCAGAAGGGGCAACCGCCGCGGCTGAAGACCGCCACATCGAGCGGCTTGGGCTTGTTGGGCGCCAGATACTCCAGCATGGTGTCGGCGTTGGAGACCTCATAGGGGTCGCCTTCGACCTCCGGCTCGATGAACATCTTCTCGACCACGCCGTCGCGCACCAGCATCGAGTAGCGCCAGGAGCGCTTGCCGAAACCGAGATCGTCCTTGTCGACCAGCATCCCCATGCCGTCGGTGAACTCGCCGTTGCCGTCCGGGACGAAGATCAGGTTATCGGCGTTCTGGGCCTTCTGCCATTCGTTCATGACGAAGGTGTCGTTGACAGAGACGCACACCACCGAGTCGACGCCCAGTTCTTTGAAGGTCGGCGTCAGCTGGTTGTAGCGCGGCACATGCGAGGAGGAGCAGGTCGGGGTGAAGGCACCCGGCAGCGAGAAGACCACCACGGTCTTGCCGGCGAAGATCTCATCGCTGGTTACATCGACCCACTCATGGCCCTGGCGGGTGTGGAAGGTGACGCTGGGGATACGGCTTCCGGTACGGTCCTGGAACATGCTTCGGTTCTCCTGAATGGATGATGAGTCGTCGTTTTGGGTTGATGATCGCGTTGGCCGCGTGGCCGACGGACATAGATTAACCCGGAAAAAGTGGTTCAATTAAATGGATTATAGGAATCGTCTCGATCGGCGGCGACTATGAATCGCCAGCGCCTACAGCTCGATCGAGATCAGCTCCGTTGGATTGGGGGCTGTTACGTCGATCTCAAGTCTCGCTGTGTGTTCGTACAGGGACACGCTTGCATGGCGGTCGCCGTGAATGCGAGCATTGATTGATGCGGATCAACGCACGCGCGCGGGCGTTTGCTTAATCTTTCGCGCTGCGGCTCGACCGCATGATGAACGCCGTTCTCGCGAACGGAGCTGTTGATCTCGTGGAGGATACAAAGATGACGATGAAGCGACTCCTGCTGGCCTCGGCCCTGGCCGGTGCCTCTGCACTCGCCACCTTGCCCGTCAATGCCTTCTGGGGCTGGAACCCATTTGATTGGGGCGGTCCCTGGGGCGGTGGCCCCTGGAGCGGTCCTTGGGGTGGCGGCCCCTGGGGAGGCGCGCCCTGGTACGGTGGCTATCCATACTATGGCGGCTATCCCTATGGTCTCTATGGTGCTCCCTATGGCTGGGGTGCGCCTGTCTATGGCTACCCAGGTTACGCCTATCCGGGCTATGCCTATCCCGCCACCACCCAATCGACGACGAGTCAATAAGCCGCTCAGTGCTTGATCCTGACGCTTCCGCCCGTACCCTTGCGGGTTCGGGCGGGGTTTCTTTTTGCTATGATCCCCGCCGACTGATCGCGACCCCTCATTCCCGCCGATGGTGACAGCGTGCTCGCTGTCCGGTGATTGGAGATCTGGATATGCGCTTGTTGGTAGGTGACATCGGTGGCACGAAGACGGCCCTTGGTCTGGCCGAAACGGATGGCGGCTCCGTGCGTCTTGGCGAGACCCGGCGCTATCCGAGCGCGTCCTTCGGTTCGCTCGATCAGATCGTGCAGCAGTATCTGCTCGAAACGGGCGCCAAATGCCGGTTCGCGGTCCTGGCTGTCGCCGGTCCTGTCCACGACCAGCGCTGTGAGACAACCAATCTGCCTTGGGTGCTGGACGCCGAGGCCCTGGAGCAGAGTCTCGGCCTGACCTGTGTGGAACTGCTCAACGACCTGGAGGCCATCGCCTGGGGTGTGCCCATTCTTGGCTCGGATGATCTGGCCGAGATCCATCCAGGCGATCCGGGCAGTCAGGGCAACGCCTGTGTCGTGGCCGCTGGAACCGGGCTGGGGCAGGCCGGGCTGTTCTGGGACGGGCTGCGTCACCATGCCTTTGCCACCGAGGGCGGGCATTCGGACTTCGCCCCGGCCGACGATCTGGAGTTCGCGCTGCTGACCTATCTCAAGTCGCGCTTCGGGCGCGTGAGCTGGGAGCGTGTCGTCTCGGGTCCGGGGATTACCAATCTGTTCGATTTTCTGTGTTTTCATCATGGTGTTCAGGCGCCTGACTGGCTGCAACTGGCCATCGACACCGGTGGCGACACGGCCGCGATCATCGCGCAGGCCGCCGCCGACGATCGCTGTCCGTTGTGTCGCGAGACCCTGAATCTCTTCATGCGTCTCTACGGGCGCGAGGCGGGCAATGCCGCGCTCAAGCACATGGCGCTCGGCGGGGTCTATCTGGGCGGCGGCATCCCGTTGAAGAATCTGGCCTGTTTGCGTCGTGGCGGCTTCCTGGAGGGCTTCTTCGACAAGGGACGCATGGGTTCGCTGATGCGGCGCATGCCGGTGCGTGTGATTCTGCAACCCAATACCCCGCTGCTCGGCGCGGCGCGCTTCATGGCGTTGCAATGACGGATTGGCGGCGTCGACATGGCTGGAGCCTGGTGCTCGCGCTGGCGCTCAGCTTACTCGGCGCCACGCCCGCCTGGGCGCTCAAGCTCGAAGTCAAGGTCGAGGGACTCAAAGGCGAACGCGAGGCCAATGTCCTGGCGCTGTTGAGCATCTACAACGAGCGCACCGAGGCCGGGTTGACCGCTGAGCGTGTTGAGGCCCTGCATCGTCAAGCACCGGATCAGATTCGCGAGGCGCTCGCGCCCTTTGGATGCTACCGTGTGAAGATCGAGGATCAGCTCGAACGTCCGGCGAATGGCGAGGGCGTTTGGCGCGCGCGCTATCAGGTCGAGCCGGGGGAGGCGGTGCGGATCACCACCATCGATTATCAGGTCACGGGCGAGGGTGTGACCAATCCGGTCTTTCCCAAGACCTTTCCAATGAAGGTCGGTGACGTGCTCCTGCACACTCAGTACGAAAAAGCCAAGTCCGACATCCGTTACGCTGCCACCTCAGCCGGCTATCTCGACTATCGGCTCGCTCGTCATCAGGTGCTCATCGACCCGCTGGCCTACGAGGCGCACGTTTTCTTCCATCTGGAAACCGGTCCGCAATACCGTCTCGGTGCCGTGCGTTTCAAACAGGATCTGCTCGACGAGTCGCTGCTGCAACGCTATGTCCGCTTCAAGCCGGGTGATGTCTACAATCCCGATCTCTTGCTTGGACTCCAGGGCCGTCTGCTCGGCAGCGAGTATTACAGCGATGTCGAGATCATCCCGCTGAAAGACGAACTCGGCGCCGACAACCAGGTGCCGATCGAGGTCGTGGCCGAGCGCAACAAGGCCAACAAGTACCGAATCGGTCTGGGCTTCGCCACTGATGTCGGGCCGCGTCTGACCCTGGACTATCGTCGCCGCTATATAACGTCCCGTGGACACAAGCTGCGCACCGCGCTGAGTGTGGCGCCCGCGTTCTCGCAGTGGGAACTGGACTATCGCATCCCGATTCAAGACCCGACCCGTGACTACATCATCATCAAGCCGCTTTCGAACTACTATGACACGGCCGCCTACCAGGGCTGGATCCATAGCCTCCAGGCGGCACACTCGACCCTGAGTGCGCGCGGCTGGCGGCGCAACATCGGCCTCGACTATCGCTACGAGGATCTCAGTGTCAATGAAAATACCATGGGTGCAACCAACGAACTGGCCCCCAACGCCTCCTGGTCCAAGACGGTCGCCGATGATCCAGTCTTCACCAATGACGGCTATCGGCTCAAGTACAGCCTGGTCGGGGCTGTACAGGGCGTGGTCTCGCAGGCGTCCTATCTGAGCGGTCAGGTTCAGTTCAAGTGGATTCGGCGCTTTGCGACCAACTATCGCTTCATCACCCGCGCCGATCTGGGGGCGACCTGGGCCGATAGCGTCACGGATCTGCCCGCGAGCCGGCGCTTCTATGCCGGTGGCGACAACTCTATCCGTGGCTGGGGCTTCGATACCCTGGGACCGACCGACCCGCTCACCGACGATACGATCGGCGGGCGCTATCTGGCCGTCGGCAGCCTGGAGCTGGAGCGCCGGATCAAGGGTCCGTGGAGCGCGGCGATCTTCACCGATTTCGGCAATGCCTTCGATCCTGATTACGCGCAGGAATTGGCCCAGAGCGCCGGCATGGGGGTGCGCTGGGCGTCGCCGATCGGTCAGGTGCGTTTAGATCTGGCTTTTGAGCTGACCAAGAACTCAGACGATGGCGTGCCGCCGGCCCGGCTGCATATCGTCATCGGGCCAGACCTCTAGACGAGCGCGCAACCGATGGATGACACCAAGACACCCGCGACCGAACCGGAACAGGCCGTGCCAGCCTCCAGGCCGCGCCGCCGACGTTGGCTCGGCTGGCTGGCTGGCTCACTGCTGGCGCTGGTGCTGATGCTGGCGACCGGGGTTGGTGTGCTCCTCGGCACCCAGAGCGGACTGCGCTGGGGCCTGGAGCTGGCGCAGCGTCTCGCGCCCGAGACCCTGAGCGTCGGCCAGATCGAGGGGCGCGTGCGCGATCGTCTGCGACTGTCGGACCTGACCGTGACGCTGCCGACACTGAACCTGCATTTTGGCCTAATTGAGCTGGATTGGTCGCCGCGCATGCTCCCGACGGGTGTTCTCGCCGTCAAGCGTCTGGCTGTCAGTGACCTGGACGTGGCGCTGGCGCCTAAGACCGAGGAGGACGACGCGCCGCTGACCCTGCCCGCGATCGTCCTGCCGCTCGGCGTCGAGGTCGGGGAGATCCATCTGGAACGTTTGCGAATCCTGACGATGGGTGTCGAGAAACCGCTCTTTGCCCTGGAGTCGGCGCGGCTCGTCGACAGCCGTTTCGCCGGTGGCGAGCTGGATCTCGGGCGCTTGGACGCGCGTCTGCTCGATCCCGCCTTGAGCGCCAGCCTTCGTGGACGGGCGACCCTGACCGAGCACTATCCGCTCGATCTCGACCTCGATTGGGCGCTGAGCCTGCCGCCGGAGGCGCGTCTCGCGGGCGCAGGCCGGGTGAGCGGCGATCTGCAACGGCTCGCGCTGACCCAGACCCTGAGCGGTTCGGTCGAGGCTGAACTGACAACCGAGGTGCGCGACCTGCTCGGTACGCTGGGCTGGGATGGTCAGCTCAACGTCGCGCGGGTCGATCTGCCAAGCTTCCAGGCGGATCTGCCGCCGATCGAGGTTCAGGCGCGGCTCAAGACCCAGGGTACGCTCGCTGAGGCGGCGCTCTCGGGGACGCTCGACGCGCACGCACCGGACCGACCCGAGTTCGGACAGCCGGCCCTGGCGCTCGATCTGCTGTGGACAGAGAAGCGGCTGATGGTCCGCACGCTGGAGCTGAACGAGCCGGTCTCAACAGCCGATCTACGGCTCCAGGGCGAACTGGACCTGAGCCAGGAGCCGAGCCGCTTCGCCCTGGAGGGCGATTGGAAACGGCTGCGCTGGCCGCTGAGCGGCGAGCTGATCGCCGAATCCAACGAGGGCGCACTAACGGCTTCGGGCAGCTTCGAGTCGTTCGTCTATCAGCTGTCCGGGCAGGTCGCCAGCCCCGGCGCCCCGAGCGCTGGCATCGCCCTGATCGGGCAGGGGACAGCCACTGGAACCGTGCTCGAATCTTTCGCGCTCGACACGCTCGATGGGCGTCTGGAGGGCGCGGGCACGCTGACCTGGGCGCCGGAGCTGGCCTGGGATCTGAGCCTGGGCGCAACGAATCTGAATCCAGGCGTCTATGTGCCCGACTGGCCCGGACGCATCGATGGACGCCTGACCAGCCAGGGGACGCTCGGCGACGATGGTCCCAGGCTGACCGCTGTGATCGAGACGCTGAGCGGGCGTCTGCGCGATTATCCGATCGCCGCCAGCGGCCAGGTGCGCATGGAGGGCGATAGCCTCCAGGTCGAAGGATTGAGTGCGGCCTCCGGTCCCAGCCAGCTGCGCGTCGATGGACGCCTCGATCAAAGCCGGCTGGATCTCAGCTTCGCGCTCGACTCGCCTGATCTGGCCAACCTCTGGCCCGAGGCACGGGGGCGCTTGACGGCGACCGGTCGCGTTCAGGGGACGACCGAAGCCCCGCGCGTGACGTTCGATCTCAACGGCGACCAGATGGTCTTGGCCGAGAACGCACTCGCTGAGTTGCGTGGCACAGCCGATCTGGATCTGGCCCCGAGCGGACGCTTCTCACTCCAGCTCAGGGGTCGCGATCTGGTCGCCGGCGGAATGAGCTGGAGCGGACTGGAACTGCGCGGCGATGGACAGATGAGCGATCATCGGCTCTCGGCGCGGCTCACGGGCCAACCGCTCGGACTCAGCCTGGAGGCCACGGGCGCACTCGCCGAAGGTGGCAGCTACAGCGGTCGGGTGTCGTCGCTGCAACTCGACAGCCAGGATTGGGGCACCTGGTCGCTTCAGCGTCCGCTGCCCCTGACGCTCGATGGCGAGCGAATCGTCGCCGGACCCCTGTGTCTGCGCCAAGCCGCCCAGGGCGCGGGTGGTTGTGTCGGCTTCGAGCAGACGGCCGCCGGGCGCTGGGCTGCCGAACTCGATCTGGACCGGCTCGATTTTGCCTTGCTCAAGGATCTGCTGCCCGAGACCCTGATTGCCGAGGGTGCCGGGCGGATCAAGGGCCGCTTCCAGGCCAATGGCGCCATCCTGAGCGGCACCGCCACCGCCGAGATTCCCAAGGGCCGCGTCCAGCTCGCATTCGGGAAGGGCCAGCGCGAGGAGCTGGATTTCTCCAACGCCCAACTGACGCTCAATTCGGGGGCCAATGGACTCTCGACGCGACTGGCCATCCCGCTCGCCGGCCTCGGCCAGAT
This sequence comes from Allochromatium palmeri, assembly GCF_009720725.1. GTDB lineage: Bacteria > Pseudomonadota > Gammaproteobacteria > Chromatiales > Chromatiaceae > Thermochromatium > Thermochromatium palmeri. Next base: position 73,091 of record NZ_WNKT01000004.1, read on the forward strand.
CGAGGCCGACCTGAGTCTTCCCGGCTGGCGTCTGGACGCTCCGGCGCGTCCGGCCCAGTCACTGCGCGGCCGGTTGCGCGCCGAGATCCGTGATCTGACGCCCCTGGCCAGTCTGGCGCCCGACATCAGTGGACTCAAGGGGCGCATCGAGACCGATCTGACGCTGGGCGGTACCCTCAGTCAGCCTGGTGTCAGCGGACGCTTCGAGGTCAAGGACGTGAACTTTCAGCTCCCCTTGCTGGCGCTCAAGGTCAAGGACATGACCATCAGCGCCCGCGCGCCTTCATTCCAGAGCTTCGACATCCGTGGCACGGCCAACCTTGGCGGCGGCCAACTGACGCTGACCGGATCGGGAGGCACCGACGGCGCGGGGCCGACGGCCAGGCTGCGTATTGAAGGTGAAAAGCTCAAGCTCGCCGACACCAAGGAGTATTTCGTGCGTCTCTCGCCGGGTATCGACATCGAGGTCAGTCCCGGCGGCGCGGTCGTGCGCGGCGAGATTCGTGTTCCCGAGGCCCGCATCCGTCCACGCTCACTGCCGACCGGCACCGTCTCGCCATCGAGCGACGTGGTGCTCGAAACCAAGGAGCGCGGCACAGCCTTCCCCGTCACGCTCGACCTGCGTCTGGTGTTCGGCAACGAGGTCACGATCGACGCCTTCGGCGTGCGCGGGCGTCTCTCGGGCGCTCTGCGCGTCCTGCAGAATCCGGGACGCGACATGCTGGGCGACGGTCAGTTACAGATCACCGAGGGGCAATACCGGCTCAGTGGCGGCTTTGGGATCGCGGCTGAACTCGGCGCGCCGCTGACCATCACTCAGGGGCGGCTCATCTATGCCAAGAGTCCGATCGGCAATCCGGGGTTGTTGCTCCAGGCCGAGCGCGAGGGCGGCGACACCACCGCCGGAGTCCGGGTGATCGGCACGCTGCGTACTCCCAAGATGACCTTTTTCTCCGACAGTGATCCAGGCATGACCCAGGCCGATATTACCAAGTATCTCATGACCGGCATCCCGCCCTCGGCCAATGACCGGACCGAGCAGGCGGGGTTGACGGTTGGGACCTATATCGCCCCCAAGATCTATATGGAATATGAAAGCGGACTCGGCGACGAGCCCAACAAGGTCAAGCTGCGCTACGACGTCTCCAAGCACATCGAATTTCAGAGCGAAAATGGCGAGAGTCAAGGTGCCGACATCTTCTTCAAATTCGAAAACTGATCGGTCACTCTGGCATCCGCGCACCTGGCCGAGCTGGCTGGGAGTGTGGCTGATCCAGGCGTTGGGCTGGCTGCCGTTTCCGCTTCTCTGGGCGCTTGGTTCGGTGCTCGGGCGTCTCGGGTATCTGCTGGCCGGCTCGCGGCGTCTGGTCGCGCGGCGCAATCTGGAGATCTGCTTTCCGGAGATCACGGGTTCGGCACGCGAGCGCCTGCTGCGCACCCATTTCGGCTGGCTCGGGGTGGCCGCGTTCTGTCAGGGCTTCGGCTGGAGCGCCTCGCGTGCCCGGCTGGCACGTCTGGTGCGCCTGCGCCACCGTGAGCGCGTCGATGCCTGCCTCGCTGAGGGGCGGCCGGTGATCATTCTGCTGCCGCATTTCGTCGGACTGGAACTCGGTGGTCAGGCTTTTTCGGCGTTGGTGCATTCGGGCATCTGCATGTACCAGAAAATCCGCAACCCGGTGGTCGAGCACCATGTCAAATGCACGCGCCACCGCTTCGGCGGCATCTCGATCGAGCGCCAGGACGATCTGCGCGGACTGATCCGCGAAGTCAAGCGCGGCACACCCTTTTTGTATCTGCCCGATCAGGATGGCGGGCGACGTGGGATCTTCGTACCCTTCTGCGGTATCCCAGCCTCGACCGTGCCCATGCTCGGGCGTTTTGCGGCCATGACGAACGCTGTGGTCATTCCGACCTTCCCGCGCTTTCTGCCCAGAGGTCAGGGCATGGAGCTGATCTTCGATCCGCCACTCGACGCCTTCCCGAGCGACGATCCGGAGCAGGATACAGCCCGCATGAATCAGGTCATCGAGTCCCGCTTGCGCGACATGCCGGAGCAATACTTCTGGGTCCATCGTCGCTTCAAGACCCGACCGCCGGGGGAGGCGTCCATCTATCCGCCGAAGTGTAAAAAACGTCGCGCGGGCACCAAAAGATAGGTCACAGCCGTGTTCGAGATCGACAGACGCGATTGGCGTTGGGGCCGCGCGCGCGACTGGCTGCTCGGTGCAACACTGTTACTGGGGCTGGTGATTGCCGTTGAGTTCATGGTCGGCTGGGGACCGCTGCTGGCGCCCTGGCACGAACTCTCGCCCTGGCTGCTCGCCTGGCTGTTCCTGCTCACGGCCCTGAGCTATGGACTGCGCGCGCGGCGGGTGAGTGAGTATTTCGGCGCCCGTCTCGCCGGGCGCTTCCCGACTGTGCTGCGGCTGAGCATTCTGCACAACACGGCCAACAATCTGCTGCCGATGCGCACGGGCGAGCTGGTCTTTCCCTGGCTGATGCGACGCTATTTCGGACAGGGCCTGTTGGACTCGGGAGCCGCACTGCTCTGGATCCGGCTGCTCGATCTGCATTTCCTGGCGCTGATTGCGCTGTTGATCCTTGAACTCGGTCATCCATCCTGGCTCTGGTGGCTGGCGGGCGGACTCTGGATGGCGGGGCTTGGCGTGTTGATCCTGCTGTCCGGCCTGGGCGACTCAGCCGTTCTGGCCGGTCCGGGTCGCGTGCGCTCGATCACGCGCCGGGTACTCCAGGCCGCGCCGCGTGATCCCTGGCTGATCGCACGCGTCTATGGCTGGACGGCCCTGATCTGGACTCTGAAGTTCGCGGCCTTCACCAGTCTGCTCAAGTTCTTCCTGCCAACGGATGTCTGGCGGCTGCTAGCCGGCGTCATGGGCGCCGAACTCTCCAGCGTGCTGCCCTTTCATGGCATCGCAGGGTCCGGCAGCTATGAGCTGGCGGCGGTCGCGGCCCTGACACCGCTCGGGGTCGAGCCGAAGCCGGCGCTCGCCGGCGCGGTCAATCTGCATCTGTTCCTGCTCGGCAGCACGCTGCTGCTCGGCGCGCTGGCCTTTTTACTGCCGGGTGGTGGTGCGGCGTGCTCTCAGGTGAACGCCAAGTCAAGTGCCTGAGAGGCTGGCAGCCGTGATGGGCCGAGCGTTGCTGGTCCCGCTCGGCCGTGGTTCAGGCCAGGCGACGCGCCATAGGCGGCTCGTACCACGGTTCAGGGCGCCGGCGTTGAAACTTGGCCTGCTCAGGATTCTCGCGCAGGTCGAGCGAATTGAGATACCGCCAGACGCAGCTTGCGAAGAAGTAGGCGTCTTCCTGGAGGAATTCCAAGCGCGCGACCGTCGTGTAATGCCGTCGAATAGTGTCAGCATGTCGAGCCGCAAACTCATCTTCGGATAGCCGGCGATCGCTTGTCAGTGCTGATTTGATATCTGGGATCATCGCCAGATCATCAAAAAAAGCCCCACCGATACGAATTTTCTCCACCATGATCCGTCCTCCAGAGATCTTTAAGAAAATCATGATTTTCTTATTTTATTGTATTGATCTGTCATGCTTTTTTGTGGCAGGCTGAATTCTTCCTCGGACGCATTGATGAATAACTTCGATTTAAATCCATGTCAATAGCCAGTGAATTCACGCATGATCTGTAGCGTAAATTGTGAAGCACGTCACAGTGTTTGAATTGCCACGGAATGATGACAAATCTTTAGGGTTGAACACGAAAAGATCCATGTGCCACGGCCGTCCCTGTCGACTGGAGGCCGTCGACTCAGCACGGTATGCTCCACCCTTTGAATCCACTGGAATCCAAGTCATGGGCAGACCGACCCGATGAGACTCGAGCGCATCAAGCTCGCCGGCTTCAAATCCTTCGTCGATCCCACAACCGTCTCCTTTCCGAGCAACCTCGTCGGTGTCGTTGGTCCGAACGGCTGCGGCAAGTCCAATGTGATCGACGCCGTGCGCTGGGTGATGGGCGAGTCCTCGGCCAAGATGCTGCGCGGCGAGTCCATGGCCGACGTCATCTTCAACGGCAGCACCGGTCGCAAGCCGGTCGGCGTGGCCAGCATCGAGCTGATCTTCGACAACAGCGACGGCGGGGTCGGGGGCGAGTACGCGGCCTTCAATCAGATCTCGGTCAGACGCCAGGTCGCGCGCGACGGTCAATCCAGTTACTTTCTCAACGGCACCCGCTGTCGGCGTCGCGACATCCAGGATCTCTTTCTCGGTACCGGACTCGGGCCGCGCTCTTACGCCATCATCGAGCAGGGAATGATCTCGCGTCTCATCGAGGCGCGCCCCGAGGATCTGCGCCTCTTTCTGGAAGAAGCGGCGGGGATTTCCAAATACAAGGAGCGCCGGCGCGAGACCGAGAACCGTATCCGCCACACGCGCGAGAATCTCGACCGTCTCAACGATCTGCGCGAAGAGGTCGGCAAGCAGTTGCAGCATCTGGAGCGCCAGGCGGCGACCGCTGAGAAATACAGCCAGTTGCGCGCCGACGAACGCCGCCTGGATCTGGAACTCAAGGCACTGCGCTGGCGTGCGCTCGAGGATGAACTCCAGTCGCTGAGCCGGCGTCTGGCCGAGGCTGAGACCCAGGGCGAGGCCGGGCTGGCCCAACAGCGCCGGCTGGAAGCCGAGATCGAGTCCAAGCGCGAGGCCTACAGCGCCGCCGCCGATGACTTCAATGCCATCCAGGGTCGCTACTACGCCGTCGGTGCCGAGATCGCCCGTGCCGAGCAGGCCATCCAGTTCGCCAACGAGGAACGGGGCCGGCGTGAAGCCGAGCTGGTGCGGCTCGACCAGGAACTCTATGAGGCCGGGCAGCACCTGGAGCGCGATCAGGCGCGTCTGACCGAGATCGAGCAGGCACTCACCGTCGATGCGCCGCAGTTGGCGCAGGCCGAGTCCGAGCTGTCGGAGGCGACAGGCTCGCTCATGACGCTCGAAGATCAGCTCAAGTCCTGGGAGTCCGAGTGGGACGACTTCAATACCGAGGCGGCACGTCCATCCGAGCAGGCGCAACTGGAGCGGGCGCGACTCACCGCGCTGGAGCAGGCCCAGGGACGCGAGTGCGAGCGCCGGCGACGCATCGAGGAGGAACGCGCGCGTCTCGATGACGCAGATGTCTCGGCGCGTCTGGAGGAGCTGAGCGAGCGCGAGTCTGTCCTCGACGAGCGGATTGCGGCGCTGGAAGACGAACGCGACACCGTGCTCGGCACCCTGGCCGGGCACGAAACCGCCTTGCGTGCGCTGGCCGATGCGCTCGATCAGGTCCGCACCCGCCTGCGCGAACACAAGGGCCGTCTGGCCTCGCTGACGGCCTTGCAGGAATCCGCGCTGGCCGATACCGACCTCGAACGCCGCGACTGGTTGTCGAACCGGGGACTGACGAGCGCACCGCGTCTGGTCGAGCGGCTGCGGGTTGAGTCGGGCTGGGAGCGTGCGGTTGAGATCCGTCTGGGCACGGCCCTGCGCGCCGTGACGGTCGAGACACTGGAGGCGGTGGTCTCTGACACCGACGCGCTGCCGCCGGGTCTGGTGCTGCTCGAAACGGCGGCGACGGACGACTTACTCGACCCCGATACTCACGCTGATCCAGAGAGCGACGATCAGCGGCTCGGCCAGCGTGCGCAGGCGCCCTGGCCAATCACCGGATTGCTCGGTCCGACACGCACGGCCGCACATCTGAGCCAAGCGCTCGCTGCGCGTCATGCCCTGAGCCTCGACGCGACCCTGATCACGCCCGAAGGCATCGAGGTCGGTCGCAACTGGCTGCGCATTCCGGAGCCGGATGGCGCCTCGGGTGTGCTGGAGCGCGCCGAGACCATCACCGCGCTCGAATCCGAGCTGGCCGCGCTTGCCGACGAGGAAGCCGGGCGGCTGAACGATGAGCAGAACCTCCGCGACACGCGCACCGCATCCGAACAGCGCCGTCTCGCGCTCGAATCCGAACTGGCGGGCCTTGCGCGCGAGCGCTCGTCCTTGCGCTCCGAGCTGAGCGCCCTGCGGACCCGACTCGAACATCAGGCCGAGCGCCGGCGCGCGCTCGATGACGAATGGGCCGAGCTTGAGCGCCAGGGCGCTGAGTCGCTGGCCGAAATGGAGGACACGCGCGAACGTCTGCACGACTGGCTGGAGCAGATGGAGACCCTGGCCGAGCGCCGGCTGTCGTTGGAGCAGGAGCGCACCCGGCTGCGCACCCAGGTAGCCGAGGGGCGCGAGCGCGAACGCGCCTGTCGTGACCGAGCACAGACGTTCCGCATCCAGGTCGAATCCAACCGCGCCGCGCGCGAGGCGACCCGTCAAAGCCAGACGCGCGCTCAGGCGCAGCAGGTGCAATTGCTCGACCGGCGCGATGAGTTGATGATGGCGCTGGAGGAGGGCGTCGAGCCGCTGGCTGAGCAGCGCGAGCGTTTGGACGAGCAACTCGTGCTCCAGGTCGAGGTCGAGGACGCCTTGACCGAGGCCCGCCAGCGCCGCGAGTCGCTTGAGTCCGGGGTGCGCACGCTGGAGCAGGCGCGGCAGCGCACCGAGCAGGAGGTCCGCGACGGCCAGCGCGGTCTGGACGCCCTGCGGCTGGAGCGTCAGGAGCGTCTGGTGCGCCAGCGCACGCTCGAAGAGCAGTTCGTCGAGCAGGGCGCCAACCAGGGCGTCATTCTGGAGTCACTCGACCCGGCGGCGACCGAGAGTGTCTGGCAGGAGGAACTGACTAAGATCGGTGCGCGCATCCAGCGTCTGGGCGCGGTCAATCTGGCGGCCGTCGAGGAATTCAAGGAACAGTCCGAGCGCAAGACCTATCTGGACACCCAGCACGACGACATCGCCCATTCGCTGGAGACCCTGGAGCAGGCGATCCGCAAGATCGACCGCGAAACGCGCAGTCGCTTCAAGGACACCTACGATCAGGTCAACCACGGCTTTCAGCAGCTCTTTCCTCGTCTGTTCGGCGGCGGGCACGCCTATCTGGAACTGACCGACGAGGATCTGCTCGAAACCGGCGTGAGCGTCATGGCCCGTCCGCCTGGTAAGCGCAACTCCAGCATTCATCTGCTCTCGGGCGGCGAGAAGGCCCTGACCGCCGTGGCCCTGGTCTTTGCCATCTTTCAGCTCAACCCGGCGCCCTTCTGTATGCTCGACGAGGTCGACGCGCCGCTCGACGATGCCAATGTCGGGCGCTTCTGCGAGCTGGTGCGTGCGATGTCCGAGCAGGTGCAATTCATTTTCATCAGTCACAACAAGGTGACCATGGAGATCGCGCATCATCTGCTGGGCGTGACCATGCACGAGCCGGGCGTCTCGCGTCTGGTCAGCGTCGATGTCGACGAAGCCGTGCGGCTGGCGGCGGTATCCTGATGTCCCATCTTGGACGATACAGCCTCAACGGGCATTGTTATACTTGCGGCCCGACATCATAAAAATTCAAACACAACTAGCATTCGAATGGACGCCAGCACTATCCGCCTGATTCTGATCGTCGTGGGAGCCATCCTGATCGTGGCGCTCTATCTGTGGGAGCGGCATCGCGAGCGCAAGGACGGCTATTCCGACGACTACGAAGACGAGTATCTGTTCGAGGAAGCCGGTGCGGACGAGCCTTATGGCGTGCGCCCGAACCGTCATGAACCCGTGTTCGATCATGACGACGACGACGAGCCGCCCGAGGAGATCCCCGCACCGAAGCCGTCGCGCGCCAAGTCCGGATCGCGTGCGCGAACCGCTCCCGAACCCGAGCCGCCGCCGGAACCTCGGATCGAACCCGAACCCGAGCTAGAGCCGCTTGTCGATGAACCCGAGACCGCTCCAGCCGCGCCGGTGGCCGCCAAAGCACCCAAAACAACGTCCAAGCCGCGCCGCGAGGTCTCGGTGGCCAATCCGCTGCTGATCCAGTTGACTGTCAGCGCGCGCCGTTATCCGTTCAGGGGGCCGGAGATCCTGGAAGTGGCGGCGGGTTGCGGACTCTATCCGGGCGAAATGGACATCTTCCACTGTCTCGACGAGTTCGAGGACGAGGTTCGGGTCTATTTCAGCATGGCCAACATGGTCAAGCCGGGGCGTTTCGCTTTCGATGACATGGAGTCATTCTCGACCCCTGGGCTGGTGCTCTTCGCTCAGCTGGAAGGCGATCCCGAGGATATGACCATCCTCGACGAGATGGTGGCCACGGCACGCAAGCTGGCCCTATCGCTCAATGGCGATGTGCTCGACGAGACGCGCCGGCCGCTGACGGTCAAGAAAGAGGAAGATCTGCGCCAGGCTGTGACCGACAACGAGCTGCGCTGGAAACGGACCCCGCGACGGTGACGCGCCCGGAGGCCGTCCAGCGCATCGAGGCGCTGCGCGCCGAGATTCGCCATCACAATCATCGCTACTACGTACTCGACGATCCGGAGATCCCGGACGCCGAGTACGATCGGCTCTTCGCTGAACTCCAGGCGCTCGAACGCGAATATCCCGAGCTGATCACGCCTGACTCGCCCACCCAGCGCGTCGGCGCCGAGCCGCGTCCGGAACTCGGCGAAGTGCGTCATGCCGTCCCCATGATCTCGCTCGATAACGCCATGAGCGACGAGCGGCTGGTCGAGTTCCATCGTCGTATCACAGCCGCTCTGCCCGAACTCGATCCCGTGCTCTACACCGCCGAACCCAAGCTCGACGGGCTGGCCATCAGTCTGCGCTATGAGTCCGGCACCCTGGTTCTGGCCGCAACCCGTGGCGATGGCACTCAGGGTGAGGACGTGACCCATAACGCGCGCACCATCCCCAATGTTCCGCTGCGGCTCTTGGGCGAGGATTGGCCCGAGGTGCTGGAGGTGCGCGGTGAGGTCTATATGACCCGCGCCGGATTCGCCCGCCTCAACAGGCAATTGGAGGCGCGCGGTGAGCGTCTGTTCGCTAATCCGCGCAATGCCGCTGCCGGCAGTCTGCGCCAGCTCGATCCGCGTCTCACCGCCCGGCGTCCGCTGCGTTTTTGCGCCTATGGCTGGGGTGAATACTCAGGTGACAGCGGCGCGAGCCAGTTCGCGCTGCTTCAGCGTCTGGCGGCCTGGGGTGTGCCGATCTCGCCCGAGCAGCGGCTCGTGACCGGACTCGATGGCTGTCGCGCCTATTTCGAGGATCTCGGACAGCGACGCGAGACGCTCGATTACGACATCGACGGCGTGGTCTTCAAGCTCGACCCGCTTGCCGCCCAGGCCGAATTGGGGGCTACGGCCCGCCATCCGCGCTGGGCGGTCGCACGCAAGTTTCCGGCCCAGGAGGCGCTGACCGAGGTCGAGGCGGTCGAGTTCCAGGTCGGGCGTACCGGCGCCGTGACTCCGGTGGCGCGACTGCGTCCGGTTCAGGTTGGCGGCGTAACCGTTTCCAACGCCACGCTGCACAATTTCGACGAGATTCGACGCAAGGACGTCTGGATCGGGGATACGGTCACTGTGCGTCGCGCCGGGGATGTCATCCCCGAGATTGTGCGCGCGCTTGTCGAGCGCCGTCCGGACACAGCGCGGATGGTCGAGCGGCCGATCCACTGTCCGGTCTGCGGCTCGGATGTGATCCGACCGGAGGGCGAGGCAGTTGCGCGCTGTAGCGGCGGACTCTGGTGCCCGGCACAGCGCAAGGAGGCGATCCGGCATTTTGCTTCGCGCCGGGCGCTGGATATCGAGGGGCTGGGCGAAAAGCTCATCGAGCAGCTCGTCGATCTGGAATGGGTGCGCGAGCCGGCTGATCTCTATCGTCTGAGCGCCGAGCGGTTGGCCCAACTGGAGCGTATGGGCGAGAAGTCAGCGGCCAATCTGATCGCGGCGTTGGAGCACAGCAAACGGACGACCCTGGCGCGCTTCGTCTTCGCGCTCGGTATCCGCGAGGTCGGCGAGACTACGGCGCAACTGCTGGCGGAGCATGTCGGCGGGATCGAGGCGCTGATGGCGGCGAGCGTCGAGGATCTGGTCGCGATCAAGGGTATCGGTCCGGTGATGGCGGCGCATCTGGTCAGCTTCATGGCGCAGTCCCACAACCGCGAGGCGATCGCGCATCTGCTCGCGGCCGGGATCGACTGGCCGGCGGTCGAGCGGCCCGCGTCCGTGACGCCGGCGGCCGCGCCCCTGGCGGGCAAGACCTTCGTTATCACGGGTACGCTGAGTCAGCAACGCGAGGTGTTCGCAGCACGGTTGCAGGGACTCGGCGCCAAGGTGACGGGCAGTGTCTCCAAGAAGACCGACTATCTGCTGGCGGGCGCGGAGGCTGGCTCGAAGCTGGCCAAGGCCGAGACGCTGGGCGTGACCGTGATCGACGAGGCCGGACTCGAATCCTTGATCGCGCGGCTCCAGGCGCCACATGGAGACGATGGCCGTTCAGACACACTACAACCGGGGGCACTCCATGACTGATTTATCGAAGGAACAACAGATTATGATCGCCATGCGCAAGACGCTGACAGCGATCGTCAAGGATGTCACGCCACCGCCCGGGATGCGTCATCCGCTCTCGGACGCGACCATCCAGCAGGTGCGCCAGTGTCTGGGTCTGATCGCCGAGCGCGAGCAGGAGCTGGCCGAGGAGCAGGGGCGGGGTGGTGAGCGGCCCTACTATGCCGATGAGCCGCAGGACGTGCAGCTCGTCGCGTTCGAGACGCTCAAGCGTCGGCCTAATTGAGCTGATCTGGTTCTTCGTACTCGCCTCGGGACTCGTTGCCGCACCATCTACAGCTCAAACAGACACAGAGGCACCCGCAGTTCCGATTCACTCAGACCCCCATGAACGCCGATATGGACATGCGGTGTTTCGAAGGGCAGGGTTTGGCGCAGGACGTGCCGCGCGCGCGGCAGCAGACAGTAATCGCCGACCCGATCGCGGATGTGCGGGTGCGCCGGCCCCGGACCGAGCAGGCCGTCCGCGATCACCTGTCGGCTTGGGATCAGTTCGACCAGTCCACCCAGCTCGCTAGCGCAATAGTCCTCGAAGCGCCGCGCGCTGTCGGCACGGACCGTCGCCCAGGACGCGCGCGGCTCGCCGCACAGCGGCAGCGTCAGACACTCGACCAGCTCGGGATGATTGGCGAGATCGATGACATCCTCGGGCTGGATGTCGATCTGACCATGATCGGCGCAGACCAGCAGCACCGTATCCGTCCCCGCCGCCGCACTCAGAAACGCCTCCAGTGCCTGTTCGATCTCAGCCAGATGGGCGAGGGCTGCGGCGCTCTCCATGCCATGCTCATGCCCGATCGAATCGAGCCTCGGCCAATAGAGATAGAGATACTGCCGCTCGCGTCGCTGAGGCGAGCGCCCCCAACGCTTGCGCGGCCGGATCACTCGCCACGTCTGTTGGAACATCTCGTCCAGCGACTCGAAGGGCCGCACCTCGCCGCGCCCCAGATGCGCGCGGTTGAAGTCCGAATAGGCAATGAAGCGCGGCGAAACAGTGATGCCGCGCGTGCCGATGCGGTCGAAGATCGAGCGGTGGGCGAAAAGCTGACGCGGATCAATCCCCGCCGCGCGATACGACACCCCGCCATAGCGCGGCTTGCCGGGCAGAACCGCCATCACCGATCCCAACTCGCCGAAATAGGTGAACCAGCCGGTCAGACCATGCTGAAGCGGCGACAGTCCAGTCAGATAGGTCGGGATCGCCGAGGCCGTAGTTGTTGGGAACACTGAGCTGATCGCGCCCCAACGCGCTCGGCTGAGCACGCCATCCGGCGCCTGTCGTTCCAGCCAGTCGGCGCCCAGTCCGTCGATGACCAGCAGCACCAGATTGGTCGCGCACGTCAGAGTGTCCAGCCCCAGTCCGGCCAGCGGCGGATGCTCGCACCGTCCGCCGCGCGCCTGGATCACAGTGCTCATCAGATTCAGCAGGCCGTGGCCGCTGTAGTCGGGTCTAGGCTTGGTTTCCATGAATCGGACGTCATGTTGAGGACCATTCCGCATGAAACCACGAACCCCCATCGTCGCGCGAGACCATCGAGATGCCCACCAAGCCCAGCACCTGCTACGAATGCGATGCCAACTGCCCGATCCAGGTCGAGTTCGACGACAGCGGCGAACCGATCGCCGTCCAGGGGCCGGACTGTCCGCGCTGCTACGCCCAACTCGACCGGCGCAATCATCCCGAGCGTTTGCTCTATCCGCTCAAGCGGGTCGGACCGCGCGGCAGCGGCCAGTTCGAACGCATTTCCTGGGACGAGGCACTCGACACCATCGCTGAACGGCTCAGCGCCACCCGTGACGCCCATGGCGCGCCGGCGGTGGCCTTCTTCGCCGGCTATACCAAGGAAGCGCGTCCCCAACTCCAGCGGCTTGCCCACGCCTTTGGTTCGCCCAACTATCTGACTGAGAGCGGCTGCTGTTTCTCCGCGACCATGGTGGCCGAGAAGGTCACCTTCGGCTACAAGATCAAGACCACCTCGACCGTGGTCTCGCCCAAGACGCGCTGTCATCTGATCTGGTCGACCAATCCGCGCGGCTCGATCCCGCCGTTCGACACCCATGGTCTGGTCACGCTCAAGCCCGGACGGCGCATGATCGTGGTCGATCCGCGCCGCACGCCCATGGTCGATCAGGCCGACATCCACCTCCAGATCCGTCCCGGCACCGATGGCGCGCTGGCGCTCGGCTTCCATCATCTGATCTTTGCCAATGGCTGGCAGGATCAGGCGTTCCTCGATCAATGGTGTTCGGGTGTCGAGGCGTTCAGGGACTATGTGGCCGAGTTCACGCCCGAGCGGGTGGCCTCCATCTGCGGCATCGCCGAGTCCGACCTGCGCGCGGCGGTCGAACTCTTTGCCACCACGCTGCCGGCCCAGATCACGCTCTCGCCGACCTCGACCGTTCAGCACAGCAACGGCTTCCAGAACCACCGCGCGCTCATCCTGCTCTCGGCCGTGACCGGCAATCTGGACCGCGAGGGCGGCAACCGTTTCTTCAACGACAAGGTGCTGCCCAAGCCGATCGAGCTGTTCGACTATTGTCGCAACAGCCTGCCGCCGCGCATCGGCGATGAGGTCTATCCGGTCTGGACCAAGTATTGGCCGGCGGGGCAGAGCATGCTGCTGCCCGACTGCATCCTCGATGGCCGCCCGCAGCAGGTGCGTTCCTTGCTAGCCATGGGCATCAACACCGCCATGTGGCCCAACTCCAAACGCATGGAACAGGCGCTCGGGTCGCTCGATTTCTTCGCCGCCACCGATTTTTTCCATAATCCGGCCACGCTCCAGGCCGACATCGTGCTGCCAGCGGCGACCAGTCTGGAACGCCCGGCGCTGATCGCCTATCCGGGCTGCGCCTATCAGGGCGAGCTACGCTATCGGCGTCCGGTGGTCGCGCCGCGCGGCGAGGCGCGTCCGGATGGGGAGATGTTCCTGGAACTCGGCGTGCGGCTGGGCATGGGCGAGCAGTTCTGGAACGGCGATCTGGAAGCGAGCTGGGCCGAGGCTGCTGAGGGCATCCCGGAGGAGATCCGCGAGGAGGTCTACACCAATCCCGACGGCGTCACCGTCTATGCCGAGGCGATCGAGGATCTGGTCGAGCATGGTTTTCTCGACGCTGACCGGCTCTATCGGCTGCGCGGCTTTCCGACCGCGAGCGGCAAGGTCGAGTTCGACGCCGCTGAATTGCGCGCGGCTGGACACGAGGGTCTGCCGATCTATCGCGAACCGGCGGAGAGTCCGCTCTCGACGCCTGAGATCGCCCGCGACTATCCGCTGGTCCTGACCAGTGGGGCACGCACCAAGTTCGACACCCATTCACAGCATCAGTACATCCAGCGCATGCGCCGGGCGATTCCCAACCCCTTGGTCGAGATCCATCCCCGCGACGCCGAGCCGCGCGGCATTCAGGACGGCGCGCCGGTCCAGGTCAGCTCGCCGCGCGGAGCGGTGCGTTTCGTCGCGCGCGTCACCGAGCGCATCAAGCCGGGCGTGGTCCACTGCACCCACGGCTGGAACAGCGCCAACGTCAATGAGCTGACCGATGATCGGCATCTCGATCCGATCAGCGGCTTTCCGCCGTTCAAGTCGAGCCTGTGCGAGGTCGCGTCCATAACCTAGAGCGTCGTAGACGATTGGTCCAAATCCCATGTTCATCGGAGTCCTGCCTGAACGCGCGCCGCTCTTCCAACCCACGCCGCGATCCGAGGTCGCGGTCAACGATGCCGCCGCCTGGCGGCTGAATCCCGCCCATCGGCATGTCTATGACAAGCTCGGCGTGGCGCTCGACGCCGGTCTGCGCGCCGCGCCCTGCGGGGTCGATCCGCGCGCCTTGGGTCTGGCGCCGGACGATTGGGTATTCGTCAAGCCGATCGTCAATCTGGCCGGCATGGCGCTCCAGGCGCGCGCGGTGCGTGCCGAGGCCGTCCCCAACGAACCTGGGTTGTTCTGGTGCGAGCGGCTGGAGGGCGAACACAGCAGCACCGACTGTCTGGTGCGCGAGGGCCAGGTGGTCTGGCTGGCCCATACCCGCGCCTCGGAACGCAAGGATCGCGCGCGTCCGATTTACTGGGAGGTGGGCGTCGAACGACCCGAACTCGACGTGCGCGTCCGCGACTGGGTCGAGCGTCATTTGTCGGGGTATACCGGACTCTGCAATCTGGAGCTGATCGGCGGACAGCCGATCGAGGCCCATCTGCGCGGCTCCAATGGCTTTCTCGAACTCTATGGACCGGACTTCGTGCCGGCCTGGGTGGCGCTCATGGACGGCGAGCCGTTCGAGGCACCGCCGCCGGTGCCAGGCGGGCTGGTGATCTCGCTCTTCGGCACCGAGCCGCTTACCGACGACCAGGCGGCGGCGCTCTCGGCGGCCGGCGCGCTCGTCCGACCCGATGCGCAGACCCCAGACCGCCACGCCGTGATCCTCTGTCCCGACAAAGCACGCGGCTTGGAATGGATCGACCGCTGGCTCACCTCCTGAAGCCGTCGATCGACACCTTGACCACCGTCTGTCGTGGCGCCAGCCCGGCTTCCAGCCAGCGCTTGGTCTGTCGGCAGGTGCAACGAATTATCCTGGTGCGAGACTTGCCTGATATTTTGATCGGGTTCCGCGCCGGTCGCGGCCAACGCTCCGGCCCGGCTAGGCCAGCTCTGCTAAGGATCTGATTGCTATGGTTAACTCGACCGCTCCTTCGCTCGCCCCCGAACCCGCCAGGGTGGATTCGCTGATGTCGCACATGCCCCAGGTTAGGGCATACAGCACCAATTTGGACGCCCTGTCCGAGCGCTGGAACTTGCTGACGCTACTCGGGCAGATGAGCAACATCGGCATGGACATGACCGAGACGCGCGAGGGTTTCCAGAATCTCACCAAGGAGCTACTCCACCATCTGGGGACGGAAAACCTCAAGAAGACGGTCGCGGAAATGCAGGCCAAGGCTCAGGTGGCGGTGGACATCGTGATCCGTAACCTGTTCGAGCGCACAGCCGACATCGGCTTTCTGGCAACGGACGACGATTTCCGCGATTTCATTGCCGCGCTCGGCACCACCGAAGACAGCGGTGCAGGTGACGACGATGGCCGCGAAGCGCGTGTCGACGGTTTTGGGCCAAGCGCCGGCACCTATCAGATGGAGGCCATCAAGAGCCGCTTTCGCGAGTATGTCGCCAAGTACTCGGTCTACGACAATATCGTACTACTGAGTCCGACCGGGCAGGTGCTCGCCCAGCTCGACGACGAGAATCCGGTCAGCCAGTCGCGCGATCCGCTGATCCGCGAGGCGATCGAGACCAGCCGCGACTACGTTGAGGTCTACCGGGCGTCGGATCTGGACCCGCGGCGGGAGCGCAGCCTGATCTATGCCTATCGCATCACCGAGAACAATTCGCCCAAGTCCAGAGTGCTCGGCGTGCTCTGCCTGATGTTCCGCTTCGAGGACGAGATGGCCGGCGTCTTCCAGCATCTGATCGCCGCCGACGGCGGGGAGGTGTTGATGCTGCTCGATCGTGACGGGCGGGTCATTGCCAGCAGCGACGAGCACCACATCCAGGTCGGTGCCCGCATGCGTCCGGAACCCGGTCTGGCCTACCGGGTCGCCCGCTTCGCCGGGCGCGAATATCTCGCCACCACCTGCGCCACCAAGGGGTATCAGGGTTATGCCGGACCCGGCTGGCTCGGTCATGTGATGGTTCCGCTGAGCTATGCCTTCGAGAAGAACCCGGAAGAAAGCGCCGATCAGATCGCCGGTCATATCCTGGACGCGGTCATGCGCCGCTCGACCCTGTTCTCGGATGCGCTGCGCAACATTCCGCGCCAGGCCGACAAGATCCAGAAAGAACTCGACGTCACTGTCTGGAACGGCAATGTCCGCATCGCCAACACCAAGTCGGGCGAGAACAGTTTCTCGAAGACCCTGCTCGGCGAGATCAGCAAGACGGGCGCGCGCACCAAGGAGGTGTTCGAGGAGTCGATCGGCAACCTGAATCAGACCGTAGTGTCCTCCATCCTCGCCGACGTGCAGTTTCGCGCCTCGCTCGCTATCGACATCATGGACCGCAATCTCTACGAGCGTGCCAACGACTGCCGCTGGTGGGCGCTCACCTCCTATTTCCGCAAGACCCTGGCCGGCGACCGGATCACCGACGAGCCGCGCGGGACTCTGGAGGCCATCCTGGCCTATATCAACAATCTTTACACGGTCTACACCAATCTGTTTCTCTACGACCGGCTCGGCACCATCGTCGCGGTATCCAATCCGGATTTCAGCCAGGCTATCGGCAGCAAGCTCGGCGAATCCTGGGTGATGG
Organism: Allochromatium palmeri; assembly: GCF_009720725.1. Lineage (GTDB taxonomy): Bacteria > Pseudomonadota > Gammaproteobacteria > Chromatiales > Chromatiaceae > Thermochromatium > Thermochromatium palmeri. The sequence goes on from NZ_WNKT01000004.1 coordinate 89,829, forward strand.
AGACCTTGGCCATCCGCGACTCCCAGATCTACAGCGTCTCGCCCTTTGCGCGAACCTGGCTCTATGGCGACCGCCACACCTACATCTACGGCGCCTCGGTGACTGCGCTCGACAATCCCCAACAGGTGGTCGGCGGCATCGGCATCGTCTTCGACTCCGAACCTCAGTTCGCCGCCATGCTGCGCGACGCCCTGCCGAAGAGCGAGCGCGGCGAGATTCTCGATGGCTGCTTTGCCGTGTTCGCCGATTCGAATCGCCAGGTAATCGCCTCGACGCGCGGGCAGATGCTACCCGGCACCAGTCTGGAGCTGGACCCGGAATTCTTCGCCCTCCAGCCCGGCGCCGGCGTATCCAACATCGTCGAGTACCAGGGCGCCTATTTCGTGGTCGGCGCGCGTGCCTCAAGAGGCTATCGCGAATACAAGGGGCCGGAAGACCATTATCGCAACGATGTGATCGCGCTCGTCTTCATGCAGATCGGTTCGGTCGCCGCTGTCGGTGGCGAGCGCCCGAGCGGACGGCACGATGGTCACCAGACTCAGCCGGAGCGCCAGCGCTATCCGCAGCCTTCGGGCAATGAGGTCACCACCGACATCTCGACCTTCCTGATCGGCGGGCGGCTGTTCGGTGTCGAATCCTGCAATGTCATCTGCTCCATCAACGACCAGCAGATCACGCCGCTGGTGTGCTCGAATCCAGGCTTCATCGGCGTCTTCTCCTACGTTGGTCAGACTGTCGGAGTCATCTCGCTGTACGAGCTTCTGGGTCTGAATGACCGGCCTTATAACCCAGACAGCGACGGCATTCTGCTCGTCAAGGTCAAGCCGCGCGCCGGTGTCCAGGAAGACGAAGGCATTCTCGGGATCGTGATCGACCGCATCATGGACAGCCCTGAGATCCCCAACCGCAGCATCGCCTGCTATGGCTCCGAGCTCGCCGGCAAATCCGTGTTGACCAAGGCCGTGGTGCGTCCCGACCTGGGCAACGAACGCTCCGCGATGCTCTCCATCCTGGATGTCGAAGGCCTTGAGGAACATGTACTCAAGGCCCGCGCCACTGGCTCGGATCATGGTCACGCCGATCGTGTCCCAGTTCTTGAGCGGGATGTGAAAAAGGGACACTGAGACAACCGCGTCTATTTCATGAAGACCAACAGGCGCTGCTTTTTGTCTTCGCGTCCAGGATGTCGTGGCGGTTCAAACGGTCTGCTGGAGTCGGCTGATTCGCTCACCGAACGACTCGGTTCGATAGCGGTCAACACGCAGACTATCCGACCAGTAACCCATCGGCAGCCCGGCCTTGCGCTTGAGATGTTCAAGGAAGTCGTGCGGATTGGGCAGTTGCTCCCAGACCGAAGGCAGAAAAGTGCCACGATGGCGGCGGTCGCTCAGAATGAGTCCGTCGACGCCCGGCCGGATCTGAGCGAGCAGATCGGCTTCGGAGTCGAACGCCAGCGGTTCGGCGGGTGTCAGGACCGAGAGTTTGAGCGTCAGCTCGGGATACTCGGCGGCACGCAGCGGCGGAAAGCGCGGATCTTCGAAGGCGGCGGCGAAGGCGTTCCGGGCCACATCCACGACCAGCGGGCGGAAGGCCTCCAGCACGCCGATGCAGCCGCGTAGATTCTCGCCATGCTCCAGCGTGACGAAGGTGGCGCGGATAGCGCGCAGCGGCTCGGGATAGTCGTGCGGGTCCAGATCCAGCGGTCGCTGATGCGCCAGTCCGTGCGTGATCGAGCGTGCGGCGATGTCGAGCAGGGCCGTGCGCTCTGTTGCGTCGTAGACGGGCCGTTCGGTCGCCGTCTCAGTCGTGTCAATGGAATGCATAGGCACCATAACCCACCACCTGATCGCGTGATCCAGCCGTATCGCCTGAGTTGCGCAGATCCAGGGTCTCGGCCCTGAGTCCGCGTCGTCGTGCCAGAGTCAGCAGACCGTTCAATGGGGCGCGGCCACAGGCTTGATCATAGCCGATCGACTCGGGACGTAGCGCCTCGATGGCCTCGGAGGTCGCGGCGTCGATGCGCTGCGCGGTGCGGTAATCCAGATAGTGCGTCAGGTCCGAGCTGACGACAATCAGCGTCTCGGGGCCGCCCCAGAGCAGATCCAGCACCTCGGCCACCGACTCGGGCGTGGCCTCGCCGACCACCAGCGGAACCAGCGTAAAGTCGTCGAGCACCTGTTGCAGGAAGGGCAACTGGACCTCCAGGCTGTGCTCCTGGGCGTGCGCGGCGTCGAGCCGTTGGACCTGCGGCAGCGTCAGGGCGCGCTCGACAGCCGCCTGATCAATGGGGATTGGTCCAAGCGGCGTAGCGAAAACATCAGCACTGCTCGCCGCCAGTCCCACAAAGGGCAGACGGTGCGATGGACCCAGCAGCACCACGCGCTGGATTTGACCGCGCACCGCAGCCAGTGTGGCATAGGCGGTGGCGGCGATGGGGCCAGAGTAAATATAACCGGCATGGGGTACGATCAGCGCCTTGGGCGGTATCGTGCCGGGCTGGAAGGATGTCGACGGATGCGGCTCGGCGAGCAGGGCATCGAGCATCCGGCGTAGCTCGGCGGGATCGCCCGGATAGAAGCGATCGGCCACGGCAGGCTGTCGAATCGTTGGCATGGGTACACCTCCTCACGCAAAGTGACTTGGAGTCGGATCGTCAGTCCCTACATGCCAAAGTATAAACCGGCGTCGGCGACGTCGAGCGTCCGCTGACACCGGATGCAGGCTTATTGATCGAGCTGTTCGACCAGCTTGGTGCAGCCGGCGGCATCCTCGACCCAGTCGATCTCGGTTTGCAGCGGCACCGACTCACCCTCGGCGCGGATGTGGGCGATGCTGGTGGCGACCAGCGCATTCAGTTCGGCCTCGTCCATCACACCCTGTCGGCGCGCGGTCTCGACGGCGAGACAGACGCCGGCCTGAGTGCCGACCACCATTCCACTCGCCGCGCCTATGTTCCAGCCGAAGGCGAGCGTCATGACGCCGCCGACGCAGGCACCGACTAAAAGGAGAATGATGGCTACAATGGTCATTCGCATATACATGGCTCCAAACTGTGACAAATCCGATGAGTCTGTCGTTGTCGAGGCGGTCGCGGTGTGCGGCCTGTTTGCCGGCCATGCTAACCCTTGCATGGCTCGCCGTCTCCTGTTTCATCGCCTTGGAGGTACGCGCCGACACGCGCGAGGGCTTCCTCGCCGCTGAGTCGGCACTCGAACGCGGCGATCTGGCGACCTTTCAGACGCTGGCCAATGAGTTGCGTGCTGATCCGCTCTATCCCTATCTGCTGTTTGCGGAGCTGACGCGCGATCTGGATCAGGCGCCGGACGCACGCATCGAGTCCTTTCTCGCCGACTATCCCGACACCCCTCTGGCCGAGCGGCTGCGTCTGGCCTATCTGCGCCGACTGGCCGATGCCGGGCGCTGGGCAGACTATGCGCGCCTCTATCAACCCGACGACTCGGTCGAGCGGCGTTGTCTCTTTCTGCGCGCCTTGATCGAGACCGGACGCGCCGAGGAAGCGCTTCCTGAGGTCGAGCCGATCTGGCTGTCGAGCCAGTCGCGGCCCGATGCCTGTGACTCGGTGTTCGCGCACTGGAGCGCTGCGGGACATCTGACGACCGAACGGGTCTGGGCGCGTATCCGGCTGGCGCTGGAGGCCGGACGTCCAGGTCTGGCCCGTTATCTCGGTCAGCGGCTACCCGAGTCCGAGCGGCCCTGGCTCGCGCTCTGGCTGTCGATCGATCGCGAGCCTGAGCGCATTCTGGACGCCAGTCGGTTCCAGGAGACCCACCCCATGCGCGCCGCCATCCTGGCACACGGCATCGTGACGCTGGCACGGAGCGATCTCGAACGCGCGGCACTGGCGTTGCGGCGTCTGGAGCCGGAGCTGGCGAACGATCCGGCGGCACGCGAGCAGGCGCAGGTCGCCGTCGGTCGTGCCCTGACTGAGTCGGGCGATCGGCTGGGTCTGCTCTATTGGGACGCCGTCGAGCCGAACGCCGACAATCTGCCCGAGCAGGAGCGCCGTCTGCGCGCGGCCATCAGGCTCCGCGCCTGGGACTGGCTGGCCAAATGGATCGAGCGCCTGCCCGATGGCGAGATCAAGCGCGAGCGCTGGCTCTATTGGCTTGGTGTGGCCCAGGAGTTTCTCGGACACTCCGAGACCGCGCGCGCAACGCTCACCGAGGCGGCCCGCGAACGCAGCTTCTGGGGCTTCATGGCCGCCGACCGTCTGGACCAACCCTACAACCTGGACCACCGTCCGGTGCCGGTGGCGCCCGAACGACTCCAGACGCTGGCCCAGGATCCGGCCTATCGGCGCATCCTCGCGCTCGATCAACTCGGTCGTGAGGTCGATGTGCGGCGCGAGTGGCGCACGCTCGCCGGTCGACTCGATAGCGACGGTCTCATGGTCGCCGCCCGGCTCGCCCATGAACGTGGCTGGCACGATCAGGCCATCGTCATGCTCGCCCGCTCGGGGTATTGGGACGACCTGGAGATCCGCTTTCCGCTCGCCTATCGCGATCTGGCCGCCGAACAGGCGTGGCAGATCGGCATTGAACCCGATTGGATTCAGGCCGTGATGCGTCAGGAGAGCGTCTTCGCCCGCACCATCGCCTCGCCGGCGGGTGCTGTCGGTCTGATGCAGCTCATGCCGGCGACCGCCGTCGAGGTCGCCGCTGAGCTGGGACTGGCGAAACCCTCGCGCTGGGATCTGCTCGATCCTGAACGCAATATCACGCTCGGCAGCGCCTATCTGACCCGGATGCGCGATCGTTTCGGCCATGCAGCCCTGGCCACGGCCGCGTATAACGCCGGCCCGGCGCGCGTCAGCCGTTGGCTGCCGGAGACCTGCATGGAGGCCGATCTCTGGATCGCAAGCATCCCCTTCGCCGAGACGCGCGGCTATGTCGAGCGCGTTCTGACCTACCGCATCCTCTATGCCGAGCGTCTGGGTCTGGAGCCGCGACGTCTGCGCGAACTCCTGCCGCCGGTGCCGGGGCGCGATTTCCGGGAGACGACACCACGCCAATCCGAACCCGGCGGCGAGGCTCAGCCGCGTTCTGATGAGGCAGGAACCGAGTGACCGGCTCTGTTACACTGGCGCGCTTGTGGGAATCTCCTCCAGCCTCCATCACCGGTTCGGCGTCCGTGTTGTGCGCCCAGCGTTTCATGCCAGCCATTCAAGCTCGATCGTCCATCCTTCGCCGGCGTGCGAGCCACGCCCTCATCCTAACCCTGATGCTCGGTGGGTTGTCGCCCCAGCCGGCCGCCGCTCAACAGACAGCCGCCGAAGCCATGGCGCACGCCATCGCGCGCATGATGGAGAGCATGGGGTTTACGGCGAATCTCGATCAGGGCCAGGGACCGCCATTGCCGCTGTCAGCGCCGGGTCAGATGCCTGGGGCATTGGCGACCCGGCCTGATCAAGCGATCCCCCAGGCCAGCGCCATGGCGGATTCGGCGTGGCGCGCCATGCAGAATGCGAGCGGCGGCGCCATGCCCTGGAGCGGCACCTCGCTGGAGGGACTCTGGGAAGACAACCAGGGCGGACTCCTGATCGTTCAGGGCGGGTTCTACCGGCTCTATTCGGCCTGTCGGGGGTATGTCGAGGGCGAGATCCGTCTCCAGGACACGCGGGTGGAGCTGAGCAATCGCGCTGAGAATTTCATTCAGACCTTCGAGTTTGCTCTGGACCAGGGCCGGCTGGCACTGCGCGACCAAAACGGTCAGCTCTATCTCTATCGGCGGCTGGTCCTGAGTCCAAACACGGCTCGATAAAGGCCGGCGCCACTCAAGAAAAAGCCAGGCGCATGGCGATCAGCAGCAACAGGCCACCGAAGAGCCGCTTGAGCAGGTCCACGGGCAGGGCATGGGCCAATCGGGCGCCGAGCGGGGCGATCGGCATGCTGGCGATCAGCATGGCCAGGACCGCCGGCCAGTAGACGAAGCCGGTGCTGAACGCCGGTAGTCCAGCGCGTCCCCAACCGGTCAGCACGAATCCCAGCGCGCCAGCCAGCGCAATCGGCAATCCGCACGCCGCCGAGGTACCAACCGCCTGGCGCATCTCCAGGCCGTGACGGCCCAGAAAAGGCACGGTGAGCGTCCCGCCGCCGATTCCGACCAGTGACGATAGCATCCCGATCCCGCCGCCTACGCCCGCCAGTCCAGCCCGACCGGGCAGCGGATGCGATGCCGAGACGGATGCAGCGGGCGTCAGCAGCAGACGGACCCCGACATAGGCCAGAAAGACCGCAAAGATCCGTTGCAGCCAGAGACCGGGAATCCAGCCGGCCAGGGCCGCGCCGGCCAGAGCACCGATGACGATGCCTGGCGCCAGCGGCCAGACGATGTCCCAGCGCACGCCGCCGCGCCGATGGTGCGCCAGCGTGGAAGCCGCTCCGGTGCCGATGATGGTCGCCAGCGAGGTTCCGACCGCCAGATGCGCCATCCAGTCGCCGCCGAGGCCAAGTGCGCCGAAGAGCAGCATCAGGGCTGGAACCATGATGGCGCCACCGCCGACGCCAAAGAGTCCGGCCAGCACGCCGGAGAGTGCGCCGATGGCGAGATAGGCCATGAGTTCGATCACGAGCATGTGGGGCAACCGTCCGTCAGAGAGTGTGAACGCTATAATGCGGCTTATTCGTGCCGATCCTCGCGCTGCTCCAGGGCATCGGTACTGAACTGCTGACTGAAGCGGATGACGAGGATGGCGAAACTGATGAGCAGGATGGCGCCGCTTTCGTAGATCAGACCCTCTGAGCTGCCCTCCTTGCCCTGGAGTACGATCAGACGCGAGAGCGCCGTGACGGCGATGAACATCGGATAGGTGAAGGGCACGCTACGCCGCAAGAAATAGACGTTGGCCATCGCCATGATCTCGATGAAGATGAAGATCATCAGCAGGTCTTCCAGCCGGATCGCGCCTTGCTGATAGATGCCCCACATCAGCTGTCCGATGCCGACCAGGGCAAGCCCGCCGACGCCGACGAGCACGAGCTTTTCGGTATAGAGAAAGAGGATCGAGAGCCATCTATCCAGCCATGTGTGATGTTGGTTCATCCGTTTCGGCTCCTGTGCGGGATGATGAAAAAGTATGCCTCGCCATCGACATTAGGACTCGAACGCTTTGAACACAACTGCGAATTTGGACCAAATCACCATGCCGAGACAGATGATCCAGACTGACCCCGAAGCCTACCGACTGTGCGACGAGATCCAGGTCATTGAGGATCTGGTCGAGGTGAACGGGCACCAGGTGCTGGAGCTGGGCTGTGGCGCGGCCTGGATGACCCGGCTGCTGGCGACCCGCCTGGGCGCGCGTCGGGTGACGGCGACCGAGGTCGACCGCATCCAGCACCAGAAGAATCTCGCCATCCAGGATCTGCCCAGGGTCGAGTTTCGTGTCGGCGGCGCTGAGTCGATCGCCGATGCGGACGCCACCTATGAAGGCGTCTTTCTGTTCAAGTCGCTCCACCATGTCCCTGTCGATCTCATGGACCGCGCGCTCGCCGAGATTCAGCGCGTGCTGGTGCCGGGCGGCTATGTTTATCTCTCCGAGCCGGTCTATTGGGGCGCACTCAACGAGGTGATGCGGCTCATCCATGACGAGTGCCTCGTGCGCACGGCAGCCTATGAGGCCATCGAGCGCGCGGTCGCCTCAGGGCGCTTCACCTGGGAGCGTCAGGTGTTCTATCAGTCGGAAGGCGTCTATCTGAACTGGGACGCCTTCGCCGAGCGCTTCATCCAGGTCACGCACACCGACCACGACCTCGACGCCGTACGTCTGGCCGAGATCCGCGCCGCCTTCGAGCGTCATCTGACACCCGAGGGCGCGCGTTTCCTCAAGCCCCATCGCGTCGATCTGCTGCGCGTCAAGAGCGAGGTGACAGCAGCACCCGCTTAGCCTCGTTGACCTTGGCGGCCAGATAGTCCGAGCCGCCGCGATCCGGATGCAGACGCTGGATCAGGCGTCGATGGGCCGCCTGGATGTCATCGGCGCCCGCCTCGGGCGCCAGCCCCAGGATGGCGCGTGCCTCGTTTTCGTCCAGGCCGGGTCGATCGGGCGACGGTGGCGGCGCGCGTCCGGCATCCGGGCGCGGCGGCGGTTCCTGGAAACGCTGACCGCGCTCATGGGTCAGATAGGCCTCCAGCGCCTCGGCCGATTCGGCGTCGGTGCGATAGCACAGATTGAGCAGATCAAGCAGCTCGGCGGTCTCGGCGGCGTCGAGTGTGCGGCCGGTGAGCGGACCGGCGAGGATCTCGCCATTCATGCGTCCCGAGAGATGGTCGATGGTCAACAGGACATAATGCGTGGCCACGCGCGACTGATGCGATCCCTGATAGCCGTTGGCCGGTCGGAACTCGCGCACCCACATAGCCGTCGCGCCGGCCACCGCGCTGGGCATCAGCAGGAAGTTGAGCACCGGAACCATCGCCATCCCGGCGGCGGCGGCGCCGAAACTGAGACTGAGCGCGCGTCGTTCGCGCAGTCGGCGGCGGATCTCGCCGAAACGCAGACCATGATTGCCCATCGGATAGTCGCTGTATTCGACCGCCAGCATCCAGGCCGTATAGAGGAACCAGAGCACCGTGCCGACGACGGGCACGAACAGCAGCACGAGAAAGGGGATCGCCCACAGCAGGGCATAGGCGAGCTTGCGCGACTCGTCGAGCAGCGTCGGCCCCAGCTCGGCCAGCAGCCGGTCGTAATCGCCGTCCTGCTCAATGGGGCGGCCGGTCAGCATCAGCTCGACCTTCTCGGCCAGCAGTCCGTTGAAGGGCGCGGCGATCAGGTTGGCGAGCAGACCGAAGGTCTGGAACACCACCACCAGCAAGAACAGGATGAACAGGGGCCAGAGCAACCAGTCGAGCCAATCGAGCCAACTGGGGAGTTTGGAGTCCATAAAGCCCATCAGGGCTTCGAACTGCTGTACGCCGACATAGATGGCCGCCGAGAACACCAGCATATTCAACAGCAGCGGAATGGCCACGAAACGCTTGATTCCGGGACGGGTGATGAGCCGCAGACCCTGTAGCAGGTACCCGGCCCCGGAGATGGAATGGCTTAACATAACAACGGATCGAGCGGTGTATGGATTGAAGTTCGGACATGAGACGCCGAAACCCGGACCGGGTTCAAGGTCTGTAATCGGGTCAATGGTCCGGGTGTGTGTCGAGACGGGCGCGCAGCCGCTCGGGCACTTCCAGCAGTGGATTGTGACCCACGCCCTCCAGTACGACCAGTCGGGTTGCCGGGCGGTGCGCCAAGACTTCATGCGCGATCGCCTGGAAGCGCGTGTCCTCGCCGCCGATAATCCAATCGAGCCGACCCTGGTAGCACGCGAGCGCCTCCCAGGTGCTGGGCATCTCGCCCAAACCGAGCCGTTCGAGCGCGCTGGCCAGCCCCTCGGAGCGCTGACTCAGACGTCGCGCACGCTGGCGTGCCAGGATCTCGGCTGGCAGCCGTGCCTGGGTCTTGAAGAGTGGCTGATGCTCCCAGGCCGTGACGAAGGCTTCGATTCCCTGATCGCGCAGCAGCCGGATCCAGACCTGATCGGCCAGCCGGCGTTGTTCGCGCATCGCCGGATCGAGCAGCCCTGGATGGGCCGAAATGATGGTGGCAGCCCGAAAACGCTCGGGCGCAAGCTGGATGAAACTGAGCGCGATCCGCCCGCCAAGCGAATAGCCGATGACTTCATCGATGCTCGCCGGCAGCGCATCGAGCAGATCGCGTATGACCTCTGGATAGTCGCTCGTCGGATCCGGGCTGGTGAGATGCCCCGGCAGGTCGATGGCCAGCCATCTTGGATCGTCGGCAAAGACGCTCGACCAGTCGGCCCCGCCGCCGGTGAAGCCATGCAGCAGCAGACAGCGGGGTTCGACCGGATTCAGAGTGTGGCCTCGGCGGTCTTGTCGCGCTCAATCAGGGCATAGGCCGAATGGTTGTGGATCGACTCGAAGTTCTCGGCCTCGACGATGTAGGCGAGAATGCGCGGGTCGTCATTGAGCCGCTTGGCCACGTCGCGCACCAGATCCTCGACGAACTTGGGATTGGTGTAGGCGCGCTCGGTGACAAACTTCTCGTCCGGGCGCTTGAGCAGACCATAGAGTTCGGACGAGGCTTCGCGCTCGACCAGCTCGATCAGTTCCTCCAGCCACATGAAACGTTCCATGCGCACCTGGACCGTGACGTGCGAGCGCTGGTTGTGCGCGCCAAAGGCCGAGATCTCCTTGGAACAGGGGCAGAGACTGGTGACCGGCACCATGACCTTGAGTTCCAGACGCGGCTGACCGTCGCGGATCTCGCCGATAAAGGTGACCTCGTAGTCGAGCAGACTCTCGACCCCCGAGATCGGCGCCTTCTTGTTGATGAAGAAGGGAAAGCGCATCTCGATATGGCCAGCCTCCGACTCCAGGCGCTCGGACATCTCGCTGAGCATGGTCTTGAAAGACGACACGCTGATCTCGCGCTCGTGGCGGTTGAGGATCTCCACGAAGCGCGACATGTGCGTGCCCTTGAAGTCGTGCGGGAGATAGACGTACATGTTGAAGTTCGCGACCGTATGCTGCTCAGCGCCGCTGCGGTCGAGTACCCGCACCGGATGGCGGATGTCCTTGATGCCGACCCGGTCGATGGCGATGCGGCGGGTATCCGCGCTCCCCTGGACATCTGCGATCTCGCAGCTGGCATTGGTCGAACAGGGGGATGTGGTCGATGGCTCCATGAGAATTGTGTCGTCGTCGGGATGATTGGCTGGAAGATGGGGGCGGCTTGTGGCTCGGCCAAGTCGAACTGGCTGACAGGGCCGAGTGCCGGGGTTAGAGCGGTTCGAGGGGGCGGCGGTTCAATGTCATGCCGGCCTTAGGATATGGCCTCGGCGTGGTCGGATGGACAGCGCCTAGCGATGCCCATCGTAACGTTCGACATCGCTTCAGTGCTTGCGTCCCAGGAGGGCGTTGGCGATCCAGATCAGCGGCTGAGCGCGCTCGCCGAAGATGGCGACCGACTCAATGGCCTCGGTGATGAGCTGATTGGCCATGGCCTTGGCCTCGGCCAGACCGACCAGGGCCGGATAGGTGGCCTTGTTGAGTGCCTGGTCACGCCCGGCGGTCTTGCCGATCTGGGCCGTGTCGCCCTCGACGTCGAGCACGTCGTCCTGGATCTGGAATGCCAGACCCAGACACTTGGCGTAATGGTCCAGACGCTCGGCCGGATCGGCGTCGAGTCCGCCATGCGCCAGCACGCCCATCTGTACCGAGACGCGAATCAGGGCGCCGGTCTTGTGGATGTGGATGTTCTCCAGTTGCACCAGATCGAGCGGCGTGCCTTCGGCTTCGAGATCCATCGCCTGACCACCGACCATGCCGCGTGCGCCGCTGGCACGGGCGAGCGCCGCGACCATGCCGACGCGCGACTCGGCACTCAGTCCGGGCGCTTCGGCCAGGGCCTGGAAGGCGAGCGTCTGGAGCGCGTCGCCGGCCAGGATCGCGGTCGCTTCGTCGAAGGCGCGATGACAGGTCGGACGCCCGCGGCGCAGATCGTCGTCGTCCATCGCCGGCAGATCGTCGTGGATCAGCGAATAGGCGTGGATCATCTCAACGGCACAGGCCGAGCGGTCGAGCAGGGCAGCGTCGAGTCCGAGTGCCTCGCCGGCGGCATAGGCGAGCAGCGGACGGATGCGCTTGCCGCCGGCCAGCACTGTGTAGCGCATGGCCTCGTGCAATCGCGACGGCTGCACGCTCACGGGCGGCAGGATCTGGTCGAGCGCGGTTTCGACGCGCGCGGCGCAGCGCGCGCGGAAGTCATCCAGTGTGTGATCGGTCATGGGTTGTCGAATGGCTCTGGCTCGGCGTCCGGCCGGGCGTCGGTGAGGATACGCACCCGCTGCTCAGCCGTTTCCAGCGCCTGCTGACAGACACGGGTCAGACCGATGCCGCGTTCGAAGGCCGCGAGCGCGTCTTCGAGCGTCATCTCGCCCTGTTCAAGGGCATCGACGACGGCTTCCAGTTCGGTCAGGGCTTGCTCGAACGCTGGCGGGGGCGGGGTCTTGGGTTGTTTCATCTAGGGTTTGAATCCGGGTTTGCAGGTACGGTACCGTAGCTCGGTTGAGCGGTCAAACCAGCGCGACCGCTCCGGCCACTTCGACTCAACTCAGCTTTAAGGAAGATCCGCGCGTTCATGACCGGCCATTACGATGCCTCAGCCATCGAAGTCCTCCAGGGCCTCGACCCGGTGCGCAAGCGCCCCGGAATGTACACCGACACCACCCGTCCCAATCATCTCGCGCAGGAGGTCATCGACAACAGCGTCGACGAAGCCCTCGCCGGTCATGCCAAGCGCATCGCCGTCACGCTCCATGCCGACGGCTCGCTGGAGGTCGAGGACGACGGGCGCGGGATGCCGGTCGACATCCATCCGCAGGAAGGCCGCCCTGGGGTCGAGGTCATCCTCACCAAGCTCCACGCGGGCGGCAAGTTCAACGCCGACAATTACCGCTTCTCGGGCGGTCTGCATGGCGTGGGCGTGTCCGTGGTCAACGCGCTCTCGCAGCATCTGGAGGTCTGGGTCCGGCGCGGCGGCCAGGAATACAACATGGCCTTCAGGGACGGCAACAAGGTCAGCGATCTGGATGTGGTCGGTACGGTCAAACGCCAGGCGACCGGTACCCGGCTGCGTTTCTGGCCCGATCCCGGCTATTTCGATAGCCCCAAGTTTGCCGTGCGTCCGCTGACTCATCTGCTCCAGGCCAAAGCCGTGCTCTGCCCAGGGCTGGAAATGCGCTTTCGCGATGAAACCAGCGGCGAGGAGCAGCTCTGGTGCTATCAGGACGGACTCCAGGACTATCTGCTCCAGTCGCTCAACGGCGTCGAGACCCTGCCATCTGAACCCTTCATCGGCGACATGGAAGGACGCACAGAGGCGGCGAGCTGGGCGCTGGTGTGGCTGCCTGAGCCACCCAGGGCCGGCGGCGGCGAGCCGATCGCCGAGAGCTATGTCAACCTCATCCCGACCGTGCAGGGCGGCACCCACGTCAATGGTCTGCGCACCGGGCTGACCGAGGCGGTGCGCGAGTTCTGCGAGTTCCGCAACCTGCTGCCGCGCGGGGTCAAGCTGGCACCGGAGGATGTCTGGAGCCGCGTCAGTTACATCCTCTCGGTCAAGCTGCTCGACCCGCAGTTCTCGGGCCAGACCAAGGAACGGCTGTCCTCGCGCGAGTGCGCGGCTTTCGTCGCGGGCGTGGTCAAGGATTCGTTCAGTCTGTGGCTCAATCAGCACGTCGCCGAGGGCGAGCGCATCGCCGAGCTGGCGATCGGCGCCGCCCAGGCACGACTGCGCGCCGGGCGGACGGTCACGCGCAAGAAGATCACCCAGGGTCCGGCGCTGCCGGGCAAGCTCGCCGACTGCACCGCGACCGATCCCGAGCGCGGCGAGCTGTTCCTGGTCGAGGGCGACTCGGCCGGCGGCTCGGCTAAGCAGGCACGCGACCGCGAGTTCCAGGCCATCCTGCCGCTGCGCGGCAAGATCCTCAACACCTGGGAGGTCGAACCCGACCAGGTGCTGGCCTCGCAGGAAGTCCACGACATCGCCGTGGCCATCGGCGTCGATCCGGGCAGTGATGATTTGAGCCGACTGCGCTTCGGCAAAATCTGCATCCTGGCCGACGCCGACTCGGACGGTGCGCATATCGCGACCCTGCTGTGCGCGCTCTTCCTCAAGCACTTCCGGCGTCTGGTGGCCGAAGGGCATGTCTATGTCGCCATGCCGCCGCTGTATCGCATCGACGTCGGCAAGCAGGTCTACTACGCCCTCGACGACGACGAGAAGAAGGGTATTCTCGACCGCATCGCCGCCGAGAAGATCAAGGGCAAGGTCAATGTGCAGCGCTTCAAGGGCTTAGGCGAGATGAACCCGGCGCAACTGCGCGAGACCACCATCCATCCCGACACGCGCCGCCTGGTGCAGCTCACCATCGCCGAGGCGGATCAGACCGACGAGCTGCTCGACCGCTTGCTGGCTAAGAAGCGCGCGGCGGATCGGCGTGCCTGGTTGCAGGAGAAGGGGGATTTGGCTGAGGTGTCCTGATCAGGGCATTGTGCATGATGCGGGATTCCCGCACGATGCAACCCATGCAAACCGTCATCGAAACTCCGACCTTTCAGAAGCAGGCCGACGCCATCTGGTCGGAGGACGAGCGGCTCGATTTCGTGACCTGGATCGCCCGGAACCCACTGGCCGGCGACGTGATCCCAGGTGCCGACGGCGCGCGGAAAGTGCGCTGGGCGGCTCAAGCGAAAGGTAAACGCGGCGGCGTGCGCGTGATCTACTTCAACCTCATGGCGCAAGGCGTGGTCTGTTTGGTCGCGATCTATGCGAAGTCGGATCAGTCCAACATCCAACCCAACGACATACTGAGGGCCGCTCGATGAACATCGACCAGATCGCCAAAGCCATCGAACAGGACGCGGGTGAAGCCTTGCCGGGTCTGCGCGAGAGCCTCGCCGAGATGCGCGACGGCCTCATCGCGCGCACCACGACCCCGGAGCAGATGCTCGTCAGATCCGCGCGTCAGGCGCTGGGGCTTTCACAGCCTCAGTTTGCCGACCTGATTCAGACGCCTGTGGCAACTTTGCGTGACTGGGAGCAGGGGCGATTCACGCCGCCGGGGGCGGTGCTGTGTCTTCTGAAGATCGTCGCCAAGCATCCCGAGGTATTGACTGAATTGGCGGCCTGAGCTGCCTCCGCAGGGCTTCAAACTGACAGGTTGCTGTCTGGTCAGGCAAAAATGCCCATCAACGACACTCGCGCAGATCGCGCGGCCTTAGTCCGGCAACGAGCAGTAGTGTTACATAAACCAATCCGCCCGCCAGAATCCAGCCTGTCAGCTCCAGGATCCGCGTCCAGGAATCTGCCTGGATCCAGTCGGCGCGCACCCCAATGCCCCAGTGCAGCACGAATCCCATGCTCAGACTGGCCAGCACCGTCTGACTGAGCAGGCGCCTCCAGTTGAGTCGTGGTCGATAGAGACCTGAGCGTCTTAACCCGCGCAGCAGCAGGACGGCGTTGAGCGCGGCTGTCAACGCCGTTGCGAGCGCCAGTCCGGCATGTCCCAGCGGCACCATGAGCAGCAGATGCACGACCAGCCCGACACCGAGCGCAATCAGGGCCAGACGCACCGGCGTGCGCACGTCCTGCCGGGCGTAATAGCCGGGCACCAGCACCTTGATCGCCAGCAAGGCCGGGATGCCGAGCGCATAGGCCATGAGCGAGTGCGCGGCCTGGGTGACAGCGTGCGTGTCGAACTCCGACGACAGAAAGAGCGTCGCCATCACCGGCTCGGCCAGCACCAGCAGCCCGACCGCCGCCGGCAGGCCGAGCAGCAGCGCTAGACGCAAGGCCCAGTCGAGCGTGTCCGAGAAGCGCTCGGGATCCTGCGCCGCCTGGCTTTGTGACAGACGCGGCAGGATCACTGTGCCCAGGGCCACGCCCAGCAGTCCGAGCGGCAGCTCCATGAGCCGATCCGAGTAATAGAGCCAGGAGATACTCCCGGTCACGAGGACCGAGGCGAGCAGGGTGTCGAGCAGCAGGCTGATCTGACCCACGGACACCCCCAGGATCGCCGGCCCCAGACGCCTGAAAACGGCGCGCACGCCCGGATCGCGCGGCTTGAAGCGGGGACGTGGCAAGAGTCCGAGTCGCGCCAGAAAGGGTAGTTGAAAGACCAGTTGCGTCAGTCCAGCAATAAGCACGCCCCAGGCCAGCGCCAGGATCGGCGTCTCCAGACGCGGCGCCAGCCACAGCGCACAGCCGATCAGGATGATATTGAGCAGGGCCGGCGTGAACGCTGGTACTCCGAAACGCTCATAGGTGTTGAGCAGGGCGCTGGCCAGTGCCGTGAGCGTGATGAAGAACAGATAGGGCAGGGTGAGTCGCAACAGCATCGTAGCCAGCGCGAACTGATCGGCCTCTGCGCCGAAGCCGGGGGCAAAGGCCAGGATCAGCAGCGGCGCGGCCAGAATGCCCAGCCCAGTGATCAGCAGCAGCGCGGCGGCCAGCGTGCCCGTCATGTCGTCGACGAAGGACTGGAGCGCCGGGCGTCCCTGCTGCTCGCGATAGTCGTTGAGTACCGGAACCAGCGCCATCGAGAACGCGCCCTCGGCGAACAGCCGGCGCGCGAAGTTGGGGATCTTGAAGGCGACGAAAAAGGCATCGGTCGCGGCATCGGCGCCGAACACGCGCGCGATCGTCAGATCACGGACGAATCCCAGAATGCGCGACAACAGCGTCCCGCCACCCACCTTGGCGAATGCAGCAACCAGCGAGGCCATGGATCGGAGACGGCTCCAGACAGGAAAAGGTGCTGATTATAATTGACAATCACGCCCCGATCCGAAATACTGCGTCGTCTAAACCGCGTTCGGTATGGCCCAAGCCGCTGGCCGACCCTCCACGCGGTTTCATCGTTTTTACTTTGACCGCGTCAGACATCGAATTCTCGGGAGACTCTCAGTTGGCTAACTCACCCCAAGCGCGCAAGCGCGCCCGTCAGGCGGAAGACCGTCGTCAGCGTAACATGGCTCAGCGCAGCACCCTGCGCACCTTTATCAAGAAGGTGATCAAGGCGATCCGCGCCGAAGACAAGGAAGCGGCTGTTCAGGCGTTCAAGGATGCCGTGCCGCGTATCGACCGCGCTGCTCGCAAGGGTCTGATCCACGCCAACAAGGCCGCCCGTCACAAGAGCCGCCTGAACGCGCACATCAAGGCCATGGCCTGATCGCGAAGACGCTTGCTTGAGACACAAAAAACCGGCCTAGAGCCGGTTTTTTGTTGCCTGCTGATCTGCGTTCAGACCCTATCAGTCCGCCGCTTTGGGTCGATAGGCCAGGACGAGCAGCAGTCCACCCGCGAGCACCATCGGCAGTGACAGGATCTGTCCCATGGTCAGCCAGTCGAAGGCCAGATAGCCGATATGGGCATCGGGTTCGCGCACGAACTCGACCAGGAAGCGGAAACTTCCGTAGCCGAGCAGGAACAACCCTGAGACCGCCATCATCGGGCGCGGGCGGCTGGAGAACAGCCAGAGGACGACGAACAGCACCAGCCCTTCGAGCGCAGCCTCATAAAGCTGGGAGGCATGCACGGCGGGACTCAGCAGCGCATCAGCCGGCTGATCGAGACACTGATGCGGAAAGTGCTCGCAGGGGAGCTGGACGCCCCAGGGCTGCTCGGTGCGATGCCCCCAGAGTTCGCCATTGATGAAGTTGCCGAGACGCCCAGCCAGCAGTCCGGTCGGCACCAGGGGCGCGAGGAAGTCGCCGACTTGGAAGAAGTGCAGACCATGACGGCGCGCAAACAGCCCGATCGCGACCAGGACGCCGATCAGCCCGCCATGGAAGGACATGCCGCCTTCCCAGACCTTGAGCAGATTCAGCGGATTGACCAGGATCTGATCGAAGCCGTAGAACAGCATATAGCCGAGCCGCCCGCCAACGATGACACCGACGACACCATAGAAGATGAGATCGTCGACCATCTCGGTCGTCCAGCCGGACTCGGGACGCCGTGCGCGCCAGCGCCCGAGCCACCAGGCCAGGGCGAAGCCGATCAGATACATGAGTCCATACCAATGGACCTTGAGCGGGCCAAGGGCGAGGGCGACGGGGTCGATGTCGGGATAGGTCAGCATGGCGCGGATGGTATCACGGGGCAGTGGATACAAAGGAGTGGGTGGCGGTCACGAAATTGCAAGCATGGCGTGTGCGAATCTGGCGCCGAGCGTCCATCACAGCGCGCGCGTTCTGCCGGCCTTATTGGGATTGCGCAGCAGCACATAGACCGCGCCCGTTCCGCCATCGCGGCGGGTCGCCGAACAGAAGGCCAGTACCTGATCATAGAGTCTGAGCCAATAGTTGACCTTGCTCTTGAGTACGGGCGCGCGTCCGCTGGAACGCATGCCCTTGCCGTGGATGATGCGCGCGCAACGCACGCGCCGATGCGCGCACTCGGCGAGGAACTCGGCCAGGATCTGGCGCGCGTGTTCAGCCTGGAGTCCATGCAGATCCACTTCCAGCCCGACCGGAAAGGCGCCGCGCTGGAGATCGGCCAGCACCCGATTCTGGACGCCGGGACGCGCGAAGAGCAGATAGTCGTGGGTCTCGACCTCTGACTCGGCGAGCGCCACCCGCTCGTCGCCATCCGGCGCCTCGATCGGGCGTGGACGCGGCACCGGCGGCGGGCGGCGACGGAATGGCTCAGCGCCCTCGAACGACAGTGGCTCGGCATCCTCGACCTGTTCGCGAAAGAGCTGACGGTCGGTGTCCTGGAGTGTGGGCTTCATCGGCTGGATCCGGATCTCTGGCTGTCTGGGCGCGCTCGGGCCCGAGTATAGCTGTCGCGCCGTCGGTCGACGATGTCGGGATGCCCGATCGGCGCCCATTGGAGTATGATCTTCGGCGAAGTCAGGAGAGCAAGCATATCGCCATGAAGATCCTTGTCAGTAACGACGACGGCTATCAGTCACCGGGTTTGATCGTGTTGGCCGAGGCCCTGGCGGCCTTGGGCGAGGTGGTGGTCGTGGCCCCCGAGCGCGATCGCAGCGGGGCGAGCAACTCGCTCACGCTCGACCGTCCACTGCGTGCCAAGCGCATGCCCAACGGCTTCATTCAGGTCGACGGCACACCGACCGATTGCGTGCATCTGGCGCTCACCGGACTGCCCTCGATCGAGCCTGACATCGTGGTCTCCGGCATCAATCATGGTCCGAATCTGGGCGACGACGTGCTCTACTCGGGCACCGTGGCCGCCGCCACTGAGGGGCGCTTCCTGGGGCTGCCCTCGATCGCGATTTCCATGGCCTCGAGTACGCCCCAGCATCTCGACACGGCGGCGCGCGTGGCGGTCCAACTGGTTGAGCGTCTGCGCGAGCGTCCACTCGAAGCCAGCATCATCCTCAATGTCAATGTCCCTGATCGACCCTATGCCGAACTTGCAGGCTTCAAAGCCACGCGGCTCGGACATCGTCACAAGGCCGAACCGATCGTCGAGGCGCGCGATCCGCGCGGTCAGCCGATCTACTGGATCGGGCCGGCCGGTCCCGAGCAGGATGCCGGACCTGGAACGGACTTTGAAGCCGTGCGCACGGGGTTTGTCTCCATCACGCCGCTTCAGGTCGATCTGACCCGTCATTCTGCGCTGGCGTCGCTCGGCTCCTG
Source organism: Allochromatium palmeri (assembly GCF_009720725.1). Taxonomy (GTDB): domain Bacteria; phylum Pseudomonadota; class Gammaproteobacteria; order Chromatiales; family Chromatiaceae; genus Thermochromatium; species Thermochromatium palmeri. Next base: position 109,041 of record NZ_WNKT01000004.1, read on the forward strand.
GCTGGCCGGATGCGTGTAATGGCCGAGACCCTGCTCGATCCGGGGATCGGCATGACCTCCAGACGCACGCGCGAACGTCTGATCCAGCGTCTGATAGAGGCCGGGATCGACTCGCCCGAGGTGTTGCGCGTGATGCGCGAGCTGCCCCGCCATCTGTTCGTCGACGAGGCGCTTGCCAGTCGGGTCTATGAAGATTCGGCGCTGCCGATCGGGCATGGCCAAACGCTTTCCCAGCCCTATACCGTAGCACGCATGACCCAGGCGCTGATCGAGCACGGCGCGCCCGACACGGTGCTGGAAATCGGCACCGGCTCCGGCTTCCAGACCGCCGTCCTGGCCTCGCTGGTGCGCCGTGTCTACAGTGTCGAGCGCGTCGGCGAGCTGTTCGAACGCGCCCAGGAACGGCTCGGCGCGTTGAAGATGCGCAATATTCGCTATCGCCATGGCGATGGTGCCCAGGGTTGGCATGAATACGCGCCCTATCAGGGCATCCTCGTGACCGCCGCCCCGCGCGGGATACCGCGCGCACTGGCCGAGCAACTCGCGCCCGGTGGGGTCATGGTGCTGCCGATCGGCGATGGACCGCACCAGAGTCTGGTGCGGCTGGTGCGGCTGGCGCGTGGCGGCTTCGGTCACGAAATCCTGGAACCTGCCAGCTTCGTACCCTTGCTGGCTGGGGTCGCCTGAACCGGAACCTGCCGGCTGAGGTTCGCGGCGGGCCTGATGGAAGCGGTGACCTGACCTTGTTCCAGCCTCGATCGACCCCAGCTACCACCTGTAAAGAGCCAGACCGCGTATGGCTGCCAGTCGTCTCGTCGCTACTGAGTCTGGTTCTGACGCTGCTGATCGCCGGTTGTGCCTCCAGAACGTCGGAATCGCTCCATGGCCGGTATTGGTCCGGTCCGGCGCCCGACGGCTACTATTTGATCCGAAGCGGCGACAATCTCGGTTTGATCGCCCAGCGACTCGGGATCAGTCAGCGTCAGCTTGTGCACTGGAATCGGCTGGAACCGCCTTACACCATCTATACCGATACCTTGCTGCGCATTGCGCCGCCGGATGGCGAGGCGTCTAAACGGTTCAGGAGAGTACGCAAGCCACCGGCGCCCATCGAGGCGGATGTCCCCAAGACGGTTGGGAGCGACCCCACGCCGGTTACGCCGGTGAACCAATCTGAGGCGAGCCAGACTCCCGCGGATCCGATTCCAGCGAAGCAGACCGCCAGGCGTCAGGCGACCAAGACCAAGACCAAGACCAAGACGACTAAAACGGCCCAGACCCGCACCACGCGCTCCGCTGCAAAGACCGCGACGCGCGAGGGTCCGGGCAGTCGGCGCGGCCCCTCGGGGGTGGACTGGGAATGGCCGCTCACCGGCCCGCTGGTGCAGACCTTCAGCGAGGGCGATCGTACTCGTCACGCTCTGCGCATCGGCGGACAGGCCGGGGATCAGGTCAAGGCCGCGGCCGATGGTCAGGTCGTCTATAGCGGTAGTGGACTCAAGGGATACGGCAACCTTATCATCGTCAAACACACTGAAAAGTATCTGAGCGCGTATGGCTTCAACCGCCGGTTATTGGTCACGCAGGGTGAGCGCGTGAAACAGGGCCAGGTGTTGGCTGAGGTCGGTCAGGGCGCGGATGGCGCCTATCTGCTGCATTTCGAGGTTCGTCGTCATGGCCAGGCCGTAGACCCGATCCTCTATCTGCCTGCGCGTCGTTAAGAATTTCGTCCCGCGCGCCGGAGGATGTGGATGTCGAGCGCTGAAGACCGCGAGACCCCCGAAAATCTGCCCGAAATCGATCGCGATGCCTTGCCGATGCTGGACGAGGACTCGGAAGCGCTCGCGCCCAAGGAGTCCGACTCGGAGGATCTCAAGCCGCTCGATGGCGACTCGTCCAGCGTTCCGGAAGAGCGCCCCATCGACGCCGCCGAGGCCGATTTCGATGCCACCCGGATCTATCTCAACGAGATCGGTGAGTCCAGACTCCTGACCGCCGAGGAGGAGATCCGGTTCGCCCGCCTGGCCCAGGCCGGCGACAACGCGGCGCGTCAGCGCATGATCGTGTGCAACCTGCGCCTGGTGGTCAAGATCGCGCGTCGCTATCTCAATCGCGGTCTGCCGCTGCTGGATCTGATTGAGGAGGGCAATCTCGGGCTGATCCGGGCGGTCGAGAAGTTCGACCCCGAGCGCGGCTTTCGCTTCTCGACCTATGCGACCTGGTGGATCCGTCAGACCATCGAGCGCGCCATCATGAACCAGACCCGCACCGTGCGGCTGCCCATTCATGTGGTCAAGGAGATCAACATCTATCTCAAGGCGTCGCGTCAGTTGGCGCAGAGCCTGGATCATGATCCCACCTCAGAAGACATCGCTCATTTGCTCGACCGCCCGATCAATGAGGTCAAGCGCATGCTGGGCCTCAATGAGCGCATCACCTCGGTCGACACGCCCTACAGCAAGGACGCCGACAAGCCGCTGGTCGACATGCTCCAGGACGATGGTTCCAGTGACCCCACCGAGCGCATCCAGGACGACGACATCCATGTCAACATCGAGCACTGGCTCGGGCTGCTCAACGACAAGCAGCGCGAGGTGGTCGAGCGCCGTTTCGGTCTGCACGGCTATGAGAACTCGACGCTCGAAAGCGTGGCGCGCGAACTGGGCGTCACGCGCGAGCGGGTGCGTCAGATCCAGATGGACGCGCTGCGCCGGCTGCGCGATATCCTCGAAAGTGAAGGGTTTTCGGTCGACGCTTTCTTCAAATAAGCATTGACGATCAACGGTTGACTTTCACGACGCGATCCATTGAGATTCGTCAATTGGCGCCTCTGGATCGCGGCCGCCCAGTACCAGGCCGGATGCCTCCTCACCTTCGTGCTGTCCAATGGTTTCGGGAGGGTCCATGCAAGCCAGTCTGGAGCAAAAGTACAATTTTGATATCGTGCGCTGGTTCACGATCATGGCTGTGGTCTATCTGGTGCTGGGTGCGGCCTTCGGTGTCTACATCGCCTCGGAACTGGCCTGGCCGTTTCTGAACTTCGACAGTCCCTATCTCTCCTTCGGGCGGCTGCGTCCGCTGCACACCAACACCGTCATCTTCGCCTTCGGCGGCTGTACCCTGATGGCCACGGCTTTCTACTCGGTTCAGCGCACCTGCGGGGTGCGACTCTGGAGCGACACGCTGGCGCGCTTCACCTTCTGGGGCTGGAATGCGGTCATCGTGCTGGCGGTGCTTACACTGCCCCTCGGGCTGACCCAGTCGAAGGAATACGCCGAGCTGGAATGGCCGATCGACATCCTGATCGCCGTGGTCTGGCTGGCCTTCACATTCAACTTCATCATGACCATCGCCAAGCGGAAGTCCTCGCACATCTATGTGTCGAACTGGTTCTTCCTCGGCATGATGATCATGATCGTCTATCTGCATGTCGTAAACAGCCTGGCGATTCCGGTCGGACTCTTCAAGTCCTATTCCATCTTCTCCGGGGTGCAGGACGCCATGATCCAGTGGTGGTGGGGTCACAATGCGGTCGGCTTCTATCTGACCGCCGGTTTCCTCGGCATCATGTATTACTTCGTGCCCAAGCAGGCCGGACGGCCGATCTATTCCTACCGGCTGTCGGTGATTCACTTCTGGGCGCTGATGTTCGGCTATGTCTGGCTCGGCGCGCACCATCTGCAATACACGGCGCTGCCGGACTGGACCGGCTCGCTGGGGGCGGCGATCTCGCTGGCCATGATCATCCCGTCCTGGGGCGGGGCGGTGAACGGCATGATGACACTATCCGGCGCCTGGGACCGGCTGCGCACCGACTATGTGCTGCGCTTCCTGATCATGGCGCTGGCCTTCTATGCCATGTCGACCTTCGAGGGGCCGGTGATGGCACTCAAGAGCGTCAACGCGCTTTCGCATTACACTGACTGGACCATCGGCCATGTACACTCGGGTGCGCTCGGTTGGGTGGCCGGGATCTCGATCGGCGCCATCTACCATCTGATGATCCGGCTCTACCACACCGAGATGTACTCCGAGCGTCTGATCAACCTGCATTTCTGGACCGCGACCATCGGCACCGTCATCTATATCGTCGCCATGTGGGTGTCGGGGATCATGCAGGGTCTGATGTGGCGTGCCTATGACGAGTACGGCACCCTGGCCTATACCTTCGTCGAGTCGGTCGACGCCATGCATCCCTATTACGCCATGCGCGCCATCGGCGGCATGATATTCCTGTTCGGCGCGGCGGTGATGCTGTTCAACGTGCTGATGACCGTGCGCAAATCCGTCGTCGAGGGTCGCCTGCAACAGGCGCGCGCCCTCCCGGCCATGGCCTGAAGCGGAGAGTATCGACATGAGCGACAGAGCCAAGGTTCGCGTCAAGAGCCTCCAGGAATGGCTGGAGGTCAACGTCTGGGGTCTGCTGATTGCTACCGCCCTGGTGCTTTCGGTGGGTGGACTGGTCGAGATCGTGCCGCTGTTCTATCTGAAGGGCACGATGGAGCACAACGCCTTCCCCGAGATCGTCTGGGACAAGGCGGGCCAGGAACCCATCGTCACCGTCGATGAAGCGGGCAAGGAGCAGTGGAACTGGCAGCCGGGCGACGGTGTGCGGCCCTACACAGCGCTGGAACTGGCCGGGCGTGACATCTATCAGCGCGAGGGCTGCTATCTCTGTCATTCGCAGATGATCCGCCCCTTCCGCGACGAAAAGGAGCGCTACGGCCATTATTCGCTCGCCTCCGAGTCGATGTTCGATCATCCCTTCCAATGGGGTTCGAAGCGGACCGGCCCCGATCTGGCGCGTGTCGGCGGCAAGTATTCCAACGACTGGCAACGCCAGCATCTGTACGATCCGCGTGCGCTGGTGCCCGAATCGGTCATGCCCGGCTATCCCTGGCTTGATACGACCGCTGCCGATCCGGACCGGTCGCTGCGGGTCTTCGGCTTCACACTCTGGCCGGCCGGGACCGGCTCGCGGATGCAGCGTCATATGGAGGGCTTGAGGCACGTCGGCGTGCCCTATACGGATGCCGATATCGCCGCCGCTGAGCGTCTGCTCGACGGCAAGAGTGAGATGGATGCCCTGGTGGCCTATCTCCAGGTGCTGGGTACCATGGTCGCGTTCGATGACGCCAAGGCCTATCGTGAATAGCCTCATCGACTATTTTGCGACCGACTGGGGAGCGATGACGGTCAACGACTGGATCGGCACCATCCTGACCGTCGTCATCTTCCTGCTGATGATCCTGGCCTATTTTCAGGTCTTTCGTCCCAAGAACCGGGAGCAGCTCGAATCCAGGAAGCACATCCCGTTCGAGGAGGACGATGCCCCTTTTGGAGACGACGATGGCCGACCATGATCTCTTTCCAGGCGAGAACAACACCGGGCATGTCTGGGACGACAATATCCGCGAGCTGAACAATCCGCCGCCGCGCTGGTGGATGCAGGGATTCTGGCTGTCGATCATCTGGGTCGTCGGCTATTCGATCCTCTATCCGACCTGGCCGATCGGCGATGAGCCGACGCCCGGCCTCCTTGGCTGGAGCCAGATCAAGGAGTACGAGCAGGGCGTCGAGCGCATCGAGGCCAAGCGCGCTCAGTTCGAGGATCAGATCCGCAACCTGACTGCCGATCAGATCCTGGCCGATCCGGGGCTGAAGCAATACACCCTGGCCTCGGCTAAGGTGCTGTTCGGCGACAACTGCGCCGCCTGCCACGGCAGCGGCGGGCAGGGCAATCCAGGCTATCCGGTACTCGCCGATGATGACTGGCTCTATGGCGGCACCACGGCCAAGCTCGCCGAGACCATCACGGGCGGGCGTCAGTCGCTGATGCCGGCGCACAAGGCCATACTCACCGAGGCCGAGGTCGATACGCTCGCCCACTGGGTCGTCCAGATGAACGAGACCGGCGGCGAGGGAGGAAGCGAGGCCGGCTGGACGCTCTTCAAGGCCAAGGGCTGCGTGGCCTGTCATGGTCAGACCGCCAACGGTCATGTGGTCGACCTGCCCAATGGCGACTTCATCGGCGTGGGTGCCGCGAACCTGCGCGACGGCATCTGGCGCTTCCAGCCGGGTGGCTATGAGAGCGCGCGTCACACCATCTTGTATGGTGTCAATCAAAAGGACGTCCCCGAGACCCGTAGCGCCGTGATGCCGGCCTTTGCCGAACCAGCGGGCAAACTCAGCGAGCAGGACATCAAGAAGCTGGTCGTCTATGTCCATTCGCTCGGTGGCGGGATGTAACGTTTAGCTGTGGCTCAATTAAAGACTGATCCTGAATCGACCACGCCGGTCGCGGTCGACGCGCTCTACGCCGAGGCCGACGACTGGCACGTCAACGCCGGCGGCCAGACCATCCATGCCAAGCGGATCACGGGCCGCTGGCGGACCATCAAGTGGGCGATGGCCTCGGTGTGGCTGATCTATCTGCTCGGTCCCTATGTGCGCTGGAACGGCCAGCAGGCCGTGCTGTTCGACATCCCCAACCGTCAGTACCATCTGTTCTCGGTCACCGTGCTGCCGCAGGACTTCTGGATGCTGTCGCTGCTGCTGCTGTTTTTCGCCATCCTGCTGGCGGTGATGACGGCGCTCGTCGGGCGGGTCTGGTGCGGTTTCTTCTGCTTCCAGACCGTCTGGACCGACATCTTCACCTGGATCGAGGAACGTCTGGAGGGGCCACCGGCGGCGCGACGCAAGCTCGACGCGGCACCGATGAGCCGTGAGAAGCTCAAAGTCCGCGCGATCAAACATGGTCTGTGGCTCCTGATCGGTTTTCTGACCGGATTCAGCTTCGTAGCCTGGTTCACCGATGCGCCGACGCTGTGGTGGACCTTCTTCACCGGTCAGGCCAATGGCGCGGCCTATATCACGGTCGTGCTCTTCACGGCCGGCACCTATGTACTGGCCGGATTCCTGCGCGAGCAGACCTGCTTCTGGCTCTGTCCCTATGCGCGCATCCAGGGCGTGATGCTCGACCGCTCGACCATCATCCCCACCTATGACGAGCACCGTGGCGAGCCGCGCGGTCGCGTCAAGCACGAGGAAGGCGGGGAGCGGACGAGCGGCGATTGCGTCGACTGCAATCAGTGCGTGGCGGTCTGTCCGACCGGGGTCGACATCCGGCGCGGTCAGCAGGAAGGCTGCATCACCTGCGCGCTCTGTCTCGATGCCTGTGATCAGGTCATGGACAAGGTCGGCCGGCCGCGTGGACTCATCCGCTATGCCTCGCTCGACGAACTCGAAGGGCGTCGCACCAGTCGGTTGTGGCTCCGGCCGCGCGTCTGGGTCTATGTCCTCATCCTGGGACTGTCGCTGTCCGGCATCCTCTATGGGCTGACCTCGCTGGCCCCGCTCGAACTCCGGGTGCTGCACGAGCGCGCCCCGCTGTTCGTGCTCCAGAGCGATGGCTCGATCCAGAACAAATACACCCTCAAGATCCTCAACAAGACCCATGAGTCGCTGGCCGTGAGGGTGCGCGCCACGGGGCATGATGACCTGACGCTCGTCGGCGCCGAGCAGCCGATCGCGACCGCGCCCGGCGGCGTGACACCGGCGACCGTTTTCGTGCGCATTCCACACCAGGCGCTCAAGGCCGAGCAGCAGCCGATCCTCTTCCAGATCGAAGCCAGCCGGACCACGGGCGAGCAGGCGGCGACCGAGCGTGAGAGTGTCTTCGTCGGTCCCAAGCCGCGCCCGGATTGAGTGGGCGCAACTTCTCAGCACAGCGAGGCTAAGCGCCGATGATGACCCACATCCAAACCCGTCTCCAGGCCCATTTTCAGCCCAACGCGGCCCTGCGCAATCCCTGGGTGCTCGGTTGGCTCGGGCTGATCGTCGTGGTGCTGGCCGTCAATCTGGTCATGGTCTATCTGGCCTTCGCCACCAATCCGGGCCTGGTCAACGCCGACTACTATGAGCGTGGCCGCAACTACGAGCGCACCCTCCTGACCCGCCAGGCGCGTGATCCGGGCTGGCTGATCCAGGCCGATATTCCAGCGTCACTGCACGCCGGCCAGCGCGAATCCATCCGCGTCTTCTTCGTCGATCGCGCCGGTCAGCCGGTCGATCCCGAGGCCGTCACCTTCCACGCCTACCGACCCTCGGATGCCGCGCGCGACTTTGCGCTGACCATGAGCCGCGAGGATCGCGGGCGCTATGTGGTCGAGACGGCCTTTCCCTTGATCGGCGTCTGGGACACCCTGATCGTCGCGCGTCTGGGCGAGGATGAGTTCAGCGTCAGCGAGCGTCTCACGGTCGGGGCACCCTAACGGGTGGATGGCGAGTACTGTTTCCATTGCGGTCTACCGATCGTCGCCGGCACGCGCGAGACGGCTGAGATCGCGGGCACCGAGCGCGCCTTCTGCTGCACCGGCTGCAAGTCGGTCTGTCTCGCCATCCATGCGGCGGGGCTGGAAGGCTTCTATCGACGCACCCCGGACGGCCTCCTGCTTGGCCCGCCGCCCGAGCCGCCCGAGGATCTGGCGCTCTTCGATCTGGACGCGGTGCAGGAGGAGTTCACCGACGTCGCCGCCGAAGACCGCGAGATCAACCTCCTGGTCGAGGGCATCCACTGCGCGGCCTGTGTCTGGCTGATCGAGCGCGGACTCCAGTCGCTCCCCGGCGTCGAGGAGGCGCGGGTCAATCTCACCGGGCGCCGGCTGCGGGTGCGCTGGGACAACGGACGGCTGGCGCTGTCGCGTATCCTGCGCCGGCTCGCCGATCTGGGCTATGCCGCCACGCCCTTCGATCCGGACGCCTCCGAGGGCGCCGTCGCGCGCGAGAACCGCGCCCTGCTGTTCCGGCTCGCCTGGGCCGGCTTCGCCATGATGAACCTGCTGTGGATCTCGATCGCGCTCTACAGCGGCGCCGATCAGGGCGAGTTTCGCGAACTCTTCCACTGGCTCGGCTTCCTGCTCGCCACCCCGACCATCCTCTATTCGGGCGCACCCTTCTACCAGGGCGCCTGGTCGGGTCTGCGCTCGGGCCATCTGAGCATGGATTTGCCGATCGCCATCGGGGTCAGTGTCACCTATGGTTATTCGCTCTATGTGACGCTCGGCGGCTCCGAGATCGGTGCGGTCTACTGGGACACGGTGGTCAATTTTCTGTTCGTGATCCTGGTCGGGCGCTATCTGGAGGCGATCTCGCGCCGGCGCGCCGTAGCTGCCACCCAACGGCTGTTCGATCTCCAGCCCAGGGTCGCGACCCGGCTCCAGGACGACGGCAGCGAAGCGGTGGTGCCGATCCGCACGCTCGTCGTCGATGAGCGGGTGCTGGTGCGTCCCGGCGAGCGCATCCCGGTCGATGGCACGATCCTGGATGGTCGCAGCGGCGTCGACGAGTCGATGCTGACCGGCGAGTCGCGTCCCGTACCCAAGGGAACGGGCGACCGGGTCTCGGCCGGAACCATCAATGGGGCAGGGGTGCTCCAGGTGCGCATCACGGGTCTGCTTGCCGAGACCACGCTCGGGCGCATCATCCGGCTGGTCGAGGACGCCCAGGCAAGCCGCGCGCCGATCCAGCGTCTGGCCGATCGCATCGTGCCCTGGTTCGTCGCCGCGACGCTGGGGCTGGCGACCCTGACTTTTATCTTCTGGGTCCAGATCGATCTGGAACGCGCGCTGACTGCGGCGACCGCTGTGCTCATCATCACCTGTCCCTGCGCCTTCGGTCTGGCCACGCCGATGGCGGTCGCGGTCGCCTCCGGAGTGGGCGCGGCGCGCGGTATCCTGATCAAGAACGGGGCGGTGCTGGAGCGGTTGTCGAGCATCCGGCATTTGGTCTTCGACAAGACCGGTACCCTGACCGAGGGGCGTCCGGCGGTGGTGGCCATCGCCGGGACCGGAGAGGCGTGGCGCGTGCTCGATCCCGAGTCATTGGATTTGAGCGATGAACAGCGTGCCGACCTGCGTCTGATCGGGGCGCTGGAGCGGTTATCTGAACATCCGGCCGCAATGGCCGTGCTGGATCTGTGCGAGCGGACCAAGATCGATCTCAGCGGTCTGGCGGTGGACGCCGTCGAGGTCGAGCCTGGCCAGGGCATCGCCGGTCGGGTCGCGGGTCGCGCTATCGCCATCGGGCGTGCGGAATGGCTGGCGCGTCAGGGCGTCGCCTTGCCGTCCGACTCAACCGCCGAGCCGGCCAGCCAGATTTTCTGTGCCATCGACGGTCGCCTGACCCAACGGTTGGGACTGGAAGACCGCTTGCGTCCAGGCGCCGAGTCGGTGGTCGCACGTCTGCGCGCTCAGGGGATTCGGGTCACGCTGCTGACAGGCGACCGGCGCGCCGCCGCCGAGCGTATCGCCGGCCGGCTCGGCCCGGTCGAGCTGATCGCCGAGGTGCTGCCCGAAGACAAGGATCGCGTCATCGACGACCTTCAGCGCGCCGGCGCGCCGGTCGCCATGATCGGCGATGGCGTCAACGACGCCCCGGCCCTGGTGCGCGCCGATGTCGGCATCGCCATGGGCAGTGGCACTGATGTCTCGATCGCCAGCGCTGACATCGTGCTCATGTCGAGCGAGCTGGAACGGGTGCTGGAGGCGGCCGAACTCTCGCGGCGCACGCTCGTCACCATCCGGCAGAACATCGCGCTCTCCATCCTTTACAATCTGATCATGGTGCCGCTGGCCATGGCCGGCGTCATCACGCCGCTGGTCGCAGCCGTCTCCATGCCGCTGAGCAGTCTGGCGGTGATCGGTAACTCGGCGCGTCTCGGCGCGCTCTTCAACTCATCCGGCAAACAATCATTTCCGATCCGATCGGTTTCTGATTCAATGCCTGTCTGACCCCATCAATCGAGCCTCTCGCAATGGAAGTCATCTACGGCCTGATCCCCGGAATGCTGCTTCTGGGCCTGGCGGCGGTCGCCGTGCTGTTCTGGGCCGCGCGCAGCGGTCAGTTCGACGATCTGGAAGGCGACGGGCAGCGCCTGCTGCTCGACGAGGACGAGATCCTCGATCAGGACAGTGTCGATCCCAGATGTCGGCCCGATGCCAAGCCGGATACAGACCCCAACGAACCGCAACGAAATTGAACCAAATCCGGCGCCTGCTCGCGATTGGCGCACGTCTGCAACGGGTCGGCTACAATCAGGTGATGGTGCCAGGGAGCGGGATCAGGCCAAAAAACCCTGTTCTTATTTCCAATACACTGATGAGTCCCCTATGTGGAAAAACCTCACTATTCGTTCTCGGCTCGTGGTCGCCGCCATCCCCGGTATTCTGCTGATCGGCGCCGCGCTGGTTCTGATTGCCTATCTCACGGCCTCTTCCATGGCGAAAACCCTGGTGAATCAGATGCTGCTCACCAAGGCCGATGGCGATCTGCGCGCCGCTAAGCTCTACATCGCGCGTGATTTCGGCCAGCTGAGCTTCCAGGACGGCAAGCTGGTCGACGCCCAGGGGCGTCCGATCTCAGGACGCACGGAGATGCCCGACGCCATCAGTCGTGACCTGGGGCTGGTGTTCAGCCTCTTTGAGCGCGAGGGCACGGACTTCGTCCGTATCGCGACCAGTGTGCGCAATGCTGAGGGGCAGCGTCAGCTCGGCACCCGACTCGGCGAGTCGAGCGCAGCCCATGCGCCCTTAACTCAGGGCGAGCGCTATGTAGGCGAATCCGATGTCCTGGGCGTGCCGCATCTGACGGCTTACGAGCCGCTGCTCGATACTTCGGGCCAGGTGATCGGCGTATTCGGACTCGGGGTCCCCAAGACGCGCGCCTCGGCCATCGTCGCCAAGGGCATGACCGAGATGGTGCTTGGGATGAGTGTAGCCCTCTTGATCGTGGTCGCGGTCGGCATCCTGGGGATCTTCGGAATGTCGCGCATGATCACCGGCCCTATCCGCCAGGTCACCGCGCGCCTGCGGGAGATCGCCGAGGGTGAGGGTGATCTCAGTCAGCGCCTCCCCGCCGAGGGCCAAAACGAGCTGGCCGAGCTGGCGCGAACCTTCAACCTCATCGTCGAGCGCATCCACGCGATGGTCAAGGACGTCGCTGGTGTCTCGACGCATCTGGCCTCGGCGGCTGAGGAGCTGTCGCTCACCAGCGGCGAGACCAGCGAGCAGGTCCGCCATCAGCTCTCCGAGACCGATCAGGTCGCCACCGCCATCCATGAAATGACGGCCACGGTCGAGGAGGTCGCGCGCCATGCCGCCGAGGCCGCGCGTGCCGCTCAGGAGACCGACCGCGAGGCCGAGGCCGGCTCTCAGGTCGTCGCCCAGGCCATCGCCGCGATCGAGGCACTCGCCGGTGAGGTCGAGTCCGCCGGCCAGGTCATCACCCGTCTGTCGGACGACAGCCGCGAGATCGGCGCCGTGCTCGACGTGATTCGCGGTGTGGCGGCGCAGACCAATCTGCTGGCCCTGAACGCGGCCATCGAGGCCGCCCGCGCCGGCGAGCAGGGGCGCGGCTTCGCCGTGGTCGCCGACGAGGTTCGAACCCTGGCCAGTCGCACCCAGGACTCGATCCAGGACATTCAGGGCAAGATCGAGCGTGTGCAGTCGGGGTCGGCCGGCGCGGTCGCGGTCATGGAGCAGGGCCGTGTCCGGGCCGGCGAGGGTGTGGATCAGGCGCGCCAGGCCGGCGAATCACTGCGTGCCATCGCCGCCGCCATCGCCCGTATCAATGACATGAACACGCAGATCGCGAGTGCGGCCGAGGAGCAATCGGCCGTGGCCGAGGAAATCAACCGTAACATCCAATCGATGTCGCAGAGTGTGAGCCAGATTTCAGATGGGTCGATGCAGGCGGCCGCCGCCAGCGGCGAGCTGGCCAGGCTGGCGACCAGTCTTCAAGATAGCTCAGGACGGTTCAAGATATGATCCGAGGACGCGCTTGTCTCGAAATGATCGCGTTTCGTTCGCAGAGGAGAAAAAGCCACGATGCTCGTCAATGACGAACGCCGCAATTTCAGGCGGCTGGAGACCGAGACCGATGTCACTATTATCCGTTTGGTGACCCGTGAATCCATGACCGCCAACCTGGTCAACCTGAGTGCCACGGGATGCGCCTTTCGCTCTGATTGCCCGATCGAGCCGGGTGAAGACCTGGAGATTCTCGTGTGCAGTCCCAGTAAACGCATCGAGCCACTGCGCCGGAGCGCGCGCGTGATACGGATCGACCACGGTGAGGACGGGCGGATGGTCGCGGTCGAATTCGTGCTCGATCAGGCTTGAGGACCACCGGCGTCTATTCACACTCCCGATGCGTTACTTCTATTTCAGCCTGAACATCCCGCGCACCGAGTATCTGCGTTATTACCAGGGCGGAGCCGCACGCGTGGTCGTGCGTGCCCATAACGGGCGCACGCTGTCGATCCCGGCGGCGAACCTGCGCCGTTTCGTCACCCATGCCGGCATTCAGGGCCAGTTCTGCGCCACGATCGATCCGAACAATCGTCTGGTTTCTCTGGACCGTCAGTGAGTCCAATTCGGACATAAACGTCGAGTGCCAACGGCCAACCGACTTGCGTATCATGCCCGCCAGAGCAACCGCCATCCAATTTACCCGGAGACGCCTCATGTCCGACCAGAAGTTCCGTCTTGTTACACGCAGTGATTTCGACGGCCTGGTGTGCGCCGTTCTGCTCAAACATCTGGATCTAATCGACGACATCACCTTCGTCCATCCCAAGGACATGCAGGATGGCAAGATCGCGATCAACGGCCGCGACATCACCACCAATCTGCCCTATGTCGAGGGCGTCTATCTCGCCTTCGATCATCATCTGTCCGAGACGCTACGCACCGGTCAGCATGACAATCACATCATCGACGCCGATGCCCCCTCGGCGGCGCGTGTGGTCTGGCGTCATTACGGCGGTCACGACGCCTTCCCGGCGGCGTGGGACGAGATGATGGCGGCGGTGGACAAGGGCGATTCGGCCCAGTTCGATCAGGACGAGGTGCTGAACCCCAAGGGCTGGGTGCTGCTGAACTTTCTGATGGACGCGCGTACCGGACTCGGGCGCTTCCGCGAGTTCCGTATCTCCAACTACAACCTGATGATGGATCTGATCGACTACTGCAAGAACCACGACATCGATGAGATCCTGGCCCTGCCGGATGTCCGGGAGCGGGTCGAGCTGTATTTCGAGCAGGAAGACAAGTGCAAGGAACAGATCCGGCGCTGCGCCACCGTCCACGGCAATCTGGTCGTGCTGGATCTGCGCGGCGAGGAGACCATCTGGGCCGGCAACCGCTTCATCATTTATGCGCTCTTTCCACAGTGCAACATCTCCATCCATGTGCTCTGGGGCGTCAAGCAGCAGAATACGGTGTTTGCCACCGGCAAATCCATTTTCGACCGTGGCTCCAAGACCAATGTCGGCGAGCTGATGCTGGAGTACGGCGGCGGCGGGCACCAGGCCGCCGGCACCTGTCAGGTGGACAATGATCGCGCCGAACAGGTTTTGGGCGAACTGATCGCGCGGATCAAGGCCGACGGTTAAGGTTGAACGTTGCGGCGAGGCCCAATTCATCGAAGTCTGCACAATCCTCAATCAAATCGTGCAAATTGCCTGATCGATCCCACCGCACTCCCGGAGCCGTGAACGTGTCCTGTCGCATCGAAATCCTGCAAATGAACCCCCTGGTCGGCGACGTGGCCGGCAATGCCGAGCGTCTGATCGCAGCGGCCCGGCGCGCCCGCGAGCAGGGCGTCGAACTGCTGGTCTGCCCTGAGCTGGCCCTGACCGGCTATCCGCCCGAGGATCTGCTGCTGCGGCCTGAGTTCATCATGCGGGTCGAGACGGCACTGGAACGCCTCCAGTCGGAGATCCGGGGCATCACCCTGGTACTCGGCTATCCGCGCGCCTCGGTCGGCGGACTGTTCAACGTCGCCGGCGTCATCCGCGACGGCGCCCTGATCGCTGAGTACGCCAAGCAGCATCTGCCCAATTACAGCGTCTTCGACGAGAAGCGCTATTTCCAGCCGGGCGCCAGCGCGACCGTCTTCGAGCACTGCGGACTGCGTTTCGGCCTGAGTGTCTGCGAAGACATCTGGTGGGAGGAACCGACCCGCCAGGCCGCCGAAGCCGGTGCTCAGGTGCTGCTCAATCTCAACGCTTCACCCTTCCACGGCGGCAAGACGATCGAGCGCGAGGTGTTGGTGTCGCGGCGCGCCCGCGCCCATGGACTGACCATCCTCTATGCCAATCTGGTCGGCGGTCAGGACGAACTGGTGTTCGATGGCGGCTCCTTCGTCGTCGATCCCGATGGCCGGATCACGCAGCGCGCGCCGGCGTTCGTCGAAACCGCTCTGACCCTGAAGCTCAACGCCGAGGGTGCCCCGGTGACGGCTGGCCTGGAACCGCTCGCGGAGTTGCCGGGCGAGGAGGAGACGATTTACACGGCGTTGGTGCTGGGCGTGCGCGACTATGTGCGCAAGAACGGCTTCGAGGGCGCGGTGCTGGGACTCTCCGGCGGCATCGACTCGGCCCTGACCCTGGCCATCGCCGTGGACGCGCTCGGCGCCGAGCGGGTCGAGGCCGTGCTCATGCCCTCACGCTATACCGCCGACATGAGCAACGAGGACGCACTCGAACAAGCCCGGCGTCTGGGCGTGTCGACCCGCGTCATCCCGATCGAGCCGGCCTTTCGCGCCTTCCTCGACCTGCTCGAACCCGTTTTCGCCGGTCAGCCGGTGGATGTCACCGAGGAGAACATCCAGGCGCGCTGTCGCGGCATCCTCCTCATGGCCATCAGCAACAAGTCCGGGCGCATCCTCCTGACCACGGGCAACAAGAGCGAGATGGCCGTGGGCTATGCCACACTCTATGGCGACATGGCCGGGGGCTTCGCACCGATCAAGGACGTGCCCAAGATGCTGGTCTATCGTCTGGCGCGCTATCGCAACAGCCGTTCACCGGTGATCCCGGAGCGGGTGATCGAGCGCGCACCCTCGGCCGAGTTGCGACCGGATCAGACCGACCAGGACAGTCTGCCGCCCTATGAGCTGCTCGATGCCATCCTCAAGTGCTATATCGAGGACGACGAGGGCGTGGAGGCCATCGTCGCTCAAGGCTATCCGGCCGATGTCGTCCAGCGCGTGGCCCGACTGGTCGACCGCAACGAATACAAGCGCCGTCAGGCCCCGCCCGGCGTGCGCATCTCGCAACGGGCCTTCGGGCGCGACCGGCGCTATCCGATCACCAGCGGTTTCTAGTGAAACCTAGGGTGTCGCATGTCCCCCGGCGCTGTTCATCCCCCGGCGGTCCACTTATACTGATCCGTCATTGACTCAGCGGATACGGTTCAACGGGAGAGCTGCATGAAAAAGGTCGAAGCGATCATCAAACCCTTCAAGCTGGACGACGTGCGCGAGGCACTGTCGGCCGCCGGCATCACGGGCATGACGGCGATCGAGGTCAAGGGCTTCGGCCGCCAAAAGGGCCACACTGAGCTCTATCGCGGCGCGGAGTATGTCGTCGATTTCCTGCCCAAGGTCAAAATCGAGCTGGTGCTGGCCGACGATCAGGTCGAGGAATGTATCAATGCCATCACCACCGCCGCGCGCACCGGCAAGATTGGTGATGGCAAGATCTTCGTCTCGGACGTCACGCGCGTGGTGCGCATCCGTACCGGCGAGGAAGACGAGGCGGCGATCTGAGGCTCAGTTCTGGTCGAGCTGGAGATAGTCCCAGAAGCGGCGTGCCAGATCGACCTTCTCGGGCTGGACCTCGTCAGCAATGAAACGCTCTTGCTGGCGGTTGATATCGAGCACCCGCTTGGCGTCGGCCGCCAGATCCTCCTTACCGAGCGCGCGATAGGCATCGATCAGCACCTCCAGCGCATCGTCCACGGCGCTGGTGCGCTGATAGTGCTGGATGACATAGTTGGCGCGATTGGCCGCCGCCAGATAGGCGCCGCGCTTCATGTAGTAGCGCGCGACATGGACCTCGTTCATGGCCAGGTTGCTGCGCAGATAGACCATGCGCTGGCGCGCGTCCTCGGCGTACTTGCTGTTCGGGAAGCGCTCGACCAGGATCGCGAAGTCCTTGAAGGCGTCGAGGGCTGACCCCGGATCGCGCTGCGAGGCATCGGTCGGGATGAAGCGGTCGAGAAAACCGACACTGCGGTTGTAGTTGACGATGCCCTTCAGATAATAGGCATAGTCGACATAGGGATTCTGGGGATAGAGCTTGATGAAGCGATCGGCAGCGGCGAGCGCGTCCTCGGGTTCCTCGGCGCGATAATACGCATAGGCGACATCCAGTTGCGCCTGCATGGCATAGCGTCCGAAGGGATAGCGGGCTTCGAGCTTCTGATAGAGTTCGATCGCGCGCTTGTAGGAACCGGCGTCGAGTTCAGAAGCCGCCTCGGAATAGAGCTTGGCGGCGCTCCAGCCCTCGGTTTCATCGATCTCCTTGCCGAAGATCCCGCATCCGGCGAGCGTCACGGTGAGCAGGAGCGCGGTCAATCGTGTTAACGTTCGTGGCATGTCGCATGAGTATCTGTTTCGAAACGCTGCCAGTATACCCGAAGCCTTGTCTTGGCGAATCTCTGACCACAGGTCTTCGCCGCGCGCCTTCGCCTAGCCGGACGTTCACTGAATGAATCCCCAGCCCACCGAAACCATCCGGCGCTCGCTCCGGGTCGCGTCCGATCATGCCGGTGGCCGGCTCGATCGCGTGCTGGCCCAGTTGCTGCCTGAGTTCTCGCGCGGACGGCTCCAGCAATGGATCGAGGCCGGCCAGGTGCTGCTCGATGATCGGCCGTGCCGGGTGCGCGACAAGGTCTGGGGCGGCGAGTCGATCCGGATCGAGGCCGAGCTGATCCGGGTCGATGCGCATCAGCCGCAGGCGATCGCGCTCGATCTGGTCTACGAAGACGCGCATCTGCTGGTGATCAACAAACCCGCCGGGCTGGTCGTGCATCCGGCGGCCGGCAACCCCGACGGCACGCTCCAGAACGCGCTGTTGCATCTGGCGCCCGAGCTGGCGACCCTGCCGCGCGCCGGGATCGTGCATCGGCTCGACAAGGACACCACCGGGCTGATGGTGGTCGCGCGCACGCTCCAGGCCCATTGTGCGCTGGTCGAGCAGCTCCAGCGACGGATCGTGCATCGCGAGTATCGCGCGCTGGTACTGGGCACCCTGGTCGCCGGTGGTCGGGTCGAGGCGCCCATCGGCCGTCATCCGACCCAGCGCGTCAAGATGGCGGTCGTGGGCAACGGGCGCGAAGCCATCACCCATTATCGCGTTCTGGAATCCTATCCGGGACATACGCTGCTGGCGGTCGAGCTGGAGACCGGACGCACCCATCAGATTCGCGTGCACATGACCCATCTCCATCATCCGCTGGTCGGCGACACGACCTATGGCGCCCGGCCGCGACCGCCGCGCGGCTGTCGTCCCGAGCTGACGGCCGCGCTCCAGAGCTTTCCGCGTCAGGCGCTGCATGCCATCCGTCTGGGTCTCATCCATCCGGCGACCGGCGCTGAGATGCAGTGGGAGGTGCCGATGGCGCCCGATCTCGAAGCGCTATTGGATCTGTTTCGTCTGGAGGTGGCCGATGGAGCTGATCGAGCCTGACTGGCCGGCACCGGCGTCGGTTCGGGCGTGCGTGACCACCCGTCTCGGCGGTGTCAGTCAGGGCGCGTTCGCCAGCCTGAATCTGGGCGATCATGTCGGCGATGACCCTGAGCGGGTCGCGCGCAACCGTGAAATCCTGTGTTCGCATCTGGGCCTGCCCGCCGCGCCGCTGTGGCTGCGTCAGGTGCATGGTCGCGATGTGGCGATGGCCGAATGCCCGACTGCACCCATTCCCGAGGCCGATGCGGCGGTTGCGAGCACGCCGGGCGTGGTCTGCGCGGTCATGACCGCCGACTGTCTGCCGTTATTGCTCTGTGACGACCAGGGCACGCGCGTCTCGGCGGTCCATGCCGGCTGGCGCGGACTGGCCGGTGGCGTGCTGGAGAGCGCGGTGGCCGCCATGAGGGTTGCGCCCGAACGGCTGCTGGTCTGGATGGGACCGGCGATCGGACCCGACGCCTTCGAGGTCGGTCCCGAGGTGCGTGTGTCCTTCATCGCCGAGGATCCAGAGGCCGCGGCCGCGTTTCGCCCGAGTCCAAGCGCGGCTCAGGCCGAACACTGGCTGGCCGATTTATTCGAACTTGCCCGGCTCAGACTCGCGCGACTCGGCGTCGAGCGCGTCTATGGGGGAGGGGACTGCACCTTCTCTCAGCCGGGACGTTTCTTTTCCTACCGGCGCGACGGCACGACGGGCCGCCTGGCCAGCCTGATCTGGCTCGCGCCGAACGACAGCGATGGGAGCTGAAGACCGTGACGGACACTCTGTCTGACTGGAACCTCTTGACCCTGGTCGGTGCCGACCGGCCGGGGATCGTCTCGCGCGTCACGCGCGTGCTCTATGGACTCGGCTGCAATCTGGGCGAAGCCTCGATGATCCGGCTCGGCGGCAACTTCACCATCATGCTGATGGTCAGTGGTGCGCGCCCGGATGCCGAGATCCTGGATGCCCTGGCCCCGGTGGCCGGGGAACTGGGTCTGCGTCTGCATCTCGATCCGCTGAGCGGCGGGCTGCATCAGCATCTGCTGCCCAACATTCAGGTGCGGGTCGCGGGCGCTGATCGTGCCGGGATCGTCGCTGATGTGACCGAGATCCTGGCCGGGCAGGGGTTCAACATCCTGGAGCTGGAATCTGACGTGGCCGGTGAGCGTGAACGCCCGGTCTACATCATGAATATCCAGGGCTACAGCGATCAGACCATCGAGACGCTGTCCGGGGCGCTTGCGCCCTTGACCGAGCGCGGTGTCTCGGTCGATGTCTCTCCGGTCGACGTGCTGATCGGTTGAGTCATGGCGATCCTCGATATCCTCAAGCTGCCCGATCCGCGTCTCAAGCAGGTCTCGGAATCCGTTGCGTCCTTCGATCAGGTGTTGCGCGACTTCATCGCCGATCTGGAAGAGACCCGTCTGGCCGGCCCGTCGGCCGTCGGCATCGCCGCGCCCCAGGTCGCGCACTTCCAGCGCATCGTCATCCTTGATCTTTCGGGACGGCCCAAGACGCCCAATCATGGTCATCTGGTGCTCATCAATCCCGAGATCACCCATTGGAAAGGCTTCGCCATGGGCCGCGAGGGCTGTCTCTCGGTTCCGGACTACACCGGCAACGTCATCCGCGCCACCCAAATCCGGCTCAAGGCCCAGGACGCCGACGGCGTCGAGCACCAGTATGAAATGGAAGGATTCGAGGCGCGCGCGGTCCAACATGAACTCGATCATCTCGACGGCCTGCTGTTCGTCGACCGCGTGGTCAGCCGCCGCACCGATCTCCATCGGCGCAAGGTTTATAAATAGTCCGGTCGAACCGGCGATTCATTTACAGAGCATGGTTCAATGAAACAGCGCCTCTTTCGGTTTCCACTCCTGCTCGTCGCCCTCCTGATCGCGGCGACGACGACCCTGGCGGCGCCGTCTTCGGTGCCCCTGTCGGAACTCTTCCCCAGCCCGACCCAGACCAAGGCCGCCATCGTCATCAACAAGGTGCTGGAGCGGTATCACTATCGCAAGGTCGCGCTCGATCGCGACTTCGCCGCCTCGGTGCTCGATCGCTATCTCAAGGCGCTCGATCCGAACCGCACCTTCTTCCTCGCGCGCGACGTGGAGCGGTTCCAGAACGGAGCACGTCAGCTCGACGAGAGTCTGCGCCGGGGTGAGCTGGACATTTCTTTCGATATCTTCCGCGTCTACCGGGCACGGGTCGACGAGCGCGTCGCCTATGCGCTCAAGCAGCTCGATGGCCGCTTCGAATTCGACACCGCTGAAACCTTCACCTTCGAGTCCGACGAGACGCCCTGGGCGCGTAGCACGGCTGAACTCGACGAGCGCTGGCGCAAACGCATCAAGCACGATTACCTGTCGCTGCGGCTGGCCGACAAGTCTGATGAGGAGGTGCGCGATCGGTTGCGCAAGCGCTATGAAGGCTTGGCCCGGCGCATCCATCAGTTCAAGCGGGACGATGTGTTCCAAGCGTTCATGAACGCCTACACCGAGACCCTCGAGCCGCATACCAGCTATATGTCGCCGAGTACCTCGGAGAATTTCGACATCAGCATGAAGCTCTCGCTGGAGGGGATCGGCGCCGTACTGCGCTCGGACAATGAGTACACCGTCGTGCAGAGCACGGTCCCCGGCGGTCCGGCGCGCGAGTCCGGCCAGATCCATGCCGGCGATCACATCCTCGGCGTGGCCCAGGGACTCGATGGCTCCATGGAGGACGTCGTCGGCTGGCGTCTGGAAGATGTCGTCGACAAGATCCGCGGTCCCAAAGGCTCGGTGGTGCGCTTGCAGATCCAGCCCAAGGCCACAGGGTCGTCCAAGCCGGTGCGCGAGGTCGCCCTGGTGCGCAATGAGATCAAGCTCGAAGATCAGGCCGCCAAGAGCTATGTGGTCGAGGATCTCGACAATGCCCCTGGACTCAAGGTCGGGGTGATCGAGATCCCGGCCTTCTATCGCGATTTCGAAGCCGAGGGTAGTGGAACGGCTGACTTCCGCAGCACCACGCGCGATGTGCGCCGTCTCATCAATGATCTGGTGATGCGCGGTATCGACGGCCTGCTCATCGATCTGCGTTCCAACGGCGGCGGCTCGCTGGCCGAGGCGACTTCGCTGACCGGACTCTTCATCGACGTCGGTCCCGTGGTGCAGGTCAAGGACGCCTTCGGCAAGGTCGAGATCGAGGCCGATCGCGATCCGGGTGTGGCCTACACCGGACCGCTGGCGGTCCTGGTCGACCGCGAGAGCGCCTCGGCGTCCGAGATCTTCGCCGCCGCCATCCAGGACTATGGACGCGGACTGATCATCGGCGAGCCGACCTTCGGCAAGGGCACGGTGCAGACGCTCATCGATCTCAATCGCTATGTACCGGGCGAGAAGAGCGATCTGGGGCGGCTGCGTCTGACCATGGCCGAGTTCTTCCGTATCAGCGGCGGCAGCACCCAGCTGCGCGGCGTGGAGCCGGACATCCGATTCCCCAGCGCCGACTACATCAGCGAGCATGGCGAGCGTTCGCTCGACAATGCCTTGCCCTGGACCCAGATCGACCCGGCAGGCTTCAAGAAGGTCGGCGAGATGCATTTCGAGACGCTCGCGCGCCGCTCTGCCGAGCGTGTGAGCAAGGATGAAGGCTTCAAGATGCTCACCGAGCGCAGTCGCCTGGTACGCGAGGTCGAGGAGCAGAAACAGGTCTCGCTGCGTGAATCCGAGCGACGCGCCGAGGATGAGCAGCGCAATCAGCGCTTCAAGGCCGATCAGGAGCAATTCCTGCGCGCGCGCGGGCTGACTCCGATCGATGAGGACGCCGATCAGGTCGACGAGGAGGCGCTGGAGAAGCAGCGCGAGGTCATCGCGCGTATCGAGGCCGAGGAGGCCGCGCGCATCCTGGCCGATGGCATTCTGATGCAGCGTGGCAACAACGGGCCACGCGCGGTGATGAGGGATTGAGTTTGAGCGCGACGGTGATGGATCTGGAGCCGGCACTTAGCCGGCTCCATCAGGCGGGTGCGAGCGCGGCCCTGGGCGACAACCGGATCGGCTTGGAAAAGGAAAGTCTGCGTGTGACGCCGGATGGACGGTTGGCGCAAACGTCGCATCCGGCCGCGCTCGGCTCGGCGCTCACACATCCGCATATCACGACCGACTTTTCCGAAGCTCTGATCGAACTGGTCACACCGGCGTTGACCGATCCGCGTGCCGTGCTCAATGTCCTGCGCGACATCCATGTCATCGTCAACCGTCATCTTGGTGATGAACGGCTCTGGGCCACCAGCATGCCCTGTGTGATCGAGCGCGGCTCTGAGATTCCGCTCGCCCGCTATGGACGCTCCAATGCGGCGACCATGAAGACGGTCTACCGGCGCGGACTCGGCAACCGCTATGGACGGGTGATGCAGATGATCGCCGGAGTGCACTTCAACTTCTCCTTCGCCGACGCCTTCTGGACGCTGTATCAGGCCGAGCACGACGCGCGGGCCGATCCGACGTTTTTTCGCTCTGAAGCGCAGATGGGGATGATCCGCAATCTGCAACGTCTCGGTTGGCTGGTACCCTATTTGTTCGGCGCCTCACCGGCGGTTTGCGATAGTTTCGTTCAGGGGCATGAGGCTGATCTGGAACGCTTCGATGCCTGCACGCTCTATGATCCCTATGCCACCTCATTGCGCATGGGCGACATCGGCTATCAGAACAAGCAGGAAGAGGGCACGGGCATGAAGGCCTGTTATGACAGCCTGGATGCCTATGTGCGCAGTCTGACCTGGGCCATCGAGACACCCTGCCCGCGCTACGAAACCATCGGGGTCAAGGTCGGTGATCGCTACGAGCAGCTCAACGACCGGGTGCTCCAGATCGAGAACGAGTACTACAGCACGGTGCGTCCCAAACAGATCACCGACTGGCTGGAGAAGCCAAGTCAGGCGCTGCGTCGGCGCGGCATTCGCTATGTCGAACTGCGCTCGCTCGACGTCAATCTGTTCGAACCGCTCGGCGTGGGTCTGGAGCAACTGGAGTTCCTGGAGACGCTGATGCTGTACGCGCTGCTCCAGGACAGCCCGCGCATCGCCCCGCGCGAGCGACGCGACATCGACGAAAATCAGGTGCGGGTCGCCCATCGCGGACGCGAGCCTGGGCTACGTCTGGCGCGTGATCGGCGCGAGATCGAGTTGCGCGTCTGGGCGCATGAGATCCTCGACGGTATGCTCGGGGTCGCGGAACTGCTCGACGGCGGCGCGGATGGGCCGCACGTCGCGAGCCTGAAACGCCAGCGCGAGAAGATCGATCACCCGGACCTGACCCCCTCGGCGCGGATGCTGGCCGAGATGCGCGATCAGGGCGAAGGCTTCTTTGCCCTGGCCTGGCGCTGGTCCGAGACGCATCAGCAGGCGTTCAAGGACGCCCGGCTCGACCCCGAGCAGAACGCGCTCTTCGAACGGCTGGCCGCCGAGTCGATTGCGCGTCAGCACGAAATCGAGGCATCGGATGAGGTGGATTTCGACACCTTCCTGAGCGACTATTTCGCCGGTCGCGTTCCATCCCAGGCGTCGATGCACTGAACGTCCGCGCACGCCCTTTGTTATCATTCGCGCCCTGTTCTCCCGCCGGATTTAGCCCATGCCTGAAGATGCTGTACAGGCTGCCGATGCGGCCTCGACACGAACCGTTGCAGCCGTCGATCTCGGTTCCAACAGTTTTCACATGGTCGTCGCCCGTATCGACGCGGGACACGTCCAGATCACCGACCGTCTCAAAGAGATGGTGCGTCTCGGTGAGGGCCTGACCGAAGAGCACACCATCACGCCCGAGGTCGCCGAGCGCGCGCTCGCCTGTCTGGAGCGCTTCGGCCAGCGTCTGCGCGATTTTGCGCCCGAGGATGTGCGCGCTGTCGGCACCAACACGCTGCGCCAGCTCGATCCGGGCGCCGATTTCATCGACCGCGCCGAGTCCGCGCTCGGTCAGTCCATCGACGTCATCGCCGGGCGCGAGGAAGCGCGTCTGATCTATCTGGGCGTGGCCTATGGGTTGGCCGCCGGAGGCGAGCGGCGGCTGGTGGTCGACATCGGCGGCGGCAGCACCGAGATGATCATCGGACGCGCCTTCTCGCCGCGTCTGCGCGAGAGCCTGCACATGGGCTGTGTGAGCATGACGCGCCGTCACTTTGCCGATGGGCGGATCACGGCCAAGGCCATGCAGCG
This sequence comes from Allochromatium palmeri, assembly GCF_009720725.1. Classification (GTDB taxonomy): domain Bacteria; phylum Pseudomonadota; class Gammaproteobacteria; order Chromatiales; family Chromatiaceae; genus Thermochromatium; species Thermochromatium palmeri. Next base: position 133,755 of record NZ_WNKT01000004.1, read on the forward strand.
CGCCGAGCTGTCCGGCGCGCTCGAAGTCCGGCCGGTGCGCGAGCTGTTCCGGCGCGCACGCTGGGAGCGGGCCGTGGGCAGCTCGGGGACGATCCGCGCCATCGCCGCGGTGGTCCAGGCCGAGGGCTGGTGCGAGGATGGCATCTCGGCCGAGTCGCTGGTGCGGTTGCGCGAGGCGCTGCTCAAGGCCGGCAAGGTCTCAGCACTTGATCTCAAGGGCCTGAGTGACGAGCGCCGTCCGGTGTTCGCCGGTGGCGTGGCCGTGCTGCGCTCGGTGTTCGATTCGCTCGGCATCGCACACATGCAGGTCTCGGACTATGCCCTGCGCGAGGGCGTGCTCTACGAGATGATGGGTCGCCATCAGCAGGGCGACGTGCGCGAGCGGACCGTCGTCACGCTCTGCCGTCAGTTCCACGTCGATCAGGAGCATGGCCGTCGTGTCGAAGCGACGGCGCTGGGCCTCTACCGTCAGTTGGTCACCTCCTGGTCGCTCGATGATTTCGACTATCCGCGTCTGCTCGCCTGGGCGGCGCGGTTGCACGAGATCGGCGTCATGATCGCCCACAGTCAGTATCAAAAGCACGGCGCCTATCTGCTGCGCAATGCCGATTTGCCCGGCTTCACGCGCCAGGAACAGACGCTGCTCGCCGCGCTGGTGCTCGGACACAGACGCAAGTTTCCGGTCCAGGAGTTCGCACCGTTACCCAAGGCCGTGCAGCAGGCCGCGCAGCGCCTCTGTGTGATGCTGCGTCTCGCGGTGCTGCTGCACCGTGGCCGTTCGGTCGACAGCAAACCGAATCCAACGCTTCAGGTCGAGGGCGAGAACCTGACCCTGAGCTTCCCGGACGACTGGCTCAGCACCCATCCGTTGACGCAATTGGAGTTGGAGCAGGAGGCCGAGCGCCTGGCGGTGGCTGGCCTTCAGTTGAGCTTTGGCTGATGACGGCCTTGAATGGCCGTTATCCAGGCACTGTCATGGTTTGGCGGGATCGCTGGCGAACCAATAGCCGCCCGGATTCGAGCGCTTGGCCTGGTAGAGGGCGCGATCGGCCTGTTGCAGCAGGGTCTGGATGCTGTCGCCGTCGCGCGGAAAGAGACTGACGCCCAGACTGGAGAAACACTTCAGCTCCAGCTCCAGCCCCTCCAGCCTGTAGGCCGGTGTCAGGATGTCGATGGCATGACGGGCCACGCGCGTGGCGTGTTCGGTATCGCGCACATTGGCCAGCACGACGATGAATTCATCGCCACCGAGCCGGGCGACCAGATCCTCGGCGCGGAAGGCGGCGCGTAGCCGCTGTGCGACCGCTTGCAGCAGTTGATCCCCGATGGCATGACCGTACTGATCATTGACGGCTTTGAACCGGTCCAGATCGAAGAACAGCACGGCCAGTTGGTGGCCTGCGCGGCTGGTGCTCGCCAGCATGTGCTGCGCGATCTGGTCGAACAGGGCGCGTGTCGGCAAGCCGGTCAGTGGGTCTTGCTGGGCCAGCCGGATGGCGTGCTCCTCGGATTCTTTGCGTCGTGTGACGTCCTGATCGATCAGCAGCACGCGCTCCAGGGCGCCGTCGGAGGCGCAGAGCGGGGCGAGCTGGGTCGAGAACCAGCGGTAGCGGCCATCCGCGCCCCGCAACCGATACTGGATCTCGCAGGCGCCGGTTGGGTCGGCAACGAACTCCCCGAGTTGTGCCAGGGTGCGACCGCGATCCTCCAGGTGCAGCGCGTCGGACCAGTCGACGAGACAGGTCGGGCGAATGTCCGGCGCATCACTTGGCGGCCAGTGCCAGTCGGGCGGGAACATGACATGATCCGTGCGCGGCTCCCACTCCCAGCAGCTCAACCCGGCGATCTCGGTCACCAGACGTAGCCGCTCCCCGCTGTCGCGCAGGGACTGCTCGACGCGCTTGCGCGCTGTGATGTCGACCAGGACGACGCGGCAGGAACCCGCCGGCGGCGGCTGCGTCTCGGGCGCCAGACAGATGTCCAGAGACACCCAGCACGCCGGCCCGGGCTGTTCGCGCCGCAGACGCAGCTCGTAGGATTGGGGCTTGCGCATGGATCGGAGCCGGCGTTGCGCCTGGTAATGGATGTCCTGGTCGCCGGGATGGATAAAATGGGTCAGTCGCTGCTGCGTCACGAAGTGGCGCTCGACCCCGAGCAGGGTCGCGGCGGCGAGATTGGCCTCCTGGATCACGCCTGCCTCGCTCAATGTGAGATAGCCGACCGGGGCAAGTTCGTAGAGATCGAAGTAGCGCGCGTGCAGGAGCGCCAGTTCGTCCTGCGCGCGGTGCAGTTCCTCGTTCTGTAATTCCAGCTCGATCTGATGCACGCGCAGTTCATGGATCAAATGCTCGATCGCCTCGGGCGTCAGGGTCGCGAGGGGGGCATAGGCGCGCCTGTGCAGATGTTGCTCGGCGCGCGCCCGCAACCCTGGTTCGGCGTCTGCGGAGTGCTCATTTGGCTCAGATCCTTCATTCGTCTGCTCGCTCATTTCGACTCCCGGGTGATAGAGATTCCGATGGACTTGCAACGCTCTGAGCATCTGCCGCGGCAGTGTGCACCCCGAGATCTTCGATCGCCAGCAGGATCAGACGGCCCTGGTCGTCGCCAGGATCGATTTGGCGGGCGTTGAGGCGCATGGTGCGTGTTCCGACATGTGGGAAGTCATGACTGACTTCGTAGTCGTCGAAACTGGCGCCAGTCGACTGAATCTCAAGTAGAAGCTGGCGCAACGCCGGGATGTCCCATTGACCATCGCCCAGCTTGAACAGCGGCTGGCCCAGGGTTTCGGTCTCGCTCACCTTGAAGCAGCGATAGAACGCCCGATTGGCCGAGGCGATCCGCCACTTCTCGGTCAGCACCAGCAAGGGCTCGCGCACCGTATCCACGATCGCCTCGGCCATGGTCCGTGCCGAGTGCAGCGCATCTTCCATGCGCTTGCGATTGGAGATGTCAACGAAGGTGATCACCGCGCCCTCGATGACATTGTCGAGCGTGCGATAGGGACCGATGCGCATCAGATACCAGTCACCCTGCAACGTTTGAACCTCGTGTTCGCAGGTGACCAGCGTATTGAGCACGGCCAGCGTGTCCTGCATGAGATCCGTATAGTTGACCAGGTTGGAGACAATGTCGCCCACTGAGCGCCCGATGTCGGTCTTGATGAGCTTGATGAGGTGGGTCGCCGTGGGTGTGAAACGGGTGATGCGCAACTGATGGTCGACGAAGAGCGTGGCCACGCCGGTGCCGGCGAGCAGATTGTTCATGTCATTGTTGGCGCGCGAGAGATCGACGACCTTGTTCTGCAGCTCGACATTGACGGTGGCCAGTTCTTCGTTGACCGATTGCAACTCTTCCTTAGAGGTTTCCAGTTCCTCGTTGGTCGATTGCAGCTCTTCGTTGACCGACTGCAACTCCTCGTTGGTCGATTTCAGCTCCTCGTTGGCCGTCTCCATCTCTTCGAGCGTGGTCTGGAGATACTCATCCTTGGCGCGTAGTTCCAGTTCCAGCTCGACGATGCGCCGGTCGCGCCCCGACTCAGGCTGAGGTTCCTCGCCCTCGCGGATCTCTTCTAACGCCGCCAGGGATCGCGGCGCTTCGAATACCACCAGATACAGATTGCTCGGACGACTGCTATCGGACTGATCCGGCCGCAGTGGACGCACGCTCAGATCGACGCGGACGAAGCTGTCATCGGTGTTGACGCGGATGTTCGGAACCTGGACCACTTCCTTGCGTGCCACACTGCGATGCAGGGCCGCCGTGAGCGGGCGGGCGAGTCCTTCGCGGGCCATGCTCAGGATATTGGTCGCCGTGTCACCGGCGGGCAGCTCCAGGAGCTGACCGGTCCGGCCCAGGATATGAAGGATATCGCCACGCCCATTGACGAGAATGGCCACCGGGTTGTAATGCGCCAACAGGGTCTGTTCGGTCAGCACGCGCAGGTCGACCTTGACCGGGCGCGGCTCACGCGGGGCCGGCATCTGAGATGCATTGATGACAGGCGCATTCGCTGTCAGGAACTCGCCCATGGCCGGCGCCGGAACCCCGAACAGATGCTCACGCCGCAGAAAGAGCTTGCACTTGCGATTGAGCGGACTGAAGAGGGTGAATGAGTCGCCGACGGTCTCCGAGTTGCCCAGAAAGAGCACGCCCTCTGGATTGAGCGCATAGTGAAAAATCGGCATCAGGCGCTTTTGCAGCTCAGCGTTGAAATAGATCAGCAGGTTGCGACAACTGATCAGATCCAGGCGCGAGAAGGGCGGATCCTTGATCACATCCTGTTCGGAGAAGATCAGCAGATCGCGGATGCCCTTTTGGATGCGGTAGCCATCGCCATCGGGGTTGCGCGAAAAATAGCGCGCCAGCCGTGCTTCAGAGACATCGGCAGCGATGCTGCTCGGATAGCATCCAGTACGCGCTTGCTCGATGGCGCGCGCATCGACGTCGGTGGCGAACACCTGGACGCGGAAACTCTGCTTCAGGGTCTCGATGTGCTCTTGCAGCAGGATGGCGATGGAATAGGCTTCTTCCCCGGTCGAGCAGCCGCAGACCCAGACCCGCACCGGCGCCCCGGCCGACTTGCCGGCGAACAGGCGCGGGATGATGTCGCGCTCCAGCACCTCGAAGGCGTCGGTGTCGCGGAAGAAGCAGGTGACACCGATCAGCAGGTCACGGAACAGCTCGTCGAGTTCGCCGGGGGTTTGCTGGAGATAACGGACATAATCGCTCTGGCGGTCGATCTGGTGCAGCGCCATGCGCCGTTCGGTGCGGCGGACCAGGGTGCTCTGCTTGTACTGCGAGAAGTCATGACCGGTGCGGTCACGCAGCAGGATGCAGATCTTGCTCAGCGTGTCCCCGGGCTGTCCGGTCGCGCTGCTCAGTCGCGCCCCGGCGCCGAAGGCATGGGCGACATAGGCCATGATCTGGGCCGGCATCTCCGCCGGTGGCAGCACGAAATCGGTCAGCCCGGTGGCGATGACACTGCGCGGCATGGCATCGTAGTCCGCTGTTTTGGGCGACTGTGCGATGACCAGTCCGCCTTCGCCCTTGATGGTGCGCGCGCCCAGGGTGCCATCACTGCCGGAGCCCGAGAGCAGAACGCCGATCGCCCGTTCGTGCTGATCGAGTGCCAGCGAGCGGAAGAAGAAATCGATCGACAGCCGTCGTCCGGGCACGGCCGTCGATTCCAGCAGGCGCAATGTGCCCTGGAAGAGCGCCATGTCGAGATTGGGCGGGATGACGTAGATACAGTCCGGCTCGACCCGCATCCCGTCCTCGACCTCCTGCACCCGCATGCGGGTATAGCGCTTGATGAGTTCGGTCAGGAGGCTCTTGTGATCGGGGGCCAGATGCTGTACCAGCACGAAGGCCATGCCGGTTTTCAGGTCAGGTGGAATCGCCGCGAAGAACGCCTCGAAGGCCGCCAGTCCGCCGGCCGAGGCGCCGAGACCGACGATCGGAAAGTGTGCCGGATGGACGGATGCATCCGGGATTTCGCTTGAATTTGGTGGTGTTTCGGCTCGATCAGGTGGCATGTCGGCGTCCATCATCTCGCCGTCGGATGTGCTTTTCCGCATGGATGTGCTCTGCTCTCTCAAGTCTCGTGCTCTGTTCGGTGTCGTCGGCACCGTTCGGCATCACTCTGACGCACTTTGCACCGCTTTGAAATCAGTTTTTCAACTCAGAGGAGAAATTTGGAATGTCGCTCGACCCAGAGCCGTCGCCAGAACAGGCTTTTGAGCCGGATTCGCCGCAAACGCGGCGGTGGAGCACTCGACTGCGCGAGTGGCTGATCAATATCGCCCTGATACTGGCGATCGTCTTCGCTGTGCAATGGTGGAAGGGGCGGACACTGGCGACGGGCGAGGCACCGCCGCTGGTTGGCGTCACACTGGAGGGGACGCCGATCGATCTCGCCGACTGGCGCGGGCGTCCGGTGCTGGTGCATTTCTGGGCGACCTGGTGTCCGGTGTGCCGGATCACGGATGGCACCATCGACGCCATCGCCGACGATCACGCGGTGGTCACGGTCGCGATGCAATCGGGGACGCCGGATGAGATTCGCGCCTACATGCGCGAGGCCGGGCAGGACTTTCGGGTTATCTCAGACCCTGACGGTCGTCTGGCGCGGGCCTGGGGTGTCGCGGGCGTGCCGACCAGCGTCGTGATCGATGGCGATGGACGTATTCGCTCGTCGATCGTCGGGGTTAGCACTGGGTTTGGGTTACGGCTGCGTCTTTGGTTGGCGGGGCGGTAGGGTACGCATGGCGTACCCTACGCGGATGCGGTTCGACAGAGACTAACGCTTCTTCGGCGGCATCAGGTCCGTGATGGAACCATGCGCCATCTCGGCGGCGAGTCCGATCGTCTCGCACAGCGTCGGATGCGGGTGGATGGTCAGCCCGATGTCCTCCATGTCGGCGCCCATCTCCAGCGCCAGCACGGCTTCACCGATCAGCTCACCGGCATTGGGGCCGACGATGCCCGCGCCCAGGATGCGCTTGGTCTCGGGATCGAACAGCAGCTTGGTCATCCCCTCGTCGCGATGGATGCCGAGCGCACGTCCGCTCGCGGCCCAGGGGAAGACGCCCTTCTCGTAGGGGATGCCGTCGGCCTTGGCCTGAGTCTCGGTCAGGCCCATCCAGGCAACCTCGGGATCGGTGTAGGCGACCGAGGGGATGGTCAGCGGGTCGAACAGCGAGGGCTGTCCGGCGATGACCTCGGCGGCGACCTTGGCCTCGTGCGTGGCCTTGTGCGCCAGCATCGGACCGCCGACCACATCGCCGATGGCGAAAATATGCGGCACATTGGTGCGCTGATGCTGATCGACCTTGATGAAACCATGCTGGTCGACCGTCACGCCGGCGGCCTCGGCGTCGATGTGCTTGCCGTTGGGCAGACGACCGACGGCCACCAGCACCTTGTCGTAGAGTTCTTCGCCCGGATGCTTGCCCTCGAACACCACCTTGATGCCCTCGGGACCGGCGCTCATGCTCGCGACCTTGGTTTCGAGCCAGATGTTCTCGTAGCGCTTCTTGATGAGCTTCTCGACCGCCTTGACCAGATCCGGGTCGCAGCCGGGCATGAGCTGATTCTTCAGCTCGACCACATCGATGCGCGAACCGAGCGCGCTGTAGACGCTCGCCATCTCCAGACCGATGATGCCGCCGCCGACGATCAGCAGCCGCTCCGGCACATCGACCAGGGCCAGGGCATCGGTCGAATCCATGACGCGCGAGTCTTCGTGCGGAAAACCGGGGATCTTCAGCGGCGAGGAACCGCAGGCGATGATGGCCTGATCAAAGCGCACCCGCACGCGACCTTCACGGGTCTCGACGCCGATCCGGTTGGGCGACTCGAAGCGCCCGGCGCCCTGGACGACCTGGACGTTGCGCTGCTTGGCGAGCGCCGTCAGGCCGCCGGTGAGCTTGGCGACGACCTTGTCCTTGCCGGCGCGCATTTTGGCCAGATCGACTTCCGGCTCGCCATAGGTCACGCCCATGACATCGAGCGTCTTGACCTCTTCCATGATGGCGGCGGTGTGCAGCAGCGCCTTCGACGGGATGCAGCCGACGTTGAGACAGACGCCGCCGAGTGTCGGATAGCGCTCGATCAGAACCACCTTCTTGCCCAGATCGGCGGCGCGAAACGCCGCTGTGTAGCCGCCGGGACCGGCGCCGAGCACCACCACCTCGGTGACGATCTCCTGGGCGGCGGTGGCGGGCGCGGCGGCGGCGCTGTCGTCGCTCTCGGCACTCGACGCGGACACGTCCCCACCCTCGACATCAAGGGTGAGGATCAGGTCGCCCTGCGAGATCAGATCGCCGACCTTGACGTTCACGGCCTTCACGATTCCGGCCTGGGGCGCGGGGATTTCCATGCTGGCCTTGTCACTCTCGACCGAGACCAGTGATGTCTCAGGTTCGATCCGATCACCGGGGGCGACCAGGATCTCGATGATCTGCACGTCCTTGAAATCTCCGATGTCCGGAACCTTGACCTCGATGATGCTGCTGCTCATGGTGGGGGCTTCTCTCACGGGCGCCGCAGGCGCTGAAAATCGTTATGGGATAAGACCCGCCATCCTATCAGATCAGCAAGCGTCGGATATCGCCGAGCAGCTCGCGCAGCAGGCTGGTGAAGCGTGCGCCATCGGCGCCATCGACCACGCGATGGTCGTAGGACAGCGACAGCGGCAGCATCAGGCGTGGCACGAACTCGCGTCCGTTCCAGACCGGTTTCATCTCGGAACGCGAGACACCGAGAATCGCGACCTCGGGTGCATTGACGATGGGCGTGAACGCCGTCCCACCGACGCCGCCGAGACTGGAGATCGAAAAGCAGCCGCCCTGCATGTCGCCCGGCAGCAGTTTGCCGTCGCGCGCTTTGGCGCTGAGTTCAGCCAGTTCGCCGGCGAGTTGATGCAGACCCTTCTGGTCGACATCGCGCACCACAGGAACGACCAAACCGTTCGGCGTGTCGACCGCGACGCCGATATGGGTGTAATGCTTGTGAACCAGACTCTCGCCATCCGCCGTCAGTGACGCCTTGAGCACGGGCATCCGCGCCAGCGCCGTCGCCACGGCCTTGAGCAGGAAGGGCAGCAGGGTCAGCTTGACGCCCGCCTTGGCCGAGGCGTCTTTCTGGGCCTGGCGGAAGGCTTCGAGTTCGGTGATATCGGCCTCGTCGAACTGGGTGACATGCGGGATGCCGACCCAGCAGCGGTGCAGATGACGGCCGCTGAGCTTGCGGATGCGCGGCAGCTCCTGGATCTCGGTCGCGCCGAAGCGGGCGAAATCGACCTCGGGTGCGCTCGGAAGCTGGAAGACGCCCGTGGTGCTCGGCTCAGTCGCGCCGCCGCCCTGGGCCAGGGTCTGTTTGACATAGCCCTGGACGTCGTCCTTGACGATGCGCCCCTTGGGACCGGAGCCTTTCACGCGCGCCAGATCCACGCCCAGTTCGCGTGCAAAGCGCCGCACGGCCGGGCTGGCATGCGCCTTACGGCCACGGGCGATGGCGGTCATGTCCTCGGGACGCGGCCGCACCGGCGCCTGGCGGTGCTCGGTCTCGCCGGGCGCGCGGCGGGGCGATTCAGGCTCGGCATCGAGTTCAACGCTGGGGCTGGGTTCGGACGTCGCTTTGGGCGCCGCCGGCGCCGGAGTCTGGGCCACAGCGGCTGGCGCTGGCGTTTCGGTTTGGCTCGAACCCTCGACAGCCGCCGCCCCGGCAGACTCGACCCGCATCAGCCGATCACCCTGACTGACACAGTCGCCAACCTTGACCAGCACCTCCTGGACCAGTCCGCCCATCGGCGCTGGAACCTCGATGGTCGCCTTGTCGCTTTCGAGGGTCAGAATGGATTGTTCGGCTTCGATCCGGTCGCCGGGGGCGACCAGGATTTCGATGATCTCGACACCGGAAAAATCTCCGATGTCGGGCAATAGAATCTCTTCGAGGCTAGACACGCGCAATGCTCCTTAAAACCTGTTGACCGGATGACTCAGACGTTCACGGGGTTGGGCTTGTCCGGATCGATGCGGTATTTGGCGATGGCGTCCGTCACCATCGACACCGGAACCTGGCCCTCGTCGGCGAGTGCCTTGAGCGCCGCGAGCGCGACGTAGTAGCGGTTGACCTCGAAGAATTTGCGAAGCTGGCGACGCATGTCACTGCGCCCGAAGCCGTCGGTGCCCAGGGTCACATAGCGGCGCGGTACATAGGGCCGGATCTGATCGGCCTGGAGCCGCATGTAATCGGTGGCGGCGACAATGGGGCCATGCGTATCGCCAAGCTGGGATTCGACATAGGTGAGACGCGGTGTCTGATCGGGATGGAGCCGGTTCCAGCGCTCAGTCTCGATGCCTTCGCGGCGCAGTTCGTTGAAGCTGGTGACGCTCCAGACCGTCGAGGCGACGTCGAAGTCCTGCTCCAGCAACTCAGCCGCCGCCAGCACCTCACGCAGGATGCTGCCCGAGCCGAGCAACTGGATCTGGCGCTCACTGTCGCCCTCGGTCGCCTGTCGGACTGGATACAGCCCCTTGAGGATGCCTTCGGCACAGCCCTCGGGCATCGCCGGCTGGACATAGTTCTCGTTCATCGCCGTGATGTAGTAGAAGACGTTTTCCTTGTCCTGATACATCCGCCGCAGACCGTCCTGCACGATCACCGCCAGCTCATAGGCATAGGCCGGATCGTAGGCCACACAGTTGGGGATGGTCGAGGCCAGCAGCAGGCTGTGCCCGTCCTGATGCTGCAAGCCCTCACCGGCCAGCGTGGTCCGTCCAGCCGTGCCGCCGATCAGGAAGCCGCGCGCGCGCATGTCGCCCGCGGCCCAGGCCAGATCGCCGATACGCTGGAAGCCGAACATCGAGTAATAGATGTAGAACGGAATCATGCTCTGGCCATGATTGGCATAGGCCGTGGCCGCCGCGATCCAGGACGACATGGCTCCGGCCTCGTTGATGCCTTCCTGCAGGATCTGGCCCTTTTTGTCCTCGCGGTAGTACATGACCTGATCGGAGTCGACCGGCTCATAGAGCTGACCCTGCGAGGCGTAGATACCGAGCTGACGGAACATGCCCTCCATGCCGAAGGTGCGCGCTTCGTCCGGGACGATGGGCACCACATAGGGTCCAACCTGCTTGTCGCGCACCAACAGCGTCAGCAGCCGCACGAAGGCCATAGTGGTCGACATCTCCTTGTCGCCGCTGCCGTCGAGCAGTGACTGGAAGGCGTCGAGCGACGGCACCTGGAGCGCGGCGGCCTCATCGCGCCGCGCCGGCAGGAAGCCGCCGAGCTGCTCGCGCCGGGCGTGCAGATACTGACTCTCGGCACTGTCGGGCGCCGGCTTGTAGAAGGGCGTGGCGTCGATCTGATCGTCCGAGATCGGGATGTTGAAGCGGTCGCGGAAGGCACGCAGCGCGGTCTCGCCCATCTTCTTCTGCGAGTGGGTGATGTTCATGCCCTCACCGGCCACGCCCATGCCATAACCCTTGACCGTCTTGGCCAGGATCACGGTCGGCTGGCCGGTGCAGGTCATGGCGGCGGCATAGGCATTGAAGACCTTGATCGGATCATGACCGCCACGGTTGAGCCGCCAGATGTCCTCGTCCGACATATTGGCGACCATCGCTTTGAGTTCGGCGTACTTACCGAAGAAGTGCTCGCGGGTGTAGGCGCCGCCCTTGGCCTTGTAAGCCTGATAGTCGCCGTCGAGACATTCCTCCATGCGCTTGAGCAGCAGCCCCAGCGTGTCGCGCGCGAACAGCGGATCCCAGTAGCGGCCCCAGACGACCTTGATGACGTTCCAGCCCGCGCCCCGGAACACAGCCTCCAGTTCCTGGATGATCTTGCCGTTGCCGCGCACCGGGCCGTCGAGGCGTTGCAGGTTGCAGTTGACCACGAACACCAGATTGTCGAGCCGCTCGCGCGCGGCCAGCGAGATTGCGCCCAGGGATTCCGGCTCGTCCATCTCGCCGTCGCCGAGGAAAGCCCAGACCTTGCGCCCGGCGGTGTTGACCAGTCCACGATCACGCAGATAGTGCATGAAGCGCGCCTGATAGATGGCCATCAGCGGCCCGAGCCCCATCGACACCGTCGGGAACTGCCAGAAGCCGGGCATCAGCCAGGGATGCGGATAGGAGGGCAATCCATGGCCGTCGACCTCCTGCCGGAAGTTGTGAAGCTGGTCCTCGCTCAGCCGCCCTTCGAGAAAGGCGCGCGCATAGATACCGGGCGCGGTGTGGCCCTGGAAGAACACCAGATCCCCGCCATGATCCTTGGTGCGTGCATGCAGGAAGTGGTTGTAAGCGACATCGACCAGGGTCGCCGAGGAGGCGAAGCTGGAGATGTGTCCGCCCAGCTCGGTCGAGAGGCGGTTGGCCTGGACCACCATGGCCATGGCATTCCAGCGCACCAGTGAACGGATGCGCCGCTCCATCGCCAGATCGCCCGGAAAGGGCCGTTCGGCCTGGACCGGGATGGTGTTCAGATAGGCGGTGTTGGCGCTATAGGGCAGATAGGCGCCCGAGCGGCGGGCCTTGTCGATCAGGCGTTCGAGCAGGAAATGGGCGCGCTCGACGCCCTCGTTCTCCAGCACGGCTTCGAGCGAGTCGAGCCATTCCTGAGTCTCTTGCGGATCGATATCGGGCTTGTGGGTCATGTCGCTTCCAGGGAGACGTTGCGAGACGATGTCGGTTTAGACAAAGTTGCAAGTATACCTGGATCGGAAAATGATTAAATACTGAGGATTCGATTTAGCAATGCAGGTGTCAGGGCGTCACTTGGGCGTCTGTCCCGCCTCCAGATCTTTCAAAAGGGTCCGTAATTCCGTCATGGCCTGTTCGGCCTCGGTGTTCGGATCCCACACGAAGTTACCCCAATGGACGGCATCGCGCAGCTCGGCGGCCAGTCGCTGCGGCTGGAGCAGGCTGTAGATGCGGCGCCACTCGCCCTCGACGCGCAGGGCCAGACGAGGATTGATCAGATACTGGCCGTGGCGCAGACGCAGGAACAGCTTGCGGTTGTAGCGATCCTCGCGGCTGACCTCGTTCTTCGACAGGATCGAGGAGATATAGGTGCGCTTCTTGCGCCGCTCGGGCACCACGCTATCCGGAAAGTGTTCCAGCAGCTCGGCGAACTCCACCGCCGAGAGCGCCTGACGCCGTCTGGCCCAGCGTTCGCCGAGACGTTGATAGAACAGCACCATGGCGATGCAAAGCATCAGATATTCCATGTGCCGCTGATCGAGCCGGATCAGGCGTCCGTCGACCTGGATGTCGAGATGGGGCGGCGCCAGCCGCGTGAACAGGGCCGGCAGCTTGGAACGGGCGAAGCGCGCATCGGCACAGGCCCGCTCCAGGGCGATCTGGAAGGCGTTGAGTCCGTTGCCGTCGGTCAGACTGGTGTCGGCGTCGCGATCGAGTAACACCTCGACCAGCTCGGCATTGCCCATGCGGCTGGCGATCATCAATGGGGTCTGGCCGAAGACGTTGCGGAAGTCGACCCCGTATTGATCGATCTGGCGCAGCACCGCGCTCGGCTGCTTGAGCGTATAGGGCAGATAGTGGGTGCGTTCGAGCAGCGGCATCGCCTTGTCCGGATGCTGCGCGGTCTTGAAGCCGCCCTGGATCAGGGCATTGAGCAGGCGCTGATCCCGATAGACCAGGGCGTATTCCATGAGCGCGATCCGCGCCTTCTTCTCGCCCTTCTGGAGCGCCTTGTCTTCCAGCTCGGCCAGCGCCTCGCCCTGGAGCACCGCCCAGGGCACACCGCGCTGCTTGAGGATCTGTTCGCGGATCTCGGCTGCCTGCTCCTCCTTGCCCTGGAGTTCGAGGCGATGCGCCTCGTGACGCCATTCCTCCAGACTCGACTGCGTGCTCTCGACCTCGTCGACCTCGGCCAGCGCCTCACCCAGTCCCAGCAGTGCCAGCAGACCATGTTTGGACTGCGGCTCGATCAGGTACAGGTTCTTCACCGCGCGGGTCACGGCCACATACAGGGCATTGATGTAGAACTTGTAGATCTCCAGCGACTTGTCGCCCTTGTCGCGGACACGCGCATAGCGCAGCTCGCCTTCCAGATCCGCCCGACTGAGATCGCCGGCGATCTCGCGAAAACGCTTGTCCTCGCTGGAGATGAAGCCGTACAGCAGCACGTTTTCGTATTCCAGCCCCTTGGCCTCGTGGATCGAGAACACCAGCGGGGTGCGGAAGAAGCGGCGCACCTCGGCCTTCTGTTCCGGATGCAGCACCAGGATGGCGAAGCGCGCCGAGGCGGCCGTGCGCTGGTCGAGATCGCGCTTGACGCGGTCGTTGTCCTGGAGCAGGACCACGCGCCCGCGTGTCGGACCGCAACTGCGCACCAGATAATTGCTCTCGCGGTCCACCGAGCCGAAGCGGGCGTGCTTGACGTGCAGCAGCCGGTTGGCGATGGCTGTGACCTGGGGCGAGTTGCGGAAGTTGGCGTTGAGGATGCGGATCAGATCCGCCGAAATTCCATCGCCCTGCTCGCGCCAGAACAGGGTCTTGACCTTGGACCAGGAGAAGAAGTTGGGATGGACGATCTGGTTCGAGTCGCCGCACAGCAGGAACTGGGTCGGATCGCGCAGGGCGCGCAGGATGAGCAGCAGCTGGACATTAGTCAGATCCTGCACCTCGTCGACGACCACGAAGTCATAACGCGGCTGGACCTGTTCAAGCCAGGCGTGACTGACCAGATTGGCGTCGAACCAGCCCTGTTCGTCGAGGAAGCGCCGATACTTTTCGAACAGGTCATAGACCTCGGCCCGGACTTCGGGCGGATAGATCGACTGCTTGACGCCGAGCGCGACATAGTCCTCGCGGCTGAGACAGGGCCGTTCGGGATCGGCGCCCGTGATCGCGCCCTGGAACTCCTCGAACAGTTGATGGCTGTCCTTGAGCGCCTTGGGCAGACGCTGACGATCGGCCCAGGCGGCGAAGGCGCGCGGCGTGATCTCCTTACCCGTCGGCACCTGGATGCTCTCCAGATACTCGCGGAAGGAGAGGAAATCGACCTCCTGATCCTCGCGCTCCCAGCCGTTGGCGTAGTAGAGCGTGCGCGCGTTCTGGACCAGGAAGGCCGAGCGGGTGACATAGAGCACGTCGCCGCGCGTTTCCTTCATCTTCTCCAGAGTCAGCGCCGTTTTGCCGCTGCCGGCCGAGCCGATGATGATGAGCGGCGGCGGCTGGTGGTAGATCGCGTCCTGCTCGTCGTCGAAGGACAGCACCTTGTCGAGCAGATGGAATCGGGGCAGTCGGGGATTGAGATAGGGCAGCTCGGGCGCCGCGTCCGCGATCTCGGGGGCGACGGCTGGAATCTGGTCTTCGTCGATCTGGGCGCCGTGCGCGAAAAAGCGCGACTTGTCGTAGGCATGGGCGGGGATGTATTCGAGCATCAGGGCGTAGCACTCGTCCTGATGACGATAGAGCGCGAACAGCATCCGGTTGCTGCGATCGAGCCGCGCGCGATAGAGATTGTCACCGACCTTCTTGACCTCGGCGGAACGGAAATCGTCGGCGGCCAGATAGGCGGTGAGCTTGTCGTAGCCGGGGATCTTCGCCGGATCGAGGCCGCGATAGGTGAGGATTTTCATTGGCGATGCAGGTCTACTCAGTTCCGGACAAAGGGATTGACGATGGTTAGACGGCCATCGATGTTTTACCCGTGTTGCATGTCTTCGCTGTAGAGTGTGGAGCAACCGCTCATAAAAACCTACCCAAACTTGCACGAAGCTGAATAAGTCTGTTCACGTCGTCAACGCCAGTGCGGGCGAACCCGTCTTACCTGACTCTTACGTGCGTTTAAGGTCTCGCCTGAGCGCGTCGCGACCATACTGATCAAGGTTTTTGGCGGCGTTGAGGTCGCGATCCATGACGTGCCCACAGTCGCAGACCAGCGTGCGCTGCGACAGCGGCATGTCGTGGGTCTGACCGCAGGCGTGACAGGTCTTGGAGGATGGAAACCATCGATCCGCGATGATGACGGTCACGCCGCGCCATTGGGCCTTGTATTCGATCTGCCGCCGTAACTCGCCAAAGCCGGCATCGGAGACGGCGCGGGCGAGTCGGCGGTTCTTCGTCATTCCAGTGACGTTCAGGTCTTCAATCGTGATGACCTGATAGGTGCGGGTCAGGTGATCGGACAGTTCATGGAGCACCGCCTGACGTTGGTTTCTGATCCGCTGATGCAGCCGGGCCACCTTGAGCTTGGCTTTCGCTCGGCGTCGGCTGCCTTTGACTTTGCGCGACAGTGTCCGTTGTCGGCGCTGCAAACGCTTGAGGTTCTTCTTGAGCGCCGGGTTGGCGGGGATGACCTCGCCGGTACTCAA